>CAZAPJ010000051.1:0-33751 GCA_964487025.1 uncultured Hydrogenophaga sp.
CGCAGAAGATGGTCGGCCGCGCCTGCGGCCTGCCCGAAGGCCAGGGCATCCGCCCCGGCACCTACTGCGAGCCGCGCATGACCACCGTGGGCAGCCAGGACACCACCGGCCCCATGACGCGCGACGAACTGAAAGACCTGGCCTGCCTGGGCTTCAGCGCCGACATGGTGATGCAGTCGTTCTGCCACACCGCCGCCTACCCCAAGCCGGTGGACGTGAAGACCCACCGCGAGCTGCCCGCGTTCATCAGCAACCGCGGCGGCGTGGCCCTGCGCCCGGGCGACGGCGTGATCCACTGCTGGCTCAACCGCCTGCTGCTGCCCGACACCGTGGGCACCGGCGGCGACTCGCACACCCGCTTCCCCATCGGCATCAGCTTCCCCGCCGGCTCTGGCCTGGTGGCCTTCGGCGCCGCCACCGGCGTGATGCCGCTGGACATGCCCGAGAGCGTGCTGGTGCGCTTCAAGGGCCAGATGCAGCCCGGTGTGACCCTGCGTGACCTGGTGCACGCCATTCCCTACGCCGCCATCAAGGCCGGCCTGCTCACCGTGGCCAAGGCCGGCAAGAAGAACATCTTCTCCGGCCGCATCCTCGAAATCGAAGGCCTGCCCGACCTGAAGGTGGAACAGGCCTTCGAACTGTCTGACGCCAGTGCCGAGCGCTCCGCCGCCGGCTGCACGATCAAGCTCAACAAGGAGCCCGTGATCGAGTACCTGAACTCGAACGTCGTGCTCATGAAGAACATGATCGCCGAGGGCTACCAGGACAAGCGCACGCTGGAGCGCCGCATCCAGAAGGTGCAGGAATGGCTGGCCAACCCGCAGCTGCTGGAGGCCGACAAGGACGCCGAGTACGCCGCCGTCATCGAGATCGACCTGAATGAGCTGAAGGAGCCCGTGCTCTGCTGCCCCAACGACCCGGACGACGCCAAGCTGCTGTCCGACGTGGCCGGCACCAAGATCGACGAGGCCTTCATCGGCTCGTGCATGACCAACATCGGCCACTTCCGCGCCGCGGCCAAGCTGCTCGGCGGCCAGCGCGACATCCCGGTGAAGCTGTGGGTCGCGCCGCCGACCAAGATGGACCAGAACGAGCTCATCAAGGAAGGCCACTACGCCGCCTTCGGCACCGCCGGCGCGCGCACCGAAATGCCCGGCTGCTCGCTCTGCATGGGCAACCAGGCCCAGGTGCGCGAAGGCGCCACGGTCATCAGCACCAGCACGCGCAACTTCCCCAACCGCCTGGGCAAGAACACCAACGTGTTCCTCGGCTCGGCCGAACTGGCCGCGATCGCCTCGCGCCTGGGCAAGCTGCCCACCAAGGCCGAGTACCTCAAGGAGATGGGCGTCATCGACGCCGACAAGGCGAGCGTGTACCGCTACATGAACTTCGACCAGATCGAGGAATACGCGGACGTGGCCAAGAGCGTGACGGCCTGATGGGCTGAGGCGGGCACACCGCTCATGAAAACCCCCGTCGGCGTGGAGCCGGCGGGGGTTTGGTGTTTTGGGTTTCGCCGCCGCGCCGTGGGGGGAGCCGTGCGGTGCCGGCGATCAGACGGGCCTGGCCGCCTGCGCCCTGGTCAGTTCACACTGCAATTCGAACAGTCCGAGGGTGCCGGTCTCTCCACAGAGGTGGCGACCGGCTGCGCGCACGTCCTGCGCCCGGAGGCCTTCGATCAGCAGGATGCCTTGGGGGATCTCGGTGGTTCGGTTCATCCGCTCCACGGTGGGGCGGCGACTCTCGTGGGCGGCCGTTCTGCATGCCCAGATTGCCGTGATCCCTGCTCCGGCTTGAAGCCGGTGCGCCCCCTCCATCTGAGAGGCTTCCAGGTCGAAACCGGCCGGAAGGCGTATGGCCGCCAGGAAAACGCCGTTCCCGGATGCGCCGAGGCGCCAGGCTACATGGCACAGGCCGCGGATCGAGTCCCGCATGGAGGGCGTCACCTGGCGGGTCCATGGCGTGGGTGAATTCAGGCGCGCAAGGTAGGCCGGGCTTTGCAGCACGCTGAAATCGCGCACGTCGTAGGCGATCAAATAGTCTCGGTCGGCATCGACGGCGCGATACCGCCGGCCGCTGAGAAAGCCGTCGATGCCCAGGCGCTCCGGCAAGTGCTCCTCGGTATGCCAGCGCTCGAATGCCGCGCGCGCAGCGGGTTCGACGCGGTTCCAGCTGATGACGGCGGCACGACGCGGCATCAGGCCACCACCGCGGCCTGGCCCGCCGGGTGCGGCATCACGACCATTCCACGGGCAAGGATTTCACGCCATACACCTGGCTGCTGCCGATGAACTCCAAGGTCTCCGGCGGCTGGGCGAGGCGCATGCGGGGGAAGCGCTGAAACAGCCTTTCGTAGACGATCGTGAGTTCCAGCCTTGCCAGGTGTTGGCCCAGGCACTGGTGGATGCCGTACGCAAATGCCAGGTGCTTGTTGTCGGCTCGGCAGATGTCGAACTTGTCCGGCTCGGAGAATACCGAGGGATCGCGATTGGCCGACGCGTCCATCGCGTACACCGTTTCCCCGGCGCGGATCAGTTGCCCGCCCACGACGACGTCCTGTGTCGCCAGGCGCGCCGAGTTCATATGCGCCACGGTGTGGAAGCGCAGCATCTCTTCTACCGCACCCGCGACGCGCGAGGGGTCGGCCCTCAACTGCTCGATCTGATCGGGCCAGAGCATGAACCCCAGCGCGCCCAGCGCGATCTGGTTGGACGTGGTCCCATGGCCGGCCGAATACAGCAGCGCCGCCATCTTCACGGCGCCGTCGTGCGTGAGGTTCCCGGGCAGCACCTGCTGGATGACCAGGCGGCTGAGCAGGTCGGCCCCTTCGGTTGCGCCGCTGGCCTGAATGCCCCGGGTCTTTTCCGCAATGAGGTTGTCCAGGTACGCTTCCATTTCCGCGGCGGCGGCTTCGACCACGTCCACGCCGGACGAATGGTCGTTGCGCGTATGGCTGAGATGGTTGAGCCGCTCATGGTGCTCGTAGGGAATCCCCAGGATGAGCGAGATGACCTCCGAGGGGATGGGGACCGCGAAATCGGCGACGAGGTCGGCCCGTGTCCCTTGGCGCTCCATCGCCGCCATGCGTTCCTCGACGCAGCGCACGATGTCGGGGCGCAAGCGCTGCAGGCTCGGCTGCATGAACTCCTGGGCCAGCATGCGGCGCAGCCGCATGTGCTCAGGGGCATCCATGTTGATGAAGGTCTTTCTCGTGGCGATCTGGGTCGCGCGCGCGGGGGACGTGGACTTGAGTCCCTTGGCCGGATCGACGCTGAAGCTTCTGTCGCCCAGCACCGCCCTGACGTCTTCGTAGCGGGTGACCAGCCAGGCGGGCGAGCCATCCCACAGGCGCACGCGCGCAACCGGTCTGGCCTCGCGGTACTGGGCGTACTGCGGCGGCGGCTTGAGCTTGTCGGTGCGCGAGAAGGGAAAGGCCTCGAGCGATGCCAGGTCGTCGTGGCGATCGTCGTTCACCTCGTCGTGGAACGGGCAGCGGGCAGCGGGGGGCGGGGCGGAGGTGGCGTTCATGGTCTCGACGGTTGTGCGGAAGAGGGCTTGGAGGCTGGTGTCATTGGGCGAGGTTGAGCCGCTGCACGAGTTCGCGCGCCTCGCGTTGCTGGCGCGACATTTCGGCCGCGAATGCCGCCGGGTCCAGCAGGTTGACCTCGGCGCCGAGCTTGGGCAGGGTGGTGGCGATTTGCGGCGAGGCCAGCGCCTTGGCCACTTCCGCGTGCAGCCGCGCGACCATCTGGGGAGCGAGCTTGGCCGGGCCGTACACGCCATAGCCGAGCGTCCCGTCGAATGGCGTCCTGGTCAGCTCGGCCATGGTGGGCACGTCGGGGAGTTCGGCGGTCCGTTTCAGCGAACCGATCGCCAGCGGGCGCAGCGTCTTGGCCGAGAGGTATTGCTGGGCCCCCGAGAGCGACAGCAGCGTGACCGGCACATGCCCGGCCAGCGTGTCGGTGGTCTTTTGCGCGGTGCTCTTGTAGGGCGTGATCGTGGCCTTGAACCCAAGGGCGTCCTGGAGCCGCTCCATGACGATGTGGTCCGGGGTGCCGGCACCCGAAGACGCGTAGAAGAGCTTCTCCGGGTTCTGCTTCGCGTACCGCACCATCTCTTCCATGGTCTGGAACGGCGCCCCCGGATGCGCCACGAGGATCATGGGGCTGTTCGCCACCTTGGCGATCGGGGAGAGGTCGGTGAGCGGATCGAAGGGGGTCCGGCGCAGGAGAAGCGGGGCCATGATGAGCGGGTCGGCGGCGGTGAAGAGCAGGGTGTGCCCGTCCGGCGCGGCCTTCACCACGGCCGTGCTGCCGATGATGCCGCCGGCGCCCGGCTGGCTGTCGACCACGACGGGAACGCCCAGTTGCTCGGCCAGGCGCTCGGCGAAGGCCCGGCTGAGGATGTCGACCGTGCCCGAGTTGAACGGCGCCACGATGCGGATGGGGCCGCTGGGGTACGGGCCATCGGCCGCCCATGCGCCCATGCCGGCGAGCGCGAGCGATGCGACGAAGGAGCGCCGTCCGATATGAGCAAGGGAATGAGGCATGGTTTGTCTCCTGTGTGTTGTCCGGACCTCGGTTGGCTGCGCCGGGCTCGGCGAGGCGGGATGCCAGCGCACGCCGATTCTGATGAGCGCTTCGCTTGCGAAGAAGCAGGCGCCGGGTCTGGATTCAGACGAATTTCATCTGTTGCCCGGAACGGCCGTGGGGCCGCGAGGCGTTCACATGCCTGATCTTCGATCGCATGCGTGAGCGGGATGCCGTTCGACCGGTATTCCCCTATCGCGCGCCTCTAACCCGACTGCGGCGGCTTGCGTTCGCGCAGGCGGCGCAGCAGGTCGGCCAGGGTCTTGCCGGGTTCGTTGGCGAAGCGTTCGTCCTGGACCTGCACGGCGTCGATGCGGTCCACGCGGAAGCTGCGCAGGTCCTGCCGCAGTTCGCACCACGCGGCCAGCGTCCACACCTTGCCCCAGTAGAAGCACCTCAGCGGGCGCACCGTGCGCCGGGAGGGCGCCTCCTGGGCGTCGCGGTAGTCCAGGCGCAGCTTGTGGCGCGACTGCACGGCCTCGCGCAGCGTCTGCAGGCACTCGCGCGTGGCGCCGTCCATCGCCACCGGCGGGGCGAACAGGGCCAGGGCCTCGGCCGCGGTGCGCGCCGAAGGCGGCAGCACGGACAGGATCTTGCCCAGCGCGCTCTCGACGTCGCTGGCCATGCCGGGGTCGAGCCAGCTCTGCGCCAGCCGCGCGGCGGCGGCCAGGGCGCGCGCCTCGTCCTGCGTGAACATCAGCGGCGGCAGCTCGAAGCCGGTGCCCAGCCGGTAGCCGATACCGGCCTCGCCCTCGATCGGCACGCCCTGGCGCTGCAGGTCGGCCACGTCGCGGTAGACCGTGCGCTCGGAGACTTCCAGCCGCCCCGCCAGAAACGCCGCCGTGGTGAGCCGTCGGCCGCGGATGAGCTGCACGATCTGGAACAGGCGGTCGGCGCGGCGCATGGGCGGGCAGCAGGGCGGAGGGGAAGGGTGTTAGGCGAGGCGGGCCAGGAAGTATCGCCCGAACACCGTTCCCCAAGTGCCAGATGGAAGGCGTCGACAGGCGCAGCCTGATTAGAGGCAATGGAAGGGGGCGAGCGAAGCGAACCGACGCAAAACCCAGAGACAGCGAGGGTCCGGCTCCGCCGGCCCGAGATGTCGTCCCCCCTCCAAGCGCCGCGCAGCGGCGCGCCAGAGAGGGGGGAAGCCGCGTCAGCGGCGCAGGGGGGAGTCATTCTCCAGCATGCAAGCCAACCAGATTGCCTTCCGGGTCCTGCACGTGGGCGAAGTAGCCCAGGCCCGGCGCGATCAGCGTGCGCGGCGTGGCCACGCGGCCGCCGACGGCCAGGGCGCGGTCGAGCGCGGCCTGCACGCTGGGCGCGCTGTCCAGGTAGACCAGCGTGCCGCCGGAGACGGCTTGGTGGCCGGCGCGCTGCACCAGGCACCCGCCGGCGCCGGGCTTGTCGTGCGCGAACACGGCCATGTGCTCGCCGCCGACGTCTTCGGTGCCGTGCATCGGCCGGCCAAGCAGGGTTTCGTAGAAGCGCTGGCCGGCGGCCAGGTCGCGCACCGGAATTTCGAACCAGGTGGTGGCGTTCTGCATGAGGAGCTCCTTGAGCAATGGAAGTTGAGGAGCCCCGATGCTGCGCGCCCCCTCCTGACAACGTCCTGTCAGGAGGGAAGCTGGGACGCTGCAAGTGCCCGATGGCCGACAATCGCGCGTTTGCCCGCCACTTCCTTCACCACCGTGCTCAAGGGTCTTGCCGCTTCCATCGCCGCGTCCGTGCTGTTCGGCGCGCTGTACTACCTGGCGCCGCTGCTCGCGCCGCTCGATGGCGAGCAGATCTTCGGCTGGCGGGTGCTGTGCACGTTGCCGTTCACCACGGCGCTGCTGCTCGCGCGCGGGCAGTGGCCGCGCGTGCGCATGCTGCTGCGGCGGGCGCGGCGGCAGCCGGGGCTGGCGCTGGGGCTGCTGGGCAGCGCCGCCATGCTGGGGGTGCAGCTCTGGGTGTTTCTGTGGGCGCCGCTGCATGGGCGGGCGCTGCCGGTGTCGCTGGGCTACTTCCTGCTGCCGCTGGTGATGGTGCTGGCCGGGCGCGCGCTGTACCGCGAGCGGCTGTCGCCGCTGCAATGGCTGGCCACGGCGCTCGCGGCCGCGGGCGTGGCGCACGAAGTGGTGCGCTCGGGCGGCCTGTCGTGGGAGACCTGGCTGGTGGCGCTGGGCTACACGGCGTATTTCGTGCTGCGGCGGCGCCTGGGCACCGACCACCTGGCCGGGCATTGGCTGGACATGTTCCTGCTCGTGCCCGCGGCGCTGTGGTTCGTGCTGCTGCGCGAGCCCCCGTCGCTGGCGCTGGTGGCCGGGCATGCGCACCTGTGGGCGCTAGTGCCGGTGCTGGGCGTGGTGAGTGCGCTGGCCCTGGCGCTCTACATGGCGGCCAACCGCCTGCTGCCACTGGGCCTGTTCGGGCTGCTCGGCTACGTGGAGCCGGTGCTGCTGGCGCTGGTGGCGCTGCTGCTGGGCGAGCGCATCGGCGCGGCGCAGTGGCCGACCTACGGGCCGATCTTCGCGGCGGTGGGCGTGCTGGTGGTGGATGGGCTGCAGCGGCTGCGAGGGGCGCGCGCGCCCTCGGCGTCATGAAGCGGGGCGCCACCGCCGTGGCCAGGTTCGAGATCTCATCCACGGTCGCCGCTTCGCCCGAAGCGGCGTGGCAGTGGATCACCTCCGTCGAAGGCATTTCCGCCGAACTCAGGCCCTGCCTGCACATGGGGGTGCCCCGCGGCGTTCGTTCGCTGGCGGATCTGCAGATCGTCCCCGGCCAGCGCCTGTTCCGCAGCGTGATCTACCTGCTGGGCGTGATTCCGGTGGACTATTCCGATCTCACGCTGCTCGAATGGACGCCAGGCGCCGGCTTCGTGGAGCAATCGCCCATGGGGTCGATGCGTTCATGGCGGCACGAGCGGCGTATCCAGCCCTGGGGGCAGGGCTGCAGGGTCACGGATCGGCTCGCATTCGAGCCACGCTTCGCCGGGGGCCTGCTGTCGTGGTTCGTCCGGCGCCTGTTCGCGCACCGGCATGCGGTGCTTCGCGCACGGCTTGGCGTCGCGCCGCCGATGTAGCCGCGCAGGCGCCGGGTCAGCCGCGCTCGGTCGGCTGGGCCGAGCGCCAGAGCGCCTGCAACTGGCTGGCCGTGGCCTCGTCGGCGGGGAAGAAAGTCTCCAGCGCGAGTTCCTGTAGCGTGACGTCGACCGGTGAGCCGAACACCGTGGTGGTGCTCACAAGCCGCAGCACGCCGTCCTGCGGCGTGTGCAGTTCGAACGGCATCAGCACGCCCTGGTGTTCGCCCGGCAACGCCACCTGCGGCCGCTGGCCCAGCGCCTCCGGGTAGCCCTTGAGCTCGGCCAGCAGCGCGGCCAGGGCGTCGTCGCCGGTGGCCTGGATCTGCTGGCGCAGGCGTTCGAACAGGTGCTCGCGCCATTGCCGTAGGTTGGCGATGCGCGGCGCCAGCCCCTCGGGGTGCAGGCTCAGGCGCAGCACGTTGACCGGCGGCTGCAGCAGCGCGGGCGCCGCGCCGGCCATCATCAGCGGCACCATGCGGTTGGCCATCACCAGGTTCCAGTGGCGGTCCAGGGCCAGCGCCGGCCAGGGCTCGTGGCAGGCCAGGATGCGCTGCACCGCCGCGCGGGCAGGCGCCATGTCGGGCGCGTCCAGCGGCCGTTCGCGGTACATCGGCGCGTAGCCGGCCGCTTCCAGCAGCGCGTTGCGCTCGCGCAGCGGGATGTCGAGCCGGTCGAGCAGGCGCAGCACCATGTCGCGGCTGGGGCTGGCGCGGCCGGTTTCCACGCAGCTCAGGTGCCGGGTCGACACATTGGCCTCGTGCGCCAGGTCGAGCTGGCTCAGGCGCCGGCGTTGGCGCCAATGGCGCAGGCGCTCGCCGAACGGGGAGGGGATGGCGTGGTGGTGCGAAGCGGCGGTCATGGGAACGCATGGTAGGGCGCCGCCGGCCGTTCGGCCATGACCTCTCACGTCATGGACGCGTGGCGCCGCGGGGCCAACCATCGTCCCCGGGTCCGCTGGATTCCATGCCCTTTCTTCTCCCCTTTTCCTCTCCATTTCCCTCCAAGGAGCGCACCATGTCCCTGATCACCACCCTGACCTCGCCCGCCGGCCTGCGCCGCCTGCTCTGGGCCGATGCCCTCTCGTGCGCCGGCACCGCCGCGCTGCACGGCCTGCTGGCCGGGCCGCTGTCTTCGCTGCTGGGCCTGCCCGGCGCGCTGCTGAGCGCCACCGGCGCGGCCTTGCTGGCGTTCACCGTGCTGGCCGGCGCACTGGCCTCGCAGGCCTCGCCTTCGCGGGTCATGCTGGGCTTGCTCGTGACCGGCAATTTCGCCTGGGTCGCCGGCTGCCTGTGGCTGCTGTTCAGCGGCACCGCAGCGCCCACGCCCCTGGGGCAGGCCTACCTGGTGGTGCAGGCGGTGTTCGTGCTGGTGCTGGCGGAGCTGCAGTGGATGGCGCTGCGGCGGTCCTCACCCCAACCCTCTTCCAGGGTGAGCGGGAGTGAAGGCAAGGCCGCCGGAGCGAGGTAGCCTAAAACCCTGAGACAGCAAGGGTCCGGCTTCGCCGGCCCGAGCTGTCGTCCCTCCTGCAAGCGCCGCCCAGCGGCGCGCCAGAGAGGGGGAAGCGGCGAAGCCGCGCAGGGGGGTGTGCACATAAAACCCGGGCTCCTGACAGAATGGTGCGGTGTCCTCACGATTCCGCCAGGAGCGCCACATGCCCACGACGACGACCACGACCCCGTTCTCCCATCCCTTCGCGTCCACCCTCAAGACCTTCAAGACCGCCTCCGGCAAGAGCGGTCGCTTTTATTCGCTGCCCGCGCTGGCCAAGCAGTACCCCTCGGTGGTGCGCCTGCCGGTGTCGCTGCGCATCGTGCTGGAAAGCGTGCTGCGCCACTGCGACGGCGAGCGCGTCATGCCAGGCCACGTGGCCCAGCTCGCGCAGTGGCAGGCCAACGCGCCGCGCACCGACGAGATCCCGTTCACGGTGGCGCGCGTGGTGCTGCAGGACTTCACCGGCGTGCCGCTGCTGGCCGACCTGGCCGCCATGCGCAGCGTGGCCGCGCGCCTGGGCCAGGACCCGAAGAAGATCGAGCCGCTGGTGCCGGTGGACCTGGTGGTCGACCACTCGGTGATGGTCGACTACTACGGCAGCAAGAAGGCGCTGGATCTGAACATGAAGCTCGAGTTCCAACGCAACCGCGAGCGCTACGAGTTCATGAAGTGGGGCATGCAGGCCTTCGACACCTTCGGCGTGGTGCCGCCGGGCTTCGGCATCGTGCACCAGGTGAACCTGGAGTACCTGGCGCGCGGCGTGCACCTCAAGGGCGGGCTCTACTACCCTGACACGCTGGTCGGCACCGACAGCCACACCACCATGATCAACGGCATCGGCGTGGTGGGCTGGGGTGTCGGCGGCATCGAGGCCGAGGCCGCGATGCTGGGCCAGCCGGTGTACTTCCTCACGCCCGACGTGGTGGGCTTCGAGCTCACCGGCTGCCTGCGCGAAGGCGTGACCGCGACCGACCTGGTGCTGACCGTCACCGAGATCCTGCGCCAGCACAAGGTGGTGGGCAAGTTCGTCGAATTCTTCGGCGAAGGCACGGCTTCGCTCGCGCTGCCCGACCGCGCGACCATCGCCAACATGGCGCCCGAATACGGCGCCACCATGGGCTTTTTCCCGGTGGACCAGAAGACGCTCGAGTACTTCCGCGGCACCGGGCGCAGCAAGGGCGAGGTCGAGGCGTTCGAGGCCTATTTCCGGGCCCAGGGCCTGTTCGGCGTGCCGGCGCGCGGCGAGATCGAGTATTCGCAGGTGGTCACGCTCGACCTGGGCCAGATCACGCCCAGCCTGGCTGGTCCCAAGCGGCCGCAGGACCGGATCGAACTGGGGCAGGTGGCGCGCCAGTTCACCGAGCTGTTCAGCCAGCCCAGCGCGCAGAACGGCTTCAACCGCCCGGCCGAGTTGCTGCACACGCGCTACCTCACCGAAGAAGGCGAGCCCGCGCCGCCGCCGCTGCCCGCGGCCGCTCCCACGCCCGAGGGCGCGCCGCGCTCGGTGGTGGAGATGGTCGCCAACCGGCCCACGCGCGCCCGCGCGCCCGCCGGGGCCGAGCCGGAGGAGGAAAAAGGCCTGGCCATCGGCAACGGCGACGTGCTGATCGCCGCCATCACGAGCTGCACCAACACCTCCAACCCCGGGGTGATGCTGGCCGCCGGCCTGCTGGCGAAGAAGGCGGTGGAGGCCGGCCTGAAGGTCAGGCCGCACATCAAGACCTCGCTCGCGCCCGGCTCGCGCATCGTCACCGAGTACCTGGAGCAGACCGGCCTGCTGCCCTACCTGGCCAGGCTCGGCTTCGCGTTGGCCGGCTACGGCTGCACCACCTGTATCGGCAACGCGGGCGACCTCGCGCCCGAGCTCAACGCGGTGATCACGCATAACGACCTGGTCTGCGCCGCGGTGCTCTCGGGCAACCGCAACTTCGAGGCCCGCATCCACCCCAACCTGAAGGCCAACTTCCTGGCCAGCCCGCCGCTGGTGGTGGCCTATGCGATCGCCGGCACCGTGCTCAAGGACCTCATGACCGAGCCGCTCGGCATCGGCAAGGGCGGCAGGCCGGTCTACCTGGGCGACGTGTGGCCCAGCAGCGAGGAGGTGCACCGGCTGATGAAGTACGCCATGAACGGCAAGGCCTACCGCGACAACTACGCGCGCGTGGCCAGCGAGCCGGGCAAGCTGTGGGAGCGCATCCACGGCGTGAGCGGCAACGCCTACACCTGGCCGGCGAGCACCTACATCGCCAAGCCGCCGTTCTTCGACGGCTTCGAGCTCGCGCTGCCGGAAGCGCAGGCCGCGCCCGGCGTGCGCGGCGCGCGCGTCATGGCCCTGTTCGGCGACTCCATCACCACCGACCACATCTCGCCCGCCGGCAACATCGCCGAGGCCTCGCCGGCCGGGCAGTGGCTGCTCGCGCAGGGCGTGTCCAAGCCCGATTTCAACAGCTACGGCGCCCGGCGCGGCCACCACGAGGTGATGATGCGCGGTACCTTCGCCAACGTGCGCATCAAGAACCTGATGCTGCCGTCCCGGCCGGACGGCGCGCGCGAGGAGGGCGGCTGGACGCTGTACCAGCAGCCCGGCCCGGACCGCGGCAGGAAGCTCAGCATCTACGACGCCGCCATGCGCTACCAGGCCGCCGGCGTGCCCACGGTGGTGTTCGCGGGCGAGGAATACGGCACCGGCTCCAGCCGCGACTGGGCCGCCAAGGGCACGCTGCTGCTGGGCATCAAGGCGGTGGTGGCGCGCAGCTTCGAGCGCATCCACCGCTCCAACCTGGTGGGCATGGGCGTGCTGCCGCTGCAGTTCAAGCCGGGTGACGCCTGGGAAAGCCTGGGGCTCACGGGCGAGGAGACCATCGACGTGCTGCCGCACCCCGAACTGGTGCCGCAGAGCGAGGCGCGGCTCGTGATCACCCGGCCCGACGGCCAGCGGCGCGAGCTGCAGGTGATCCTGCGCATCGATACGCCGGTGGAAGTGAACTACTACCGCGAAGGCGGAATCCTCCCTTACGTGCTCAGGCAATTGCTGGGCGCTTGAGCCGGATGCCGCAAACCGGCATGATGTGCCGAATCAACTGGTGCTGAACCGGTTTCTTGGGAGTGGCCATGCGAAAACCTGCCGTGTACAGTCCGTCGCGCCGAAGCCCCGGCCGGCCCCGGGAAGGGGTCCATGAGGCACCACCCCAGCCGGTGGCGGCGGCAGCAGCTGCCGAAGCGGTGGCCGCGCCTCCCGGCCGGCTCCAGCGTTGGCGCCGGGCCGCCACCCGGACCGGCGCCAACCCGCGCACGCTGTGGGCCGCGCTGGCGCTGTTGGCGGCCCTGCTGGCCACCAGCGTCTGGCAGCGCCCGGTGCCCCAGGCGCTGACCCAGGACGACATCGACGCCGCCGTGCTGCGCACCCTGACCACCAAGAGCATCCCCTCGGCGGCGGCCCGCGCGGCCGAGAAGATCCGCCCCTCGGTGGTGCGCGTCATGTCCTACGCCAAGGACAAGAAGGGCGAGGAGCGGGAGCAGGGCGTGGGCACCGGCGTGGTGATCGTCGACCAGGGCGTGATCCTGACCAACCTGCACGTGGTGCAGGGCGCCGAGAGCGTCAAGGTGGTGTTCGCCGACGGCTCGGAATCCACCGCTTCCGTCACCGGCGTGCAGGCCCAGAACGACCTGGCCGTGCTGCAGGCCCACACCATCCCCGACGACCTGCACGCCGCCACCATGCGCTCCACCGCCGACCTGGTCCCGGGCGACCAGGTGGTGGCGGTCGGGTTCCCCTTCGGCATCGGCCCCTCGGTCTCGGCCGGCGTCATCTCGGGCTTCGGCCGCGCCTTCAAGTCGCCCGAGGGCGAACAGGAGATCGGCAACCTGATCCAGTTCGACGCCGCGGCCAACCCCGGCAACTCGGGCGGGCCGCTGGTCACCATGGACGGCGAGGTGGTCGGCGTCGTCACCGGCATCCTCAACCCCACCAGCCACCGCACCTTCGTGGGCATCGGTTTCGCCGTGCCGATCGAGAGCGCCGCGCGCGCCGCCGGTCTGCCCCCTTTCTAGTTTCGTTTCTTCTCTTTTCCAGCCACCCAGGAGCGCTCCATGGACACCAACACCGCCCCCGACACCGCCCAGCTCATGGAGCAGATCCTCTACGAGGTCAAGCGCGTGGTGGTCGGGCAGGACCGCTTCCTCGAGCGCGTCATGGTCGCCATGCTGGCGCAGGGCCACCTGCTGGTCGAAGGCGTGCCCGGCCTGGCCAAGACGCTGACCGTCAAGACCCTGGCCAGCGTGGTGCAGGGCCGGTTCAAGCGCATCCAGTTCACGCCCGACCTGGTGCCGGCCGACCTGGTGGGCACGCGCATCTACAACCAGAAGACGGGCGACTTCAGCACCTCGCTCGGGCCGGTGTTCGCCAACCTGCTGCTGGCCGACGAGATCAACCGCGCGCCGGCCAAGGTGCAGAGCGCGCTGCTGGAGGTGATGCAGGAGCGGCAGGTCACCATCGCCGGTGAATCGCACAAGGTGCCGCGCCCCTTCGTGGTGATGGCCACGCAGAACCCGATCGAGACCGAGGGCACCTACCCGCTGCCCGAGGCCCAGGTGGACCGTTTCATGATGAAGGTGCTGGTGGACTACCCCACCGACGAAGAGGAATACGTCATCGTCGAGCGCGTCACCGGACCCGCCGTGCAGGTGAACGCGGTGGCCACCACCGACCAGCTTGCCGCGCTGCAGGCGCAGTGCCGCGAGGTGTATGTGGATCCGTCGCTCGTGCAGTACGCGGTGCGCCTGGTGTCGGCCACGCGCAACCCCGACAAGCACGGCATCAAGGACATGGCCACGCTCATCACCTTCGGCGCCAGCCCGCGCGCCACCATCGGCCTGGTGGAGGGCGCGCGCGCCCTGGCCATGCTGCGCGGACGCAGCTACGCGCTGCCCGAGGACATGGTCGACCTGGTGCCCGACGTGCTGCGCCACCGCGTGGTGCTGTCGTACGAGGGCCTGTCCGAGGGCCTCACGAGCGATGCGCTGATCGCACGGATCATGAAACACATTCCGCCGCCGGCCCGCCCGCTGGAAGCGGAAAAGCGGGCGGCCTGACATGTTCAAGCGCCTGTTCGGTCGCAGTCCTCCTGCCTCCAGCGACGCGGCAGTGAAGGCGCCGGCCGCGCAGCGCGCCGACGCCCTGTTGCGCCGGCTCGAATGGACCGTGCTGCGCCGCCTGGACGGCCTGCTGCAGGGCCACTACCGCACGCTCATGCGCGGCAGCGGCCTGGACCTGGCCGACCTGCGCGAGTACCAGTTGCACGACGACGTGCGCCACATCGACTGGAACGTGACCGCGCGGCTGCAGCAGCCGCACGTGCGCGTGTTCACCGAAGACCGCGAGATGGCCGCCTGGTTCCTGCTCGACCTCAGCCCTTCGGTGGACTTCGGCTCCGGCGAGCAGCGCAAGAGCCAGGTGCTGCTGGACTTCACGACCGTGCTGGCGCGCCTGATCAGCCGCCACGGCAACCGCATCGGCGCGCTGCTCTACGGCGCGCGCGGCCAGCCCGAGGTGGATGCCGTGTTGCCCGCGCGCGGCGGCCGCACGCAGGTGCTGCGGCTCATGCAGATGGTGCTGCAGCACCCGCCGCCGCCGCCCCCGGCCCGGCCATCCGTGGCGGCGCGCGGCGGCGGCGCCACCCAGCTCGGCGACCTGCTGCGCGCCGCCGCGCACACCGTGCGCCAGCGCTCCACCGTGTTCGTGGTGTCCGACTTCATCAGCGAGCCCGGCTGGGAAAAGCCCCTGGGCGAGCTGGCCCGCCGGCACGACGTGGTGGCCGTGCGCCTGCTCGATCCGCTCGAACTCGAACTGCCCGACCTCGGCCTGATCCCCGTGCGCGACGCCGAGACCGGCGAGCAACTGCTGGTGGACACGCACGACGCCGGCTTTCGCCAGCGTTTCGCCCGCATCGCCGCCCAGCGCGAGGCGCAGTTGCGCGACAGCCTGGGCCGCGCCGGCGTGGACACGCTCGAACTCTCCACCGACGACGACCTGGCCGATGCCCTGCTGCGCTTCATCGAACTGCGCAAGCGCCGCCAGCGCCTGGGCCGCGACGGGCAGCCGGGCGGGCCGTCGGTCCCGACCCAGTTGCCGCCCCGCACCCGCGAGAGCTTTGGCCGCGCAGCACCCGCCGGCCGGCCCGCCAGCCATGGAGTCCCGACCTCATGACCAACAACCTGCCCCTGAACTTTCTCTGGCCGCAGTTGCTCTGGCTGCTGCTGGCCCTGCCGCTGCTGGTGCTGCTGTACCTCTGGCTGCTGCGCCGGCGCAAGCAGACGGCGCTGCGCTACGCCAGCCTGTCCATCGTGCGCGAAGCCATGGGCAAGGGCCCCGGCTGGCGCCGCCACGTGCCGCCCATCCTGCTGCTGCTGGCCATCGCCTTCATGCTGCTCGCTGCGGCCCGCCCCATGGCCACCATCGTGCTGCCCTCGAACCAGCAGACCATCATCCTCGCCATGGACGTCTCGGGCAGCATGCGCGCCGAAGACGTCAAGCCCAACCGGCTGGTGGCCTCGCAGGACGCGGCCAAGGCCTTCCTGGCCGAGCTGCCGCGCCACGTGAAGGTCGGCATCGTCGCCTTCGCCGGCGCCGCGCAGGTGGTGCAGCCGGTCACGCTCAGCCGCGAGGACCTGGTGACCGCGATCGACAAGTTCCAGCTCCAGCGCGCCACCGCGATCGGCAGCGCCATCGTGGTCTCGCTCTCCGAGCTGTTTCCCGAGCAGCGCATCAGCCTCGCGGACCTCACCTACGGCCGCAGCGCCGACCCCTTCGGCCCGCGCGGGCGCGCGCTCGGCCAGCCCCGGGTCGAGGCCCAGCCCATCACGCCTGTGCCGCCCGGTTCGTACACCTCGGCCGCCATCATCCTGCTCACCGACGGCCAGCGCACCACCGGCGTGGACACGCTCGAAGCGGCCAAGATGGCGGCCGACCGCGGCGTGCGCGTCTACACCGTCGGCGTGGGCACGGTCGACGGCGAGGTGATCGGCTTCGAAGGCTGGTCCATGCGCGTGCGGCTCGACGAGGACACCCTCAAGGAAGTGGCCCGCACCACCCAGGCCGAGTACTTCTACGCCGGCACCGCCGACAACCTGCGCAAGATCTACGAGACCCTCAGCTCGCGCCTGACGGTCGAGAAGAAGGAAACCGAGATTTCCGGCCTGCTGGCGCTCGCGGCTTCGCTGCTCGCGCTGCTTTCGGCCGGCCTGTCGGTCTGGTGGTTCAACCGCATCCTCTGAGCCCCGCCTTCCGGGGTGGGGCAGGCGCGCCGGCGGCGGCTCAGCGCGCGTTGGCGCGCCGTTTCGCGGCCGGCGGGCTGGCCGCTTCCGATACCGGTTCGAGCAGGCGATCGCCCTGGGCGTCGCGGATGCGCGTCGGCAGCCCCATGCCGTTCATCAGCGCGATCAACGGGTTGGGGTCGAGCTCCTCCACGTTGACCATGCTGCCCGCGTCCCAGGTGCCGTCGGCGATCAGCAGGGCCGCGGCCACGGCGGGCACGCCCGCGGTGTAGGAGATCGCCTGGCTGCCCACTTCCGCGAAGCAGGCCTCGTGGTCGCAGACGTTGTAGATCAGGACCTCCCGCGGCTGGCCGTCCTTGCGGCCCTTGACGAGGTCGCCGATGCAGGTCTTGCCGGTGTAGCCGGGCGCCAGCGAAGCCGGGTCGGGCAGCACGGCCTTGACCACCTCCAGCGGCACGACCTCCTGGCCGCGGGCCGTGCGCACCGGTTTTTCCGACAGCAGGCCGAGCTGGTTCAGCACGGTGAAGACGTTGATGTAGTGCGCGCTGAAGCCCATCCAGAAGCGGATGTCGGGCACGCCCAGGTGCTGCGACAGCGAGTGCAGCTCGTCGTGGCCGGTCAGGTAGGTGGTGCTCCTGCCCGTCACCGGCATGTCCCAGTCCCTGCGGTGCTCGAACATGGCGTTCGCCTTCCAGGCGTTGTTCTCCCAGGACCAGGCGGTCGCGGTGAACTCGCGGAAGTTGATCTCGGGATCGAAGTTGGTCGCGAAGTAGCGCCCGTGGCTGCCGGCGTTGATGTCGATGATGTCGATCGAGTCGACGCTGTCGAAGCCGTTGTCCAGCGCGTAGCGCGCGTAGGCGTTGACCACGCCGGGGTCGAAGCCGATGCCCAGCACCGCCGTCACGCCGGCGTCGCGGCAGGCCTGGCGGCGCTTCCATTCGTGGTTCGCGTACCAGGGGGGCGGTTCGCAGACCTTGTCGGGGTCTTCGTGGATGGCGGTGTCGAGGTAGGCGGCGCCGGTCTCGATGCAGGCCGTCAGCACCGACATGTTCAGGAACGGCGAGCCCACGTTGATCACGATCCGGCTGTGCGTGGCGCGGATCAGGAACTTCGTGGCCTCCACGTCCATGGCGTCCAGCGCATGGGCCTGGAGCACGCCCCCCGGGCGCTGCAGGCTGCCTTTCTCCCGGATCGAATCGATGATGGCGTGGCACTTGGACAGCGTGCGCGAGGCGATGTGGATGTCGCCGAGCAGCGCATTGTTCTGGGCGCACTTGTGCGCCACCACATGGGCCACACCACCCGCTCCCACGATCAGGACATTGCGTTTCATCGAATCACCTCCTTCAAATCCACTCAGGACAGGCTGCTGACGTAGTCGTCATAGGAAAACTCGCGCACCATGCGCACGCTGCCGTCGCCCGCCCGGATGGCGATCGCGGGCATGTGCACGCCGTTGAACCAGTTCTTCTTCACCATCGTGTAGCCGCCGGCGTCGCCGATCGAAATGCGGTCGCCCACCTTCAGCGGCCGCTCGAAGCAGGCCTCCCCGAAGACGTCGCCGGCCAGGCAGGTCTTGCCGCAGACCTGGTAGCGGTATTCGCCTTGGCCGTTGCCGATCGGCGCGGTCTCGCGGTAGACCAGCAGGTCGAGCATGTGGGCCTCGGTCGAGCTGTCCACCACCGCCAGGTGCTTGCCGTTGAAGCCGATGTCCAGCACGCTCACCTCCAGCGTGGTGGTGTGCCGCACCGTGGCCTCGCCGGGCTCCAGGTAGACCTGCACACCGTGCGTCTGCGCGAAGCGGCGCAGCCGCTCGCAGAACGCCTGCAGCGGATAGCCCGGCGCGGTGAAGCTGATGCCGCCGCCCAGGCTCACCCACTGGAGTTGTCTGAGGATGTCGCCGTAGCGCTGCTCGACCTCGGTCAGCAGGGCATCGAAGCGGTCGAAGTCCTTGTTCTCGCAGTTGTTGTGGATCATCACGCCGTCCAGCCGGTCGGCGATCGCCTCGATGCGCGCCGGGTCGGACTCGCCCAGCCGGCTGAACGGCCGGGCCGGATCGGCCAGGTCGAAGCCCGCGCAGCTCACGCCCGGGTTCAGGCGCAGGCCCTTGGGCTTGCCGCCGGCGGCGGCCTCGAAACGCTCGAACTGCGCGATGGAGTTGAAGATGATCTTGTCGCAGTGGGCCACGACCTCGTCGATCTCGTGGTCTGCGAAGGCGACGCTGTAGGCGTGCGTCTCGCCGCCGAACTTCTGCCGCCCCAGCTTGACCTCGTACAGCGACGAGGACGTGGTGCCGTCCATGTGCGGCCGCATCAGCTCGAACACCGACCAGGTGGCGAAGCACTTCAGGGCCAGCAACAGCTTGGCGCCGGCGTGTTCGCGCACATGGTCGATGACCTGGAGGTTGCGCAGCAGGGCCGCTTCGTCGATGAGGTAGTAGGGCGTCTGGATCATGTCGTGGATTTGGCGTCGTCAGGGTCCGTGCTGTTCAGCCGCGTTGCGGTGGCGGCGGCGCTTCTTGGCGCTGCGCTTGTGCTCGCCGAGCAGGTCGATCGTCACCGGCGCCTGGCCGGGAACGTCCGCCACGAGGGCGAGCTGGCCGCCGACGCCTTCCACGTAGTGCCGCAGCGTGGAGACCAGCATGTCGTGCCGCTTCTCCAGCCGGGAGATCGTGTCCTGGCCCACCGAGAGCGCGTCGGCCAGGTCCTCCTGCGTCAGGTGGGCGCTCTTGCGCAGGCCTTTGAGGCTGACGCTCGGAGCCGCAGCGGAGGCGGCGGGCACCGCGCCCCGGCCTTCCTCTTTGCCTTCCTTTTTCCTGGGCATGCAAAACCCCCTTCAGGTTGCAAAACCGCTCGTCATGCCGATCCCCGATGCCAGGTTTCGGCGGAACCTGAAATTATGGCTTTAAAGACATATGTTGTCAAATCCATGTCAGAGGCAAAGACACGGCCTCCGGAGCGAGAGAACCTAAAACCCAGAGACAGCGAGGGTCCGGCTCCGCCGGCCCAAGCTGTCGTCCCCCCTCCAAGCGCCGCGCAGCGGCGCGCAAGAGAGGGGGGAAGCCGCAAAGCGGCGCAGGGGGGAGTCCCCATTCCCTTCACAATCGCCCGGATGACCCAAGGAGCAATCATTGCCGGCGGCGGCATCGGTGGACTGGCCTGCGCGCTGGCGCTGGGCCGCGCCGGCGTGCCCGCGCTGGTGCTGGAGCAGGCCGAGGCGTTCGGCGAGGTCGGCGCGGGCCTGCAACTGGGGCCGAACGCGGTGCGCGTGCTCGCCGAATGGGGCCTGATGACCGAGCTGGAGGCCTGCGCGGCCTTTCCCTCGGCGCTGCTCGTGCGCGATGCCCACGACGGCGCCGCCCGGCTCGGCCGCCTGCGCCTGGGCGCGGCGGCCGTGGCGCGGCACGGGCAGCCCTATGCCACGCTGCACCGCGCCGACCTGCACGGCCTGCTGCTGGCGGCCGCGCAGCGCCTGGCGCCGGCTGGCGTGTCGCTGCGGCTCGGCGCCCGGCTCGGATCGTTCGAGTCCGATGGCGCGGGCGTGCAGGTGGCCCTGGCAGATGGCAACAGCAGCAGCAATGGTGAACGCATCGACGCCCAGGCCCTGATCGGCTGCGACGGGCTCTGGAGCCGCGTGCGCACGCAATTGCTGGGCGCGCGGCCGCCCCGCGCCACCGGCCACCTGGCGTACCGCGGCATGGTGCGCGCGGCCGATCTGCCGGCCGCGCTGCGCGAACCCGTGGTCTCGGCCTGGCTGGGGCCCCGGCTGCACGTGGTGCACTACCCGGTGCGGGGCGGCGCATGGTTCAACGTGGTGGCTGTGGTGCAGGGCGCCCTGGCGGCTGGCGGCGACCCCCGGGCCTGGACGCACGAGGCCCACGCCGCCGACCTCAGGCGCGCCCTGGGCCCGGCCTGCGCGAGCGAACTCATGGCCACGGTGGACGCCGTGCCCGGCTGGACGCTGTGGGCGCTCAACGACCGGCCGCCCTTGCGCGGCCCGCACGAGCAGGCGCGCGGCCGGATCGCGCTGCTGGGCGACGCCGCACACCCCATGCGGCCCTACCTCGCGCAGGGCGCGGCGATGGCGCTCGAAGACGCATGGACCCTGGGCCGGCTGCTGCAGGATGCGGATGCGAACACCCGGCCCGCCAGCATTGACTGGCCCGCGCTGCTGGCCCGCTACGCCCGCGCGCGCTGGCAGCGCAACGCGCGCGTGCAGGCGGTTTCTCGCCGCAATGGCGTCATATTTCACGCCCGCGGCCCGCTGCGCTGGGGGCGCGATCTCGCCCTGCGCCTGCTGGGCGAGCGTTTGCTGGACAATACGTGGCTCTATGGGGGGCCACCGCAGCCGCCACAGCAGTAGCCGTAGCAGCGCAGCAGCCGGTTCCACGCAGGACCCGGCGCCCCCTTTCCGCACAACCACCATGAACGACATGAGGCAAACCGCATGACACACCCGCAGCAAGAACAACAGCAACAAACCCCCATCACCCGCCGCCACGCCCTGGCCACCGCCGCCGCCCTCACGGCCGTGGCCGCGCTGCCCACGGCGGTGCAAGCGCAGCAACGGGCCGCCGCCTGGCCGAGCCGGCCGCTGAAGATCGTGGTCGGCTTCCCCGGCGGCTCCTCGCCCGACCTCACCGCCCGCCTGCTGGCCGAGCCGCTGGCGCAGGCGCTGGGCCAGCCCGTGGTGGTGGAGAACCGCCCCGGCGCCGGCGGCAACGTCGCCGCGGCCCAGGTGGCGCGCGCCGATGACGACCACACCATCGGTCTCATGATCAACGGCAACATGACCATCGCCAAGATCCTGAACCCGCAGACGCCCTACGACCCCCTGAAGGACCTCACCCCGGTGTCGCTGATCGCGGTGGCGCCGCTGGTGCTCAGCGCGCCGACCAGCATCGCCGAGAACGGCGAGGCCTTCATGGCCGCCGCGCGCGCCGCCGGCGACAAGTGGAACTACGGCACGCCCGGCGTGGGCACCGTGGGCCACCTCGGCATGGAACTGCTCAAGAGCCGCTCGGGCATCGCGCCCGTGCACGTGCCGTACCCCGGCAACCCGCAGGTCATCACCGCCATGATCGGCGGGCAGATCCAGATGTCCTTGCTGCCCCCGGGCCTGGCCATGGCGCAGGTGCGCGGCGGCCGGCTCAAGGCCATCGGCGTCACCTCGGCCGGCCGCAGCAGCCTGGTGCCCGGCGTGCCCAGCCTGTCCGAAGTCGGCGTGCGCGACTTCCAGCTCGAAATCTGGAACGCGATCGCGGCGCCCAACAGCCTGCCCAAGGCCCACGTGAACAAGCTCGCCACGCTGCTGGCCGAGATCGTGCGCCGCGACGACATCCGCCAGAAGATCTTCGACCAGGGCTGGCAGATGGCCGGCACCGCGCCCGAAGGCCTGGCACGCCGCATCCAGAGCGACACCGCCGCCATGGCGGACGTGATCCGGCGCAACAACATCCGGCCGAACTGAGGCGTGGGCAGTAGCAGGTGGGCAGGTAGGCGGGCGAAGCGTGCCTGCCCACTGAAAACCCGCCTGCCGCGCTACATGCGCAGAGCAATGGTGACGAGCGCCGAAGCGTCCTGGAGCGCGGTGACGCCATGCACGACGCCGCCGGCAAGGTACAAGAGTTGCCCCGCGCGCAGCACATGGGACCGGTTCTCAGCCGTGACCTCGATCGATCCCTCGATGCACTGAATGGTGATCTCGCCCGGCACACGGTGCGGCGGCAGCGACTTGCCCGCGGGCAGCACCAGGCGCATGACCTCCAGGTCCGTGGACTTGAACAGCGCGACGGTCTTTTCCTGCGCCAGACGAGCGCCAAGCGGCTGAACGTCGATGGCTTGGCCCGGAAGGGCATGCGGTATGGCCATGGTCGGGAGTATGCGCTTCTATCTTGTCTTTTTCGCTCAAAGCATTTTCCACTTGAGCACGACCGCGGCCGCGGCCGGCACGCCGAAGAGCAGCAGCAAGATGGGCAACTCCTCCGCCACCGAGTAGCCGGCCTTGGCTACGCCGACCCACATATTGAACCCCGTGAGCGCGAGCCACAGCAGGAGAAAAGCCGCCGTGGCGAAGGTCGGGGCAGAAGACGGATAGTCGTGCGAGAAAAGCTTGGCAAGCACCCACGCGGCGCCGAGGAGCAGGAACCCGGCAAGAAGAAAGAGTCCGGTACGCATGCAGTCCTTCCTTTTCTCGCGGTTGATCGATGCCTCGTACTGTATCCATCCATGGGCGGATTTGATAGATGGATCCGGCAACGCCGGCAAGGTCTTGAAGCCGTCGGTCACCCACGTCCTGCAAACGGAACAGCGCAACGGCATGCCGCAAGGCGCGCAGCCCGAACAAAGCGCTTCTTCGTGCGCTGCGACCGCGGCAGTGCCCTGACGCTGGACGACATCGCCAATGAACGGGTCGTTTGCGAAGTGGGCATGACGCTGCTCAAGCCGGCTGAGTTTGTGGTTTTTCGTGTGGAGCAGCAGCGGATTGCGTGTATTGGGCTGGCGGCTTCAGATCGCTGTCTTCCAGGACTTGACTGTTGAAGGGGGCAGCCCACCAGCGAACGTTTGCTGGTGGAGGATGACTGGGGGAAACAGCATGTCGCTGCCTTTATCCTGCTTTCTTCACAAATCGATTGCGCAGGACACCGATTCCTTCGATTTCGAGCTCAACGATATCTCCCGGATTCAGAAAGCGCAGGTGCTCCAATCCGCAGCCGTCGCCCACGGTGCCTGATCCCAGGATTTCACCTGGATACAGGCTTTCAGAGCGGGCCACATGCGCGATGCAGTCCTCGAACTTCCAATGCATGTCGGCAGTGTTACCGCGGGCCCATTCTTCTCCATTGACGCGCGCAATCATCGTCAGGTTGTACGGATCCGGGATCTCGTCTTTGGTGACAAGGCAGGGTCCCAGAACATTTCCCGTATCAAAATCTTTGCCTTTGCCGGGACCGAGCGTCCCAGGATTCTCCCGAGACTGCTCATCGCGAGCCGATACATCATTGAAGATGGTGTATCCAAAAATGTAATCTGCCGCCTCCTTCCTGATAACGTCTTTGGCAAGCTTGCCGATCACGCACCCCAGCTCGAGTTCGAAATCCAGCTGATCGCAATAGGACGGCCAGACGACATCCTGCTCATGACCTATGACGTTCAGCCGATTGGGGTGGTAGAAGTACGGCCGCTCGTACCAAGTTGGCGGCATCGCAAGGATTCCCTTTCTTTCCATCTCGCGCATTTCCAAGGCGGGGTCTGGCGCCTTGGCAGCTCGGATCCTCCGCAGTGCGGTGTATGCCTGCAGGAGGTGCTTCTCGAAGCACAGAAAATCGCGCATCTGCGGTGGATATGGAATGGGTGCTTTCAGTTTCACTTGCTCCCAGCTCAAAACCGCGGAAGAAACCAGGTGCCGGGCTCTGACAAGGGAGTTCGCCAGCTCCAGCGCAGCATCACCACCTTCGATCAAGGCAAGAACACTCATTAGGTGCGGTGAACTCTTGCCGTAGTGATGCTCGTGGATACACTGCAAGTCGAGAACTTTTCGGCTGTCGTCGATCAGGCAGCCCACCCGTTCCTCACGCCCATGGAGATAGGTCACCAGCTTCATTCGGCTTCATCTTTCGAACGGGGTTTGGCGTCGATGAGAACAAAGGCGACCATGCATGAATCCCCGCTTCGATTGCTCCAGGCATGATTCGTACCCTGCTGGATGAGAACGTCGCCTGCCTCCATCCGCTTCTCGCCCTCATCAACCAAAGCCCAGATCTCACCGCTAAGAACAATGGCGTAATCGATGGTGCTGGTGCTGTGCATCAGCGGATGCCGAGGCGAGTCGCTGATATGCGCCCTGAAGCCTTGCATCCGCATCTGCGTCATCCATTCACCGGTCTTTAGTTTGGGAAGCAGGTCGCTGTCAGGAGGGAATTCGACAACCCTAAGCAGCGTTCCTCCCTCAGGCGGCGGCGTGACGACAGGCAGCGAACACGTTTCTCTCTTTGACTCAATGGCCGCCGGCGTCTCATCCGTTTTCCAAAGATCCGTGGTCACGAAGTTCGGCATGCCATTCATGCGGACGAATTCAGAAGGGCCGTCACTGAGGAATATCGATCGACCATTTGCGTCATGACCGGTGACGATTCGCCTCGTCCTTTTGAGAGGATCGTTCTTCTGATGCTGGCTCATTCGGGCTTGACTCCTGCCGTTCTCACGGCTTCGGTCAGCATTTCCATCTGCCGTTGAATGAAGTTCCGAAACTCCTGGGTTGAGCCGCCTGCAGCCACGGTCAACACGTCAAGCAATTGCTTCTTCACATCCGGCATCATGAGAATGCTGTTTGCGTCACGATTGATCTTGCTCACCAGCGAGGCCGGCATGCCGGCGGGGCCGAACAGCGAGAACCACCCCGAAAACTCCATCCCTGGATAGCCCTGTTCGGAAAAAGACGCGAGATCTGGCTCGCCAATGAATCGATCGTCGCCGAGCACGCCAATGGCACGGAGCTTGCCTGCGCGCACTTGCTGCATCGCTGTCGTATCGATCACTGCGTCTATGTGCCCGCCAAGCAGGTCCTGCATGGCGGCCGATGCTCCCTTGTAAGGGACGTGCACCACGTCGATGCCGGCGCGTGCCTTCAGCGTCTCAAAAGAAAGATGCTGTGGAGACCCGGGACCGACGCTGCCATATTTCATCTTTCCGGGATTGGCTTTCGCATATGCGATGAATTCGAGTAGTGTGGTTGCCGGAACCGAAGGATGCACGATCAAAAATAAAGGGTTCTTCGCCACCAGCAGAATCGGCGTGATATCTCTCTCCGGATCGAATGGCAACTTGGAGAACATGAGTCTGTTGGTGGTATGGATGGGGGAAGCCCCACCCCCCAATACATAGCCATCCGGAGGCGACTTTGCGACGGTGTCTGCACCAAGCGTTCCCGCAGCGCCGGGTCGGTTCTCGACGACCACAGGTTGCTTCCACTCTAGGGAAAGCCGCTGGGCCAACACGCGCATCGTGAGGTCCAGCGAACCGCCCGCGGGGTAAGGAACGATGATCCGAACCGGACGTTCAGGCCAATGCGTCTGACTGAAGGCTGCAGGCGCGCACAGCAGTACTAAGAATGCGAAGCATTGGACAAAGAATTTTTGATGCATGGTTGCCTCCTGACGCGATTATCAAAAGCGAGGAATCACAGCGTCAAATGGCTATTGTTTTATAACGATTAACCTTTGGTTATACTTTGGCCATGGCTGACGGCATGAATCTCCGGCAGATGGAAGTCTTTAGAGCCGTCATGCTGACGGGGACAGTCAGCGGTGCAGCGCAGCTTCTCCACATTTCCCAGCCTGCCGCCAGCAAGCTTTTGACGCTTTCAGAACGGCGGTCCGGTATCCGGCTGTTCGAACGCGTGAAAGGCCGGCTGATCGCGACGCCCGATGCACACCGGCTATATACGGAAGTAGAGGCCGTATGGGAGGCAGTCGAGAGAGCGAGCGTCGTCTCCCGTGCGTTGGCCAATCCTCAATCCGGAACATTGTGCGTGGTCGCATCCCCTAGCCTTGGGATACATGTCGTCCCGCGCACCGTCGTTGACCTACTGGCCAGGTATCCCACTCTGAATGTGCGAGTGGATCTTCTTGTTCCCCACGATCTGGTTGCAGCGCTGGTCAATGGAGTAGCCGATGTCGGCGTAGCCATGCTGGCGGCTGATCATCCGAATCTGGTCACGATTGCCAGCTATCAATCCGGTCTGGTCTGCGTGATGCACGAAAATCATCCCCTCGCGGCGAAGCGCACCATCCGTCCCGAGGATCTACGTGGACAAAGGCTGATTTCGTTCTCTGGATCGACGACCTATGGCCGGATCGTTCGGCAGAGCCTTGAGGTCTGTGCAGGTGAGCTGTCTGTAAATGTGGAAGTCCGCTCGGGTCAGATCGCATGCTGGTTCGCCAGAGCCGGAGCGGGGGTGGCCATTGTTGACGCACTTACCGCGGCAGGGCAGACCTTCTCCATGCTTGTCGCTCGCCCTTTCCGCTCCACTGTGCAGTTGGAGATCCGGCTTCTGCATGATCGGTACAGGCCGCTGTCCAAGCACGCATCCGAATTCTGCGATGCGTTTGACCGGCTGTGGAAGGCGCGATTGCTACAAGGTTGATCTCTGGCTCACGAATCAACTCGCCTGGCCAAGGTTTGCTCCGACGCCGCGCCCCATGCGGTTCGGAACGCTCCCCGCCGGCGCATTCAGCACCTTCTGCTTCCAGGCGTCAATCTCGGCACGCGTCTGCGGTCCGATGCGTACCCCTGCGACTCGCGTGCCAGCAGTTGGGGCGTCCACACTTTCGGGTCGCTGCGCAACAGGTACTTACGTCTCGCAGAACGTCAAAGTTCGGCTTAACTCAAGTCACCGGCTATAGTGCGCTGCTTCAAGCTGCAGAGAGCCAGTTGCCATGCAATTTCCGAAAGTTGGTACGACCTATGCGCAGGAGCGTCGTGGCATTACTACTGCCCAGGGCTACGCGGCACGCCGACGGCAGATTTGGCGTGAGACGAACACCGGCGATGTTGGCATCGATGGGAGTCTTGAGTTCGTGAGCGCGGACGGGCAAGCAATAGGCCGGATTGCAAAGCAGAGATCCCCCTTGCAACATCTGTCCGAAGCTGGCTGATGCCGTCGCACCTTATGTCGAAAGTAGAAAGCGCTCGTGTAGGCGCATGACTGTAACGCCGCTACTCGGCTGTGAACAAGCTGCAGACCACATCCTCGTTGTAGCGGTCGAGCACTGGCTCCAGCATGGCGGCGATATGGCGCAGCTCGCCCGCCGGTACCGCCTTCACGGCATTCATCACCTCCAGCAGCCCGCGCAGCAGGAAGTCCATGGCGTCTGAAGAGGTCGCCGCAACACCGGCCCGGGTACGCGCGCGAACAGCGGCGACGAGGTTTTCCCCGGGTGGGATGCTCAGCGCGTCGCGAAGATAGCCCTCGTAAGGCAGCTTCGCAAACGTGAGCGCGCGGTCGATGGCGCTCAGCACGGCCTTTGCCAGGGCGGGTTCGATCTCGACGTCCGAACGGCGTCCATGAAAGTGGGATTGCAGGGCGCCGACGCATTCGTTCAACCCGTCGAAGTCTTCCGGAACGGTTCGCAGGCTCAGGCCAATGGCCGAAGACGAAGCGGCGCTGGAGATGGCGACGTCCACCGCCCGGTGCTGAACGGGCTGAGCGGCATATCGGTTCCAGAAGCGGGGCTTGCCCGGTTTCTCCTGCGCCTGCTGCACGGCGCTTCTCCAGCGCAGCACCTGTGGAATGAACTCTTCCAGCAGCCAATCGTGCGTGAACTCGGCGTCCCAGTTCGTGCGAGCCGACACGTCTGTGGCGGTCCCAAGGTTGGTGGGAACCTTCCATCCGATGGCGACGCTGGTCTCCCAGGGCAGCCAGATGCTTCCCGCGTCGTAGGCGTACAGGATCGCGTGATATCCCCTGTCGAACCGGTCGGTGGTTGTCCGTGTGTAGACCTTCAGGCAGCCTGGCGCGCCATCGAAGATGTGCCAAGGACCATCGCCCTTGGCGGCGTCGTGCTCCTGGGCGAATGCGAGCATGGCTTGCCACAGCCAGCGCTTCACGGAGACCAGCACGAATGGCCCCGTGTTGCCCCGCAGCCGCTTGAATCGGCCGCATCGGTAGTGCGTCAGTTGCCGGTTCGCGGTTTCGTAGAACGAGGCCCAGGCTGTCTGCAGGGCCCAGTCGAGATGCCGGATTTCGTCCTCGTTGAGGATCAGCTTGGCCGAGTTGGCCATCAGCACGACCCTGCTGGCATCCCCCGCCGTCGGAATGGCGTACGGACGCGTCTGGTCGGCTCGTGCATGGGCGCGCCACTGCATCCAGCGGACGAACTCCTTGCCCGAGACGCTGATCGAAATGCCCGAAAGGTCGCGGCGCGCAAAGGACAGGATCGCGCCTGTGCCGATCTCGTCATCGCTGGGCATCAGCACGTCGCAGGAGACGCTCACGTTCTGCAGCGACAAGGACCGCCCGAAGCGCTCGGCACGCTTTTCCTGAAATGCGCGCTCGGGCGGCTCCGCCGGCGAACGGAGTTCCTGCACGCAATACCGGTCGGCGATGGCGTCCCCGAACAGCTCGCTGACGATCGCTCGCCGGCGGCGAAGCAGCGCATGAATCGTCTCACCGTCCCAGAGCTCGCCATCGATCGCGTGCTCGGCCAGGCGCTTGGCGCACGCCTTCCATTCCAGGGCCAGATGGGTCGATTCGAAGACGTTGAACGTCGTGCAGATGACGAATTTGCGGGCATCGGAGGCATGCGGCCCGTTCAGGAACTTGTCGACCCAGGCGGTGAGGTCGCCTCTGGCGATACAGGCCAACCGCTTGCCTTCGTAGCAATCGCACTTGCGGGTGGCGGGATCGATGACCATGACGTCGATGCCGCCCTGCGTGCTGCCCGATTTGCCATAGCGGGAGGCCCGCACCGACATCCCATCGGCCGGATCGGCCAGCCTGGCAACCAGCCGCTCGAAGTTCTCCGGCGTGAGGCGATCGTGAAGCGGCAACCGCTCGATTTTTCCGTCGACGACAGCATCCGGCTGCCGCTCGAACGCCGAGAACAGCTTCTCCGTGCTGATCTCGCCCGTTGCATCCGCGTGGTCAAAGGCCACTTGCGCTCCCTGGAGTTGGATGGTCTCCGGGAGGGTAGCAGACCGGCGGTTGCGCAAAATGCGTGTGGGTCGCTCATGCGGCCCGCTGCTGCATCCGGCGTCGAGCAGAATGCAGGGCACTGGAGCCACGGAGATGTTTGTGATGACGGGTCTGGATGAAAAGACGCGGGAACGCCGCGATGGGCTTGGCATGGCCGTGGGAAGGCCGGCCTGATGGAAGCCCCCGTGATGTGGCGCTGCCTGGTGGTGGAGGACGATGCGGACAACGCGCGCTACATCGCCCAGGGCTTCCGGGCGCTCGGCCATGTGGTGGCGGTCTGCCGCGACGGCGTGGAGGGGCTGGGGCGCGCCACGGGCGAGCCGTGGGACCTGATCATCCTGGACCGCATGCTGCCGAACGAGGTCGATGGCCTCTCCATCCTGGAAACCCTGCGGGCGCTGGGCAAGAAGACGCCGGTGCTGGTGCTCAGCGCGCTGAGCGCGTTGGACGAGCGCGTGCGCGGCCTCAAGGCGGGCGGTGACGACTACCTCACCAAGCCCTTCGCGTTCTCGGAGCTCGTCGCGCGGGCCGAGGCGTTGGTGCGGCGCTCCCGCCCGGGCCCCGCGATCCGCACGCTGCAGGTGGCGGACCTGAAGCTCGACCTGGCCAAGCGCCAGGCCGAGCGCGGCGGCCGCCCGGTGGCGCTGCAGCCGCGAGAGTTCCGCCTGCTGGCCTACCTCATGAGCCACCCGGGGCAGGTGCTGACCCGGACCATGCTGCTCGAAGCCGTGTGGGACTACCAGTTCGACCCGCAGACGAACGTGATCGACGTGCAGGTCAGCCGGCTGCGGAGCAAGCTGGACGCGGGCGGCGCGCGGCCCCTGATCCACACCGTGCGCGGCATCGGCTACCGCCTGGCCGACGATGAGCCGCCGGCGGCGCCGCCATGATCGACACGGCGAAACGGCTGTGGCGGTCGGTCGGTTTCCGCCTGGCTTTCTACTATGGCCTGCTGGTCGCGATCACGATGATCGCGGCGCTGGCGGTCGTGAACCTGCAGACGGTCAGCCTGCTGCACCAGCGCATGGTGCGGCAGGTGGCGCTGGCGGCGCACTACCTGGTGGCGAGCGCGGACGAGGGCGGTACGCGGGCGGTGGTCGCCGCGATTGCGGAGGCCCTGAACGACGGCCGCAATTCCGACAACGAGATCTACCTGCTGACCGACCGCGAGGGCCGCAAGCTCGCGGGCAACCTCGACCAGTTGCCGGAAGCCACCGGCGGCCGCGAGCTCAGGCCGCGCCGCGTGCAGCGCGACGGGCGGGCCGTGGAGGCCTATCTGGTCGTGCATGCGCTGCCCGATGGCGGGACCTTGGTGGTCGGGCAGGACCTGCGCGACCAGGCGCTCATCGAGCGGCTCGTCGCCAGCGCGAGCGCGGCCGCCGGCATCGTCGCGACGCTGCTGCTGATCGGCGGGACCTTCGTGTTCCGCCAGGAGCTCGAGCGCAGCGTGGGCGCGGTCCGCCGCACGGCGGCGCGCATCGCCGCGGGTGAGCTGCAGGAGCGGGTCGAGCTGTCGGACGAGGACGACGAATTCGCGCTGCTGAACCGGGAGATCAACGCGATGCTCGATCGCATCGAGTCGCTGATGGACGGCGTGCGGCACGTTTCCAACACCATCGCCCACGACCTGCGCACGCCGTTGACGCGCATCCTGGTCCGGCTGCGCCAGGCCGAGCAGGCGGACGTGGCGCCGGCCGAACGCCGGGAGGCCATCCGCGCGGCGATCCGGGAGATCGAGGAACTGACCGGGATGTTCGAGAAGCTGCTGCAGATCGCCGAGGCCGAGGCGGGGGCGCGCCGCCGCGGCTTCAGGCCGGTGGAGCTTGGCGTGATCGCGGACGACGTGGTGGAGCTCTACGAAGCCGTTGCCGAGGCGCAGGGCGCGGTGCTGCGGCGCGAGCCGGCCGAGGCCGTGCAGGTGAGCGGCGACCGGGACTTGCTGGCCGGCGCCGTGGCGAACCTGGTCGACAACGCGCTCAAGTACGCCGGCCGGGGCGCCACGGTCCGCATCGGCACCCGAGCCCAGGCCGGGCGCGTGGTGCTCACCGTGCAGGACGATGGGCCGGGCGTTCCACCGGCCGAGCTGGAGCGGCTCGGCGCACGCTTCCACCGGCTCGACCGCGGCCGGCCGGGGCACGGCCTCGGCTTGGCCAGCGCGAAGGCGGTGGCGGCCCTGCACGGCGGCGACCTGTGCTTCGAGGACGCCGGGCCGGGCCTGCGCGCCGTCATCGAGCTGCCCGCGCCAGGCATCTGAAGCGCCAACGCGGCGGGCCTGCCGCACATTGCCAAACGGCAATGTTTTGGTCATCCACGACAAGGGCCGCTCTTCCTACCATCCCTGGCGCACGGACGCTTTCGTGCCATCGCCGCCGGCCCGCGAGACGCGCGGCGGTGGCGATCAACGCTGCACCAGGAGACCACCTTGAGGATCAAGAGCCAGAGAGACTTCTTCTCGGGCGTGCTGTTCAGCGCGTTCGGGATCGCCTTCGCCTGGGGCGCCACGACCTACCAGGTCGGCGTGGGCGCCCGCATGGGGCCAGGCTACTTTCCGCTGATGGTGGGCGTGCTCATCACCATCATGGGCGTGCTGATCACCATCAAGGCCCTGATGGTCGAGACCGAGGACGGCGAGCCGGTGGGCCACATCGCCTGGCGGCCGCTGGTCTTCGTCATCGGCGCCAACCTGGCCTTCGGCGTGCTGCTGGGCGGCCTGCCCAGCATCGGCATTCCATCGATGGGGCTGATCGTCGCGATCTACGCCCTCACGTTCATCGCCAGCCTGGCGGGCGACCAGTTTAGCCTCAAGGGCGTGCTGGTGCTGGCCACCATCCTGGCCATCGGCAGCTACATCGCGTTCGAGATCGCGCTGAAGCTGAACTTTCCGATCTGGCCTTCCTTCCTCGCCTAGCGGCTTGCCAGCACAGGGGTATCCATGGACCTGCTCACCAACCTCTCGATCGGCTTCGGCGTCGCCTTCACGGCCCAGAACCTGGTCTACGCCTTCGTCGGGTGCCTGCTGGGCACGCTGATCGGCGTCCTGCCCGGCATCGGGCCGGTCGCGACGATCGCGATGCTGCTGCCGGCCACCTACGGGCTGCCGCCGGTGGCCGCGCTCATCATGCTCGCGGGCATCTACTACGGCGCGCAGTACGGCGGCTCCACCACCGCCATCCTGGTCAACCTGCCCGGCGAGGCGTCCTCGGTCGTCACGGTGATCGACGGCTACCAGATGGCGCGCAAGGGGCGCGCCGGACCTGCCCTGGCGGCCGCCGGGCTGGGCTCCTTCTTCGCCGGCTGCGTGGGCACCCTGATCCTGGCGGGCTTCGCGCCGCCACTGACCGAAGTGGCGCTGAGCTTCGGCCCGGCGGAGTATTTCTCGCTGATGGTGCTGGGCCTGATCGGCGCCGTGGTGCTGGCCTCGGGCTCGCTGATTAAGGCGATCGCGATGATCCTGCTCGGGCTGGCTTTCGGCCTGGTCGGCACGGACGTGAACTCGGGCGTGGCGCGCTACAGCTTCGACATCCCGGAGCTGACCGATGGCATCAGTTTCATCGCGATCGCGATGGGGGTGTTCGGCTATGGCGAGATCATCGCCAACCTGGCCGTGCCGTCACACGAGCGCCAGGTGTTCACCGGCAAGGTGAAGGGCCTGATGCCGACCAAGCAGGACTTCAAGGACATGACGCCCGCGGTGCTGCGCGGCACCGCGCTGGGCTCGGCGCTGGGCATCCTGCCCGGCGGCGGCGCGCTGATGTCGGCTTTCGCCTCGTACACCATCGAGAAGAAGATGAAGCTCGGGGCCGGCGAGGTGCCGTTCGGCCAGGGCAACATCCGCGGCGTGGCGGGCCCCGAGTCCGCCAACAACGCGGGCGCGCAGACCTCCTTCATCCCGCTGCTGACGCTCGGCATTCCGCCCAACGCCGTCATGGCGCTGATGGTGGGTGCGATGACGATCCACAACATCCAGCCCGGCCCCCAGGTCATGACCAGCAACCCCGAGCTGTTCTGGGGCCTGATCGCCTCGATGTGGATCGGCAACCTGATGCTGATCGTGCTGAACCTGCCGATGATCGGCGTGTGGATCAAGCTGCTGACGATCCCCTACAAATGGCTGTTCCCCGCGATCGTGCTGTTCTGCGCCGTGGGCGTCTACTCCGAGAACAACAACACCTTCGAGATCTGGATGGTGGCCATCTTCGGGATCCTTGGCTATGTATTCCATAAGCTCAAGTGCGAGCCCGCGCCGCTGCTGCTGGGCCTGATCCTGGGGCCGATGATGGAAGAGTACCTGCGCCGCGCGCTGCTGATCTCGCGCGGCGACTGGAGCGTGCTCGTCACGCGCCCGCTGTCCGCCAGCCTGCTCGCCGTTGCGGCCGTGCTGCTCATCGTGGTGCTGCTGCCCTCAGTCCGGGCCAAGCGCGAAGAGGCGTTCGTGGAGGAGTGAGCTGGCGGGATGCCCTGGCGGGGCGGGATCAAAGGTCCGTCCGCAACCGCCAGATCTCCGGAAACAGCACCACGTCCAGCATCTTGCGCAGGTAGCTCACGCCGCCCGTGCCGCCGGTGCCGCGCTTGAAGCCGATGATGCGCTCCACGGTGGTGACGTGGCGGAAGCGCCAGAGGCGGAAGGCGTCTTCGAGGTCGGTGA
>CAZAPJ010000052.1:0-33543 GCA_964487025.1 uncultured Hydrogenophaga sp.
TTGTCCAACTACGTCCAGCACAAGCTGCTCGCGCACTGGCACGAGAGTGAAAGCCGCCAGGAAAACTAGGCAGCAAGAACCGCCACCCGGTGGCGGCCCTGGATTCCCGTGAACATGAGGTCGTGATCGCATGGATGTCCCAACCAACCCCACCGCTGTGGCGCGCGGCAGCCAGCCGCTGGTCCGCCTGCGCGGCGTCGACAAGGTCTACGCCAACGGCACGCAGGCCCTGCAGAACCTGAACCTGGACATCCACGCCGACGAGTTCGTCTCGCTGCTCGGGCCCTCGGGCTGCGGCAAGTCCACCGCGCTGCGCCTGATCGCCGGCCTGGGCGAGATCAGCGCGGGCGAGATCGACTGGCCGGGCTCCTCGCACGACGGTGCGCAGGCGCACCTTCGGCGCGCGATCGGCTTCGTGTTCCAGGAGCCCACACTCATGCCCTGGGCCACGGTGTTCGACAACGTCTACCTGCCGCTGCGCCTGAAGAACGTGGAACTCACCGCCGAGGTGGCCGACCGCGTGCGCGCCACGCTGGAGATGGTCAGCCTGCAGGCCTTCGCGAATGCCTATCCGCGCGAACTCTCGGGCGGCATGAAGATGCGCGTGTCGATCGCGCGCGCCCTCGTCACGCAGCCGCGCCTGCTGCTGATGGACGAGCCCTTCGCGGCGCTCGACGAGATCACGCGCTTCAAGCTCAACAACGACCTGCTCGAGATCTGGCAGCGCGCCAAGTGCACGGTGGTCTTCGTCACCCACAGCGTGTACGAGAGCGTCTACCTGTCCAGCCGCATCGTGGTGTTCGCCGCGCGGCCGGGCCGCATCATCGGCGCCATGCCGATCGATGCGCCCTACCCGCGCGGCAACGGCTTTCGCCTCACGCCCGAATACACGCGCCTGTGCGGCGAGGTCGCCAGCCTGCTGGACACCGCGATGAACAGCGACCCGGTACGGGCGTGACGAACAATCCCAGGAGAACCGACCGATGACCCCCTCCAACGCCTCCCGCGCGCCGCTGCCGCGCCGCCTCTGGGTGGAGATGACCACCTGCGATTTCGAGCGGCTGCCGGCCGATACGGTCGCCGTGCTGCCCGTGGCCGCCGTGGAGCAGCACGGGCCGCATCTGCCGGTGTACGTCGATGCCTGCATCAACGAAGGCGTCATCGCCCGCACCATCGCCAAGCTGCCCCAGGACCTGCCGGTGACGTTTCTGCCGATGCAGGCCATTGGCAAGTCGAACGAGCACATCGATTTCCCGGGCACGCTGACACTGTCGGCGGACACGCTGGCCCGGCTCTGGACGGAGATCGGCGAGAGCGTGCATCGCGCCGGCATCCGCAAGCTGGTGCTGTTCAACTCCCATGGCGGGCAGCCGCAGGTCATGGACATCGTCGCGCGCGACCTGCGCGTGCGGCTGGACATGCTCGTCGTGTGCGCGAGCTCCTACGCCTTCGGGGGTTCGGAAGGGCTGTTCCCCCCCGAAGAGCGGCGCCACGGCATCCACGGGGGATCGAGCGAGACCTCCCGCATGCTCGCGCTGCGGCCCGATCTGGTGCGCATGGAGCTGGCGCAGAACTTCGTGCCGGCATCGGTGCAGATCGAACAGGACTACGAGTTCCTCTATCCCGACGGCAGCATCGGCTTCGGCTGGAAGACCCAGGACCTGCATCCCCTGGGGGCCTGCGGGAATGCGCTCGATGCCGATGCCACCCGTGGCAATGCCCTGCTCGATCACACCGCCGCCAGCCTGGCCAAGCTGCTCGCCGAAGTGCACCGATTCCCCATCACCCAACTGCGCGAACGCGCGCCGTGAGCGCGGCCAGGCCGCATGGGGAGACCGCTTCGGCGCACGAACACGGCCCATAACTGGTGCGTTATGGACTTCATGGCGGCGCCATGTCTTCCGCAGCCCATGAGCGGCTCCTACACTGAATTCGACTGACCGACGAAAGATCTGGACACCCCCATGCTGCTGCAAGACCTGCTGACAGAAGGCGCGTTGCGCCACCCCGATCGCCCCGCCTTTGCCTGGGTGGACCGCACGCGCCGCTTGAGCTACGCGCAGGCGGCCGAGCAGATGCAGCGCATGGCCGGCCTGCTGGCCTACCTGGGCGTGACCAAGGGTGACCGTGTCACCGTCTTCGCCCACAACGGCATGGACTACCTCATCACCCTGTTCGGTGCCTGGCGCATCGGCGCCATCGCCGCCCTGGTCAACGTCAAGTTTCAGCACGAGCTCGCCTACTACCTCGACGACCACCGTCCGCGCGTGATCGTCTACACCCACGACATGCGCGCCGCCGTGGACGCGGCCGTGGCCCAGGTGCCAGGCATCGCGCACCTGGTGTGCATGGACGGCGCGCAGGAAGGCGCTCTGTCCCTGCCCGAGCTGATGGCCCAGGGCTTCGCCGCCCCGCCCGACCCCGGCGACGAGCACGCAGTGGCCCACCTGTCCTACACCTCGGGCACCACCGGCCGCCCCAAGGGCGCCTGCCTGTGCCACGAGCCCACGGTGCGCGCCAGCCGCTGCATCGCCGAGCGGCTGCGCATCGGCCCGCACGACGTCTGCTTCGGCCCCACGGCGCTGTCCAGCTCCTACCAGCTGGTGGGCAACATCCTGCCCGGGCTGGCGCGCGGCGCGCAGGTGCACGTGATGCGCTTCTGGGGCGAGGCAGCGGGCTGGGAGGCGCTGGAGGCGGCCGGCGCCACGGTCCTGGTAGGCAACCCCACGGTGCTGGAGGAGCTGCGCGCCGAGAGCGCGCGGCGCGGGCGCGTGCCGAGCGCGCTGCGCCTGGGCCTGTCGGGCGGCGGGCCGGTGCCGCCCACGCTCAAGCGGGCCTGGCGCGACGAGCTGCGCCTGCCGCTGGTGGAGAGCTTCGGCCAGAGCGAGCTCGGCGGCTTCATGGCGCTGGGCTTTCCCGAGCTCGAGCCCGATGACGGCAAGCTCATGCGCGTGGGGCCGGCGCTGCCGGACAAGGAGGTGTGGATGGTCGATGGCCAGGGGCGGCGGCTGCCGCCGGGCCAGGTGGGCGAGATCGTGCTCAAGGGCGGCTTCATGTGGGGGTACTGGGGCAAGCCGGAGAAGACCGCCGAGGTCACCCAGGGCGGGCTGCTGCGCACGGGCGATCTGGGGCTGCTCGACGAGGACGGGTACGTGACCATGCGCGGGCGGCGCTCGGAGCTGCTGCGCGTGGATGGGGCGGCCTGGTTTCCGCGCGATGTGGAGGAGGCGCTGGCGCGCCAGGCGGGGGTGCGCCAGGCGGCGCTGGTGGGCTTGCCCGATGGGCGCGGCGGGCACGTGCCGCGGGCGTTCATCACCACCACCAGCCAGGCGGGGCCCGCAGCGCTGGACCTGGCCGCGCTCAAGCGGGCGGTGCAGGCCGAGCTGCCACTGGAGTTGGGCAGCCTGGGCATCGAGATCGTCGACGAGCTGCCCATGACGCCCACCGGCAAGATCGCCAAGGCCGAGTTGCTGCACATGTGCAGCACCGCCGCCGCCACTGCTGCAACCGCCGCGGCGGGCTGACATCCCCACGAAAAAAGGCCCCGGCGCGAAGGCCGGGGCTGGAGACCACCATGGCGACCCTGCTCGTGGCCATGGCTTGCTGCAATCGGCAGCGCCGGGTCCGGTGGCGGATCGGCGCAGCGCCTGCGAGGCATTGTGGGCATGTGCCGGCGCCGGATCGGCGGGCGCCCGGCGTAAGGCGGCGCCGGGCCGACGGATGACGCGCCGACGGCGATAATCGTCCGCATGCCGTCCACCCACGACCCCGCCCGCGTTCTGGCCCTGGCCCGGGACACCCTGGCCATCGAGGCGCAGGCCGTGGACGCCCTGGCGCGGCGCGTGGGCGCGCCGTTCATCGATGCGGTCGAGCGCGCGCTGGGCATCGCCGGGCGCGTGGTGGTCATGGGCATGGGCAAGAGCGGCCACATCGGCCGCAAGATCGCCGCCACCCTGGCTTCCACTGGCACGCCCGCCCTGTTCGTGCACCCGGCCGAGGCCAGCCATGGCGACCTGGGCATGATCACCGCCGCCGACCTCGTGCTGGCGATCAGCAACAGCGGCGAGAGCGAGGAGCTCACCGCCTTGCTCCCGCTGATCAAGCGCATGGGCGTGCCCCTGGTGGCGCTCACCGGCCGGCCCGATTCCACGCTGGGCCGCCATGCCGAGGTGGTGCTCGACACCTCGGTCGAGAAGGAGGCCTGCCCGCACAACCTCGCGCCCACCGCCAGCACCACCGCGCAGCTCGCCCTGGGCGATGCGCTGGCCGTGGCCCTGCTCGACGCGCGCGGCTTCAAGGCCGACGACTTCGCCCGATCGCACCCCGGCGGGGCGCTGGGCCGCCGCCTGCTCACCCACGTGCGCGACGTGATGCGCGCCGCCGGGGACGCGCCGCGCGTCGGGCTGGACACCAGCCTGATGGACCTCATGCGCGAGATCAGCGCCAAGGGCCTGGGCCTGAGCGCGGTGGTCGACGCGCAGGACCGCGTGCAGGGCGTCTTCACCGACGGCGACCTGCGCCGCCTGATCGAGAAGACCGGCAGCGGCGTGGACCTGCGCACGCTGCGCGCGCGCGACGTGATGCGCCCCAACCCGCGCACCGTGCACGCCGATGCGCTGGCGGTGGAAGCGGCCCGCCTCATGGAAGCCAACCGCATCACCGGGGTGCTGGTGGTCGACGAAGACGGCCGGCTGCTTGGCGCGCTCAACAGCAACGACCTCATGCGCGCGAAAGTCATATGAAGCCCGTGCTCGCGTTCCCACCCGAGCTGCTGCTGCGGGCCCAGCCCGTGAAGGTGGCGTTCTTCGACGTGGACGGCGTGCTCACCGACGGGGGCCTGTACTTCGGCGACACCGGCGAGGCGCTCAAGCGCTTCCACACCCTCGACGGCCACGGCATCAAGCTGCTGCAGCGCGCCGGCATCACGCCCGTGGTGATCAGCGGGCGCGACTCGGCGGCGCTGCGCCTGCGCCTGGCGGCCCTGGGCGTGACCCACCTCCGGCTGGGCACCGAAGACAAGGCGCCCGCCGCCGAAGCCGTGCTCGAAGCGCTCGGGCTGGACTGGCCCGCCGCGGCCGCCATGGGCGACGACTGGCCCGACCTGCCGCTGCTGCGCCGTGCCGCGCTGGCCTGCGCCCCTTCCACCGCGCACGACGAGGTGCTGGCCGTGGCCCATTTCATCCCGCGCCGCCTGCCGGGCGCGGGTGCGGTGCGCGAGTTCTGCGACCTGCTGCTGGTGGCCAGCGGCGCCTACGCCGGCGAGCTGGAGGCCGCGGCGCGGTGAGCAGCGGCGACACCCTGGACCTGCTGGCTGGCGGCGTCGACCAGACGGACACGCCCCGCGCGCCCCGGCGCAAGCGCAAGCTGCTCGACGTGCTCTCGATCTACCTGCCCGTGCTGCTCATGGGCCTGCTGGCCATGGCCTCGTATTGGCTGCTGCGCGCCACGCCTGAAGCCGAGCCGCCGGAAGCGCCGCGCCCGGTGAGCGCCGACCCCGACTACTTCATGCGCGGCTTCTCGGTCAAGGTGTTCGACGCCGCGGGCCAGCTCAAGACCAACGTCTCGGGCGTCGAGGCGCGCCACTACCCCGCGGTCGACATGATCGAGATCGACGACGGCCGCATCCGCCACGTCGGCGAGCAGGGGCTGCCCACGCTGGCCAGCGCCCGCCTGATCACCTCCAACGGCGACCAAACCGAATTCGTGCTCCGGGGCAATGCCGTGGTGATCCGCGAGGCCGGCGTCAACGTCCGCGGCGAGTCGGTGCCGCGGCTGGAATTCCATGGCGAGTTCCTGCACATCTTCACCTCGCCCGAGCGCATCGTGTCCGACCAGCCGGTCACCCTGCTGCGCGGCAGCGACCGCCTGCAGGCCGACACGCTGGACTACGTGGGCGACGAGCGCGTCGCGAATTTCAAAGGGCGCGTCAAGATGCGCATGGAGAGGAGGTGACTCCCCCCTGCGCCGCTTTGCGGCTTCCCCCCTCTCTGGCGCGCCGCTGCGCGGCGCTTGGAGGGGGGACGACAGCTCGGGCCGGCGAAGCCGGACCCTTGCTGTCCCTAGGTTTTGCGTGGCCTCGCTCGCCGCTTGGTGCGCTCCGGCCGGATGTTGCACCGGCCTTGCTGGCTGCTGAATGGAGGATGCCACCGTGAATGCTTCGCCAACCTCGCCACTGGTCTTCATCACCGGCGCCTCCAGCGGTATCGGCCAGGCCCTGGCTTCGCGGTTCGCGCGCGAGGGCTACCGGCTGGCGCTGGTGGCGCGGCGGGTGACGGAGATGCAGGGCTGGGCGGCGTCGCAGGGGTTGGACGGCACGCGGTGCCGCGTCTATGGCGCCGACGTGGCCGATACCGAGAGCATCGTGGCCGCCGGCCAGGCCTGCCTGGCCACCCAGGGCCTGCCCGACGTGGTGATCGCCAGCGCGGGCGTGAGCATCGGCATGGACACCGGCGAACGCGAAGACCTCGACGTCATGGCCCGGACCTTGGCCATCAACAACGTCGGCCTGGCCGCCACCTTCCATCCGTTCGTGCGCGCCATGGCCGGCCGCGGCAGCGGCGCGCTGGTCGGCGTCGCAAGCGTCGCCGCCATCCGGGGCCTGCCCGGCCATGGCGCCTATTGCGCGAGCAAGGCCGCCGTGGTGGCCTACTGCGAGAGCCTGCGCGGCGAACTGCGCGGCAGCGGCGTGGCCGTGGTCACGCTGCTGCCCGGCTACGTGGACACGCCGCTGACGCGCGAGAACCGCTACGCCATGCCCTTCCTGCTCACCGCCAACACGTTCGCCGACCGCGCGTTCGCCGCCATCCAGGCGCAGGCGAGCTACCGCGTGATTCCCTGGCAGATGGGCGTGGTGGCCAAGCTGCTGCGCCTGCTGCCCAACGCCTGGTTCGACCGCCTGCTCGCCGGCCGGCCGCGCAAGCACCGGCAGCACGACCGCCTTGGAGGCCCCCAATGAAAATCGCCCTGCGGGCGCGAAGACCGCAGGGCGATTGGGCGTGGATGGCGCCGCTTGTTGTGGTGCGCCAGCCAGCCGGCCGATCAGTAGCCGCCGCGGCCACCGCCGCCATCACGGCGGCCACCGCCACCGTAGGGGCTGCGGAACCCGCCGCCGCCACCACCGTCGCCACCACCGAAGCCGCCGCGGCCACCGCCGAAACCGCCACTGCGCGGGGGACGGGGCTCCATGGGACGGGCTTCGTTGACCACCAGGCTGCGGCCGCCCAGGGCCTGGCCGTTCATGCCTTCGATGGCGGACTGCGCTTCGGCATCGCTGCCCATCTCCACGAAGCCGAAGCCCTTGGAGCGGCCGGTGTCGCGTTCCATCATGACCTTGGCGCTGTTGACAGAGCCGAAGGCGCCGAACGCTTGCTGCAGGTCTTCGTCGCGAACGCTGTAAGGCAGGTTGCCGACGTACAGTTTGTTGCCCATGGTTGGGACTCCTAATAACACAGAGAAAAATAGCGATGGAGCCCCGTTAGCACACAAATACCTGTAGCGCGCGAAACCGACCGATCACTTGACAAAGCGAGCTTTCCAGACGCTCGCTGGCGCATTATGCGCTGAATGCCGCGCAAACAGTGACATTTTTTCGGGATGTGCAAGGCCCGCCTGGCGCCGATGCGCGCTTACAACAACGCAGGCCACCTGGCGCGGCGCCCGCCCGTTTTCCGTGCGAGCCCATGGGCAGGCGCTTGCCTCTATACTCCCCACCAGCGCCGATTTGATCCGGATTGCGGGCGCTATAGAAATGCCGCTAAAGGGGAGATTCCCGGTCTCGCTCTTGGCGGCGCCGGGATTTTTGTTGGGCGTGCGCCACGCCGCCCGTTCTGGACCTCGCCTTGATCGTCACGCCTAGAACGTACCGATTCACCGCACCGCTGCCGCTGCGAAGCGGCGCCGTGCTGCCGGCCTACGAACTCGCGGTGGAGACCTACGGCACGCTCAACGCCGACCGCTCCAACGCGGTGCTGGTCTGCCATGCGCTCAATGCCTCGCACCACGTCGCGGGCCGTTACGCCGACGCCGGCGGCCAGCCCCTGCCGCGCAGCGAAGGCTGGTGGGACAACATGATCGGCCCGGGCAAGCCGGTGGACACGAACCGCTGGTTCGTCATCGGCGTCAACAACCTGGGCTCGTGCTTCGGCTCCACCGGCCCCACGCACACCAACCCCGCCACCGGCCAGCCCTGGGGCGCGGACTTCCCGGTCGTGACGGTCGAAGACTGGGTGGATGCCCAGGCGCGCCTGCTCGATGCCATGGGCATCGAGACGCTCGCGGCCGTCATGGGCGGCAGCCTGGGCGGCATGCAGACCCTGTCCTGGACCCTGCGGCACCCGGAGCGCGCGCGCCACGCGGTGGTGGTCGCCAGCGCGCCCAACCTCACGGCCGAGAACATCGCCTTCAACGAGGTCGCGCGCCGCGCGATCGTGACCGACCCCGATTTCCATGGCGGCCACTACCTGCGGCACGGCACCCTGCCCCGGCGCGGGCTGCGCATCGCGCGCATGATCGGCCACATCACCTACCTCAGCGACGACGTGATGAACGAGAAGTTCGGTCGGGCGCTGCGCGCGGCCGAACTCGAGGCGGCGGCGGCCGGCGGCGACCGACCCGCCGCCGGGCCGCCCCAAGGCGGGTCGGCCTCCTCGGGGGGCAGCGACCCGCGCAGCGGCGGAGCGTGGGGGTACAGGTACTCGACGCAGGACGTGGAATTCCAGATCGAGAGCTACCTGCGCTACCAGGGCGACAAGTTCAGCGAGTACTTCGACGCCAACACCTACCTGCTGATCACGCGCGCGCTGGACTACTTCGATCCGGCGCGCGAGCACGACGGCCGCCTGAGCGCGGCGCTGGCGCTCGCGCGGGCGAAGTTCCTGCTGGTGAGCTTCACCACCGACTGGCGCTTCTCGCCCGCGCGCAGCCGCGAGATCGTCAAGGCCCTGCTCGAGAACGGGCGCGCGGTGAGCTACTGCGAGATCGATGCGCCGCACGGGCACGACGCCTTCCTGCTCGACGACCCGCGCTACCACGCGGCGGTGCGCAGCTACTTCGAGCACACGGTGGGAGCCGCACAGTGAGCGCGCAGAACGTGCTGGAACCCATCGCGCGCCTGGTGCCGCCGGGCTCGCGCGTGCTCGACCTGGGCTGCGGCGACGGTGCCTTGCTGGCGCACTTGCAGACCACGCGCGGCTGCACCGGCTACGGCGTGGAAATCGACGATGCCAAGGTGCTGGCCTGCATGAAGCGCGGCGTCAACGTGCTGCAGCTCAACCTCGAAGACGGCCTGACCATGTTCGAGGACGACGCGTTCGACGTGGTGCTGCAGATCGACACGCTGCAGCACCTGCGCAACGCCGAGACCATGCTGCGCGAGACCGCGCGCGTGGGCCGGCTGGGCGTGGTGGCGTTCCCCAACTTCGCGCACTGGCCCAACCGGCTGCAGGTGCTGCGCGGACGCATGCCGGTGACCAAGCGCCTGCCCTACGAGTGGTACGACACGCCCAACATCCGCGTCGGCACCCACGCAGATTTCGAGGTGCTGGCGCAGCGCAACGGCCTGACCATCGAGGACAGCTTCGGTCTGCACGAGGGCCGCGAGATCCGGCGCTGGCCCAACCTGCTGGCCAGCACTGCGGTGTTCCGCTTTTCGAGCTGACGCCACGGCGCCGTCCGCCTTTCCCGGCACCGCACCGGGCGATACACTGGGTTCGCCTGCAGGCCACGCCACGCGGCCGACGGCTCACCACCTTTTTAATTCTTTCTACCTATGCAACGTCGAACCCTTGCGGCCGCACTCGCCATCCTGAGTACCCTGGCCTCCGGTCCCGCCCTGGCGGACAGCAGCTATCCCAACCGCCCCGTCCGCATCATCAACCCGTTCCCGCCGGGCACGAACACCGACACCGTGGCCCGCCTGCTGGCCCAGAAGCTGCAGGAGAACTGGGGCCAGCCGACGGTGGTCGAGAACAAGGCCGGCGCCGGCGGCGCGATCGGCACCTCGTTCGTGGCCAAGTCGCCGCCGGACGGCTACACGCTGCTGCTGACGTCCTCGTCCACCCACCTGGTGGCGCCGGTGCTGCGCAAGAACCTGTCCTACGACGCCAACAAGGACTTCATTCCCGTCATGACGCTGACGGTGTCGCCGCACGTGGTGGTCACGACCCGTTCCCTGCCGGTCAAGAACCTCGAGGAGTTCGTGGCCTACGTGAAGGCGCACCCCGGCACCAGCTACGCGTCCTCCGGCAACGGCACCGGCTACCATCTGGCCGGCGAGCTGTTCGCGCACAACGTGGGCGCGAAGATGCTGCACGTGCCCTACCGGGGCGCCGCGCCGGCGATGAACGACCTGGCCGGCGGCCAGGTCTCGGCCATGTTCGATTCGCCGGGCAGCGTCGCGCCCAATGCCAAGGCCGGCCGCGTCAAGGCGCTGGCGGTCATGGGTCCCAAGCGCTGGCCCACCCTGCCCGACGTGCCCACCACGGTGGAGCTGGGCCATCCCAAGCTGCAGTTCTCGACCTGGCTCGGCCTGTTCGCGCCGGCCGGCACGCCGCCCGAGGTCATCGCCAAGATCACCGGCATCCTGACCACCGAGCTGTCCAAACCCGGCATGGCCGAGCAGTTCGACCAAATGGGCTCGCAGCTCAACATGATCGTGGGCAAGGACTTCACCAAGTTCATGCTCGATGGCCAGGACGCGCTCAGGAAGCTGGCCGCGGAAGCCCAGCTTCCCCCGCTGGACTGACCGGCCGGCCCGCCGCCTGACCCCCACCGTTGTTCGTCCACGCTTTTGGGAGCCGCCGCCATGAATGCCCGCCTGCCCCTACCCGCGCTCGACCCGGCCGCCGTGCAGGCGCACGTGGACGCGAGCTGGTCGCGCACCATCGTGCCCGAACTGGAGCGCTACATCGAAGTGCCCGCCAAGTCGCCCGCGTTCGACCCGGACTGGGCCAGCCGCGGCCTGCTGGAGCGCGTGCTGCAGGACGCCGCCGACTGGGTGCGCGCCCAGCGGGTCGAGGGCCTGGCGCTGGAGATCGTGCGGCTCGACGACGCCCAGGGCCGGCCGCGCACGCCGGTGCTGTTCTTCGAGGTGCCGGCCAGCGCCGGGCGCGACGGCACGCCGGCGCCGGCCTCGGGCCAGACCGTGCTGATGTACGGCCACTTGGACAAGCAGCCCGAGTTCTCCGGCTGGCGCAGCGACCTCGGCCCCTGGACCCCGAAGATCGAGGACGGCAAGCTCTACGGCCGCGGCGGCGCCGACGACGGCTACGCGGTCTACGCCAGCATCGCCGCGCTGCAGGCGCTCAAGGCCCAGGGCGCGGCGCACCCGCGCATCGTCGGGCTCATCGAGACCTGCGAGGAAAGCGGCTCGGGCGACCTGCTGCCCTACGTGGACGCGCTGCGCGGGCGGCTGGGCGACGTCGGCCTGGTGATCTGCCTGGACAGCGGCGCCGGCAACTACGACCAGCTCTGGCTGACCACCAGCCTGCGCGGCATGGCCAGCGGCGTGCTCAAGGTCGAGGTCCTGACCGAAGGCGTGCACTCGGGCGACGCCTCGGGCCTGGTGCCGTCGAGCTTTCGCATCCTGCGCCAGGTGCTCGACCGGCTGGAGGACAGCGCCACCGGCCGCCTGCTGCCGGCCAGCTTCCACTGCGAGGTGCCGGCCGAGCGGCTGGCGCAGGCCCGGGCCACCGCCGCCATCCTGGGCGACGAACTCTACAAGCGCTTCCCCTGGGCGCACTACGACTGCGGCGGCGCCACCGCGTTCGCGCTGCCCACCACCACCGACCCAGTGGAGGCCCTGCTCAACCGCACTTGGCGGCCCACGCTCTCGGTCACCGGCGCGGACGGCTTTCCCGACCTGCGCAACGCCGGCAACGTGCTGCGGCCCTACACCGCCTTCAAGCTCAGCCTGCGCCTGCCGCCGCTGGTGGACGCCGCGGCCGCGGTGCGCGAGCTCAAGGCGCTGCTGGAGGACAACGCACCCTACCAGGCGCGCGTGACCTTCGAGAGCGAGGGCGCGGCCAGCGGCTGGAACGCGCCCATCACCGAGCCCTGGTTCGAGCAGGCCCTGCAGGCGGCCTCGCAGGCGCACTTCGGCGCCGGCTGCGGCACCATCGGCCAGGGCGGCACCATCCCGCTGATGAACCTGCTGAGCCAGGGCTTCCCCACGGCGCAGATGATGGTGTGCGGCGTGCTCGGCCCGCGCAGCAACGCCCACGGACCCAACGAATTCCTGCACCTGGACTATGCACGCCGCCTGACCGCCGCCGTGGCGCAGGTGATCGCCCGCATGCCCTGAGCGCCTTTCGCCGGTGCCCGCGCCATGTCCGAGACCACCCAGGCCCCCTTCACGCTGCGCGATGGCCTGAACCTGGCGCTGTACGACTGGCCGCTGCCCTCGCGCCAACGGCCGCGCGCGGTGATCCTGATCGTCCACGGCCTGGGCGAGCATGCCTGGCGCTACGACGCGGTGGCCAACCGCCTCAACGAGTGGGGCTTCGTGGTGCGCGGCTACGACCAGCGCGGCCACGGCGAGTCGGGCGGTGCGCAAGGCGTGCTGCCGTACGAGGACGCCCTGCTCGACGACCTGGAGGAAGTGCTCGACGACACGCGGCGCCACCTGGCCGAGCCCTGGTCGTGCCCGCTGTTCCTGCTCGGCCACAGCATGGGCGGCCTGGTGGCGGCCGCCTTCGTGCAGCGCGGTATCGCGCCGGTGGACGGGCTGATCCTTTCGTCGCCCGCGCTGGACGTGGGCATCGGCCGCGCGCGGCGCAGGTTCATCGAACTGCTCGAGCGCTTCGCGCCCCATCTCGCGCTGCCCAACGGGCTGGACCCGGGCAAGATCTCCCACCACGCGCCCACCGTGGAAGCCTACAAGAAGGATCCACTGGTGCACAACCGCATCAGCGCGCGGCTGGCGCTCTTCGTCGACCGCAACGGGCCGCGCGTACTGGCGGCGGCCGCGCGCTGGCCGGTGGCGACGCTGCTCATGTACGCCGGCGCCGATGCGCTGGTGCGCCCCGAGGGCAGCCGCGCCTTCGCCGCCGCCGCGCCGCGCGAGCGCGTGCACAGCCAGGCCTTCGAAACCCTCTACCACGAGATCTTCAACGAGGCCGACCCCTCGGCCGTGTTCGGCACGCTCAAGGCCTGGCTCGACGTCCAGGTCCCGAGGTAAGGCCCATCAAGACAAGGCCCGCCCCGAGCAGGAACAACGAGCGGCCCTGGCGCCGCGCCCTGCGGTGCGCGTTCAGCTGGCCAGGGCCGTCACCAGCGCCGCGAGCGCCGCCGTCTCGGCGCGCAGCACGCGCGGGCCCAGGGTGACGGGCAGGAAGCCGGCGGCGCGGGCCAGCGCGTCTTCCTGCGGGCTGAGCCCGCCTTCGGGGCCGCTGAGGAACAGCACCGGCACCGCATCGCCTGCTGCCGGGTCCGCCAGCACCTGCGCGAGTGGCCGGGTGCCGTCGGCCAAGGACAGCAGGCAGCGCGGCACCGGTGGTGCCGTGTCCGTGCCCGCGGGCGGCAACGCCCGCAGCCAGGCCGCGAGATCGGCCACCGGGTGCACCTCGGGCACGCGGTTGCCGCCGCACTGCTCGCAAGCGGCGATGGCCACCGACTGCCAGTGCGCGCGCTTGCGGCCGGCGCGCTCGCCCGAGAGGCGCAGCACGCTGTGCGCCGTGTGCAGCGGCTGCACGCTGGCCACGCCAAGCTCCGCCGCCTTCTCCACCAGCCAGTCCATGCGCTCGTTGGCCGGCATGCCCAGCGCCAAGTGCACCGCGCGGCGCGGCTCGCGCTCGACGGCGCGGTGCGCGCCGACGGCGACCTCCACTTCGCTGCGCCCCATGCGGATGATGGCCGCATCCCACTCGCCGCCGCGGCCGTCGAACAGCGTGATGGCGTGCCCCGGCTGCAGCCGCAGCACCTGCACATGGCGCGCCGCCGCGGCCGGCAAGGCCAGCACCTGTCCCGCGGCCAGCGGCACCGGGCAGTGGAAACGCGGCACCTCAGCGCTCCATGGCACCAAAACCGGCGAACCGCGCCGCCGCCCTCACCCCAACCCTCTCCCGCCAGCGGGAGAGGGAGCAAGACACGGCCTCCGGAATGAAGGAGCCTAAAACCGAGGGACAGCGAGGGTCCGGCTCCGCCGGCCCGAGATGTCGTCCCCCCTCCAAGCGTCGCGCAGCGGCGCGCCAGAGAGGGGGGAAGCGCCGAAGGCGCGCAGGGGGGAGCTTCATACTCTTCCGAAGGCGTAGCCCGAAGCCGCCTGCAGCCCCTCCACCTCGTCGATCAGCCGCAGCAGGGGCACCAGTTCGCGGTAGCGGTGCGCCGCGTGGCGGATGTAGCCGATGAAGCGCGGCGCGTCGGCCAGGTACTTGGGCTTGCCGTCGCGCAGGGTCAGGCGCGCGAAGATGCCGGCCACCTTGAGGTGGCGCTGCAGGCCCATCCACTCGACCGCGCGGTAGAACGCGCCGAAGTCGGCGTGCCAGTCCTCGAAGTCCATCAGGCCGGCGGCGCGCGCCTTTTCCCAGTAGCACACGGTCACGTCGATCACGAAGTCCTCGTCCCAGCTCAGGAAGGCGTCGCGCATCAGGCTGGCGATGTCGTACGTGACCGGGCCGAAGACGGCGTCCTGGAAGTCGAGCACGCCGAGTTGCTGCGCGGCCGTGGCGCCGGGCTGCCGGGGGATCATCAGGTTGCGCGGCATGAAGTCGCGGTGCACGTAGACGGCGGGCGCGGCGAGGTTGCGCGCCACGATGGCATCGAACGCCCGGCCCAGGGTGTTCGACTGCGCCTCGTTCAGCGCCAGGCCCTTGTGTTGCCGAAGGTACCAATCCGGAAACAATTGCAACTCGCGCCGCAGCAAGGCCTCGTCGTAGGCCGGCAGCACGCCGGGCCGCGAGGCGAGCTGCCAGGCCAGCAGGGCGTCGAGCGCCTGCTGGTAGCGTGCGTGGTTGGCCTGGGCATTGTCCGCGTCGATGTCTTCGAGCAGGGTCTGGCGGCCCAGGTCGCTCAGCAGCATGAAGCCCTGCGGCTCGTCCCAGTCCAGCACCTGCGGCACCAGCAGGCCGGCTTCGCGCATCAGCGCCGCCACCTGCACGAACGGCCGGCAGTTCTCGTGCGCGGGCGGCGCGTCCATCACGATGAAGCTGCCGCCGGTGGGGCCGTCCACGCGCAGGTAACGGCGGAAGCTCGCGTCGGCCGAGGCCGGCCGGACCGTGTCCGGCCGCAGGCCGAACCGCTCGCCCAGCGGGGCCAGCCAGGCGTGGAAGGCGGCTTCCCGCGCGGCATCGGGCCACGCGACGGCGGGGAGGGGCTGGGTCATGGTGGTGAAGACGGGGTCCGGCCTGGCGGCGGTGTGGCGCGAGGCGGCCGGACGGGCAGTGGATAATGCCTGCTGATTCTAAAACCCGTGCTTGGCGATGGCCGGCTCCCGAGCGTGTACGGGCCGCCGGGCCAATCAAATCCTTTGCCTTGAACCGTCGTCGCTCCGATCCGCCGCGTGCCGGCCGCCTCCACGGCGGCGGATGCGCGCTTCCGTTTCCCATGGCGCCGATCGCACGGAGCGTGCGGGCGCTGCCGTCCCTGCTGGCCATGGCGCTGGCGCTGCCGGGCTGGGCGCAGGCGCCGTCGGGTGAAAACGGCAGCGCCGCCGCGCCGATCCGCCTGCGCTCCAGCCCCATGCTGCAGGAGGCTCTGCCCGACGGCCCGCGCCAGGCGGCGCCCAGCTTCATCTCGGGCGATCGCATCGAAGGCCAGACCGATGGCGTGACCGCGGTGGAAGGGGCGGCGGAGCTGCGGCGGCACGAGATCGTGATCAAGGCCGACCGGCTGCAGCTCGACCAGCGCACCCACGACGCCCGCGCCACCGGGAACGTGCTGATCAACCGCGACGGCGACCGCTACGAAGGCCCGGACCTGCAGATCAACGTGGACACCTACGAAGGCACGTTCACCCAGCCCACCTTCGAGCTGCTGCAGAACGACGGCCGCGGCGACGCGAGCCGGCTCGATTTCCTGGGCAAGGACCGCGCCGACGCCTACGACGCGCGCTACTCCACCTGCCCGCGCACGCCCGGCGCGGACTGGATGCCCGACTGGCTGGTGCGCGCCAAGCGCATCGAGTTCGACAACGTGGAAGAGATCGGCAAGGCCACGTCCGGGGTGCTCGAGTTCAAGGGCGTGCCGATCCTGGGCGCGCCGTACTTCACCTTCCCGCTCACCGACGCGCGCAAGTCCGGCTTCCTGCCGCCCACGCTCAACCTGGACAACATCAGCGGGCTGGAAGTCACGCTGCCCTACTACCTCAACATCGCGCCCAACCTGGACGCCACGCTCTACCCCACGGTCATGAGCAAGCGCGGCGTCGACCTGGGCGCCGAGCTGCGCTACCTGCAACCCCGCTACGCCGGCCAGGTCCGTGGGGCCTACATGCCGTCGGACCAGCTGCGCAACGCCGACCGCTGGGGCTATTCGCTGCAGCACAACCAGAGTCTGAGCGGCACCGGCCTGGCGCTGGGCGGGTCGAGCAGCCTGAGCCTGGACCTCAACCGCGTGAGCGACGACGACTACTGGCGCGACTTCCCCCGCGCCACGACCTCGCTCACCAGCCGCCTGCTGGCCAACAACGCGGCGCTGAGCTGGTACCGCGGGTATTGGTCGGTGAGCGCGGGCGCGTACACCTGGCAGACCCTGCAGGACATCAACGCGCCCATCACGCCGCCCTACGACCGGCTGCCGTCGCTCGCGGCGCGCTACAGCCGCAGCGACGTGCAGCTCGCGGGCCTGGGCGGCTGGGATTGGTCGGTGCTGACCGAGTACACGCGGTTCGAGTCCAACCCGCTGCTGACCGGCCAGACCAACGGCGCGCGCGCCATGACGATCGCCGAGATCAGCCGCCGCTGGCTGGCGCCGGGCTGGTTCGTGCGGCCCCGGGCCCAGCTTCACGCCACCCACTACCGGTTCGACAACCCGCTGGCCAACGGCGCGCGCAGCGCCTCGCGCGTGCTGCCCACCTTCAGCCTGGACGGCGGCCTGGTCTTCGAGCGCGACGCCAGCTACCTGGGGCGCTCGTTCATCCAGACCCTGGAGCCGCGCGCCTTCTTCACCTGGACGCCCTACCGCGACCAGCGCCTGCTGCCCAACTACGACTCCGCGCTCAACGACTTCAACTTCGCCTCCATCTTTTCGGAGAACGTGTTCGGCGGCAACGACCGCATCTCCGACACCCGGGCCCTCACGCTGGGCGTGAGCTCGCGCCTGCTGGACCCGGGCACCGGCGCGGAGGTGCTGCGCCTGGGCGTGGCGCAGCGCTACCTGTTCGAGGACCAGAACGTCTTCCTGCCCAACCTGAGCGGCTACCCGGGCGGCAGTCCGGTGGCCGAGCGCCTGAGCGACGTGCTGCTGGCCGCGCGCGTGCAGTGGAGCCCGACCTGGATGCTCGACGCCAACGTGCAGTTCAACCCGAACCGCCGCGAGTCGGTGCGCACCACGCTGGGCGGGCGCTACACGCCGAGCAAGTACCGCGTGCTCAGCGCCGCATACCGCCTGCAGCGCGGCAGCAGCGAGCAGTTCGACATCGGCTGGCAGTGGCCGCTCAACGACCTGTGGTCCGAGCCCCGGCGCGCCGGGGTGCCAGGCCGCGCGCTCGGCCCCGGACAGTGGTACAGCGTGGGCCGGGTCAACTACAGCGTGCCCGACAAAAAGGTGGTCGATCTGGTGGCCGGCTTTGAGTACGATGCCGGCTGCTGGATCGGCCGCATCGTGGTCGAACGCCTGCAGCGCAGCGGCGCCACCGCCAACCAGCGCATCCTGTTCCAGCTCGAGTTCTCCGGCTTTTCGCGACTGGGCTCCAACCCGCTGCAGACCCTCAAGGAAAATGTGCCGCGCTACCAGTACCTGCGCGAAGAAATCAACCCGCCCAGCCGGTTCCAACGATATGACTGACCGTTTCTTCCTCCGCCGCCTCCCGATGATCCGGCTGGCCTGCGCCAGTGCCGTCCTGCTGTGCGCCGCCACCGCGGCGCACGCGCAAGGCCTGCGCCTGCCAGGCGCGGGCAGCGCGCCGGTGCAGCCGTCCGCACCGGCACAACAGCAGCAGCAGGCCACGGCGGACTACATCGTCGCGCTGGTCAACTCCGAGCCCATCACCAACAACGACGTGCGCCAGCGGCTGGCCGCGGTGGAGCAGCAGCTTGCCCAGCGAGACGAGCCCCGGCCCCCACGCGACCAACTGAGCCGGCAGGTCCTCGAGCAGCTCATCAACGAGCGCGTCCAACTGCAGCAGGCCACCCAGTTGGGCATCACCGTGAGCGAGGCCGACATCACCCAGGCCGAGCATTCCATCGCCGCGCAGAACCAGCTCAGCCCCGACGCGTTCCGCGCCCGCCTGGCCGCCGAGGGGATCGACATCAACCAGTTGCGCGGCGACCTGCGCAACCAGCTCCTGCTGCAGCGCGTGCGCGAACGCCAGGTGGACGCGCAGGTGCGCGTCACCGAGGCCGACATCGACGACTTCATCCGCGAGCAGCAAGACAGCAACGACCTGTCCAGCCTGGAGCTCAACCTGGGCCATGTGCTGGTCAGCGTGCCCGAGGACGCCAGCCCCGAGCGCGTCAAGGCACTGGAGGACAAGGCCCGCGGCCTGGCCGAGCGCGCGCGCGCCGGCGCCGACTTCGCGGAACTCGCGCGCGAGTCCTCCGACGCACCCGAGCGCGCCAGCGGCGGCGCGCTTGGTCTGCGCCCAGCCACGCGCCTGCCCGCGCTGTTCGTCGACGCCACCCGCGCGCTGGGCGTGGGCGCGATCGCCGGGCCGCTGCGCAGCCCGGCGGGCTTCCACATCCTCAAGGTGCTCGACAAGCAGCAGGCCGGTCTGCCCGACGCCAACGTCGTCCAGACGCGCGCGCGCCACATCCTGCTGCGCCCCAGCGGCCAGCTCAGCCAGCAGGAGGCGATCGCGCGCCTGCAGGCGTGGCGCGAGCAGATCGCCAGCGGGCAGGCGCGTTTCGAGGCGCTGGCGCGCGAACACGGCCAGGACGGCACCGCCAGCCAGGGCGGCGACCTGGGATGGGCCAGCCCCGGCCAGTTCGTGCCGGAGTTCGAGCAGGCGATGAACAGCCTGCAGCCGGGCCAGGTGTCGCAGCCCGTGGTCTCGCGCTTCGGCGTGCACCTCATCGAGGTGCAGGAGCGCCGCCAGGCCACGCTCTCGCAGCGCGAGCAGCGCGAAATCGTTCGCGGCCTGGTGCGCGAGAAGAAGGCCGACGAGGCGCTGCAGGCCTGGGCGGAAGACGTGCGCGGCCGCGCGTTCGTCGAGCACCGCGAGGCGCCGCAGCCGTGAGCCGATGCCGGGCCCACCGGCCATGAAACCACACGTCGCGCGCAAGCGGTTCGGCCAGCACTTCCTGACCGACGGCGCTGTCATCGACGCCATCGTCGCGGCCATCGCCCCCGCGCCCGGCGACGCCATGGTGGAAATCGGCCCCGGGCTGGCCGCGCTGACCCAGCCCCTGGTGGAGCGCCTGGGCCGCCTCACCGTGATCGAGCTCGACCGCGACCTGGCGCAGCGCCTGCGCGGCCACGGCCGGCTCGACGTGGTCGAGGCCGACGTGCTGAAGGTGGACTTCACCGCGCTGGCGCAAACCCTGCTGCCGGACGCCGACGAGCCCGCCGCCGGGCCGCCCCAAGACAGGCTCAGCCCCCCTGCGGGGCAGCGACCCGCGCAGCGGCGGAGCGTGGGAGCCCTGAGACTCGTGGGCAACCTGCCCTACAACATCTCCACACCGATCCTGTTCCACCTGCTCGACCACGTGGCGGTGGTAAAGGACCAGCACTTCATGCTGCAGAAGGAAGTGGTCGACCGCATGGTCGCGCGGCCGGCGACGCCGGACTACGGGCGTCTCTCGGTCATGCTGCAGTGGCGCTATGCGATGGAGAACGTGCTGTTCGTGCCGCCGGAGAGCTTCGAGCCGCCGCCGCGCGTGGACAGCGCGGTGGTGCGCATGCGGCCGCTGGCCGAGCCGCCGGCGGTCGACCCGCGGCACCTCGCCGCACTCGTGCAGGTCGCCTTCAGCCAGCGCCGCAAGCTGCTGCGCCATACCCTGGGGCGCTGGCTCGACGAACGCGGGTATGCGGGCAATTTCGACCTGCAGCGACGGGCCGAGGAGGTGGCGGTGGAGGCGTACGTGGAACTGGCGCGGGCGACACAGCCATAGGCGCCGCGGGCCGGCACCAATCCAGAGACAGCGAGGGACTGGCCCGCAAGCCACCTCCTCTCCCGCTGCAGGAGAGAGCCAAGACACCGTCTCCGGAGCGAAATGCCCAAAACCGAGAGACAGCGCGGGACGGCTCCGCCGGCCCTAGCTGTCGTCCCCCCTCCAAGCGCCGCGCAGCGGCGCGCCAGAGAGGGGGGAAGCGCCGAAGGCGCGCAGGGGGGAGTCAATATGACTTCGGCAGCCCCAGCACCTTCTCGGCAATGAAACACAGGATGAGCTGTGGGCTGACGGGCGCGATGCGCGGGATCCAGGCCTCGCGCAGGTAGCGCTCGACGTGGTATTCCTTGGCGTAGCCCATCCCGCCGTGCGTGAGGATGGTGTGTTCGCAGGCGTGGAAGCACGCCTCGCCCGCCAAGTACTTGGCGGCGTTGGCCTCGGCCGCGCATGGGCGACCGCCGTCGTAGAGGGCCGCCGCCTTGAACACCATCAGGTTGGCGGCTTCGAGGGCCATCCAGGACTGGGCCAGCGGGTGCTGGATGCCCTGGTTTTGGCCGATCGGCCGGTCGAACACCACGCGCTCGGCCGCATAGCGAGCGCCGCGCGCGAGCGCCGCGCGCCCCAGGCCGACCGCTTCGGCGGCGATCAGGATGCGCTCGGGGTTCATGCCGTGCAGGATGTACTGGAAGCCCTTGCCCTCTTCGCCGATGCGGTCGCTCGCCGGGATGCGCAGGCCGTCGATGAACACCTGGTTGGAGTCCACGCACTTGCGCCCCATCTTCTCGATCTCGCGGACTTCGACGTGGGCGCGGTCGAGGTCGGTGTAGAAGAGCGACAGGCCGTCGGTGCCGGTGCAGGCCTCGACCGGCGTCGTGCGCGCGAGCAGCAGCATCTTGTTAGCCACCTGCGCGGTGGAGATCCAGACCTTCTGCCCCGACACCACGTAGTCCGCGCCGTCGCGGCGGGCAAAGGTCTTGAGCCGCAGGGTGTTCAGGCCGGTGTTCGGTTCGGTGACGGCGAAGCAGGCCTTGTCGCGGCCGGCAATCAGCGGCGGCAGCCAGCGCCGCTGCTGCTCGTCGGAGCCGAACACCACCACCGGATGGAGCCCGAAGATGTTCATGTGCACGGCCGAGGCGCCCGAGAGGCCGGCGCCGGTTTCGGCGATGGTCTGCATCATGAGCGCCGCCTCGGTGATGCCCAGGCCTGCGCCACCGTGGGCCTCCGGCATTGCGATGCCGAGCCAGCCGGCCTCGGCCAGGGCAGCGTGGAAGTCGTGCGGGAAGCCGCCGTCGCGGTCGCGCGCGAGCCAGTAGTCCTCGTCGAAGGGCTTGCACACGCGCAAGATCGCCTCGCGGATCTGCGCCTGGTCGGGTGTGAAATCGAAGTTCATGGGTCTGGGGGAAAGAAGTCGAACGCGAGCTGGTGCTCGCCGAGCCCGGGCGGCGCCCGGCGGTAGCTGGGCGGCGTGCGCTGCAGCTTGATGGGTGAGCCGATGCCGCGGTAGGCGCCCATCTCGACCAGCATCCCGCGGTGCCGGGTGTGGTCGAGCGCCAGCGCCTGATCCACGCCGAGCACGCTGGAGCAGGGCACACCGACGCGCATCAGCTCGATGGCCAGGGCTTCGCCGTCGAGAGACAGCGTTTTTTCCGCCAGAAGGCGCATCAGGGCGACGCGGTGTACGCTCCGGTCCCGGTTGCTCGCGTAGTCCGGCGCCTGGGCCAGTTCCGGCAGGCCGAGCACGGCGCACAGCCGGTGGAACTGGTGGTCGTTGCCGACCGCGAGAAAGATCGGGCTGGTGCGCGTCGGCAGCACGTCGTAGGGCGCGATGTTCGGGTGGGCATTGCCGGTGCGCGCCGGCACGCGCCCCGACGCGAAGTGGTTCGACGCGTGCGGGTGCAGCAGCGACAGGGCGCAGTCGAACAGGCTCAGGTCGACCTGCTGCCCCCGCCCGCTGCGCGTCCTTTCCTGGAGCGCCATCAGGATGCCGATGGCGGCGTTGAGCCCGGTGACCATGTCGACGATGGGGACGCCCACCCGCGTCGGGTCGCCCTCCGGGCTGCCGTTCACGCTCATGAGCCCGGACATCGCCTGGACCGCCGCGTCGTACCCGGGCAGGCCGCCGAGCGGGCCGTCGCTGCCGAAGCCCGAGATGGCGCAGTACACCAGCCGCGGAAAACGCTCGGTGAGCATCCGGGGGTCCAGGCCCCAGCGCGCCATGGTGCCGGTCTTGAAGTTCTCCACCAGCACGTCCGCGTGCTCCAGCAGCGCCAGCACGGTCTGCCGGCCCTCGTCGCCGGACAGGTCGAGCCGGATGCCGCGCTTGTTGCGGTTGACGCCGAGGAAATAGGCGGCCACGTCGCCAACGAAAGGCGGCCCCCAGGTCCGGGTCTCGTCGCCCGCCGGAGGCTCGATTTTCAGCACGTCCGCGCCATGGTCGGCCAGTATCTGGGTGCAGTAAGGGCCGCTGAGGACCCGCGACAGGTCGAGCACGCGCACGCCGTGCAGCGCACCACCGGGCGGTGGTGGCGGCGCGGCGTCGTGCCGGGGGGTGGCGGCGTGCGGGAGCGTCATGGCCTCACGTAGGCGGTCTTGATCGAGGTGAAAAACTCGGCCGAGTGGCGCCCCTGCTCACGCGGGCCGTGGCTCGAGGCCTTGTTGCCGCCGAAGGGGACGTGGAAGTCGACGCCCGAAGTCGGCAGGTTGACCATGCACAGGCCGGTTTCGACGTGGCGGCGGAAGTGCGCGGCACTGGCGAGCGAGGTGGTGCAGATGCCGGCGGACAGGCCGAACGGCGTGGCATTGGTGATCGCCAGGGCGTCTTCTTCGTCGTTGGCGCGGATGACGCAGGCAAACGGCCCGAAGACCTCTTCCTGGCAGACCCGCGCCTGCGGACCCAGGCCGGTGACCAGGCACGGCGCCAGGAAATGCCCGCGGGTGCGCCGCTCCAGGACGCCGCCGCCCAGCACCTGCCCGCCTTCCTCGCGCGCCAGCGCGATATAGCCCAGGTTCTTGCGCAGTTGCGCCTCGCTCACCACCGGGCCGATGTCGACATCGGCGTCGAGCGCATGGCCGACGCGCAGTTGCGCCATGCGTGCCTGCAGCGCCTCGACGAAGCGGTCGTGGATTCCCGGGGTGACGATCAGCCGGCTCGAGGCCGTGCAGCGCTGCCCGGTGGCGTGGAACGCGCCATCGAGGGCGCAGTCGACGGCCAGGTCCAGGTCGGCATCGTCCAGCACGACCAGCGCGTTCTTGCCGCCCATCTCCATCTGCAGCTTCTTCTGCGTCGCGGCGGCGGCGAGGGCAATGCGCTGACCGGTGGGAACCGAGCCCGTGAAGCTCACGCCATCGACGCCGGGCGCCGCCGTGAGCGCCGAGCCCAGCGCGGCGCCGGTGCCCATGACGAGGTTGAAGACCCCGGGCGGCAGGCCGGCCGCCTCGATGACCTGCGCCAGCAGCCAGGCGCCGGCGGGGGTGATCTCGGACGGCTTGAGCACGACGCAATTGCCATACGCCAGCGCCGCCGCGGTCTTCCAGGCCGGAATGGCGATCGGGAAGTTCCAGGGCGTGATGAGGGCGACCACGCCCAGCGGCTCGCGCGTCACCTCCACCGTCACGCCCGGCCGCAGCGAGTCGTGCAGGCCGCCATCGATGCGCAGCACCTCCCCGGCGTAGAAGCGGAAGATGTCGGCGGCGCGCTGGACTTCGCCACGCGCATCGCGCAGCAGCTTGCCCTCCTCGCGCGCGATCGCCGTCCCGATCTCGTCCAGGCGCGCCTCCAGCCCGCGCGCGATGCGTTCCAGTCCGCGCGAACGCTCCATCAGGCCCACCCGGCGCCAGCCGGGAAAGGCCTTGCGCGCGGCCCGCACGGCCTGCTCGGCCAGGTTCGCGTCTGCCTCGTGGAACCAGCCGACGATGTCATCGGCGTCCGACGGGCTGACGTCAGGCACCCGCCGGCCAGTGTCGATCCAGCGGCCGTCGATGTGGTGGAAACAAGCGTCCATGGGCAGATGGTGAAGGTTAATTGTTCTCTTCAGTGTACAATAATTCTTGTGAGTGAAGAATTGAACTTGAAAAATCCGCCCGACCCGGCCAGCAGGCCGGCGCATGGGCGACGGGCGGCTGGCATACTCCGGCGGCCTACAGGAGACGAAGCCGCACCACCCCGCCATGGAAGTCAAACTCGTTGCCCGGACCCTGGACCTGTTCGATCTGTTCGGACGGGAAAAGCGGCCCCTGTCGTTGACCGAGCTGTCGCGCGGCCTCGAGGTGCCGATGTCCAGCACGCTCGCGCTGGTGCGCACCCTGGCGGGCAAGGGCTATCTCTACGAGATCCGGCGCAAGGGGGGCTATTACCCGACCGGCCGGATGCGCGACCTGTGCACCGCGATCGACGCCTACGACCCGCTGCTGGACCTGGCGCGCCCGGTGCTGATGGCGCTTCGGGACGCCTGCGGCGAAACCGTCGTGCTGGGCAAGCGCGCCGGTGTGCAGGTGATCTACCTCGATGCCATGCCTGCGCTGCACGCCATCCACTACACGGCCAGGGCCGGCGAGCTGCGGCCCCTGCAGGCCAACTCCATCGGCAAGGCCTTGTTTTCCGTGCTGGACCCGGCGGAACAGGAGAAGCTGCTGGAGCAGATCGCGTGGCAGTCGCTGACGCCCCGCACGCTGTCATCGGGACCGGCGCTGCTGGCCGACGCGGCGCAGGCCAGGGCCCGCGGCTGGGCCAGCAACGTGGGCGAAAGCGTGCCCGACCTGGCCGCGGTGGCCATACCGTTCGAAACGATGTCCGAGTGGTACGGCCTGTCGATCGTGGGGCCGCTGCCCCGCATGCAGGCCCACTGGGATGCCCACCTGCAGCACCTGTCCGAAGCCCTGGCCCGGCTCCGGCAGGTCCTGGCCGGGTGATAAAAAACACCCCCCTGCGCCGCTTTGCGGCTCCATGCCGCCGTCGGAGCCGGCGGCTCTTCGGGCACGTCCAAGCCTGCGCAGGCAGGCTTGGAGCCGCGGCCCTCAGCCCCCTCTCTGGCGCGCCTTCGGCGCTTGGAGGGGGGACGACAGCTTGGGCCGGCGGAGCCGGACCCTCGCTGTCTCTGGGCTGGTGTTCAGAGCGCTCTGGCGGTCTCCCGGACCACCGAGCGCACCCAGACCTGGACCAGGTCCAGGTGCGCGCGCGCGTGCCAGTTGAGATTGAGCTTGATCCGCGGCAGCTCGTATGGCGGCTCGAAGCTCTTGAGCGGCAGGTCCTGGACCAGCCCCTTCGCCACCTGGGTCGGCGTCGTCATAAGCAGGTGGGCACGCGCCACCGCGGCGGCGGCGGCCATGAAATGGGGCGTCGACAGCACGACCTCGCGGCGCAGGCCCAGCCGCTGCAGCACCTCGTCCGGCGTGCCCCACAGCGTGCCGCCATAGGACACCTGCACGTGCGGGGCTTCGAGGTAGCGCTCCAGGGTCAGCGGCCCCTCGAAGCCCTCGTCCGCCAGGCACCGGTAGCTTTCCTCGAACAGCACCTCCTGGTACACGCCCACCGCCGTCTCGGTGGCGAAGTTCACCGCCATGTCGATCTTGCCGCTGGACAAATCGTCCTGCAGTTGGTCGGCCAGGACCGAGTGCATCACGACCCGGATCCCGGGGGCTTCCCGCCGCAGGCGTTCGATCACGGCGGGCATGAGCACGAAGTCGCCGTAGTCCGTCACCCCGATGTGCACCGCCTCCTGGACCTTCGACGGGTCGAACTCGCGAACGTCCTGCAGCAACTGGTCGAGCGCGGTCAGGATGTCGCGCAGCGGGCCCTGCAGCCGCAGCCCCTTGGGCGTGGGCACCATGCGGCCGCCCTTGCGCAGCAGCAGCGGGTCGTCCAGCGCCTCGCGCGCCCGCGCCAGCGCGTGGCTGACCGCCGGCTGGGTGAGGTGGAGCCGCTCGGCCACGCGCGAGACGCTCTGCTCGGCCAGCAGCACGTCGAGCACGGCCAGCAGGTTGAGATCGATGCGGCGATTATTCACGGAATGAATCGAGCAATTTTCCAAGAATCATTTTGATTATAGAAACCCCATCCACAGCAGAGGAGATATTTGTCGTGAGCATCAATACCGGCGACCTGGTCGCATTTTTCCTCGAGGCGGCCGGCATCGACACCGGGTTCGGGATCATCTCGGTGCACAACATCCCCATCTTCGATGCCATCGCGCGCCGCGGACGGATGCGGCTGGTGATGACGCGCGGTGAAGCCGGCGCCTCGCACATGGCCGATGCGCACGCCCGGGCCAGCGGCAAGCTCGGCCTGCTGCTCTCGAGCACCGGCCCGGGCGCGGCCAACGCCGTCGGCGGGCTGATGGAGGCCCGCTCGGCCGGCACGCCGCTGCTGCACCTGACCGGCCACGTGTCCAGCCGCTGGATCGGGCGCAACACCGGGGTCACGCACGACGTGCCCGACCAGCTCGGCATGCTGCGCTCGGTCTGCAAGTCGGCCTACCGGATCCGCACGCCCGAGGAGGCCTGGGGCATCCTCGTGCAGGCGGCGACGGATGCGCTCACCGTGCCCACCGGGCCGGTGAGCGTCGAGATCCCGATCGACGTGCAGAAAGCGCCCGCCGTGCTGCCCGACCTGGATGCCGGCGCGCCTCTGCCGGCGCCGCTGCCGCTGCGCGCGCCGGACGAGGCCGCGCTCGACCGGCTGGCCCAGGAGGTGCTGGCCTGCAGGCGCGTGATGCTGTGGGTCGGCAGCGGCGCACGCGAGGCCGGTCCGGAGATCCGGCAGCTGCTGGACCTGGGCATGGGCATGGTGTCCAGCTGGGCCGGCCGCGGCACCGTGCCCGAGGACCACCCGATGAGCCTGGGCGCCCTCAGCGGCACCGGCGCCCCGCTGGTCCAGGACTTCTACCGCACGGTGGACCTGATGCTGGTGCTCGGCTCCCGCCTGCGGGGGCAGGAGACGGTGGACTTCACGCTGCCGCTGCCGGACCACCGGATCCAGGTCGACGCCGACCCAACCGCCAATGGCCGCACCTACACGAGCCGCAGCTTCGTGCAGGGGGACGTGGGCGCGGTGGTGCGCGGGCTGCTGGCGCGGCTGCGGGGCCGCTTCGCGCCCGACCCGGGCTTTGCGGCCGCGTTCGGCCATCTGAAGTCGGCGGCGCGCGAGCAGTTCCGGCAGACCCTCGGCCCCTATGCCGGGTTTGCCGAGCAGCTGCGCGCCGTGTTGCCGCGCGACGCCTTGTGGGTGCGCGACCTCACGATCGCCCACACGACCTGGGGCAACCGCCTGTTCGAGCTGTACGGACCGCGCGACGGCATGTACCCGATCGGCGCCGGCATCGGCATCGGCCTGCCGCTGGGCATCGGTGCGGCGGTGGCGGCGCAGGGGCGCAAGACCGTGGTGCTGAATGGCGATGCCGGGTTCATGATGAACGTGTCCGAACTCTGGACCGCGGCGCAGGAGCGGCTCGACATCCTGTTCATCGTGATGAACGATGCCGGCTACGGCGTGATCCGCCACATGCAGGACGCGGCGTTCGGCGGCCGCCGGGTCTACGGCGACCTGATGCCGCCCGACTTCGCGGCGCTGGCCGCCGCCGTGGGCGCGCGCCATGCGCGGGTCGAGCGGGCGGACGACTTCGCCCCGGCCGTGGCGGCCCAGCTGCGCGAGCCCGGCCTGGCGATCGTCGAGGTGGACATGACGCGCATCGGCGAGGCGCCGCCGTACTACCCCTACGACAAGCGGTGAGGGTGCTGCTGCGCCATCGGGTAGTCGTCCGCGTTCAGCACCCAGCCAGGGCGCAGGGAGAAGTCCATGCGCGGCGGGCAGAACACGTCCACCAGCACGTGCGGCGGTGGGCTCACGACCTCGGAGGTGTGGATCACCCGGGGCGGAATGACGCCCAGCGAGGGCGCGCCGCACGCTTCGTGTGTATCGTCCCGCCAGCGCGTGCGGTCGGGCGTCCACGGCCAGCGCAGGTGGTGCACGTACTCCCCGGCCAGCACCAGGGAGCCCTGCTCGAAATCGTCGTGCTGGTGCGGCGACAGCCGGGTCGGGCCGCGCAGCCAGAACGCCTCGGGCAAGATGTTGAGCATCAAGGTCGTGCAGCGCCAGATGCGGCCGAAGCGGTCGGCTTCCTCGGGCACGTCGATGTCGTAGGTTCGCACCCGCCACCCCTGCGCCGGGCGCGGCCATTCCTGCAGCGGCGCGACGTGGGGGTGCGGCTGTGCATAGGCCGCGGCGTTGCCGCACAGATCGCACAGGTCCTGGCTGCGCGTCGTGGCCACCAGGCTGAAGGCCCCGGCGCGGCGCACCCGGACCGTGCTGGCGCCCGGCGGCACGAAGGCCAACTGGCCCGGACGCACGGGCTGCACGCGGCCACCCCATTGCACCTCCAGTTCCGCCCCCCCGGCCAGGGTCAGCAGCGCGTACTCGTCGGGCTGATCGGTGCGCACGAGCGGCTCGCTTTCCTGCGCGTCGATGTGGCCGACGAGGAAGTTCTGGCCGCGCGCGTACCAGTGGCGCGCACCCGGGGTCGTGGCCTGGGGCGGCTGTTCGTGAAAGCGCGCGAGTACGGCCGCACTGGTCTCGCTGTCACGGGCCAATCCGTCGCGCTGGTCGTCAACCGGGGGGTTGTGCATACTGCCTCCTGGGGTCATACCAAAACCCTGCCTGAACATCGGTGATCCACATGCCCATCATGCAAGCCTTTCTTACCCGGACCGGCGACGCGCCGCAGCAGCAGGCGCTGTGCGAGGCCTACGCGCACTGCCTGGTCGACACGCTGTCGAGCCAGATGGCGCGCGTGCGCATCCAGCTCGTGCCGGTCGAGCGCAGCGGGGTGTTCGTGGCCGGCCAGCCGGCCGCGGACCTGGCGATGCTGCACCTGTACCTGCTGCCCGGGCGTCCGGCGGCCACCAAGGCCGCCGTTATCGCCGGGCTGGCCAAGGCCACCGCCGACCACACCGGGCTGGACGATACGCGCATCCGCGTGCTCATCCACGAGGTGGAGCGCGACGCGATCGGCTTCGGCGCACAAACGGCCGCGGCGCTGGGCTTCTGAGACCGCCTCGCTGGGCCTCATGGGGCCCAGCGGGGTCCGGCCGCGACCGGTGAGCCGATCGGATGCAGCAGTTCGGCCGTCACCTGTCCGATGTCGCTGCACCCCAGCTGCCCCAGGTCGCGGTCGACCTCCTGCCGCAGCAGGTCGATCGCATGCCGCACGCCGGCGGCGCCGCCGGCGGTGAGCGCGAAATTGAACGGCCGCCCGATCAGCACCATGCGGGCGCCCAGGGCCACCGCCTTGAGCACGTCGGTGCCGCGCCGGAAGCCGCTGTCGATCAGCACCGGGAAGTCGCTGCCCATGGCCGCCACGACCGCGGGCAGCACCCGCATCGGGGACATCGCGCCGTCGAGCTGGCGCCCGCCGTGGTTGGACAGCACGATCGCGTCGGCCCCGTGATCGCGCGCCAGCCGCGCGTCCTCCACGCTCAGCAGGCCCTTGATCACCAGGTGCCCCGGCCACTGGCGCCGGATCGCGTCGACGTGCTGCCAGGTGAAGCCATCGCGTCCGGTGGCGCCACGCACGACGGAGGCGGACATGATCGGCATCCCGCGCTCGGCCAGCATGTTCTCCAGCCGCGGCATGCCGTGGCGCACCAGCGTGCGCAGGAAAGTGCCCAGCGTCCAGCGCGGCCGGACCAGGCCGTCCCACAGCAGGCGCGCCGTCGGCCGCAGCGGGGTGGCGAAGCCGGTGCGCACGTTGTTCTCGCGGTTGGCGATGACCGGCGTGTCGACGGTCAGCACCAGCGTCTTGAAGCCGGCCTGCCGCACGCGCTCGACCAGCGGCCCGATCTTGTCGGGATCGCCCGGCAGGTAGGCCTGGTACCAAGTGCGGGGCGAGGCCCGTACCACCGCTTCCATCGGAATGAGCGAGAACGCGCTGAGCACGTTGAGCACGCCGGTTTCCTCCGCCGCGCGGGCCATCTGCAGGTCGCCCCGGTAGGCGGTCATGGCCGTGATGCCCATCGGCGCGATGCCGAACGGGCAGGCATAGCGCTCGCCCAGCAGCTCGACCTGCTGGCTGCGCCGGGAGACGTCGCGCAGGGCGCGCGGCTTGAACAGGTACTCGGAGAAGACCTGCCGGTTCTCGCTGCGGCTGAACTGGTCCTCCACGCCGCCCTCGATGTAGCCGAAGATCGGGCGCGGCAAGCGCGCGCGCGCCCAGGGCTCGAAGTCGTGCAGCGACAGCAGCCGCTGGCCGGCTTTCGAGGGCAGGCGGCTGGGCGGTAGGGTGTCGGCGGTGCCGGTCAATGGCGGATCCGACGACACTTATTCGACCTGGATATTGCGCTCGCGGATCAGGTCGCGCCACATCCGCGACTCCTCGCGCGTCAGGTCATCGAGCTCCTTCGGCGACATCGGCAGCCCGCGCAGGCCCACGTTGGCCATGCGCTCGACGATGTCGGGCTGCCGTATCGCAGCGGTAAGCTCCCGGTTGAGGCGCTCGACCACCGGCTGCGGCGTGCCGGCGCGGGCCCAGACGGCATGCCAACCGCGGATCACGTAGCCGTTCAGGAACTCCGACATGGTCGGCACGTTGGGCAGCGCCTTGAGGCGTTCGGGGCCCGTGACGGCCAGGGCCTTGACCTTGCCCGAGGTGATCAGCGGTATCGCGGTGGTGTAGGGATCCATCATCAGGTTGATCACCCCTGACACCAAGTCGGCCCGCGAACTGGCCTTGTAGGGCACGGCCAGCATCTGCGTGCCCGTCTGCTGCATGAAGAGCTCGCCGCCCAGGTTGGCGGCGCTGCCGGGCCCCGTGGTGCCGAACGTCGTCTTGCGCGGGTTGGCCTTGGCGTAGGCGATCCATTCCGGCACGGTCGATGCCGGGAAGTCGTTGTTGGCGATCCAGACGTAGCCCAGGTCGGCGGTCATCGTCACCGGCTGGAAATCCCGCTGCACGTCGTAGGGCAGGTTCTTGAGCAGGTGCGGGTTCATCGTGACGATCTGATTGAACCCGTAGAGCAGCGTGTAGCCGTCGGGCTCGGCCCGCACGAGCTTCTGGGCGCCGATCAATCCGCTGGCGCCTGGGGCCGAGTCGATCACGACCGGCTGCCCCATCGATTCCTGAAGCTTTTGCCCCAGCAGCCGCGCAATCACGTCCGGACTGCTGCCGGCGGTCGCGGGAACGACCATCGTGATCGGCCGTTCCGGGTACCGGCTCTGCCCGAACGCGAGGGGGGCGGCGAGGCCCATGGCGGTGGCGGCCACGAAGGTGCGGCGGTTCTGCATTCCTTGCATGCTTGTCTCCTGATGGCCTGGCGCCGATGGTGGCACCGACCTTGGTTTTATCGCGGGGCGGGACTTGGATCGGCGCCACACGCCCTGCCCGATAGGCGCGTGGCGGGGCCCCTGGAACGGGGCGGTGATGGCAGTGTAATCAGGCAGAGGCCTTCGCTTCCTCCCGGTTCTTTTTTTCGTAGCTGGCGATCACTTCCTTCGAGCGTTCGGTGGTCTCCGCGCGCGGCGCATCGCCCGACACGATCACCATCAGGATGTGGTCGGTGTCCGGCTCGTCCCAAGTGATGTTCTCGAACCGGCGCGCCGAGCCCGGTGGGAAGCTCAGCACGTCCAGCGGACCCACGTCCACGTGTTGGGTGTCGTCCTCGTTGAACGACAGGCGCCAGCGGCCCGTCATCGGAATGAAGGTCTCGGCGGTGTCGTGGTTGTGCATCAGCGGCCCGTGGCCCGGCTTGCAGCGGACGTAAGCGAGGTTGAAGCCTTCGGCGAGCTTGAGCGCGGCGTTGCGCGCCGCGTCTTCGCCCACCGGCGAGCGGCCGCCGCTCGGCGGCAGCTGGTAGCCCATCACGTTCGCCATGATCCGGTGGGTGTTGGGGGCCGCGGCGTCGGAAAACCCGCTGCTGAAGCACTTGAGCTCGGAGAAGAACGCGGTGCGGGCGAGGATCTCCTCGCGGGTGAACGGGCGCAGGGGCAAGGGCTGGGTTGAACTCATGGGGGCAGTCTCCTTTGACGGGGGAATGAACACAAAAACCGGTACTGGCGGTCAGGCGAGCGCCTGGGCCAGTGCAGCGGAGCCTTCGGCGATGGCGGCGTCCACCACGGGCACGCGCGCCACGTGGCGGACGAAAGCGTGCGGCAGGCCTTCGCAGATGCGCAGGCCGCAGGGAACGGACGCCGCCTGCAGGCGGCGCTGCAGGTTCAGGCTGTCGTCCAGCAGCGGGTCCAGCGTGCCGACACAGGCCCAGGCCGGCGGCAGGCCGCGGAACTCGCCGTCCAGCGGCGTGATGCGCCAGTCGCCGCGCGGCACTTCCTGGCCCGTGTAGCCGAGCCAGATCTTTTTCATCGTATCGACCGACAGCCCGAACTGGCCCTGGCCCAGTGCCTGCCAGGACGGTGAGGCCAGGTCGGCCGAATAGACGCCGTAGAACAGCAGCAAAAAACGGGGCATGGGCCCGCCCTCGTCGCGCAGGCACATGGCCGCGCTCAGGGCCAGATTGGCGCCCGCCGAGTCCCCGCCCAGGGCCAGACGCTCAGGGTCGATGCCCAGTGCGTCCTTCAACGATCGCACCCCGTGCATCGCGCCGACCACGTCTTCCAAGGCGTGCGGGAAAGGGTTTTCCGGCGCCAGCGCGTAATCGACCAGCAGCACCGCTGCACCGCTGCCGCGCACCAGTTGCCGCGCCAGCGGTGTCCAGGTCTCCAGGGCACCATGCGAGAAGCCGCCGCCATGCAAGTAGACCAGAACCGGTACATTGCCTGGCACCTGCGGCCGGTAGAACGCGGCACGCACGCTGCCACCCGATGGCAGCGGCAGGCTTAGCAGGCGTTCGTCGGGCAGCGCCACGCTGCCCTGCGCCATGAAGGCGCCGATCCGGTCCTGAGCCAGCCGCACCTCGGCAATCGGCGCGGACAGCAGGCTCGGCGAACGCAGCCCATGCTCGGCCAACTGCCGACCGACCTCGGCAAAGGCGGGATCCAGTTGACCAGGGACATGCGGACGAGGCGCGTCGATCGTCGAGGACATGGGAACACTGTATTTCCTGCCCTCGAATTAAGAAAATGATTTGTCAGCATGATGTCGATTCACCGCATTCATACTGACCGTATGCCCAGTGACCGACTCCTTCACGCGCTGCTTTCGGAGCTTGAACGTGCACAAGCCCTTCGCCAAGAGCGAGGCGTTGTGATCAACATCTGAGCCTCCAGAAAGGCCAAACCCCCAAGCGGAGGGGATCCACTTGGGGGTTTGGGGGCTGTAAGAGCCTGACGATGACCTACTTTCACACGGGGACCCGCACTATCATCGGCGCAAAGGCGTTTCACTGTCCTGTTCGGGATGGGAAGGAG
>CAZAPJ010000053.1:0-33342 GCA_964487025.1 uncultured Hydrogenophaga sp.
GAAGATCGCGCCCATGCTGGGCGCACAACGAAAACGGCGCCCTGAGGCGCCGTCGTCGTTCGGAGTGCATGGGGTGGCGGGAAAGCCGATTTCTTTTTGTCGGTGCCCGCTGTCGTCAAAACCCCGTGTTATCTTTGGTGCCCAAGAGAGGACTCGAACCTCCACGCCTCTCGGCGCTAGTACCTGAAACTAGTGCGTCTACCAATTCCGCCACCTGGGCATCTCAGGAAGACCGCAATTATAGCAGAGAAAAAGTGAACGAAAAAAGCAGCCTGTTGGCCGAATACGAAGGGGTGGTGTCCGGTCATCGGGACGGACATGGGTTTGTGATCCGGGACGATGGCCAGGCGGACATCTACCTCCCGTCCAATGAAATGCGCGCGGTGCTGCACAAGGACCGGGTGAAGGCGCGCATCGTGCGGCTGGACCGCAAGGGGCGGCCCGAAGGGCGCGTGACCGAGATCATCGAGCGCTCGGACGCGCCCATCATTGGGCGCCTGCTGCAGGAGAGCGGGGTCTGGCTGGTCGCGCCGGAGGACAAGCGCTACGGCCAGGACGTGCTGATTCCCAAGGGCGCGACCGGTGCCGCCAAGCCGGGCCAGGTGGTGGTGGTCGAGCTCACCGAGCCGCCCGCGCTGTATGGCCAACCGGTGGGGCGCGTGAAGGAGGTGCTCGGCGAAATCGACGACCCCGGCATGGAGATCGAGATCGCGGTGCGCAAGTACGGCGTGCCGCACGAATTCTCGGAGGCCGCGTTGGCGCAGGCCCGCGCGCTGCCGGACCACGTGCGCCCCGGCGACCGCCGGCACCGGGTGGACCTGCGGGACGTGCCGCTGGTGACCATCGACGGCGAGGACGCGCGCGACTTCGACGATGCCGTCTACTGCGAGCCGGCCAGGGTCGGCAAGGGCAAGGGCTGGCGCCTGCTGGTGGCGATCGCCGACGTCAGCCATTACGTGGAGACGGGCTCGCCGATCGACGTGGACGCCTACGACCGCGCCACCTCGGTGTACTTCCCGCGCCGCGTCATTCCCATGCTGCCGGAGAAGCTCTCCAACGGGCTGTGCTCGCTCAACCCCGGGGTGGAACGGCTTTGCCTGGTGTGCGACATGCTGGTCAGCGCGCGTGGCGAGGTGCATGCCTACCAGTTCTATCCCGCGGTGATGTTCAGCCACGCGCGCCTGACCTACACCGAGGTGGCGGCCATTCTGCAGAACACCCGCGGTCCCGAGGCCGTCCAGCGCAAGGCGCTGGTGCCTTGGCTTCTGCATCTGCACGACGTGTACCGCGCGCTGCTGGCCGCCCGCGAGGCGCGCGGCGCGGTGGATTTCGAAACCGTCGAGACCCAGATCGTCTGCGACGAGTCGGGCCGCATCGAGAAGATCGTGCCGCGCGTGCGCAACGATGCGCACAAGCTGATCGAGGAGGCGATGCTGGCGGCCAACGTCTGCGCCGCCGACTTCCTCGGCGCCGGCAAGCACGTGGGGCTGTACCGGGTGCACGAGGGCCCGACGCCGGAGAAGCAGGAGATCCTGCGCAACTACCTCAAGGCCATGGGCGTGCCGCAGACCATCGGCGACAACCCCCATCCCTCGGATTTCCAGAAGATCGCCCAAGCGACCAAGGACCGGCCGGAGGCGCAGCAGATCCACACCATGCTGCTGCGCTCGATGCAGCAGGCGATCTACACCCCGGTCAACAGCGGGCACTTCGGCCTCGCCTTCGAGGCCTATACCCACTTCACCAGCCCGATCCGGCGCTACCCCGATCTGCTGGTGCACCGGGTGATCAAGGCCATCCTGGCGCAGCAGCGCTACGAGCTGCCGGCGCTGCCGACCCCGGGCGAGGCCCACGCGAAGCTGAGCAAGCGGCTGGCGAGCCGCGCGCGGCCGCCGGTGCCGGGCCAGGCCGTGAAGAAGCCGTCCGCCGACACCCTGGCGTGGCAGGCCGCGGGCCTGCACTGCAGCGCGAACGAGCGGCGCGCCGACGAGGCCAGCCGCGACGTCGAGGCCTGGCTCAAGTGCAAGTACATGCGCGAGCACCTGGGCGAGGAGTTCAGCGGGGTCGTCACCTCGGTCACCAGCTTCGGCCTGTTCGTCACGCTCGATGCGATGTACGTCGAAGGGCTGGTGCACATCACCGAGCTGGGTGGCGAATACTTCCGCTTCGACGAGGCGCGCCAGGAGTTGCGCGGCGAGCGCACCGGCATCCGCTACGCGCTGGGCAGCCGGGTGCGGGTGCAGGTCAGCCGGGTCGACCTGGACGGCCGGCGGATCGACTTCCGCCTGGTCAGCGGCGACGACGACCTGATGCTGCGCGCCATGCGCGACAAGGCCGGCGGCGCTCCCGAGGGCGGCGCCGCGTCGGCGCGCCCGAACGGCTCGCGCCGGGGCCGGTCGGCCGGCGGCGCGGGCCAGGCGCCGGTGCTGGAGGTCAAGGCGGCGGTGCGCAAGGCCGCCGCGTCCGCCGGCAAGAAAACCGGACGTGGTGGCGGGGTGCGCAGCGCCGCAGGAAAATCCCGCAAGAGCCGGCGCTGACGCCGGCGTTGACGAAGGCGTTTCGATTCGACATGCCCCACGCACCGAACCGCTCCGAACCGGCCGCGAAGACCCGATCGCACGCGGCGAAGAAGACCCCTGCCGCCCGGGCGCCGCGGCGCAAGGCGGCGCCCGGCCCCGGCAACGAGCGCTTGCTGCGCATTGGGGTGTCGGCCCGCCTGCTGCACCAGGTTCCCCAGGAACTGGGCTTTCGCAACAAGGTGCTGCAGTACATCGAGCAGTCGCTGGCTCACTGGATCATGGCGCACGGCGCGGTGGCGTTCATGGTGCCGGCCGTGGCCCACGACAGCAAGCATGCCGCGCGCCACCTCCAGGTCGAGCGCGTGGCGCAGGAGCTCGACGCGCTGGTGCTGCAGGGCGGCTCCGACGTGGCGCCCCAGTCCTACGGCCAGGAGCCCCTGGACCCGCGCTGGCAGGGCGACATCGTGCGCGACCGCTACGAGCTGGCCCTGCTGCGCACCTTCCTGGCGCAGAAGAAGCCGGTGCTGGGCGTGTGCCGCGGCGCCCAACTGCTCAACGTGGCCTTCGGGGGCACGCTGTACCAGGACATCGCGACGCAGTGCCCGGCTGCCCATGCGCATGTGGACACCGACCTGTACGACCAGTACGAGCACGACGTGACCTTCCTGCAGGGCTCCACGCTGACCGCGCTGTACCCGAGCGCCTCGCAACTGCGGGTCACCAGCATCCACCACCAGGCCGTGGCCGAGCTGGGCAAGGGCATGGTGGTGGAGGCGGTGTCCACCATCGACGGCATGGTGGAGGCGATCCGCTGGGTCGGCGACTCGTACGCCCGGGGCGTGCAGTGGCACCCGGAGTTCCATGGCGGCCGCGACGGCCTGGCCGACAGCTCGCCGATCATGCTCGATTTCCTGGAAGCGTCCCGGACCGCGGCGCTCAAGCGCCTGGACGCCGGCCTCGAGCCCGACCTTCGGGTCCCGATGGCGCCGCTGCGGTTCGGCGCCTGAAGCCCTAAACTTCACCGTCCCGCCTCCGGGCTCATCCTGCGGACCGCATGCGCATCGTCTTCTTCCTGCTCGAAACCGTGTTCTTCTTCCTGGTGGCGGCGGCGCTGCTGCGGGCCTGGATGAACCGGCTGCGGCTGCACATGTCGGCGCAGCCCGGCCGGCTGGCCATCGCGCTCACCGACTGGCTGGTGGCCCCGGTGCGGCGGGTGCTGCCGCCCGCGCTCGCGCGCAGCCGGACCGACTGGGGCAGCCTGGTCGCCGCGCTGCTGCTGTCCCTGCTGTACGGCGCCCTCTGGCTGCTGCTGGCGGCCAGCGTCTCGGAGCGGGATTTCTCGTTCGAGAGCGCGCTGGCCACCGTGCTGGGCATGGCGCTGCGGCTGCTGCTGCGCACCTTGCTGCAGGGGTTGATGGTGCTGCTGCTGGGCTATGCCATCCTGTCCTGGGTCCAGCCGCATTCGCCCGTGATGGCGACGCTGGAGCGCCTGTGCGCGCCCCTGCTGCGCCCGGTGCGGCGCATCGTGCCCCTGGTGGGTGGGGTCGACCTGTCGGTGCTGGTGCTGATCATCCTGCTGCAGGTCGGCCTGATGCTGCTCGGCTAAGCCTCGCCGGCCCGCAGGTGCGCGAGGGCGGCCAGCGCGCTGGCGCTGAGCCCAGGCCCGCTGGCGGGCCAGTGGTCGGCCAGCCACCCGTGCTGGAACACGGCGGCCGCCACGCGCGGCAAGGCCTGCCGCGGGTGTTCGAGCGGGCGCGCCAGGGCACAGCCGATCATGCCCGCGAGCACGTCGCCGGTGCCGGCGGTGGCCAGCGCGGCGTTGCCGGTCGGGTTGATGCGGGGTGTCTCGCCCGGCACGGCGATCACGGTGCCCGAGCCCTTGAGCACGCACAGCGCGCCGTAGCGGTCGGCCAGGGCCTGGGCCGCGCCCAGGCGGTCGTCCATCACGGCCGCCGTGCTGCTGCTCAGCAGGCGCGAGGCCTCCAGCGGATGCGGGGTGAGCACCGTGAGCCGGCCGCGCGCGCCCCGGTGGCCCAGCAGGGCCTTGAGGCTGTCGTCGCCGGCGATCGCATTGAGCGCGTCCGCGTCGAGCACCAGCCGCTCCGCGCCGCCGATGGTGCGCGGCAGGAAGGCGGCGATGCGCTCGCCGCCGCCGCAGCCGCAGACCCAGCAGCCGGCCTGCAGCCGGGCGGTGTCGAACAGTTGCTCGGGGCGCCGGAACATCAGTTCGGGGCAGCCGGGGTCCCAGCCGGTTTCGCCCGCCGCGGCCGGCTGCAGCAGCCCGACGAACACCCGGCCCGCGCCCGCGTGCAGGGCGGCCCGGGCCGCGAGCACGGCGGCGCCGGTCATGCCGGCGCCCGCGACGGCGATGCCCTGTCCGCCCAGCACGACCACGTCGCCGAACGTGCCCTTGTGGCTGGCGTGGGCCATCGCGGGCTTGCCGGCGGGCGGCGCTCCGTGGCCGGCCAGCCAGGCCGCCACCGGCTCGTCGGCGGGCGGCGTCACGCCCAGGCCGTCGAACCAGACCTGGCCCGCCGCGTCCCGGCCGCTCGCGGTGAACAGGCCAGGCTTGAGCGTGAGCAGCGACAGGGTGTGCCGCGGCCCAGGGGTGGTCGCTTGGGCGCGGCCGTTGCCGGTGCCGGCGGGCGCGAGGCGGCCGGTGTCGGCGTCCAGGCCGCTTGGCAGGTCCACGCAGAGCACCGGCTGCGGGGTGCGGCGCAGGATCGCCAGCCATTCCCCCAGCGGGCCTTGGACCGGCCGCGCCGCGCCGATGCCGAGCAGGGCGTCGATCGCGAGGTCGTAGGCCGGCGGCGGCTGCTCGGCGAACACCACGCCCGCCTGGCGCGCGCGGTCGAGGGCGGCCTGCGCGTCGCCCGGCAGGCCGCGCTCGCCGGCCCAGTGGGTCACCACCACGCGCGGCCGGCCGCCGTAGGCGAGGGAGCGCCGGTGCAGCTCGGTGGCGGCCACCAGGCCGTCGCCGCCGTTGTTGCCCGGTCCGCAGGCGATCCAGAGGCAATGGGCGTGGGGCTGCAGGGCCCGGGCCAGCCGGGCCACCGCCTGCCCGGCGCGTTGCATCAGCGTGTGCTCGGGCAGCCGGGCCAGGGCGCCGCTCTCGATGCGGCGCGTGGCCTGGACGCTGTAGAGCGCCTCCGGGCGGGCGGCGTCCACGCGCCGCAGGCCATTGGCGTCTGGCGGTGAAGCAGGAGGGCTGGGCTGGCGGGTCACGGCGGACGGCGAGGAGGGAGGCCCCATTTCATCACACCGCGCCGCACAGGCGCGCGGTCAGAGCCCGAACCGCCGCGGCGAGAAGGCCGTGACGTCGACCTCGGTCGGGTGGCCTTGGAGCTGGTCGGCCAGCACGCGCGCGGCGCCACAGGCCATGGCCCACCCGCTGTCGCCCTGGCCCAGGTGGAGCCACAGGCCCGGCACCCGGCTGGCGCCGAGCAGGGCCAGCCCGTCGGGCAGGGCGCCCCGGACGCCCTGCCATTCCTGGACCCCGCCGTGCGGGCCGGCGAGCCGGATGGCGCCCGGGAACCAGTCGGACAGCACCTGGTACAGGCTGCTCAGCAGCCGTTTCGGCGGCGCGGCCGGTGGCGTGCCGAACACGTGGCCGCCGGCGACCCGCACGCGCTGCCCCAGGCGGGCAATGGACACGCCGCTGCGCGCGTCCAGCACGGCCGAGACCGGGGCGTCCATGGGCTCCCGCACCGCCGCGCTCAGCGTGCAGCCGATCACCGGATTCAGCGGCACGCGCAGGCCCAGCGGACGCAGCAGGGCCGCGCTGGCGGTGCCGGCGCAGACCACCACCGCATCGAAGCGCTCCTCGACCGGCCCGTCGCTGGCCGGGACTTGCAGGGTCACGGCCATGGCGCCGGCGGGGTCCCCAGGACGCGGCGCGAGCGCCAGGACCGTGATGCCGAATTCGAAACGGACGCCGAGGCGCTGCGCCTCGTTGCGGGCCAGCAAGGCGAACCCGCGGCAACTGGCGGCGCCTTCGCCCGGCCATTCGATGGCGCCGTGCAGCGGCGTCTCGGGGTTCAGCGCGGGTTCCCGCGCACGCGCCTCTTCCGGGCCCAGCGGCCGGAAGGCCACGCCGGCTTCGCGCAGCGCCGCCAGCGCGGGCTGGGCTCGTTCGGCCTCCTGCGCGCTGCGCCAGAGCGTCAGCAGGCCCTGGCTGCGGTCGTGGTCGAACTCGCCCTCGGCGGCGATCGCCAGCCGCCGCTGGTGGCTGTAGTGGAGCAGGGGCTGGAGCGGCTCGTGGCCGGCGGGCAGGCGCGCGCGCCGCCGGGCGGCCTTCGCCCATTGCCAGAGCCAGGGCCATGCCCCGGGCCCCGGCAGGCCGCCCAGTTGCAGTCCGTCGAGATGGCGCGCGGTCCAGGGCATGCGCAGGCGCCGCCGCGCGCCGGCCCAGTCGGCCGTCCAGCCGGGCGACACCAGGGCGCCGGTGGCGAAACTGGTTCCCTCGGCGACCGTGCTGTGGCGTTCGAACACCGCCACTTCGTGGCCGTCGAGCGCGAGTTCGTAGGCGGTGGTGGTTCCCGCGATGCCTGCACCCACCACGGCGAGCCTCAAGCGAGGCTCCGGGAGACGGGGGGCGTCATGGAGGGGATGGGGTCGGGGCCTGGCGGAGGTTCCGGAGAAGTGTCGTCGTCGGCGGCGCGGGGCGGAACGTGAGGCATGGTGCGGGGCACGGAGGGAGCCCGGTGGTCGGCCGGTGCGGGGCGGTGTGCGGGATGAAGGAAAGCCAGGAGTCAGCCCGGGGCGGCCTGTTATAATCGACAGGCTTTGCCTATTGGTGGAAAACACCAATGAGCGAAGCCAATCGCAAACCAGCCCAACCGGGTGTCGCCTGCGGTACGCCGATGCCGTACGCAAAAGCCCACGCAGGCGATCGGGGCTGGATTTTAGACTCAACCTCTGGAAAGTTCTCCCATGTCCATCTCCATGCGCGAAATGCTGGAAGCCGGTGTCCATTTCGGTCACCAGACCCGCTTCTGGAACCCCAAGATGGCGCCCTTCATCTTCGGGCACCGCAACAAGATCCACATCGTCAACCTCGAGAAGACGTTGCCGATGTTCCACGACGCGCAGAAGTTCGTGCGTCAGCTCTCCGCCAACCGCGGCACTCTGCTGATGGTGGGCACCAAGCGTCAGTCCCGCGACATCGTGGCCCAGGAAGCGCGCCGCGCCGGCGTGCCCTTCGTCGACCAGCGCTGGCTGGGCGGCATGCTGACCAACTTCAAGACCGTCAAGACCTCGATCAAGCGCCTCAAGGACATGCAGGCCCAGAAGGAAGGCGGCCTGGAAAGCATGACCAAGAAGGAACAGCTCACCTTCACCCGCGAGCTCGAGAAGCTGGAGAAGGACATCGGCGGCATCCAAGATATGACCGCGCTGCCCGACGCCATCTTCGTCGTCGACGTGGGCTTCCACAAGATCGCCGTGCTCGAAGCCCAGAAGCTGGGCATCCCGCTGGTGGGCGTGGTCGATACCAACCACTCGCCGGTCGGCATCGACTACGTGATCCCCGGCAACGACGACTCGGCGCGCGCCGTGGCGCTGTACGCGCGCGGCATCGCCGACGCGATCCTCGAAGGCCGCAGCAATGCCGTGAACGACGTGGTCAAGGCCGTGGCGGCCGAGGGTGGCGACGAATTCGTCGAGGTGCAGGAAGGCGCCTCGGCCTGAGTGCGCCGCTTCCCGGAAAAAGGGGCTCGCGTAGCCCCTTTTTCATAAGGCAACAGAATCATTGACCCCCGCGGCGCCCCGTCGAGGCGACGCGGTCAACGGAGAAAACGAAATGGCAATTACCGCAAGCATGGTGGCCGAACTGCGCGCCAAGACCGATGCACCCATGATGGAGTGCAAGAAAGCGCTGACCGAGGCGGATGGCGACATGGCCAAGGCCGAGGAGCTGCTGCGCGTCAAGCTCGGCACCAAGGCGGGCAAGGCCGCCAGCCGCGTCACCGCCGAAGGCGTCGTGGCCAGCTTCATCGAGGGCAAGACCGCGGCGCTGATCGAGGTCAACTGCGAGACCGACTTCGTCACCAAGAACGACAGCTTCCTGGCGCTGGCCAATGCCGCCGCCAAGCTCGTGGCCCAGAACAACCCCGCCAGCATCGAGGCCCTGGGCGCGCTGCCCCACAGCCAGGACGGCTTCGGCCCCACGCTGGAAGACGTGCGCAAGGGCCTGATCGGCAAAATCGGCGAGAACATGAGCTTCCGGCGCTTCAAGCGCTACGGCGACGGCGGCCAGGTGGCCGGCTACCTGCACGGCACCCGCATCGGCGTGCTGGTCGAGTACGAGGGGAACGACGTCGCGGCCAAGGACGTGGCCATGCACATCGCCGCCATGAAGCCGGTGGCCCTGACCAGCGCCGACGTGCCGGCCGAGCTGATCGAGAAGGAGCGTGCCGTGGCGACCGCGAAGGCGGCCGAATCCGGCAAGCCGGCCGACATCGCGGCCAAGATGATCGAAGGCTCGGTGCAGAAGTACCTGAAGGAGGTGTCGCTGTTTAACCAGCCCTTCGTGAAGAACGACAAGCAGACCGTGGAGCAGATGCTCAAGGCGGCCGGCACCACCATCAAGGGGTTCACGCTCTACGTGGTGGGTGAGGGCATCGAGAAGAAGGTCGACGATTTCGCCGCCGAGGTGGCCGCGCAGGTGGCCGCGGCCAAGGGCGCCTGATCGGGCGGTCCTGGAAAGCAACGGGCCGCAAGGCCCGTTGTGCCGTATGGACCGTCCGGCGCCCGCCGGCAGTCGGCGAGGGTATGGCCTCCTCGCTACACTTGCCGGTTGAGCCTTTTCACCGATCGATTTCTTGTCTTTTCCTGAAAGCCGCTACATGCCAGCCTACAAACGGATTCTGCTGAAACTGTCAGGCGAAGCCCTCATGGGCGAGGATGCGTTCGGCATCAACCGGGCCACCATCGTGCGCATGGTGGAGGAGATCGCCGAGGTCACCCGCCTGGGCGTGGAGGTGGCGATCGTCATCGGCGGCGGCAACATCTTCCGCGGCGTGGCGGGCGGCTCGGTCGGTATGGACCGCGCGACGGCCGACTACATGGGCATGCTGGCCACGGTGATGAACTCGCTCGCGCTGGCCGACACGATGGAGAAGGCCGGCCTGGTGGCGCGCGTCATGTCGGCCATCGGCATCGAGCAGGTGGTCGAGCCCTATGTGCGCCCCAAGGCGCTGCAGTACCTGGAGGAGGGCAAGGTGGTGGTGTTCGCCGCCGGCACCGGCAATCCCTTCTTCACCACCGACACGGCGGCCGCGCTGCGCGGCGCGGAGATCGGCGCCGAGATCGTGCTCAAGGCCACCAAGGTCGACGGCGTCTACACCGCCGACCCCAACAAGGACCCCAGCGCCACGCGCTACGCGACGATCTCGTTCGACGAGGCCATGAACAAGAACCTGCAGGTGATGGATGCGACCGCCTTCGCGCTGTGCCGCGACCAGAAGCTGCCCATCAAGGTGTTCTCGATCGTCAAGCCCGGCGCCCTGCGCAAGGTGGTGCAGGGAGGGGACGAGGGCACGCTGGTCCACGTGTAAAAAACCTGCCGCATCATCGAGGAGCACATCCATGAGCATCGAGGACATCCGCAAGACCGCTGAGCACAAGATGCATCAGTCGGTGGACGCGCTCAAGAACAGCCTGACCAAAGTGCGCACCGGGCGCCCCAATCCGGCCCTGCTGGACACGGTGCACGTGGAATACTACGGATCGATGCTGCCGCTGTCGCAGGTCGCGAACCTCACCCTGCTGGATGCGCGCACGATCGGCGTGGCGCCGTGGGAAAAGGGCATGGGGGCGAAGATCGAGAAGGCGATCCGCGAGTCCGACCTGGGTCTCAACCCCGCCAGCCAGGGCGACCTGATCCGCGTGCCCATGCCGCCCATGACGGAAGAGCGCCGGCGCGAGCTCACCAAGGTCGTGCGCGGCGATGGCGAGGCCGCCAAGGTCGCGATCCGCAACCTGCGGCGCGAGGCGAACGAGGCGGTCAAGCGCCTCGTGAAGGACAAGCAGGCGTCCGAGGACGACGACCGCCGCGCGCAGGACGACATCCAGAAGCTCACCGACCGGATGATCGCCGAGGTGGACCGCCTGGTGGCCTCGAAAGAGCAGGACATCATGGCCGTATGAGCCGGCTGTGGTGTCCCGGACGCTTCGCTCCGATGCCTTGAACGCGCCCGATGTCGACGACCGTCACCGCCGTTCCCAGCCGTTCGCCCGCATCGGTGCCTGAACACGTCGCCATCGTCATGGATGGCAACGGCCGCTGGGCGCAACGGCGCTGGCTGCCGCGCGTGGCGGGGCACAAGCAGGGGGTCGATGCGCTGCGCCAGGTGGTGCAGGCCTGTCTCGAACGCGGCGTGCCGGTGCTGTCGGTGTTCGCGTTCTCGTCCGAGAACTGGAGCCGCCCGGTGGAAGAGGTCTCGGGCCTGATGGACCTGCTGGCCATGGCGCTCGCGCGCGAGGTGCCGAGCCTGAAGGAGAACGGCGTCCGGCTGTATTTCCCGGGCGACCGCCGGGGGTTGTCTGAGCGCGTGGCGAAGGGGCTCGACGCCGCCGAGCGCGAGACGGCGCACAACCAGGCCCTGGTGCTCAACGTGTGCTTCAACTACGGCGGCCGCTGGGACATCGTGCAGGCCGCCCGCTCGCTGGCGCAGCAGGGCCGCGAGATCACCGAGGAGAACCTCGCTTCCGCGCTGGCGCTGGCCCATGTGCCCGATCCGGATCTGCTGATCCGCACCGGCGGCGAACTGCGCATCAGCAACTTCCTGCTCTGGCAGTCGGCGTACACCGAACTGGTGTTCAGCGAATGCCTGTGGCCCGACTTCGACGCGGCCGAGCTCGACCGGGCGCTCGCCGAGTACGCGCGCCGTGACCGCCGCTTCGGCCGCGTCCACGAGCCGCGGGCGGCCAACGCGGATTCGCGCCATGCTTAAGCAGCGCATCCTCACGGCGGTGCTGCTGCTGGCCGTCCTGCTGCCCGCACTGTTCTACCCGTCCATCGAGCCGTTCGCGGCGCTGACGCTGCTGCTGATTGGTGCCGCCGGCTGGGAGTGGGCGCGCCTGAACGGCTGCGGCCCGGCGGTTTCCCTCGGGCTCGGCATCGGCATGGGCGTGGCCATGGCTGCGCTGTGGTTCGCGGGTGTGCTGGGGTGGCCGCTGCGCTCGCTGTGGCTGGCCCTGGGCGCCGTCTGGGTGCTGCTGGCCGCGGCCATGCTGGGGCGCGGCGTCAACGGCTGGAGCACCTGGCCGATGGGCGTGCGCCTCTGGGGCGGCCTGGTCCTGCTGGGCGGCTCGTGGCTGGCCCTGGTGCATGCGCGGCAGATCGGCCTGGTGTTCCTGCTCTCGGTGTTCCTGCTGGTCTGGGTGGCCGACATCGCCGCCTATTTCGGCGGCAAGGCCTTCGGCCGGCACAAGCTGGCCCCTGCCATCAGTCCGGGCAAAAGCTGGGAAGGGGCGATCAGCGGCCTGCTCGGCGTGCTGGTGCTGGCCGCTGGCTGGCTCTGGTTCGCCGGCGGCCAGGGCGACAGCCTGTACGCCCGGCTCTGGGCGCGCGGCCCGCTCCTTGCCGTGCTCTCACTGGTGTTTCTGGTCGCCATGAGCGTGGCGGGCGATCTGGTGGAATCGCTGGTCAAGCGCAGCGCCGGCGTGAAGGATTCCAGCGGCCTGCTGCCCGGCCACGGCGGCGTGCTGGACCGGGTCGATGCGCTGCTGCCCGTGCTCCCGCTGGCCATGATGCTCGTCATCCTCTGATGCCACCCATGACCCGACCGCAGGCCGTCACCATCCTCGGCTCGACCGGCTCCATCGGCACCAGCACGCTCGACGTGGTGGCGCGCCACCGCGACCGCTACACCGTTTTTGCACTCACCGCGGCCACGCAGGTCGATGCCCTGTTCGAACAGTGCCGGCGCTTCTCGCCCCGCTATGCCGTGATGTCCAGCCCGACACATGCGCAAGCGCTCGCGGCGCGCGTGCGCGAAGAAAACCTGGACGTCCAGGTGCTTGCCGGCGCCGAGGCCTTGTGCGAGGTGTCCCGCGACACCGGCGTGGACGCGGTGATGGCGGCCATCGTGGGCGCCGCGGGGCTGGCGCCCAGCCTGGCCGCGGCGCGCGCGGGCAAGAAGGTGCTGCTGGCCAACAAGGAGGCCCTGGTGGTGGGAGGCGAGCTCTTCATGCAGGCGGTGCGCGACGGAGGCGCCACGCTGCTGCCGATCGACAGCGAGCACTCCGCGGTGTTCCAGTCCTTGCCCGAAGACCCGGACACCTGGTCGCGCCGGGTCGACAAGATCGTGCTCACGGCATCCGGCGGTCCTTTCCGCACCCGCGATCCCGAGACGCTGGGCTACGTGACCCCGCAGGAGGCCTGCGCGCATCCCAACTGGGTGATGGGGCGCAAGATCTCGGTGGACTCGGCCACCATGATGAACAAGGCGCTGGAGGTGATCGAGGCGAGCTACCTGTTCGGCCTGCCGGGGTCGCGGATCGAGGTGGTGATCCACCCGCAGAGCGTGATCCACTCCATGGTGCAGTACCACGACCGCTCGGTGGTCGCGCAATTGGGCACGCCCGACATGCGCGGCCCCATCGCCTACGGCCTGTCCTGGCCCGAGCGCATCGACTCCGGGGCTTCGGCGCTCGATTTCTCCCGCCTGGGGGCCTTGAGCTTCGAAAAGCCCGACGAACGGCGCTTCCCCGGCCTGCGCCTGGCCTGGGAGGCGCTCGAGGGGCCGGTCGGCACCACCGCCGTGCTCAACGCCGCCAACGAGGTCGCCGTCGCCGCCTTCTTGGACGAGCGCCTGCGCTTCGACCAGATCCACCAGGTGAACGATGCAACTTTGCAGGCCCTGGTGCCCTCCAAGCCGCAGCAGTTTGCGGACCTGCTGGCGATCGACGCCGAGGCGCGCGCCGTGGCCGCGGCGCAGGTCGGCCGGCTCGCGGCCTGAAGCGTTTTCTCCTCCAATTCGTTTGCTGATGCTCACACTCGTTGCCTTCGTGGTGGCCCTGGGCCTGCTGATCGCGGTGCACGAGTACGGCCACTACCGCGTCGCGGTGGCCTGCGGCGTCAAGGTGCTGCGTTTTTCGATCGGGTTCGGCAAGCCGCTGCTGCGCTGGCGCCGCAAGGGCAGCCCCACGGAGTTCGTCGTTGGCGCGCTGCCGCTCGGGGGCTATGTGCGCATGCTCGACGAGCGCGAGGCGCCGGTCGATCCGGCCGAGCGGCACCTGGCCTTCAACACCCAGCCGCTGCGCGCGCGCGCAGCGATCGTCGCGGCCGGCCCGGCGGCCAACCTGCTGCTGGCCGTGGTGATCTACGCCCTGGTGAACTGGGTCGGTGTCGAGGAGCCGGTGCCGGTGCTTTCCGCGCCGGTGGCGGGCTCGCTGGCCGAGCGGGCCGGCCTGCAGGGTGGGGACCGCGTGGTCCAGTGGGCGTCGGCCGGCGGCGAGCCGTCCGACGCGGGTTCGTTCGAGGCGCTGCGCTGGCGCCTGACGCAGGCGGCCCTGTCCGGCGAGGACCTCACGCTCTGGGTGCAGCCCGGCGCGGGTGGCGGCGGCGTGCGGGCCATCGATCTGCCGCTGAGCGGCCTGGACGTGCGGGAAGCGGACGCCTCGCTGTTCCAGCGCGTGGGCATCGTCGCGCCCTGGAGCGCTCCGGTCGTGGGCGAGGTGCTCGAGGGCGGCGCGGCGGCGGAGGCCGGGCTGCAGGCCGGCGACCTCGTGCGGCGGGTGGATGGGCGCGCCGTGTCCGACGGGCAGACCCTCAGGGCGTGGATCCGGGCGGCCGCCGGCCCCGACGGGCAGGCGATCGAACAGCACTGGGACGTGCAGCGCGGCGCGCAGTCTCTGCGCCTCGCGGTGCGGCCAAGGCCGCAGCAGCAGGACGGTGCCTGGGTGGGGCGCGTGGAAGCCTACATCGGCTCGGCGCCCGAGATGACGACCGTGCGCCATGGCCTGGTGGACGGCCTGGTCAACGGCGTGGTGCGGACCTGGGAGGTCTCGTGGCTGACGCTCAGGATGCTGGGGCGCATGGTCATCGGCGAGGCCTCGGTGAAGAACCTCAGCGGACCGCTGACCATCGCCGACTACGCGGGCAGGTCGGCGAGCCTGGGCCTCACCTCGTACCTGCTGTTTCTGGCCCTCATCAGCGTGAGCCTGGGGGTGCTCAACCTGCTGCCGCTGCCGGTCTTGGACGGGGGGCACCTGATGTATTATCTTTGGGAGGGTGTCACCGGTCGCAGCGTGTCCGAAGTCTGGATGGAGCGCCTGCAGCGCGGGGGAATCGTGATCCTCATGGCGCTCATGTCCGTCGCCTTGTTCAATGATGTGGTCCGTCTTGCGGGCTGAACGCTTCCTTTTCATGAAAACAAAACCTTCCGGTCTTCGCGGCCTGACGTTTGCAGCGCTTGCGGCGTCCCTGTTGTCGGCGTTGCCTGCCTGGGCGGTCGATCCCTTCACGCTGCGCGATATCCGGGTCGAGGGGCTGCAGCGCGTCGAACCAGGCACCGTTTTCGCGTCCTTGCCCTTTCGCATCGGCGACCAGTACAGCGACGACAAGGGCTCCACCGCGATCCGGGCGCTGTTCGGCCTGGGGCTGTTCAACGACGTGCGCCTGCAGATCAACGGCGACGTGCTGGTGGTGATCGTCGAGGAGCGCCCGACGGTGGCGGGGGTCGATTTCTCGGGCATCAAGGAGTTCGACGCCGAGGTCCTGACCAAGGCGCTGCGCGACGTCGGTCTGGCCGAAGGGCGGCCGTTCGACAAGGCCCTGGCCGACCGGGCCGAGCAGGAGCTCAAGCGCCAGTACATCAACCGCAGCATGTACGCGGCCGAGGTCGTGACCACGGTGACGCCGATCGAGCGCAACCGCGTCAACCTGAACTTCACCGTGACCGAAGGCGACGTGTCCAAGATCCGCGAGATCCGCATCGTGGGCAACAAGGCGTTCTCGGAGTCGACCCTGCGCGGCCTGTTCGACCTGGACACGGGCGGCTGGCTGAGCTGGTACACCAAGTCGGACCGCTACTCGCGCGCCAAGCTCAACGCGGACATCGAGACCCTGCGCTCCTACTACCTCACGCGCGGCTACCTGGAGTTCCGCATCGAGTCGACGCAGGTCGCGATCTCGCCCGACAAGCAGGACATGTCGATCACCATCAACATCTCCGAGGGCGACCGCTACGTGGTGAAGTCGATCGCCCTCGAAGGCGAGTACCTCGACCGGGAAGAGGAGTTCAAGTCGCTGATCGCCATGCGCGTCGGCCAGGCCTACAACGCGGAGGACGTGTCGGCCACGGTCAACGCCTTCACCGACCACTTCGGCACCTTCGGCTATGCCTTCGCCCAGGTCGATGCGGTGCCCGAGATCGACCGGGTGAACAAGCAGGCGTCCTTCGTGCTGCGGGCGCAGCCCGCGCGCCGCGTCTACGTGCGGCGGATCCACATCGAGGGCAACAACCGCACGCGCGACGAGGTGATCCGGCGCGAGTTCCGCCAGTTCGAGGCGGCGTGGTACGACAGCGACCGCATCCGCCTCTCGCGCGACCGGGTGGACCGGCTCGGCTTCTTCACCGAAGTCAACATCGACACCCAGCCGGTGCCGGGCTCGCCCGACCAGGTCGACATCACGCTGCATGTGGTCGAGAAGCCGACCGGCAACATCACGCTGGGCGCGGGCTACTCCCAGGCCGAGAAGCTTTCGCTGATCGCCGGCATCCGGCAGGAGAACGTGTTCGGCTCGGGCAACTACCTCGGCCTGGACATCAACACCAGCAGCTTCAACCGGCAACTGGTGCTCAGCACGGTGAACCCCTACTTCACGCCGGACGGTGTGTCGCGCAGCGTGGACTTCTACTACCGGACCACCACACCCTACACCGAGCAGGGGGGCGACTACCGCCTCATCACCCCCGGCATGAGCATCAAGTTCGGCGTGCCGTTCTCGGAGCAGGACACGGTGTTCTTCGGCGTCGGGGTGGAACAGACCCGGATCGAGCCGGGCACCGGCCTGCCCCTGGCCTACCAGGACTACGCCACCACCTTCGGGGACAGCAGCGTCTCGTTGCCGCTGACCATCGGCTGGGCGCGCGATGGCCGGGACAGCGCACTGGTGCCGACCCGGGGGCGGCTGCAGCGGTTCAACACCGAGCTGAGCGTGGCGGGCGACACCCGCTATTTCAAGGCCAACTACCAGATCCAGCAGTACATTCCGCTGAGCAAGCAGTACACCGTGGCGCTCAATGCGGAACTTGGCTACGGCCGGGGCTTTGGCGGCAAGCCATTCCCGATCTTCAAGAACTTCTTTGGCGGCGGCCTGGGCTCGGTGCGCGGCTTCGACCAGGGCACGCTGGGGCCGACGTCGCCGATCCTCTCGGGGATTTCGGCGGGCGAAGAGGTCAACATCGGCGGCAACCGCAGCGTGGCGCTCAGCGCGGAGTTCATCATGCCGTTCCCCGGCGCGGGCAACGACCGGACGCTCCGGCTGTTCGGGTTCATGGACATCGGCAACGTCTACGGCGATAACGACACCCGGGTCAATGCGCGGGACCTGCGCGCTTCCGTGGGCGTGGGACTGAGCTGGATCTCGCCGATCGGGCCGCTGCGCTTCGCCCTGGCCAATCCCATCCGCAAATTCCCTGGCGATAGAATCCAGAAATTCCAATTTCAGATCGGAACCTCTTTTTGATGAAGACTTTTTTCCGCCTTTTCGACCGCCGTGGCCTGGTGGCGCTGCTGCTTGGACTCTCGGCCTTCGCGGCCTCGGCCCAGGAGTTCCGCATCGGCTTCGTGAACACCGACCGCATCTTCCGGGAGGCCAACCTGGCCAAGGCGGCCCAGGCCAAGCTGGAGCAGGAATTCTCGCGGCGCGAGAAGGAGATCCAGGGCCTGGCCAGCCAGCTCAAGGCCGCTTCGGAGAAATTCGAGCGTGAGTCGCCCACGCTGCCGGATTCCCAGCGCGTGGCGCGCCAGCGCCAACTGGTCGACCAGGACCGCGACTTCCAGCGCAAGCAGCGCGAGTTCCAGGAAGACCTGAACCTGCGCAAGAACGAGGAGCTGCAAAGCGTGCTCGAGCGGGCCAACCGGGTGATCCGGCAAGTGGCCGAGGCCGAGAAGTACGACCTGGTGATCCAGGAAGCGGTCTACATCAATCCCAAGCACGACATCACCGACAAGGTGCTCAGCGGCTTGAACAGCAGCAAGTAGGCCCGCGGAGCCGGCGCTGTGTCGAGGCCGCTGGGTTCCATCGTCGAAGCCCTCGGGGGCGAACTGCAAGGTTCGCCCAGCCAGGTGGTCGAGCGGCTGGCGCCCCTGGCCACCGCGGGCCTTGGCGAACTGGCATTCGTCGCCCATGCCCGCTACGCGGGCCAGATCGCCAGCACCGCCGCGGGCGCCTTGATCGTCCCGCCCGCGCTGGCCGCGCAGGCCGCCGAACGCGGCGCCTGCATCGTCACGGACGATCCTTACCTGTACTTCGCGCGGCTCACCCAGTGGTGGCGCCGCGAGCACGAGACCACCCGGCCGGCGCGGATCGATCCGCTGGCCAGCATCCACCCGGAAGCCCAGCTGGAAGCGGGCGTGGACGTCGCGGCGTTCGCGGTCATCGAGGCGGGTGCGCAAGTGGCGCGCGGCGCGCGCATCGGCGCGCACACGGTGGTGGGTCGCGATGCGTGCATCGGCGAACACACCTTGCTGCACCCGCGCGTGAGCGTGGGCGAGCGCTGCGTGGTCGGCGCGCGCTGCGTGCTGCATGCGGGCGTGGTGATCGGCGCCGATGGCTTTGGATTCGCGCCGCACGAGGGCCGGTGGATCAAGATCGAACAACTGGGCGCGGTGCGCATCGGCGACGACGTGGAGATCGGCGCCAACACCTGCATCGACCGCGGCGCGCTGGACGACACGGTGATCGAAGAAGGCGTGAAGCTGGACAACCTGATCCAGATCGGCCACAACGTGCGCGTGGGCGCGCACACCGCCATGGCGGGCTGCGTGGGCGTGGCGGGCAGCGCCGACATCGGCGCGCACTGCACCATCGGCGGCGGGGCCGTGGTGCTGGGCCACCTGAAGCTGGCCGACGGCGTGCACGTGTCGGCCGCTTCCGTGGTGACGCGCTCGCTGCTCAAGCCGGGGCACTACACCGGCATGTTTCCCATCGACGACAATGCGGCCTGGGAAAAGAACGCTGCTTCCCTCAAGCAGCTCAACCGCCTGCGTGAACGCCTCCGGCTGATCGAGCAGGCGATCGGAACAGCCAGAACACACCCTTCCAAGCCATGATGGACATCCACAAGATTCTCAAGCAACTGCCCCACCGCTACCCGATCCTGCTGGTGGACCGGGTGCTGGAGCTGGAGAAGGGCCGGCGCATCAAGGCCCTCAAGAACGTCACCATCAACGAGCCCTTCTTCACCGGGCATTTTCCGCACCGCCCGGTGATGCCCGGCGTGCTGATGCTCGAGGCCATGGCGCAGGCCGCCGCGCTGCTGGTGTTCGACACCGCGGGCGTCACGCCCGATGACAAGACGATGTACTACTTCGCAGGCATCGACGGGGCCCGCTTCAAGCGCCCCGTGGAGCCCGGCGACCAACTGGTCATGGACGTGACGCTCGAACGCGCGAAGGCCAGCATCTTCAAGTTCAAGGGCGTCGCCCGCGTGGGCGAGGAGATCGCCTGCGAGGCAGAGCTAATGTGCACCATGCGCACGCTCGCTTGAGCCTGCCGAGATTCGGGAAGGCCGCTTCGTGTCCTTGATCCATCCCACGGCCCTGGTGGACCCCACTGCCGAGCTCGACGCCTCGGTCAGCGTGGGCCCCTACACCGTGATCGGGCCGCACGTGAAGGTCGGCGCCGGCACCCAGGTCGGCGCGCACTGCGTGATCGAAGGCCACACCACGATCGGGCGCAACAACCGCATCTTCCAGTTCAACTCGCTGGGCGCCATTCCCCAGGACAAGAAGTACGCCGGCGAGCCCTGCGAACTGGTTATCGGCGACGGCAACACCATCCGCGAGTTCTGCACTTTCAACATCGGTTCGCCGGGTGACAAGGGCGTGACGCGGGTCGGCGACGACAACTGGATCATGGCCTACGTGCACCTGGCGCACGACTGCCAGGTCGGCAGCCACACGATCTTCGCCAACAACTCGCAGTTGGCCGGCCACGTGGTGGTCGACGACTGGGTGATCCTCGGCGGCTTCACCGTGGTGCACCAGTTCGTGCGCATCGGCGCGCATGCCATGACGGCCATGTGCTCGCTGCTGTTCGCCGACCTGCCGCCGTTCGTGATGTGCCAGGGCCAGCCCGCGCAGGCGCGCTCGATGAACTTCGAAGGCCTGCGCCGGCGCGGCTTCTCGCCCGAGCGCGTGTCGGCGGTGAAGGCGATGCACAAGGCGCTGTACCGCGACGGCCTCAAGCTGGAGCAGGCCATGGAACGCATCCAGGCGCTCGGCGCGCAGACGCCGGAAGCCGCTGCCGACGTGGCCCTGATGCTGGATTTTCTGGGCCAGGCGTCGCCCCAGCGCGGCATCGTCCGCTGACCCGGCCCGCTCGCGCATGAAGGCGTCCAAGCGCTTGGCCCTGGTGGCGGGCGAAACCTCGGGCGACCTGCTGGCGGGCCTGCTGCTCGGCGGCATGCGCCAGCGCTGGCCCGACCTGCAATCGTTCGGCATCGGCGGGCCGCAGATGGCGGCGCAAGGCTTCGAGGCCTGGTGGCCGAGCGAGAAGCTCGCGGTGCGCGGCTACGTCGAGGTGTTGCGACACTACCGCGAGATCGTGGGCATCCGCCAGCAACTAAGGCAGCGTTTGCTGACGACCGACCGGCCCGACGCCTTCATCGGCGTGGACGCGCCCGACTTCAACCTCGACCTGGAAGCCGCCCTGCGCGGCCAGGGTGTGCGCACGGTGCACTTCGTCTGCCCCTCGGTCTGGGCCTGGCGGCCCGAGCGGATCGAGAAGATCCGCCGCAGCGCTGACCACGTGCTGTGCATCTTCCCCTTCGAGCCCGAATTGCTGGCGCGGCACGGCATCGCCTCGACCTATGTCGGGCACCCGCTGGCCAACGTGATCCCGCTGCAGCCCGACCGGTCCGCCGCGCGTGCGCAGCTCGGGCTGGGCCAGGACGACACGGTGGTGGCCATCCTGCCCGGCAGCCGGGCGTCCGAGGTGCAGTACCTGGCCAGGACCTTCTTCGAGGCAGCGGCCTGCATGCAGCGGGCCTGGCCCGGGCTGCGTTTCGTCGTGCCCGCGGTGCCCGCCCTGCGCGTGCGCATCGAGGCGGCCGCGCGCGCCGCTGGCCTGGGCCCGGCGCTCATGGTGCTGGACGGGCAGTCGCACGCCGCGCTCGCGGCCTGCGACGTGACGCTGATCGCCAGCGGCACGGCGACCCTGGAGGCGGCGCTGTTCAAGCGCCCGATGGTGATCGGCTACGACATGAACTGGCTGTCCTGGCAGATCATGCGGCGCAAGCAGCTCCAGCCCTGGGTCGGGCTGCCCAACATCCTGTGCGGAGAATTCGTGGTGCCCGAGTTCCTGCAGGACGCGGCCACGCCGCAGGCGCTGTCGCGCGCGGTGCTGGACTGGCTGCAGGCGCCTGCGAAAATCCAGGCATTGCAGCAGCGCTTCGAGGCGCTGCACCATGACTTGCGCCGCGACACGGCCCAGCTTGCGACCGATGCGATCGAAGCGATTCTTGAAGGCTGAACAGGCCTCGCTGCCCTGGGATGCGCCCGGCCTGATGGCCGGCGTGGACGAGGCTGGGCGCGGGCCGCTGGCCGGCCCCGTGGTGGCCGCGGCCGTGATCCTGGACTTGCGGCAGCCGATCGCCGGCCTGGCCGACTCCAAGCAACTCACCGCGCGGCGGCGGGAGCGGCTGTACGACGAGATCCGAGCCAAGGCCCTGTGCTGCAGCGTGGCGCTGGCCACGGTGGAGGAGATCGACCAGCTCAACATCCTGCACGCCACGATGCTGGCCATGCGCCGCGCGGTGCAGGGTCTGCGCCTGAGGCCCGCCAAGGTGCTCGTGGATGGCAACCGGCTCCCGCCGCTGGAGGTGCTGGCCGAGGCCATCGTGTCGGGCGATGCCTTGGTGCCCGCGATCTCGGCGGCCTCCATCCTGGCCAAGGTGACGCGGGACCGCCTGCTGTGCGAGCTGCACCTGCAGCACCCCGAGTACGGGTTCGACCGCCACAAGGGCTATGGCACGGCGCAGCATCTGCAGGCGTTGCAGATGCACGGCGCCTTGACGGTGCACCGGCGCTCGTTCGCGCCGGTGGCGCGCGCGCTGGCCCGGCTGGCGCAGGCGCAAACGGACCGAGAGGGCCGCGAGCCATGAGCGCGGCCCCCACCCCCATCACCTCGCGCGACAACCCGCTGGTCAAGCGCCTGCGCGCGCTGGCGCAGGACAGCACCGCGTACCGCAAGCACGGCCAGATCTGGATCGAGGGCGACCACCTCTGCTGCGCCTTGCTGGCGCGCGGCCACCGGCCGGCCACCGCGGTGTTCGCCGAGAGCTTCTGGCCACAAGCGCCGCGGGATCTGCGCGAGGCGGCCGGCCACGTGGTCGTGCTGCCGGACGCGCTCATGGCCGGCATCAGCGGGCTGGAGTCGCCCGGCAACATGGGGTTCGTGTGGGCGCTGCCGGCGCCGGCGGGTGTGGCGCCCGGCCGCGCCAGCGTGGTGCTCGACCGGCTTCAGGACGCGGGCAACGTCGGCTCCATCCTGCGCAGCGCCGCGGCGTTCGGCTTCGGGCAGGTGCTCGCGCTCAAGGGCACGGCGGCCCTGTGGTCGCCCAAGGTCGTGCGCTCGGGCATGGGCGCCCATTTCGGTTTGGCACTGGTCGAGGGCCTGGCGGCCGGCGACCTGGCCACCCTGGGCGTGCCGCTGATCGTGACCAGTTCGCACCAGGGCGATTGGCTGCACCGCGCCGGCTTGCCCTGGCCGTGCGCATGGGTATTGGGGCACGAGGGGCAGGGCATCGGCGACGCGCTCCAGGCCCTGGCGCAGCGCTGCGTGCGCATCGCGCAGCCCGGTGGCGAGGAGTCGCTCAACGTGGCTGCCGCGGCCGCCATTTGCCTGCACGCCAGCGCGGCCGCGCGCATGCCCTGAGCCCGCGGCACGACCGGGCGCCGGGCTATAATTCCACGGTTTACCTGCAATCGGCGCAAGCACTGCGCGCCCCGGCTTTTCACCCCAGGTTGTTGATCCGTTTCTGCTCCGGCCAGGGTCCGGCACAGGACGGGCGCGAGGCCTGCGCGGCACCTGCCGCCGGCGCGAGGACGCGGCCGCCAACCATCTGGAGAATTCCGTGCTTCCCGTCCACCCGAAAGCCCTTCTCGCGCTCGCCGACGGCACGGTCTTTACAGGCGTTTCCATCGGCGCCGCCGGCCAGACCGTCGGCGAGGTGGTGTTCAACACCGCGCTCACGGGTTATCAGGAAATCCTCACCGACCCGAGTTACTGCCAGCAGATCGTCACGCTGACGTATCCGCACATCGGCAATACCGGCGTCAACGCCGAAGACGTGGAGGCGATCCGCGTGCACGCCGCCGGCCTGATCGTCAAAGACCTGCCCCTGCTGGCCTCCAGCTTCCGCAGCACGGACACCCTTTCCGGGTACCTGCGGCGCGAAGGCACGGTGGCCATCGCCGACCTCGACACGCGCGCGCTGACGCGCCGTCTGCGCACCCAGGGCGCGCAGAACGGCTGCATCCTGGCCCTGCCGGCGGGCGAGGCCATCACGGAGAGCCACCGCGCCCGCGCACTGGCCGCCGCGCGCTCCGCGCCCAGCATGGCCGGTACCGATTTGGCCAAGGTGGTGTCCGCCACCGCGCCCTACACCTGGACGCAGACCGAGTGGCAGCTCGGCTTCGGCTATGGCGAGCAGATCGCGCCGCGCTTCCACGTGGTGGCCTACGACTTCGGCATCAAGCACAACATCCTGCGCATGCTGGCCCAGCGCGGCTGCAAGATCACCGTGGTGCCGGCCCAGACGCCGGCCGCCGACGTGTTCAAGCTCAAGCCCAGCGGCGTGTTCCTCTCCAACGGCCCGGGTGACCCCGAGCCCTGCGACTACGCCATTGCGGCCACGCGCGAGATCGTCGAGAGCGGCATGCCCACCTTCGGCATCTGCCTGGGGCACCAGATCCTGGCGCTGGCCAGCGGCGCCGCGACCTTCAAGATGAAGTTCGGCCACCATGGCGCCAACCATCCGGTCAAGGACCTGGACGACGGCCGCGTGTCCATCACCAGCCAGAACCATGGCTTCGCGGTGGACGAAAAGGACCTGCCGCCTTCGCTGCGCGCCACGCACGTCAGCCTGTTCGACGGCACGCTGCAGGGGCTGGCGCGCACCGACCGGCCGGCGTTCAGCTTCCAGGGGCACCCGGAAGCGTCGCCCGGCCCGCACGACATCGGCTACCTGTTCGATCGTTTCATCGACCTGATGCAGGCCCGCGCCTGAGCCGGCGAGAACCCAAGGCACCGCGAACCATGCCCAAAAGAACCGACATCCAGACCGTCCTCATCATCGGCGCAGGGCCCATCGTCATCGGCCAGGCCTGCGAATTCGACTACTCCGGCGTGCAGGCCTGCAAGGCGCTGCGCGAGGAGGGCTACCGGGTGGTGCTGATCAACAGCAACCCGGCGACCATCATGACCGATCCGGCCACGGCCGACGTGACCTACATCGAGCCCATCACCTGGCAGACGGTGGAGAAGATCATTGCCAAGGAGCGCCCGCTCGCCCAGGGCGGCTTCGCGATCCTGCCGACCATGGGCGGGCAGACCGCGCTGAACTGCGCGCTCGACCTCTGGCGCCATGGCGTGCTGGCCAAGTACGGGGTGGAACTGATCGGCGCCACGCCCGAGGCGATCGACAAAGCCGAGGACCGCCTGAAGTTCAAGGACGCGATGACCCGGATCGGGCTGGGCTCGGCGCGCTCGGGCATCGCCCACAGCATGGAGGAGGCCTGGAGCGTACAGAAGGCGGTCGGCTTCCCGGTCGTGATCCGGCCCAGCTTCACGCTCGGCGGCACCGGGGGCGGCATCGCCTACAACCCGGAGGAGTTCGAGACCATCTGCAAGCGCGGCCTGGAGGCCTCGCCGACCAACGAGCTGCTGATCGAGGAGTCGCTGCTGGGCTGGAAAGAGTACGAGATGGAGGTGGTGCGCGACAAGGCGGACAACTGCATCATCGTCTGCTCGATCGAGAACCTCGACCCGATGGGCGTGCACACCGGCGACTCGATCACCGTGGCGCCGGCGCAGACGCTGACGGACAAGGAATACCAGATCATGCGCGACGCCTCGATTGCCGTCCTGCGCGAGATCGGCGTCGACACCGGCGGTTCCAACGTGCAGTTCGCCATCAACCCCGTCGACGGCCGCATGATCGTCATCGAGATGAACCCGCGCGTGTCGCGTTCCTCGGCGCTGGCCTCGAAGGCCACCGGCTTCCCCATCGCCAAGGTGGCGGCCAAGCTGGCGGTCGGCTTCACCCTCGACGAGCTGCGCAACGAGATCACCGGCGGTGCCACGCCGGCTTCCTTCGAGCCGTCGATCGACTATGTCGTCACCAAGGTGCCGCGCTTCGCCTTCGAGAAATTCCCGCAGGCCAACGACCGCCTGACCACCCAGATGAAATCGGTGGGCGAGGTGATGGCCATCGGCCGCACTTTCCAGGAATCCTTCCAGAAGGCCCTGCGCGGCCTGGAAGTCAGCGTCTACGGACTGGACGAGATCGAGGCCGACGAGGACACCATCGAGCAGGAGATCGCCAATCCGGGCGCCCAGCGCATGTGGTTCCTCGGCCAGGCCTTCCGCAACGGCATGAGCCTGGAGAAGGCCTTCCAGCTGACCAGGATCGACCCGTGGTTCCTCGTGCAGATCGAGGACATCGTGCGCGAGGAAGCGGCGATGTCCGGACAGAAGCTGCACGACCTCGACGCCGACGAGATGCGCCGCCTCAAGCGCAAGGGCTTCTCCGACCGGCGCCTGGCCAGGCTGCTCGACACCACCGAGACCGCCGTGCGCATGCACCGCCACGCACTCGGCGTGCGGCCGGTGTTCAAGCGCGTCGATACCTGCGCCGCCGAGTTCGCCACCCATACCGCCTACATGTATTCCACCTACGAGGAGGAATGCGAGGCGAACCCGACTGCCCGCAAGAAGATCATGGTGCTCGGCGGCGGGCCCAACCGCATCGGCCAGGGCATCGAGTTCGACTACTGCTGCGTGCACGCGGCGCTGGCGATGCGCGAGGACGGCTACGAGACCATCATGGTCAACTGCAACCCCGAGACCGTGTCCACCGACTACGACACCTCGGACCGCCTGTACTTCGAGCCACTCACGCTCGAGGACGTGCTGGAGATCGTGGACAAGGAAAAGCCCCTGGGTGTGATCGTGCAGTACGGCGGCCAGACGCCGCTCAAGCTCGCGCTCGGCCTGGAGGCCGCGGGCGTGCCCATCATCGGCACCAGCCCCGACATGATCGACGCCGCCGAGGACCGGGAGCGCTTCCAGCAACTGCTGCACACCCTGGGCCTGCGCCAGCCGCCCAACGCGACCGCGCGCGCCGAGCCCGAGGCGCTGGAGAAGGCGGCCGAGCTGGGCTACCCGCTGGTGGTGCGGCCCAGCTACGTGCTGGGCGGGCGCGCGATGGAGATCGTGCACGAGCAGCGCGACCTGGAGCGCTACATGCGCGAGGCGGTCAAGGTCAGCAACGATTCGCCCGTGCTGCTCGACCGCTTCCTCAACGACGCCATCGAATGCGACGTGGACGCGGTGCGCGATGCCACCGGCCGCGTCTTCATCGGCGGCGTGATGGAACACATCGAGCAGGCGGGCGTGCACAGCGGCGATTCGGCCTGCTCGCTGCCGCCGTACTACCTCTCCAAGGCCACGGTGGACGAGCTCAAGCGCCAGACCGCCGCGATGGCCGAGGGCCTGAACGTGGTCGGCCTGATGAACGTGCAGTTCGCGATCCAGGAAGTGGAAGAGAACGGCGCGAAGCAGGACGTGATCTTCGTGCTCGAAGTGAACCCGCGCGCCTCGCGCACCGTGCCCTTCGTCTCCAAGGCCACCGGTATCCAGCTCGCCAAGGTGGCCGCGCGCTGCATGGCCGGCCAGTCGCTCGACGCGCAGGGCATCGGTGCGGAGGCCGAGTTGCCGTACTTCAGCGTCAAGGAGGCGGTGTTCCCGTTCGTGAAGTTCCCGGGCGTGGACACCATCCTGGGCCCCGAGATGAAGTCCACCGGCGAGGTGATGGGCGTGGGCAAGACCTTCGGCGAGGCCTTCGTCAAGAGCCAGCTCGGCGCCGGCACCCGGCTGCCGACCTCGGGCAAGGTGTTTCTCACGGTGAAGAATGGTGACAAGCCGCGCGCGGTGGAAGTCGCCCGCCAACTGGTGGAACTGGGCTTCGAGCTCGTGGCCACGCGCGGCACGGCGGCGGCCATCGCCGCCGCCGGCGTGGCGGTGCAGACCGTCAACAAGGTTACCGAGGGGCGTCCGCACATCGTCGATGCGATCAAAAACGGCGACATCGTGCTGGTGATCAACACGGTGGAGGAGCGCCGCAACGCCATCGCCGATTCGCGTGCGATCCGCACCTCGGCGCTGCTGGCGCGGGTGACCACTTTCACCACCATCGCCGGCGCCGAGGCTGCGGTCGAGGGCATGAAGTACCTCGACAAGCTGGACGTGATCTCAGTCCAGGAGATGCACGCGATGCTGGGATAGGCCCCCCCGCGCCGCTGCGCGGCGTGCGTTTGAATGCCGGGATCTTTCGCGGCATAATCCCTACCCATGAACACCGCCGAGCGGCAACGCCCGGCGGTTTGCTTTTGGAGACACCATCATGGCCACCATTCCCATCACCAAACGCGGCGCGGAGAAGCTCAAGGAGGAGTTGCACCGCCTGAAAACCGTGGACCGCCCCTCGGTCATCAGCGCGATCGCCGAGGCGCGCGCCCAGGGCGACCTGAGTGAGAACGCCGAGTACGACGCGGCCAAGGACCGCCAGGGCTTCATCGAAGGCCGCATCGCGGAGATCGAAGGCAAGCTGTCGGCGGCCCAGGTCATCGACCCCGCCCAGCTCGATGCCGGCGGCAAGGTGGTGTTCGGCGCCACCGTCGAGCTCGAGGACGAGGACAGCGGCGCGGCCGTGACCTACCAGATCGTGGGCGAGGACGAGGCCGACCTCAAGCAGGGCCTGATCAACATCGGCAGCCCGATCGCCCGTGCGCTGATCGGCAAGGAAGAGGGCGATGTGGCCGAGGTGCAGGCGCCGGGAGGCACCAAACGCTTCGAGATCGTGGCGGTGCGCTACGCCTGACTTCCGATTGCCGTACCCGATGCCCCCGCTGCGCCGCTTTGCCATCCTGCTGGCCGCCCTGTGGTGGGGCGGCATCGCGGCGCTGAGTTTCCTGGCTGTGCCGACGCTCTTCGCCAGCCTGGGCGGCTCGGCGGTGGCCGGCCCGGTCGCCGCGCGCCTTTTCTCGCTGCAGGCCTGGGCAGGGCTGCTGCTTGGCCTGGCCTTGTTGATCGTCTTGCGGAGCGGGCGTGAGCGCGGCACGGGCGAGCGGGCCTCCATGCCGCCCGAGGCGATCACCACCCTGGGCTTCGTGCTGGGCGCGATGCTGCTGGCGCTGCTGCAGGAGTTCGGCGTGGCGCACCAGATCGTCACCGCCCGCGCCAGTGGCGGGAATCTGAAGCTCTGGCATGGCGTGGGCAGCGCCATGGTGTTCGGGCAGTGGCTGTGCGCAGGCGTGGTGCTGTGGCGCCTGAGCGGCGGCGCTCCGCGCCGCCCGGGCGCGCAGGGGTGACGGCCCGGTGGCCCGCACCTGCGACAATCCTGGCTCCTTCCTTTTGCCTGTCTGCCTGTCGCTCCTGCCGGCCTCGATGGTGAAATTGGTAAACACAGGGGACTTAAAATCCCTCGTCGTGAAAACGACTTAGCGGTTCGAGTCCGCTTCGAGGCACCATCAATCGGCGCCCGCCCGCGCCCGACCACGGGCGTCGGCAGGCCCTAGGTTTTTTCCGGTTTCGCCGGTACAGTGAGTTCCCATGACCCGATACAACGCGCCCTTCGAGATCCACGTGCACGGCGACGTTCCGCTGCGCGAGGACGTGGCCTATGGCCAGATCCAGGATGCGCTCAAGCCGATCTGGCAGTACGCGGGCGCCCGTTCGCTGGCGGCGGCGGCCGAGAGCAGCTACGAGGATGAGCCGGGTATCCGCTTCGATGCCGAGGCGCACCTGTTGCAGATTTGCTGGACGGTGCCGGGCGACGAGGATTTCCGCCAGGCGATCGAGGAAGCCTGCATGGGCCTGAACGAGATCGCTTCGGCCGGCGCGCCGCTGGAGGTGTCTTTCTACGACGCCGAGTACGACGAGGAGGACGAGTCGTCCGAAGAGGACGCGCGCGACGATTTCCTCATGTGCTTCGTGGGGCCGACGCCGGCGGCGATCATGCAGGTGCAGCGCGACCTGCTGGTGCAGGACGTGCTGCACGTCATGGAGCGCCACTTCGACCAGGCCGAACTGGGCGATGTCGTGGCCGCGATCGACAAGCTCTTCACGCAGCGCTTCGACGCGCTCGTCAACTCGATGCAACTGGGCAAGCCGCCGCGCGGCGGCTTCGGCGGTCCGTCGTCGGGCCATGGCGGCCCGCGCAAGCCGCGGCATTTGCATTGAACTCCCCCCTGCGCCGCTGCGCGGCTTCCCCCCTCCCTGGCGCGCCTTCGGCGCTGGGAGGGGGGACGACATCTCGGGCCGGCGGAGCCGGACCCTTGCTGTCTCTGGGTTGGCGTTGTTTCGCTTCGGCGCGGTGACGGGGAATTCTGTTCGCGCGCCACTGTGATAGCCATTTTGTGATCTGTCTCCCGGAGCGCGCATGGCCTTCTTTTCTACCGATGCCCTGAACCCTGGCGTGCGCAAGCGCGAGGTGTTCGGCTGGGCGATGTACGACTTCGCCAACTCGGGCTACACCACGGTGGTGCTCACCGCGGTGTTCGCGGCCTATTTCGTGGGGTCGGTGGCCGGGGGCGCCGACTGGGCCACCTTTGCCTGGACGTTCGCGCTGAGCGTCTCGCACCTGATCGTGATGTTCAGCATGCCCGCCATGGGCGCCTGGGCCGACCGGCACGCGGCCAAGAAGCGCCTGCTGGTGATGACCACGGTGGGCTGCGTGCTGGCGACGGCCGCGCTCGGGCTGGTCGGGCCGGGGGCGGTGGCGCTGGGCATGCTGCTGGTGATCGTCTCCAACGTCTTCTTTGCCTGGGGCGAATCGCTGATCGCGGCTTTCCTGCCGGAACTGGCGCGGCCGCAGTCCATGGGGCGCGTCAGCGGCTGGGGCTGGAGCCTGGGCTACGTCGGGGGCATGCTGGCGCTTGGCCTTTGCCTGGTTTACGTGCTGCGGGCGCAGGCCCAGGGACAGCGGGCGGACCAGTTCGTTCCGGTCACGATGCTGATCACCGCCGGCGTGTTCGCTCTGGCGGCGCTGTTCACGCTGGTGCTGCTGCGCGAGCGCGCGCAACCGGTGACCGGCGGGTACGCGGGAGGCTGGCGGGAATCGCTGCGCCAGTTGCGGCGCACGTTCAGGCAGGCGCGCCGCTACCGCGACTTCATGTGGCTGCTGGCCTGCGTGGCGGCCTACCAGGGCGGTGTGGCGGTGGCGATCGCGCTGGCGGCCATCTACGCCGAGCAGGTGATCGGGTTCGTGCAACAGGAAACCATGGTCCTGATCTTCGTGCTCAACATCGCCGCCGCGCTGGGCGCGCTGGCGTTCGGCTACTGGCAGGACCGCCTGGGCCACAAGCTGGCGCTGGGCGTCACGCTGGTGGGCTGGGTGGCGACCTGCATCATCGCCGCGGTCACCACCACCAAGGGAGGCTTCTGGTACGCCGCCGCCATCGCCGGCGTCTGCATGGGGTCCAGCCAGTCGGCGGGCCGGGCCATGGCCGGCATGCTCGCGCCGCCCGCCCAACTGGCCGAATTCTTTGGCCTGTGGACCTTCGCCACCCGCGTGGCCAGCATCGTCGGACCGCTGAGCTACGGCGCCATCACCTGGATGACCGGCGGCAACCATCGCCTGGCGATCGCCTTCACCGCCGTGCTTTTCCTGATCGGGCTGGCCTTGCTCTTGCCCGTGAACATGCGTCGCGGCCGTGAAGCCGCCCTGGCGCAGGCGGCCCCGCTATCGGCAGCGGAACCCGCCGCGGCAGGAGGCCGCTGAGCGCAACGCACGAGGAAGCGCCAACCCGGAGACAGCGAGGGTCCGGCTCCGCCGGCCCGAGCTGTCGTCCCCCCTCCAAGCGCCGCGCAGCGGCGCGCCAGAGAGGGGGCTGAGGGCCGCGGCTCCAAGCCTGCCTGCGCAGGCTTGGACGTGCCCGAAGAGCAGCCGCCTCCGGCGGCCGCACCGAGCGCCGAAGGCGCGCAGGGGGGAGACCCCTAATACTCCAGTGCGCGCGGCAACCCCTTGGCCTGCTCGATCCACTGGCCCACCTCGGACTCCGTGGGCAGGCGCCGCACGAGCTTGCGGGTGGCGTTGGCCTCGGCCATGGCCTTGGTGAGGTTGTCGGCGCGGCGCTGCGCGAGCTCGGGCACGGTGTCCACGCCGGCGGCCTCGAGCAGTTCGGAATATTCGGAGCCGACGCCCTTGATGCGGTAGAGGTCGACCATGTTGGCGAACTTGAGCACCTGCTTCTCGGTCAGGCCGGATTTCTCCGCCAGCGCCTTGCGCTGGGCCGGCGTCTTGGCGGCGGCGAGCAGCCCGTCGGTGTCCTTGACGCCGGCGCTCTGGAGCTTGGCACTGAGGGCGGGGCCGATGCCTTCGACGTCGTCGATTCGCTTGTTCGCCATGGGAAAGATTCCTTTCAGGAAGCGTTGGAGAAGATCCCGGCCGCCAGCCAGGTGGCGGGGATACCCGGCAGGGTTCGCCGGATGATCGGCAATGTACTACCGAATCTGGCGGGTTGGGTGGCCGCCCCGGGGCCACCGGGCGTGCCGGTCAGACGTTCAGATGTCCGGCCGCGGCGTCCATCCGTAGCCAGCGCCGGGCCGCCTGCGCCAGCGTGGCGGGTTCGCCGGTCGTCAGCAGCAGGGGGGGAGGCGGTGCCGTCGCCGGACGGGCCGTTTCTTCGCCCAGCAGGTCGCTCGTGCGGCGGGCCACCGCTTCGGCGGTGTCCACCAGCGCCACGCCGGGCCCGGCGAGCCAGGCGATGATGTCGGCGGCGAACGGGTAGTGCGTGCAGCCGAGCACCAGGGTGTCCAGCGCCCGGCCCGCGTCGCGGCGCAGCATGTCCAGGTAGCGCTCGCACAGCGCCTGCATACGGGCCGGATCGCCCGCCTCAATGGCATCGGCCAATCCGTCGCAGGGTTGGTCGTGCACGTGCAGGGGCCGCGGCGAGGCCGCGACGAGGCGGTCGCGCAGGCGGGCATAGCGCTCGCTGCCCAGCGTGCCGCGCGTGGCCAGCACGCCGATGCGGCCGCTGGCGCTGAGCAGGGAGGCCGGCTTGAGGGCCGGCTCCACGCCGACGATGGGCAGCTCGGGATGCCGCGCGCGCAGGTCGTCGATGGCGAGCGCGGTGGCCGTGTTGCAGGCCACCACCAGCGCGTCGATGGCATGCCGTTCGCGCAGGCTGTCGGCGATGCGGCGCGAGCGGTCGATCACCTGGGCCGCCGTGCGCCCCCCGTAGGGCGTGAAGGCCCCGTCGGCCAGGTAGACGAAGCGCGTGCCCGGCAACTGGGCCGGCAGCGCGCGCAGCACGCTCAGGCCGCCGACCCCGCTGTCGAAGACGCCGACGGTTTTCATCAGGCGGCCGCGACCTCGATGCCCTTGAACTCGCCGCTGGCGATGCGCCGGCTCCACTCGGCCGGGCCGGTGATGTGCGCGCTGGTGCCGCCGGCGTCCACCGCCACGGTCACCGGCATGTCGACCACGTCGAACTCGTAGATCGCTTCCATGCCCAGGTCGGCGAAGCCCAGCACCTTGGCCGTCTTGATGGCCTTGGAAACCAGGTAGGCCGCGCCGCCCACCGCCATCAGGTAGGCGCTCTTGTGCTTCTTGATCGCCTCGATCGCCACCGGCCCGCGCTCGGCCTTGCCGATCATCGCGATCAGGCCAGTCTGCGCCAGCATCATCTCGGTGAACTTGTCCATGCGCGTGGCGGTGGTCGGGCCGGCCGGGCCGACCACCTCGTCGCGCACCGGGTCGACCGGGCCGACGTAGTAGATCACGCGGTTGGTGAAGTCCACCGGCAGCTTCTCGCCCTTGGCCAGCATGTCCTGGATGCGCTTGTGCGCGGCGTCGCGGCCGGTGAGCATCTTGCCGTTGAGCAGCAGGGTCTGGCCGGGCTTCCAACTGGCGACTTGCTCTTTCGTCAACGTGTTCAGGTCGACGCGCTGGCTCTTCTGCGTGTCGGGCACCCAGTCGACGCTGGGCCACAGGTCCAGGCTGGGCGCGTCTAGGTACACCGGGCCGCTGCCGTCCAGCACGAAGTGGGCGTGGCGGGTGGCGGCGCAGTTGGGGATCATGGCCACCGGCTTGCTGGCCGCGTGCGTGGGGTACATCTTGATCTTGACGTCGAGCACGGTGGTGAGACCGCCCAGGCCTTGCGCGCCGATGCCCAGCGCATTGACCTTGTCGTACAGCTCCAGGCGCAGCTCCTCGACCTGCGTGAGCTTCTCTCCCTTGGACGCCTTGGCCTGCAGTTCGTACATGTCGAGGTCGTCCATCAGGCTTTCCTTGGCCATCAGCACGGCCTTCTCGGCGGTGCCGCCGATGCCGATGCCCAGCATGCCCGGCGGGCACCAGCC
>CAZAPJ010000054.1:0-32645 GCA_964487025.1 uncultured Hydrogenophaga sp.
CGCAGCGGCGCGCCAGAGAGGGGGGAAGCGCCGAAGGCGCGCAGGGGGGTGTTACGGATAAAGTCCGCGCAGGTCGCGCGCGTGCAGGATGCGCTTGCAGGCCACGATGAAGGTCGCGGTGCGCAGGCTGACCTTGTTTTCCTCGGCCACCTGCCAGACGCCGGCGAACGCGCCTTTCATGATGCGCACCAGGCGCTCGTTGATCTCCTCCTCGCTCCAGAAGAAGCTGGAGAAGTCCTGCACCCATTCGAAGTAGCTCACGGTCACGCCGCCGGCGTTGGCGATCACATCGGGCAGCACCAGCACGTTGCGCTCGTTGAGGATATCGTCGGCCTGCGGCGTGGTCGGGCCGTTGGCGCCCTCGATCACCATGCGGGCCTGGATGCGTCCGGCGTTCGCCTCGGTGATCTGCGACTCCAGCGCGGCGGGAATCAGGATGTCGCACGGCACGTCCCAGAAGGCGTCGTTGGCGATCACTTCGGCACCGCCGGTGAAGCCCGCCACCGAACCGTTGGCGGCGACGTGGGCGAGCAGTGCGGGCACGTCCAGGCCGGCTTCGCGGTAGATGGTGCCGCCGTGGTCCTGCACGGCCACCACCTTGGCGCCGGCTTCGGCAAACAGCTTGCCGGCCACGCCGCCCACGTTGCCGAAGCCCTGCACCGCCACGCGCGCGGTGGACACGTCCAGCCCGATGCGCCGGGCCGCTTCCACGCCCACGGTGAAGACGCCGCGGCCGGTCGCTTCGCGCCGGCCCAGCGAGCCGCCCAGGTCGACCGGCTTGCCCGTGACCACGCCGGTGGCCGTCGAGCCCTCGTTCATGGAATACGTGTCCATCATCCAGGCCATCACCTGTTCGTTGGTGTTCACGTCCGGTGCCGGGATGTCCTTGCTCGGGCCGATGATGATGCCGATCTCGCTCGTGTAGCGGCGCGTCACGCGCTCGAGTTCGCCGATCGAGAGCTGGCGCGGGTCGACGCGGATGCCGCCCTTGGCGCCGCCGTAGGGCACGTTCACCGCCGCGTTCTTGATCGACATCCAGGCCGACAGCGCCATCACCTCGGACAGCGTCACGTCCTGGTGGAAGCGCACGCCGCCCTTGCCGGGGCCGCGCGAGGTGTTGTGCTGCACCCGGTAGCCCTCGAAGTGCGCCACCGAACCGTCGTCCAGATGGATCGGCACGTCCACGATCAGGGTGCGCTTGGGGCGCTTGAGGGTGTCGACCCAGCGGGCCAGCGTGCCCAGGTAGGGCGTAACGCGGTCCACCTGCTGCAGGTATACGCCCCACGGACCCAGGTGCTGGGGATCGAGGTACGAGGGCAGGGCCTGCGTGAAGACGGCCGGCGCGCCGGCGGCGCCGGCCGCCTTCGGTTGATGCTGGGATGCGGGTGACATGTCGAGGAGCTCCTGGTGGATGATCGGGTGAGCCCACTCGGTGAGCCCTGGCGCAAGCTTACGGAGCCGGCGCAAGGCTGTCCAACGCCGGGATGCCATCCGGTTATGCGCTTCGTGCATGACCTGCGAGACCCGCGACGAGCGAAGCAGCGCCAACCCAGAGGCAGCGAGGGTCCGGCTCCGCCGGCCCAAGCTGTCGTCCCCCCTCCAAGCGCCGCGCAGCGGCGCGCCAGAGAGGGGGGAAGCGCCGCAGGCGCGCAGGGGGGAGTTCACACATTAAACTGCAGCGCCGCCAGCCCGGCGTACACGCCGCCGAGCGCGACCAGGCCGGCGTGCGTGCCCTGTTCCACCAGCCGGCCCTGGTCCAGCACCATGATGTGGTCGGCCCGCTGCACCGTGGCCAGGCGATGCGCGATGACGAGCGTGGTCCGGTCCCGCATGGCCGATTCCAGCGCGGCCTGCACCATGCGCTCGCTGTGCGCGTCCAGGGCGCTGGTGGCCTCGTCGAGCAGCAGCAGCGGCGGATTCTTCAGCATCGCGCGGGCGATCGCGATGCGCTGGCGCTGCCCGCCCGAAAGCCGCACGCCGCGCTCGCCGAGGAAGGTGGCGTAGCCCTCGGGCAGTTGTTCGATGAACTCGTCGGCGAAAGCGGCCTTCGCCGCGGCGCGCACCTCGTCGTCGTGCGCATCCGGGCGGCCGTAGCGGATGTTGTCCATCGCGCTGCTCGAGAAGATCACCGGGTCTTGCGGCACGATGCCGACGCGGCGGCGCATCGCTTGCAGGCTGAGCTGGTCGATCGGCACGCCGTCCAGCCGGATGCGGCCCTGGTCGGGGTCGTGGTAGCGCAGCAGCAGGCCGAACACCGTGCTCTTGCCCGCGCCGCTCGGGCCGACCAGCGCCACCGTCTGGCCTGGCCGCACGTCCAGGCTGAAGTCGGTCAGCGCCGCCTGGGCCGGCCGCGAGGGGTAGTGGAAGCCCACGCCTTCCAGCGCGAGCGCGCTGCCGCCTTGCGGCATGGGGGCCTGCAGTGGTTGCGCCGGCGAGCGCACCGGGGATTCGGTGGCCAGCAGTTCCATCAGCCGTTCGCTCGCGCCGGCCGCGCGCAGCAGGTCCCCATACACCTCGCCGAGCACCGCCACGGCGCTGGCCAGGATGATCACGTACAGCACGGTCTGCCCCAGGTGCCCGGGGCTGATGGTGCCCGCCAGCACCGCCTGCGTGCCCTGGTACAGGCCCCAGAGCAGCAGGGCGGCGGTGCTGATGATGATGAACGCCACCAGCACCGAGCGCGCCCGCGTGCGCCGGATCGCGGCCTCGAACGCGGATTGCGTGGACGCCGCGAACCGGTGCGCCTCCCGGTCTTCGGCGGTGTAGCTCTGCACGGTGGGAATGGCGTTGAGCACCTCGGCGGCGATCGCGCTGGCGTCGGCCACGCGGTCCTGGCTGGCGCGCGAGAGCCGGCGCACCCGGCGGCCGAACGCCATGCTGGGCAGCACCACCAGCACCAGGATCAGCAGCACCTGGGTCATCACGTAGGGGTTGGTCCAGACCAGCATGATCAGCGCGCCCAGGCCCATCACCGCGTTGCGCAGGCCCATCGACAGCGATGAGCCGACCACGGTCTGCACCAGCGTGGTGTCGGTGGTCAGCCGCGAGAGCACCTCGCCGGTTTGCGTGGTTTCGAAGAACTGCGGGCTCTGGCGCAGCACGTGGTCGTAGACCGCGTTGCGCAGGTCCGCCGTGACGCGCTCGCCCAGCCAGCTCACGAGGTAGAAGCGCACCGCCGAAAAGATGCCCAGCGCGACCGCGACGCCGAACAGCAGGCCGAAGTGGCCGCGCAAGGCCATCGCCTGCTCGCCGTGCCCGGCCGGTGCCAGGCCCTGGTCGATCAGCGTGCGCAGCGCGAGCGGAAACGCCAGTGTGGCCACGGCTGCCAGCACCAGGAACAGCAGCGCCAGCACGATCTGCAAGCGGTAGGGGCGAAGAAACGGCAGCAGGCCGCTCAGCGAGGTGGGCGAGCTGGCCTTGGGGCGGTCCGGCGCGGTGGTCTGGGGCATGGAGGGAGTGTGCCGGGTTTTTGGGGCGGCGATCATGCTCCGGGCCGGTATGGTCCCGAACAAGGTGTTAGCATCCGCGGCGACTTTGGGGCCTTGGGAGGGAAAAAATGGCACAGGACAACGGTTTCGCGCCCGGCGTGGCGCCAGTGGACCATGGCGCGCCCGGGCGTTGGGAGGCGCTCGATATTCGCTTCACCGGATCGGGCAGCGAGTATTTCCGCATCTGGATCGTCAACGTGCTGCTCACGCTGGTGACCCTCACGCTCTACGTGCCGTTCGCGCGCGCCCGGCGCATCGCCTATTTCCAGAACAACACCCTGGTGGGCGGCGATCCCCTGGGCTTTCATGCCGATCCGAAGAAGATGTTCCGCGGCTACCTGCTGGTCCTGTTGCTGGGTGTGGCGTACTGGGCCACGTCGAATTTCACGCCAGGCCTGGCCGGCATCGTCTTCGTGCTGTTCATGCTGCTGTGGCCTGCGTTGTGGCGTGCCTCGCTGCAGTTCCGCCTTCGCAACACCAGCTGGCGCGGCGTGCGCTTCTCGTTCGAGGGCGATCTGTCATCCGCGTACCTGAGCCTGTTGCCCTTCTTCGTTCCGGCGCTGATCTTCATCCTGCTCCTGCCGAGCATGCCTTCCGAAGGCGAAGCGGCTGCGCCGGAGGCCGCGAAGCGCGCCGCCGCCGTCCTCGGCGGCGTGGTGCTGGTCTTCCTGCTGCTCCTGCCCTGGCTCGTGGCGCGCATCAAACGCTACCAGCACGGTGGCTACGCTTTTGCCCAGGAGCGCACGCAGCTGCACGCGGGCACTGGCCGCTTCTACGTCCTTTTCCTGAAAACGGCTGGCGTGAGCCTGGTGGTGGCCTTGTTGGGCGTGGCGTTGGTCGGTCTGGTGCTGTGGGCGGCGGGCGGTGGGCGTAACCTGATCCTGCTGCTGCCGCTCGTCGTGGTCTACGTGCTGATCCCGCTGGTGAGCGCCCCATACTTCGGCGCCCGCTTCCAGAACCTGCTGTGGAGCGGTACGCGCAGCGGAAAGATCCGCTTCACGAGCGCGCTGCGTTTTCGCAGCCTGTTCCGCGTCACCCTGGTCAACTGGCTGCTGATCGTGGTCACCCTGGGGCTGTACTGGCCTTTCGCCAAGGTGCACACCGCGCGCCTGAAGCTCGAGGCCCTGTCGCTCGAGGTGGACGGCCCGGTGGACGAATGGCTCGCCAGCGCGCGGCAGGCTGGCAAGGGTGTGCTGGGCGATGCGGCCGGCGACTTCTTCGGGGTGGACGTGGGGCTCTGATGGACGTGCCCGCCGCGCTCGACACGCAGTGGTATGACGGGCGATCCCCCCGGCCTCGCGCGGTCACGCTGCGCGTGGAAGCTGGTGAGTTGTTGATGCACATCGGCGAAGAGGTGCGCCGCTACCCGGTGGCGCGCGTGCGCTGGCCCGAGCGCCGCACCCATGGGCAGCGCCAGGCGGAACTGCCTGACGGCGGCCTCATCCAGCACGCCGATGCAGCCGCCTGGGACACCTGGGCGCGGGCCAGCGGCCTGCGCGACGGCGCGGTGGCTGGCTGGATGCAGAGTTGGCGCGCCGCGCTGGCCGCGCTGGCGGGTTCGGCGGCTTTCCTGGCGGCTGCCTGGTTCTGGGGCGTGCCCTGGCTGGGTGCCATGCTGGCGCACCAGGTGCCGGCGTCGCTGGAAAACCGGATTGGCCAGCACAGCCTGCAGCAGCTCGGTCGCCTGTTCCTGCGGCCCAGCCAGTTGCCGCCGGCGCAGCAGGACGATTTGCGGCAGCGCTTCGGCTCGCTGGTGGAGCGCGCCCATCCGCAAGGCGATGCGCCGCACTGGGAGCTGGCCTTCCACGCCTCGCCCGCGCTCGGCGCCAACGCCTTCGCCCTGCCGGGCGGCCACATCGTCATGACCGACGAGCTGGTGAAGCTGCTGCAAGACCAACCCGATGCCCTCGTGGGCGTGCTCGCGCACGAGCTGGGCCACGTGCAGAACCGGGACGGGCTCGACATGGTGGTGCGCGCCGGCCTGGCCAGTGCCCTGGTGGGCGTGGTGCTGGGCGATGCCAGCGGCTTCATCGCCTCCGTGCCCGCCACGCTGGCGACGCAGGCCTATTCGCGCGACACCGAGCGCCGCGCGGATGCCTACGCGGCCGACCTGCTGGACCGGGGCGGCATCCCGCCGGCCGTGATGGAGGTGTTCTTCGAGCGCATTCGGCGTGCGGCGCCTTCCGGTGCACGCAAGGACGGTGCCCCGCGTGCCGACTTGCCCATTGCCATCGCCAGCCATCCCTCCGACGAGGAACGCATCCGCTTCTTCCGCGACTGGCGCAGGCCGGCGCGCTGATCAGCCGCCCAGCACCCCCAGCGCGAACGGCAGGCTGGCCACGCCCAGGATGGTCGACAGCGTCACCAGCCCCGCCACGTAGGGCCCGTTGTAGCCCATGCGGGCCGCCAGCACGTAGCAGCTCGACGCGGTGGGCACGGCCGAGAACATCAGCAGCATGGTGGTCTGCATCGGGTCGAGCCGGAACAGCCGGGCCAGCCCGAACGCCATGAGCGGCATCGCCAGGTGCTTGACCGCGAGCACCAGCGCGCCCAGCGTCTTGGCGCTGGCCAGCAGGCCGAACTGCATGCCGGCGCCGGCGGCCATCAGGCCCAGCGCAAGCGCGGACTGGCCGATGCGTTGGACGGTGGGCTCCAGCCAGCCCGGTATCTGCAGGCCGATCAGGTTGGCGGCCAGGCCCGAGGCGGTGGCCAGGATCAGCGGGTTGCGCACCAGCTCCCGCACCAGGCCCGTGTTGGCGTGCCGGGCCATGGGCCAGACCGCGCCGATATTGAGCAGCGGCACGCAGAAGCCGATGAGCACCGAGACCATGAGCAGCCCGGACGCGCCCGCGAGCTTTTCGGCCAGGGCCAGCACGATGAAGGTGTTGAACCGGAAACCCACCTGTGCGCTCGCCGCATGCAGGCGCGGGTCCAGCCGCCGGCCGATCCCGGGCCAGTGCGGCAGCGAATAGGCCAGCGCGATCCCGCCCAGGACCAGCGCGATGCCCGCGCCCAGCAGGCTGGATGCCTGGGCGAGGTCCAGCGGGCTCTTGACGATGCTGTGGAACAGCAGCACCGGGAACAGGAAGTAGTAGACCAGGCTCTCGACCGGCTCCCAGACCTTGCGGCCCAGGGCCGTGAAGCGGCACACGAGGTAGCCGCACAGGATGAGCGAGAAGTCGGGGAAGAGCAGTTGGGCGAAGTTCACCGCGCGAGCATAGCGCGCAGCCGACCCTTCCCCGGGTTAATACGTATGTGATCTCCCCATGTCGCCATCGGCCGGGGGCGTCTACAGTGCGGGGACATCCCCGGGCGGCCCTCCCGCTCCAGCGGTTAGCATCCGGGTTCCCACATCAACGACATCAAGGAGCACATGCCATGATTTCTCGTCGTCAGATCGCCCTGTCGGGCCTGGCCGTCGCGTCGGCGTTCGCCGCCGCCGGCGGCGCCTGGGCGCAGCAGGCCTATCCGAACAAACCCATCCGGCTGCAGGTGCCGTTCGCGCCCGGCGGCACCACCGACATCATCGCGCGCGTGATTTCCGAGCCGTTGGGCCGGGCGTTGGGGCAGCCGGTGGTGGTCGAGAACCGCGGCGGTGGCGGCGGCGTGATCGGCGCGACCGAAACCGTGCGCGCCGCGCCGGACGGCTATTCGCTCGGCGTGGCGACCGTGTCCACCACCGCGGCGGTGCCGGCCATCAACCCCAAGACCCCGTACGACCCGGTGAACGACTTCACGGCGATCGTCAACATCGCGGCCACGCCCAACGTGCTGGCGGTGCACCCGGGCTTCCCGGCCAAGACCTACCAGGCGTTCGTGGCCGAGGTCAAGAAGAACCCGGGCAAGTACTCGCATGCCTCGTCGGGCACCGGCACCATCCTGCACCTGCAGATGGAGCTCTACAAGAGCCTGAGCAACACCTTCATCACGCACATCCCGTACCGCGGCTCGGGCCCGGCGCTCAACGACGCGATCGCCGGCCAGGTGCCGATCATCTTCGACAACCTGCCCTCGGCGCTGCCGCACATCCAGAGCGGCCGGCTGGTGGCGATCGCCGTGGCCGCGCCGCAGCGCCTGGCCGTGCTGCCCAACGTGCCGACCTTCAAGGAAGTCGGCCTCGAGGGGGTGAACCGCATGGCCTACTACGGCATCCTGGGGCCCAAGGGCCTGCCCAAGGACGTGATCGACAAGGTCCATGCCGGCACGCTCAAGGCGCTGGAGGACCCGGCGGTGCGCAAGCGCATCGAGGAGACCGGCTCGCTGGTCATCGGCAACACGCCCGCGCAGTTCGCACAGGAAATCAAGGCCGAGTTCGAGGTCTACAAGAAGGTCGTCGCGGACCGCAAGCTCACGCTGGACTGAGCGAAGGGGCTGCCTTCGTCCTGCGGGCCATCCGGGCAACCGGATGGCCTTTGCCTTGCCTGGGGCTTTGTTATGGTGTGCGCATGAACGACGATGACAGCCGCGGTCGCAGCAACAGCAGCAGCGCGTCTCGCATCGATGCCTTCATCGACGCCCTGTGGCTCGAGGACGGGCTGGCCCGGAACACGCTGCAGGCCTACCGGCGCGACCTGGCGCTGCTGGGCGAGTGGCTGGCTGGCGAGGGCCGGGCGCTCGACCAGGCCACGGAGGTCGACCTGAACCGGTACTTCAGCGCGCGCCACGGCCAGACCCGCGCCACCACCGCCAACCGCCGGCTCACGGTGTTCAAGCGCTATTTCCGCTGGGCGCTGCGCGAGCGGCTGATCGACGCCGACCCTTCGCTGCGGCTGGCGCCCGCGCGCCAGCCCCTGCGCGTACCCAAGATCCTGTCCGAGAACCAGGTCGAGGCCCTGCTCGCCGCGCCCGACGTGGGCACCCCGCTGGGCCTGCGCGACCGCTGCATGCTGGAGCTCATGTACGCCAGCGGCCTGCGCGTGAGCGAGCTCGTGCAGCTCAAGACCTGGCACTTGGGCATGAACGAGCACGTGGTGCGCGTGACCGGCAAGGGCGACAAGGAGCGCCTGGTGCCGTTCGGCGAGGTGGCCGGGCAGTGGCTGCAGCGCTACCTCGCGCACGGGCGCATGGAGATCCTGGGCCGCGGGCAGCAGAGCGAGGACCTGTTCGTCACCGCGCGCGGGGCCCGCGCCGGCGGCGCCATGACGCGCGCGATGTTCTGGCACCTGGTGAAGAAGTACGCGGCGCAGGCCGGCATCACCTCGCCGCTGTCGCCGCACACGCTGCGCCATGCCTTCGCCACCCATCTGCTCAACCACGGGGCCGATCTGCGCGCGGTGCAACTGCTGCTCGGCCACGCCGACATCTCGACCACCACGATCTATACCCACGTGGCGCGCGAGCGCCTCAAGGCGATCGTGGCGCAGCACCATCCACGGGGATAACCCCCCTGCGCCGCTGCGCGGCTTCCCCCCTTCCTGGCGCGCCTTCGGCGCTTGAAGGGGGGACGACAGCTTGGGCCGGCGGAGCCGGACCCTCGCTGTCCCTGGGTTTTGGGCGCCTTCACTCGCCCATCACCACCCCTTCGCGCCGCGGATCGGCGCCGCCGAGCCAGACGCGCCGCCCGTCCTGCGTCCCGCGCATCAGCGCCTGCAGGCCGCTGGTCATGGCGGGCGTCTGCACGGTGTGGCCGCGCTGCTGCAGGGCCTGCACAGTCGCGGGCGGGAAGCGGCCCTGCTCGAGCAGCAGGGGGCCGCCGGTGGTGCCGAAGTTGGGCAGGTCGATCGCGGCCTGCGGGGTCAGGCCCCAGTGCAGCGTGCCGAGCAGGGTCTTGGCGGTGAAGGGGATGATGAGGGCGCCGCCCGGGCTGCCCGCGCCCATCAGCAGTTCGCCGCTGGTCTTGTCGAACACCAGCGTGGGCGACATCGACGAGCGCGGCCGCTTGCCCGGCTGGACGCGGTTGGCGACCGGCCGGCCCTGCGCGTCGCGCGGCGCGAAGCTGAAGTCCGTGAGCTGGTTGTTGAGCAGGAAACCACCGGGGCGCTTCGGGTCGGTGGTGACCATCAGGCGCGAGCCGAACGCGGATTCGATGGTGGTCGTCATGGCCAGCGCGTTGCCGAAGCCGTCGACGATGCTGACGTGGCTGGTGCCGTGCTCCGGCTGCTCGGGCATGGGGGCGGCCCAGCCCGTCCGCACGCCGCCCGGCCGCCCGGCCGGCGCCTGCGGCATGCGGGCCGGCGTGATCAGGCGTGCGCGCTCGTCCAGGTAGCGCGCGTCCAGCAGGCTGCCCCAGCGGCCCGCGGGCGGGGCGGCGAAGTCGGGGTCGGCCACGTACTGTGCGCGGTCGGCGAAGGCCAGGCGCGAGGCCTCGGTGTGGTGGTGCAGCCAGTCGGCCGAGGGCAGGCCGTCGGCCGGCAATGGCGCCCGGGCCTGCGGCGTGCGCGCGAGCAGGCCCAGGATCTGGCCGATGGCGATGGCGCCCGAGCTCGGCGGCGGAAAGCCGCAGATGCGCAGCACGCGCGGCGGCACGGCCACGTGGTCGTGGCACAGCGCTTCGCGCTCGCGCGGCCGGTAGCGCCGCAGGTCGTCCAGGCCGAGCCGGCCCGGGCGTGCCGGGTGCTGCCGCACCTTGTCCACGATGGCGCGGGCCACCGGGCCTTCGTGCAGCGCGGCCGGCCCGCGCGCGGCGATCCCGCGCAGCACCTGGGCCAGTTCGGGGTTGCGCAGCAGGTGGTCCACGGGGTGGGGCTGTCCGTCGGGCCGGTAGAAGTAGGCGGCCGCGACGGGGTCGTTCCTGAGCGCGGTCTCGGCCAGCAGCAGCGTGTGCAGGCGCGGGCTGACCGGGAAGCCCTGTTCGGCCAGGGCGATGGCGGGCTCGAACAGGCGCGCCCAGGGCAGCCTGCCGTGCTGCCGGTGGGCCAGCGCGAGCATGCTCACCGCGCCCGGCACGCCGACCGAGTGGCCGCTGGCCACGGCGTCCATGAAGGGCAGCGGCTGGCCCTGCGCGTCCAGGAACAGCCGCTCGGTGGCCGAGGCCGGTGCGGTCTCGCGGCCGTCGAAGGCCTGCAGCCGGCGGCCGTCGTGGTGCAGCAGGAACGCCCCGCCGCCGATGCCGCTCGACTGGGGCTCCACCAACGTCAGCACCATCTGCACCGCGATGGCCGCATCCACCGCGCTGCCGCCGGCGCGCAGGATGCGCGCACCGGCCTCGGTGGCCAAGGGATTGGCCGCCGCCACCGCCTGGCGCTGGAAGGTCCAGCCGGGCTTGGCTTCGTAGCCCGACGCGCCTTCGGGCTGCAGCTCCGGCACGGACGGCACCGTGCAGGCGCCCAGCAGCAGCGCTAGCGTAGCGATCAGTGCAAGATGGCGTTTCACCAGAATCCCAGAGCAGAACGAATGAAGGGAAGCCTATCCAGGAACACCGCGGAACCGGCTTTGCCGGGCCGCTGGTGTTGCCCCCTTGAGGGGGGATGCGGCTACACGCAGTGAGCAAGCGACGGGGGTGGGTTCATTTCGGCGCCAGGCGGATCGCGCCGTCCAGCCGGATCACCTCGCCGTTGAGCATGTCGTTCTCGAAGATGTGCCTGGCCAGTCGGGCGTAGTCCTCGGGCGTGCCCAGGCGGCTCGGGAAGGGCACGCCGGCGGCCAGCGCGTCCTGCACTTCCTTGGGCATGCCGAACAGCATCGGGGTGCCGAAGATGCCGGGGGCGATCGTCATGTTGCGGATGCCGTTGCGCGCCAGGTCGCGCGCGATCGGCAGCGTCATGCCGACCACGCCGCCCTTGGAGGCCGAGTAGGCCGCCTGGCCGATCTGGCCGTCGTAGGCGGCCACGCTGGCGGTCGAGATCATCACGCCGCGCTCGCCGGTGGGCTCGGGCTCGTTCCGGCACATGGCCTCGGCGGCCAGGCGGATCATGTTGAAGGTGCCGACCAGGTTGACCATGATGGTCTTGGTGTAGACCGCCAGGCTGTGCGCGCCGTTCTTGCCCACGGTCTTCTCGGCCGGCGCGATGCCGGCGCAGTTGACCAGGCCCATCAGCTTGCCCATCGACACCGCCCGGGCGACGGCGGCCTGGCCGTCGGCCTCGCTGCTCACGTCGCACTTCACGAAGGCGCCGCCGATGGCCTGGGCGACGGCCTCGCCCTTGTCGGCCTGCATGTCGGCGATCACGACCTTGCCGCCGTTGGCCGCGAGCATGCGCGCCGTGCCTTCGCCCAGCCCCGACGCGCCGCCGGTGACGATGAATACCTTGCCTTGAATCTCCATGTCTCGTTCTCCTGAGTGTGGTGAGGGGGATGAGGGACCGTGCAATGTTGACGTTGACGTAAACGTCAATCCGGTCGGGATTATGCGGCATACCTCTGTCACGCCGCTGTCATGCAAGTGCCATAACCTGCCTGCCTTTCTGCATTTTCACGGAGTTCTTTCGATGTTCGACAGCAGCCCCGACGAGCTGATGCGCCGCGTTCGCGCCGACCTCATGGATGGCTACGACGAAGAGCTCGAGATGGAGTTCGAGGACCGCAACATGGATGCGGTCCGCGGGGACGCCTCGCCCGACGATGGCGCCACTCAGGACGCGCAGAAAGCCGCGCGCCGCACCTACTTCCGCGAGCTGTTCCGGCTGCAGGCCGAGCTGGTGAAGCTGCAGGACTGGGTGGTCGCGACCGGCCACAAGGTGGTGATCGTGTTCGAGGGCCGCGACGCGGCGGGCAAGGGCGGGGCGATCAAGCGCATCACGCAGCGCCTGAACCCACGCGTGTGCCGCGTGGCGGCGCTGCCCGCGCCCAACGACCGCGAGCGCACGCAGTGGTATTTCCAGCGCTACGTGGCGCACTTGCCGGCCGCGGGCGAGATGGTGCTGTTCGACCGCAGTTGGTACAACCGCGCCGGCGTCGAGCGCGTCATGGGGTTTTGCACCGACGAGCAGTACGAGGAGTTCTTCCGTTCGGTGCCCGAGTTCGAGCGCATGCTGGTGCGCTCGGGCATCCAGCTCATCAAGTACTGGTTCTCGATCTCCGACGAAGAGCAGCACCTGCGCTTCCTGGGCCGCATCCACGACCCGCTCAAGCAGTGGAAGCTCAGCCCCATGGACCTGGAGAGCCGCCGCCGCTGGGAGCTCTACACCCGGGCCAAGGAAGTGATGCTGGAGCGCACCCACATCCCCGAGTCGCCCTGGTGGGTGGTGCCGGCCGACGACAAGAAGAAGGCCCGCCTGAACTGCATCCACCACCTGCTGGGCCAGATGCCGTACCGCGAGGTCGAACGGCCTGCGATCACGCTGCCCGAGCGCGTGCGCCACGAGGGCTACCGCCGCCACGAAGTGCCGGGCGAGATCCACATCCCGCAGGTGTATTGACCCGCTGGCGCGTCGCGCATGGCGGCCGGCTGCCGCGTGCCCCGGGTTTGTACGAGTGTTCAAAAAACCCGTCCGTCCGTCCAATCCGGGCATGGCAGCATCTACCCGGAAGGAGAACCCCATGCCCCGCCGCTTCGTCGACCTGTCCATCTACCTCGAGAACGACGTCGTCAGCGATCCGCCGGCCTTCGCGCCCAGGATCCAGTACTTCACGCACGAGCACACCTTCGAGCAGATCGAACCTTTCTTTCCGGGTTTGAGGAAGGAGGATCTGCCCGACGGCGAGGGCTGGGCCGTGGAGACGATCAACCTGTCCACGCACAACGGCACGCACCTGGACGCGCCCTACCACTTCCACAGCACCATGAACCAGGCGCTGGGCCGGAAGGAGCGCGCGATCGCGATCCACGAAGTGCCGCTGGAGTGGTGCTTCCAGCCCGGCGTGAAGCTGGACTTCCGCCACTTCCCCGATGGCTACGTGGTCACGGCCGCCGACGTGGAGGCCGAACTGGCCCGCGTCGGCCACACCCTCCAGCCGCTGGAGATCGTGGTGGTCAACACCGCCGCGGGCCAGCGCTACGGCGGCAGCGACTACGTCTCGGCCGGCTGCGGCATGGGCTACGAGGCCACCATGTACCTGCTCGAGCGCGGCATCCGCCTCACCGGCACCGACGCCTGGAGCTGGGACGCGCCGTTCGTGCACACCGCGAAGAAATATGGCGAGACGCACGACGCCCGCCTGATCTGGGAGGGCCACAAGGCCGGCCGCGACATCGGCTACTGCCACCTGGAGAAGCTGCACAACCTGGAGTCGCTGCCGGCCGACGGCTTCTTCATCAGTTGCTTCCCGCACAAGATCCGCGGCGCCTCGGCGGGCTGGACGCGCGCCGTCGCGATCTTCGACGACGCGCTGATGGCCACCACCGCGGCGGCCTGAACCTGCGCTCGGGCGGTTACTTGTACCCGGCGCGGTCCAGCATCTGCTGGACCTTGGTCAGGTTCTTGGCCACCACGCCCAGGGGCACGGTCTCGGCCTTGAAGCTGTCGCCGCCCATGGCCTTGATGGCCGGGTTGTCGACCTTCACGCCCTTGGCGGCCGGGAACTCGTTGTTGCCGTTGGCGAAGTAGTCCTGGGCGAACGGGCTGGCGAGGAATTCCATGAACTGGATCGCGCTGTCGCGGTTCTTGGCGTACCGGGCGACGGCCGCGCCCGCGATGTTGACGTGCGTGCCGCTGGTGGCCTGGTTCGGGAACACCACGCGCACCTTGTCCATGGCCGCGCGCTCGTCGGCCTTGGTCGACTTGAGGAGCCGGGCCACGTAGTAGGAATTGGCCAGCGCCACGCCGCATTCGCCCGAGGCCACGCCCTTGATCTGGTCGGTGTCGCCGCCCTTGGGCGCGCGGGCCATGTTGGCGACGACGCCCTTGAGCCAGGCCTCGCCCTTCTGGTCGCCCAGGCGCTCGACCACGGTGGCGAACAGCGAGAGGTTGTAGGGGTGCGAGCCCGAGCGCGTGCAGACCATGCCCTTGAGCTTGGGGTCGGCGAGCTGCTCGTAGGTGGCGACGTCCTCGGCCTTGACGCGCGCCGGGTCGTACACGATCACGCGGGCGCGGGTGGAAAAGCCGGTCCAGGTCACGCCATCGGGGCCCGCGCTGGCGCGCAGGTTGGCCGGGATGGCCTGGTCCAGCTTGGCCGACTTGATCGGCTGGAACAGGCCCTGGCTGTCGGCCACGGCCAGGCGCGCGGCGTCCACCAGCATGATCACGTCGGCCGGCGAGGCCGCGCCTTCGGCGCGCAGGCGCGCCAGGATGCCGGCGTCGTCCGCGTCCACGCGGTTGATCTTGATGCCGGTGGTCTTGGTGAAGGTGTCGTACATCGCCTCGTCGGTCTGGTAGTGGCGTGCCGAGTAGAGGTTGAGCACCTTGTCCTGGGCGAGGGAGGCCGTGTGGACGCCCAGCGAGGCGGCAACCACGGTGAGAAGGCCCAGCGAGAGCTTCTTGGCGGGTGAGTGCATGGTGGTCGTCGTCCTTTGCATGTGTGAGGAAGGCTGCGGGAAACCCGGGGCGGCGAAGCACCTTAAGTGGGTTTAAGCGGCCCGGATGCTAGCACGGACGAGAACGGTTCTCAATTGAAGGGCCACCCCGTCGCGCGGGCTTTGCCGTCGCCTGCAAAGAAAAAAAGCCCTCACTTTGCAGTGAGGGCTTAAGGGGTCCGATGAAATCGAATTTCGAAAAGGACCCGAGGAGACAACCAGAAACGTGCACCGATCTTATCGAGGCTGCCCGCGCGCGGGGCGGGCGGCCGACCGGTGGCACGGATGAGGCGATGTTCAGCGCTTCTTGGAGGCCGACTTGGTGGCGTTCACGGCGGAAGCGGTCACGGTGTTGAAGTTGGCTTCGGCCATTTCGGTGGCTTGCTTGACCGCCTTCTGGACCGATTCCATGGCGTTGTTGGCGGCGGACACCGCGCTCTTCATCACGGCCACGGCGGTCTCGGAACCGGCGGGGGCGTTCTTGGCGGCGTTGTCGACCACGGCCAGGAATTTCTTCTGGGTGTCGGCAGCTTGTGCTTCGGCGGCCTTGCTGAACTCGGCGCCGGTGCCCGAGGCGATGTCGTACAGGTGGCGGCTGTAGGCCAGGGTCTTCTCGGCCAGCGGCTGCATCAGGTTGGCTTGCAGCGTCAGCAGTTCCTGGGCGTCCTTGACGCTCATCAGGGCCTGGGCGTTGTTGGCGGACTCGGACAGCGCGGCCTTGGTGGCTTGCACGTTGAGCTCGACCAGCTTTTCGACGCCTTCGAAAGCCTTCTGGGTCAGGCCGAAGAGGGTTTCGATGTTGGCTTTCTGGGCGGCGAGGATTTGTTCGGCGGTCAGCATGTTCATACTCCTGAGATCGGTGGAAAAGTTGAAAACGGATGGCGGTCTGGTACTAGGTAGTTGAGGGCTGCTAGGAACACCGCGCTGTCTGGACACTGTTGTTTTCGTTCGCTTTGCTGCACTGCAACATGACCCGAATTATAAACCGCTGCGACGCCGGCGCAAGTGTTTTTGTTGCAGTGCAGCATCATTAGGTGCGCGGTTCTAAATCCCCCGCGCAAGCCCCTGAGCCGCGCTCGGCGGACAATGCGGGCTCCACCGCCGGCCCTCCCGCTACCGCTCCCGTTCCCGCGCCCGTGCACGCCTTCTACGCCGACCACTTCGTCCTGCCCCTGCCCGAGCACCACCGATTTCCGATGGCCAAGTACGCGCGCCTGCGCGAGCGCCTGGCCAGGGAGCTGCCGCGGCTGCGCCTGTGCGAGGCGCTGCCGGCCAGCGACGCCGAACTGGCGCTGGTGCACACGCCGGACTACATCGCCGCGGTGGCGCAGGGCCGGCTGCCGGCCCAGGCACAGCGGGAGATCGGCTTTCCCTGGAGCCCGGCCATGGCCGAGCGGGCCCGCCGCTCGGTCGGCGCGACCTTGCAGGCCTGCCGCGACGTGCTGGCCGGCTCGGCGGGCATCGCCGCCAACCTCGCGGGCGGCACGCACCACGCCTATGCCGACCGGGGCAGCGGTTTCTGCGTGTTCAACGACTTCGCGGTGGCGGCGCGCCTGATGCAGGCCGAGCACGCGCACCGGGCGCCCGCGGGCGGCGTGCTGCGGGTGGCGATCATCGACCTGGACGTGCACCAGGGCAACGGCACCGCGCGCATCTTCGCCGGCGACGCTTCGGTGTTCACGCTGTCGCTGCACGGCGCGAAGAACTTTCCATTCCGCAAGGAGCCGAGCGACCTGGACGTGGAACTCGCCGACGGCTGCCGGGACGAGGAATACCTCGAGGCGCTGGACCGCGCGCTTGATGAGCTGCAGCGCCGCTTCGAGCCGGATGTGGTGCTCTACCTGGCCGGCGCCGATCCGCACGAAGGCGACCGCCTGGGCCGGCTCAAGCTCAGCTTCGCGGGCCTGGAGGCGCGGGACCGCCGCGTGATGGACTGGGCCTGGGCGCGCGGCCTGCCGCTGGTGCTCGCGATGGGCGGAGGCTATGGCCATGACCTCGACGACACGGTGCAGGTACAGGTCAACACGTACCGCACGGCGCTGGACTGCTGGGACCGCTGGCAGGCCCGGCTCCAGGCCGTGGCCGCGCGGCCCCCGCCCCGCTGGCACAATGCCCCGGCATGAAGACCGCCGCGAGCTCCCCCCGCCAGCCGCCGCCTGCGCGCGACGCCTACCGGGCCTGGCGCCCGATCGGCACGCGCTGGAGCGACAACGATGTCTACGGCCACGTCAACAACGTCGTGTACTACAGCTGGTTCGACACGGCGGTCAATGGCTTCCTGATCGAGCAGGGCGCGCTCGACATCGCCGCCAGTCCCGTGATCGGCCTGGTGGTCCAGACGCAGTGCCACTACTTCGCGCCGCTGGTATTCCCGCAGACCGTGTGGGCCGGGCTGCGCCTGGCGCGCGCCGGCACCTCCAGCGTGCGCTACGACGTCGGCCTGTTTGCCGAGGGCGCCGACCTCGCGGCCGCGAGCGGGCATTTCGTGCATGTGTACGTGGACCGCGAGACGCGCCGCCCGGTGCCCTTGCCCGATCGCCTCAAAGCCGCCTTGGAGACCCTGCGATGACCTGCAACCCCAAGGCCGACGCGCCGCCGTCCGTCATCGACGCCGCCAGCGTGGACGCCGCCATCACCAGCCGCCGCTCGGTGCGCGCCTTCCTGCCCGATCCGGTGCCGCGCGCCACGCTCGAACACCTGCTCGAGGTGGCCAGCCGCGCGCCATCGGGCACCAATACGCAGCCTTGGCGGGTGTACGTGCTCCAGGGGGCCAGCCGCGATGCGCTGGTCGAGCAGGTCTGCGCCGCGCACGAGGCGCTGTACGCCGATCCCTCGCTGGCGGCGCAGTACCCGGAGGCCTACGACTACTACCCCGAGAAATGGATCAGCCCCTACATCGACCGCCGGCGCGAGAACGGCTGGGGGCTCTACGGGCTGCTGGGCATCACCAAGGGCGACAAGGACCGGATGCACGCGCAGCACCAGCGCAATTTCCGTTTCTTCGACGCGCCGGTGGGCCTGGTGTTCACGGTGGACCGCGCGCTGGGCCGGGGCGCCTTGCTGGACTACGGCGCCTTCCTGCAGAACCTCATGGTCGCGGCGCGCGGCCACGGCCTGGACACTTGTCCGCAGGCCGCGTGGAACGGGTTCGCCCGCATCGTGCTGCCGCACGTCGGCGCGGGCGAGCACGAAATGCTGGTCTGCTGCATGTCGCTGGGCTATGCCGATCCCGCGCACGTGGTCAACCGTTTCCGCACGCCGCGCGAGCCCGTCGCGGCCTTCACCCGGTGGCTGGAATGACCGGCCGCCTGTCCCTTTCCCCGTGCATAGAAAACAAGGAGCGTTTCATCATGATCACCACCCCCAGTGGCCTGCAGTACGAAGACACCCAGGTCGGCCGCGGCGACGTCGCCCAATCGGGCCGCCGCGTGCAGGTGCATTACACCGGCTGGCTCTACAACGACGGCGTGCAAGGCGCGAAGTTCGACTCCAGCAAGGACCGCGGCCAGCCGTTCGAGTTTCCGCTCGGCGCGGGCCACGTCATCCGGGGCTGGGACGAGGGCGTGCAGGGCATGGCGGTGGGCGGCACGCGCCGCCTGGTGATCCCGCCCGAACTGGGGTACGGCGCGCGGGGCGCGGGCGGCGTGATCCCGCCGAACGCGACGCTGCTGTTCGAGGTTGACCTGCTGGCAGTCTGAGGGCCGGCCATGCCGCCCATGAAGTCGAGGATTCTCCCGCTTTGGCTTGCCTGTGTCCTGCTGGTGCCCGGGGCCGTGCACGCCGCGGACCTGGATGGCAGCCAACTCTCGGTGTGGTGGGGGGTACCGTTCGCGGGCGTGCTGCTGTCGATCGCGCTGGTGCCGCTGGTGGCGCCGATCTTCTGGCACCACCATTTCGGCAAGCTTTCCGCGGCCTGGGCGCTGGTGTTCCTGCTGCCGTTCGCGGCGGCCATGGGGCCCGGCGTGGCCTGGGCCAGCGTGGTCCATGCGCTGGTGGCGGAGTACATCCCGTTCATCGTCCTGCTCACCGCGCTGTTCACGGTGGCCGGCGGCATCTTCCTGCGCGGCAACCTCCATGGCAGTCCGGCGCTCAACACCGGGCTGCTGGGCATCGGGGCCGTGCTGGCCAGCGTCATGGGCACCACCGGGGCGTCGATGCTGCTGATCCGGCCCCTGATCCGCGCCAACGACAACCGCCGGCACCAGGTGCACGTGGTGGTGTTCTTCATCTTCATCGTCTCCAACGCCGGCGGCGCGCTGACGCCGCTGGGCGACCCGCCGCTGTTCCTCGGCTTCCTCAAGGGCGTGGACTTCTTCTGGACGCTGGAGCACCTGTTCCTGAAGACCGCGTTCGTCGTCGGTTCGCTGCTGGCGCTGTTCTTCCTGATCGACATGGCGCTGTACCGGCGCGAGGGCGAGGTCCGGCCCGTGGACCCGACGCCCGACACCCGCCGGATCGGTTTCGAGGGCGGGATCAACTTCCTGCTGCTGGGTGTGGTGGTGGCGCTGGTGCTGCTGAGCGGCCTGTGGAAGTCGCCGGTGGCGTTCGACCTCTGGGGCACCGAGGTCGGCCTGCCTGGCCTGGTGCGCGATGCCGGCCTGATCGCCGTGACGTTGGTCTCCCTGCGCATCACGCCGGCCGCGGTGCACCAGCAGAACCAGTTCGGCTGGGGGCCGATGCAGGAGGTCGCCAAGCTGTTCGCGGCCATCTTCCTGACCATCATCCCGGTGATCGCGATGCTCAAGGCCGGTGTGGACGGCCCGTTCGGCGCGGTGGTGCGGACCGTGACCGGCGCGGACGGAAACCCCGACTCGGCGATGTACTTCTGGATCACCGGCGTGCTGAGCTCCTTCCTCGACAACGCGCCCACCTACCTGGTGTTCTTCAACACCGCGGGCGGCGATCCGCAGGCGCTCATGACCACGCTGGCGCCGATCCTGGTGGCGATCTCGGCCGGCGCGGTCTTCATGGGCGCCAACACCTACATCGGCAACGCGCCCAACCTGATGGTCAAGGCCATCGCCGAAGACCGCGGCGTGCGCATGCCCAGCTTCTTCGGGTACATGCTCTGGTCGGTCGGCATCCTGGTGCCGCTGTTCCTGGCCATGACCTGGATCTGGTTTGTCTGACGCATGGAATCCACGAGGCTTTGCACACCATGACCCCACAAGCACAACGCCCCTCCATCCTGATCGCGCGCGCCGTGTTCCCCGAGGTGGTGCAGCACCTGCGCGCGCACTTCGACGTCGAGCTCAACGACGACGACGTCGTTCTCACCCCGGCGCAGCTGGCCGAACGCCTGCAGGGCAAGACGGGCGCGCTGACCACCGGCAGCGAACGCGTGGACGCGGCGCTGCTGGCCGCCTGTCCGCAACTGCGGATCGTGGCCAACATCGCGGTGGGCTACAACAACTTCGACGTGCCGGCCATGACCGCGGCCGGCGTGCTCGCCACCAACACCCCTGACGTGCTCACCGAGACCACCGCCGACTTCGGTTTCGCGCTGGTGCTGGCCACCGCCCGGCGCCTCACGGAGAGCGAGCGTTTCCTGCGCGAGGGGCGGTGGAACCGCTGGAGCCTGGACATGTTCGCCGGCGCCGAGGTGCACGGCAGCACGCTGGGCATCCTGGGCATGGGCCGGATCGGCCAGGCGATCGCGCGGCGCGGCGCGCTCGGCTTCGGCATGCGGGTGATCTACCACAACCGCTCAAGGCTGGACGCCGCCACCGAAGCCGAGTGCAAGGCGGGCTACGTGGACAAGGACACGCTGCTGCGCGAGTCCGATCACCTGGTGTTGGTCCTGCCCTACAGCGCCGAGAGCCACCACGCCATCGGCGCGGCCGAGCTGGCCCGCATGAAGCCCACCGCGACGCTGGTCAATATCGCGCGCGGCGGCATCGTGGACGACGCCGCGCTGGCCGCGGCCTTGCGCGAGCGGCGCATCGCCGCCGCGGGCCTGGACGTGTTCGAAGGCGAGCCCTCGGTGCACCCGGACCTGCTGACGCTGCCCAACACGGTGCTGACGCCCCACATCGCCAGCTCTACCCTTGCGACCCGCCAGGCGATGGCGATGCTGGCGGCCGACAACCTGATCGCCTTCTTCGAGCAGGGCAAGGCGCTGACGCCGATCAATCCGCAGGTGATGGGCGGCCGCTGAACCACCCATAGGATGAACAACCGACATGACTTCGCTGGGCGCTGACACACTGCTCTGGGCGGCGCTGGCCGGCGCCGTGCTGAACGGGGTGCTGCTGCTCGTGCTGCTGCTGCGCCGGCCGCGCCGGCCCGAGGACGTGGCCTCGCGCGGCGAGGTGCAGCAACTGGTCGACCAGAGCGTGGGCCGGCACGGCGAGCGGCTGGAACGCGAGCTGCGCCACGAGATCGGCGAAAGCGCGCGCGGCGGCCGGCAGGAGCTGGCGCAGACGCTGGTCACCTTCCAGGACGCGGTGATGCGCCAGGGCGCCGAGGCCACGCGCACGCAGAACGCGCAGATCGACGCCTTCGCGCAGCAGCTGGCCCACCTGCGCGGCTCGCTGTCCGAGACGCTGACGCAGCAGCTCACCAGCCTGAGCGAGGCCAACGCGCGCCGGCTGCAGGAGGTGCGCGGCACGCTGGAGCAGCAGCTCGGCGCGCTGCAGGCCGCCAACACCGCCAAGCTCGACGAGATGCGCCGCACCGTGGACGAAAAACTGCACGCCACGCTGGAGCAGCGCCTGGGCGAGAGCTTCCGCCAGGTGGCCGACCGCCTGGAGCAGGTGCACAAGGGACTGGGCGAGATGCAGACCCTGGCGCAGGGCGTGGGCGACCTCAAGCACCTGCTCACGAACGTGAAGACGCGCGGCATGTTCGGCGAGGCGCAGTTGGCCGCGCTGCTGGAGCAGGTGTTCGCGCCCGACCAGTTCGCCGCCCAGGTGAGCACGCGCCCGGGCAGCCGCGCCGCGGTGGACTTCGCGATCCGGCTGCCGGGCCGGGGCGGCGACGGCGCGCCGTGCTGGCTGCCGATCGACGCCAAGTTTCCCAACGAAGACTACGAGCGCCTGCTCGATGCGCAGCAGCGCGCCGACGCCGAGGGCGCGGAAGCCGCGGGGCGGGCGCTGGAGCAGCGCATCCGCCTGGAGGCCCGCTCCATGGCCGACAAGTACCTGGAACCGCCGCACACGACCGACTTCGCGATCCTGTTCCTGCCCACCGAAGGCCTGTACGCCGAGGTGCTGCGCCGGCCCGGGCTCATGGAGGCCCTGCAGCGCGAGCACCGCGTCGCGCTGGCCGGGCCGACCACGCTGATGGCCATGCTCAACTCGCTCCAGATGGGTTTTCGCACGCTGGCGCTGGAGAAACGCTCCAGCGAGGTCTGGCAGGTGCTGGGCGCGGTCAAGACCGAGTTCGGCAAGTTCGGCGACGTGCTGGCCCGCGTGAAGAGCCAGACCCAGACCGTGCTCAACACGCTCGACCAGGCACAGACGCGCACCAACGTGATGAACCGCGCCCTGCGCGGCGTGGAAGCCCTGCCGCAGGACCAGGCCGGCGCGCTGCTGCCGCCGCTGGAAGGCGTCGACAACCCCGACAACGCTTCGCCTTGAACACCTCGCTACGAACCGCGCTTGCGCGGCTGGTTGCCGCCCAGGTCGCCGTGCATGCCTGCATGACCGGCTTTCGCATGGCCGCGCCCCTCATGGCCCTGCGCGAGGGCTACAGCCCGGCCGCCGTGGGCATGCTGCTGGCGCTGTTTGCGGCCGCGCCGCTTTTCATGGCCTTGCCGGCGGGCCGGTACGTCGACCGGTATGGGTTCCGCAAGCCGACGTTGATCGCCATCGTCATCGCGATGACGGGCGCCTCGCTGTCGGTGGTGGTGCCGGCCTTTTTCGTGCTGTGCCTGACCGCGCTGGCTTGCGGGGCCGCGTCCTGCGTGGTCATGATCACCGTCCAGCGGCACGTGGGTCGGCTCGCCAAGGGGCCGACGGAGCTCAGGCAGGTCTTCAGTTGGATGGCGATCGGACCTTCGATCTCCAACTTCCTCGGGCCCGTGGTTGCGGGCCTGATGATCGACCACTTCGGTTTCCGCGCCGCCTTCCTGCTGCTGGCGCTGCTGCCGTCGCTGGGCTGGTTCTGGTCGCGCCGCACGGTCGAGCACGAGCCGATCGCGCCCCAGCCGGACCAGCAGCGCCGCTCTTCCTGGGACCTGCTGAGGGACCAGGGCTTCCGGCGCCTGATGCTGATCAACTGGCTGCTGTCGTCCTGCTGGGACGTGCACACCTTCCTGGTGCCGGTGCTGGGCCATGAACGGGGCCTGAGCGCGACGCAGATCGGCACCGTCCTCGGGTCGTTCGCGCTCGCAGCCACCGCGATCCGCGTGGTCATTCCCTGGCTGGCGGAGCGGCTCAAGGAGTCCGCGGTGATGGGCTCGTCGATGGTCGCCGCCGCGCTGCTGTTCGGCGCCTATCCGCTGGTGCAGACTGCCTCCGCGATGGTCATGCTCTCGACGCTGCTGGGTATCGCGCTCGGCGCGGTCCAGCCCATGGTCATGAGCTCGCTGCACCAGATGACCCCGCACGAGCGGCACGGCGAAGCGCTGGGCATGCGCTCCATGACCATCAATGGCTCGAGCGTGCTGATGCCATTGCTGTTCGGCTCGGCCGGTGCGGTGGTCGGCGTGGGCTTCGTGTTCTGGGTGGTGGGTGGCGCGGTCGGCCTGGGCTCGCCGCTGGCGTGGACCTTGCGCCCTGAAAAAAAGTGAGCAGACCCTAAATCTGCCGGTTGCGCGCCAGCGGCGGGTTCTGGGAGAAGTAGGTCACGATGCCGCGCAGCAGCGCGTCGGCCAGGGCGTCCTGGTACTTCGGGTCGTTCAGGCGCTTTTCTTCTTCCGGGTTGCTGATGAAGGCGGTTTCCACCAGCACGCTCGGGATGTCGGGCGCGCGCAGCACCGCGAAGTTGGCCTGTTCCACGCGCGGCTTGTGCAGCCGCCCGACCTGCTTGACGTGGCCCAGCATGGAGGCGCCGAGCCGCAGGCTGTCGTTGATCTGCGCGGTGGTGCTCATGTCGAGCAGGGCGCGGCGCAGGTGGGCGTCGGAGCCGGCCTTCACGTTGAGCCCGCCCACGAGGTCGGCCGCGTTCTCCTTGTCGGCCATCCAGCGCGCAGCGGCGCTGCTGGCGCCGCGCGTGCTCAGCGCGTACACGCTCGCACCCTGGGGGCGCGGCGTGTAGAAGGCGTCGGCGTGCAGGCTGATGAACAGGTCGGCCTGCACGCGCTGGGCTTTTTCCACGCGCACGTGCAGCGGCACGAAGTAGTCGCGGTCGCGCGTCATGAAGGCGCGCATGGGGTTGCCGTTGACGCGGGTCTCGTTGATGCGGTCGCGCAGCTTCTGCGCGATCTGCAGCACCACCTTCTTCTCGTGTGTGCCGCCGGGACCGATGGCGCCCGGGTCCTCGCCGCCGTGGCCGGGGTCGAGCGCGACGATGATCAGGCGCTCGGTCTTGCCCCGGCCGGCGGGCGGGGGCTGCTTGGCGGGGCTGCCTCGCGGGGGCGCGGCGGCGCTGGCCACCGCACCGCCGTCGCCGCCGCTGCTGCCCTGGGCCGGCGTGGCGCTGGCGGCCGCACCGGGCCGGTCCTGCCGGGCGATCAACGCGCCCAAGGGGTCGTTGGCGGCGGGGGGATCGGCGGCACCGGACGCGACCTGACCGGCCTCGAGCCCGAGCAAGCGCGCGGCGCGCTCGCTGGCGGCGTCCAGGTCCCGCATGCGCTGGGTGATCAACTGCACCAGCGGGTCGGGCGGGTTGAGCGGGTACAGGTCGAACACCAGCCGGTGCTGGTAGGCCGCCACCGGCTCCAGGCTGAACACCTGAGGCTTGATCGGCTGCTTGAGGTCGATCACCAGCCGCACCACGTTGGGCGCGTTCTGGCCGATGCGGATGCCGGCGATGTTGGGGTCGTCCGCCTTGAGCTGGCCCACCAGTTCGCGCAGGCCGGGCAGCAGGTCGATGCCCTCGATGTCCACCGCCAGGCGGGGCGGCTCGTTCACGAAGAACTGGCGCGCCTGCAGCGCCGCATCGGACTCGATGGTCACGCGCGTGTAGTCCTCGGCGGGCCAGATGCGCACCGCGACCACGCTGGCGCCGCGCGCGATCTGCTGCACGCCCAGCAGCAGCACCAGCGAGCCGGCGCCGCGCAGCAGCGCGCGCCGGTCCCAGGGGTGGGGAGGGCGTGCGGGATCGGTCATGCGAAGGCGTCCTGCAGCAGGCGCCGGCCGGCCGGCGTGAGCGCGGTGGCGCGCACGGCGCGGGCGCTGGTGCCGGCGTCCGGGTCGGGGGGGGCGTCTCGGGAAGGCATGGTGTCGGGCTGGATGTGAATGCGCAGGTCGATCGGCGGCAGGCCGGGGCCGGCGCGCTCGGACCATTCCAGGAGCTTGAGGCCGGGACCGGCGAAAAGTTCGCGCAGGCCCGCGTCCTCCCATTCGCGCGGGTCGGCGAAGCGGTAGAAATCGAAGTGCCAGATCGCGAGCGCTTCGCCGGCCGGGACGATGGGGCAGCAGGGGGCGCTGTGCGGCTCCACCACGGCGTAGGTCGGGCTCTTGATGCGGCCTTGCACGCCGAGCGCGCGCAGCAGGTGGCGCACGAACGTGGTCTTGCCCGCGCCGAGGTCGCCGTCCAGCGCGATCGTGGCGTGCGCGAGGGCCGGGCTGCGCGCCAGCCGGCGCGCGAACGACTGGGTATCGGCTTCGTCCGCCCAGCGGCCGGACCATTGCATGGCGGGTGCGCTTTCTACAATGGACGGCTCATGAAGACCGGTGTGGATGCTGCTCAACTCGTCTCGACGATTCAGGCCTGGGGCCAGGAACTCGCATTTTCCCAAATCGGCGTGGCTGGTGTCGATTTGTCCACCGCCGAACCGGGCTTGAAGGCCTGGTTGTCGGCAGGATGCCACGGCGAGATGGCCTACATGGCCGCACATGGCATGAAGCGCGCCCGCCCGGCCGAGCTGGTGCCGGGCACCCTGAGCGTGGTGACCGCGCGCATGGACTACCTGCCGCGCGGCACGCCCGAAGGCTGGCAGGGCATCGAGCTCGACCGGCTGCGGCGCCCGGCCGAGGCCGTGGTCTCGCTGTACGCGCGCGGCCGCGACTACCACAAGGTGCTGCGCAACCGCCTGCAGACGCTGGCCGAGCGCATCCAGTCGGTCGTCGGGCCGCTGGGGCACCGCGTGTTCACCGATTCCGCGCCGGTGCTCGAGGCCGAACTGGCGCAGCGCAGCGGACAGGGCTGGCGCGGCAAGCACACGCTGCTGCTGCACCGCGAAGGCGGGTCGATGTTCTTCCTGGGCGAGATCTACGTGGACCTCGCGCTGCCGCCGACCGAGCCGGTGGGCGAACATTGCGGCCATTGCCGCGCCTGCATCGACGCCTGCCCCACGCAGGCCATCGTCGCGCCGCACCGGCTCGATGCCCGGCGCTGCATCAGCTACCTGACGATCGAGCACCCCGGCCCGATCCCCGAAGCGCTGCGCCCGCTCATGGGCAACCGCATCTACGGCTGCGACGACTGCCAGTTGGTCTGCCCTTGGAACAAGTTCGCGCGCCGCAGCCCGCTGCCCGATTTCGACCCGCGCGCGGGCCTGAGCGGCGCCACGCTGGCCGAGCTGTTCGCCTGGAGCGAAGACGAGTTCCTGCGCCGCACCGAGGGCAGCCCGATCCGGCGCATCGGGCATGAACGCTGGTTGCGCAACCTGGCGGTGGCGATGGGCAACGCGCTGCGCTCGGACGTTGCCGCCGAAGGCCTCGCCCAGGCGCTGCAGGTACGCCAGGCGCACCCCAGCGCGCTGGTGCGCGAACACGTGGCCTGGGCGCTGTCGCAGGCGGCACGCTGATCAGGCGTCGCGCACATTCGCCTGCAAGCGGTCCAGCAGCGCCAGCAAGGTGGCGCGCTCGCCCTTGCCGAGTCCGGTGGTCAGGGCCTTCTCGAAACGCACGCGGTGCTGCCGCATCTTCTGCTGCATGGCGCGCCCCGCCGGCGTGGGCGTGATGCGCTGGCAGCGGCCGTCCCGGGGATCGGGCGCGCTCTGCAGCAGGCCGCGTTCGTGCAGCGCCTTCACGATGCGCGCGATCTGCGCCTTGTCGCGCCCGGCGTGCTGCACCAGCTCGCTTTGCGTGTGGCCTTCGCGGCGGGCGAAATAGGCCAGGCAGCGCGCCTCCATGGGCGCCAGGCCATCGCCGTCCTCGCGCATGGCGTCGTGCATGAAGCGGCGCAGGCCGTGCATGAGCTGGTGCAGGCGGTCCAGCACTTCGGTTTCGTTGGATGGGGTCGTGGGTGCCATATGGTTGACATTATCATCTTATTGCGGCATGATCGTTGACATTATCAATCAAACGCCTTTGCCGCACCATCGCCATGAACACCGATACCGCCGTTTCCCCTCTTGCCGTCCAACGCGTGCGACACGCGCTCCGGATGCGCCGCCCGCGGGTGCAGGCCGTCGCCCCGATCGGGGCGAATTTCCTGCGCATCCGGTTCGCGGGCGAGTCCCTGCGCGGGTTCGTCAGCGCGTCGTTCGACGACCACGTCAAGCTGATGCTGCCGCCGTCGCCCGGCCAGCCGCTTGTGCTGCCCGAACCCGGGCCCGACGGCCTGGTCTGGCCTGAGGGGGGCGAGCGGCCCGCGATGCGCGACTACACGCCGCGCCACTTCGACGCCGCCGCCGGCGTGCTGGACATCGAATTCGTGCTGCACGGCGACGGCCTGGCCTCGCGCTGGGCCGAACAGGCCCGCCCGGGCGACGAAGTGGGCGTGGGCGGGCCGCGCGGCTCCTTCGTGGTGCCCGTGGGGTTCGACTGGCACCTGCTGGTGGGCGACGAGACGGCGATCCCCGCGATCGCGCGGCGGCTGGAGGAGCTGCCCGCCTCGGCCCAGGCGATCGCCGTGATCGAGACCGCCGACGCGGGCGACCGGCGCCGCTTCGACACGCGCGCCCGCCTGCAGGCGCACTGGGTCGAGCAGGGTGAGACCGGCGCGCTGGCGCGGGCCGTGCGCGCGCTGGCCCTGCCGGCCGGCGAAGGCTTCGCCTGGGCAGCCGGCGAGGCCGCGAGCATGGTCGCGGTGCGGCAGGCACTGATCGAAGGCCATGGACTGGACAAGGCGCGCGTGCGCGCCTCGGCCTACTGGAAGCGCGGCGCCGCCGGCCACCACGAAACGCTCTGAAGCGCGGCTGGCCGGCGCGTCCGGGCCGACACGTTTGCTCACGTCTGGCCGCCAGGGCGCGCCGGGTGCCGCGACTATCATCGCGGCATGATGGATCCCGTCGCCGCCACCCACGGCCTGCTCGGCCACTGGGGCCGCCAGGTCCGCGCGAGCTGGCGCGGCTGGTGGCGCGTGGTCCACCTGGGCGCGCAGATCGTGGTGCTGGCGCTGACGCCGTCGGTCTACCGCCGCGCCGAGCACCGCCGCGCGGTGTTCACGCACCTGTACATCGCCACCGCGCCGCTGCTGGCCTGGTTCCTCGTGCTCTCGGCGCTGGTGAGCCTGGTGCTGATCCGCATCGTGGTGGCCACCGCCTACAGCTACGGGCTGTCGCAGTACGCGCTGGAGGTGCTGGTGCGCACCCTGGTGCTCGAACTCATCCCGCTCTACGCCGCCATGTTCGTGGCGGTGCGCTACGCCATGCCGGCCGCGCAGGCCCTGCGCGCGCGTTTCGCCCGGCAGCAGCGCGAGGGCACGCTGGCGCCGCTGTCGTCGCTGCTGGCCGGCGTGCTGCTGCCGCGCGCGCTGGCCGCCATGTTCTCGGTGCTGCTGCTCGCGGCGCTGGCCTGCGTGGTGTGCCTGGTGCTGGCGTACCTCACGGTCTATGGCCTCTCGCCCTGGGGCCTGCCGGTCTACACGCGCAGCGTGGGCCAGGTGTTCTCGTCCACGGTCACGCTGATCTTCACGCTCAAGACCCTGTTCTTCAGCCTGGCCGTGGCCGTGGTCCCGCTGGCGTCGAGCGCGCAAGGCGATCCCGCGGGCGGCTACGCGCCGCGCAGCGACATGTCGGAGTTCGCCCGCCTGTTCTCCGTCGTGCTGCTGATCGAAGTGACGTCCCTGATCGGCAACTACTGGATATGACCCCCACGCCCCCGCCTTCCCCGAACGACGAGCCGCCGCAGGTGAAGAACCTGGAGTTCAAGGCCGCGCTGCTGCTGGCCGCGCTGCTGCTGCTGGTGATCGGCTCGGCCGCCTACGTGATGTTCGCGCGCGGCGTGTTCGAGCCCACCCAGCGGCTGGTGCTGATCGCCGACGATTCCGAGGGCGTGGTGGTGGGCATGGACATGACCTTCGCGGGCTTTGCCATCGGCCGGGTGGCGCGCATCGAGCTGGCCGACGACGGCAACGTGCGCATCCTGGTCGACGTGCCGCGCAAGGACGCGAAATGGCTGCGCTCGTCCAGCATCTTCACCATGGAGCGCGGACTGGTCGGCGGCACGCGCATCCGCGCCTACAGCGGCATGCTCGACGACCCGCCGCTCGAAGACGGCGCCGAGCGCACCGTGCTGCGCGGCGACGCCGCGGCCGAAATCCCCCGGCTGGCCGCGGGCATGCGCGAGGTGCTGGACAACCTGGCCGCGCTGACCGGCCCGGACGCCGCGCTGGCCGGCACGCTGGCCAACGCGCAGGCCGCCACCGAGCGCCTCAAGGGCCCGCAGGGGGCGCTGGGCGTGCTGATGGGCAACGAGGCCGACGCGAGGAAGCTCGTGACCACGATCGACCGTGCCAACGCGCTGCTGGCGCGGGCCGATGCGCTGGCCGCCCGGCTGGACAGCCTGGCGGCGAACGCCGACCGCCAGGTTTTCGGCCAGGGCGCGCCGGGCGGCCAAGGCGGATTGGTGGGCGACGCGCGGACCACCGTGCAGCAGATGGGCCACCTGCTGGCCGAGGTCCGCACCAGCCTGCAGAAGGTGGACGCGGTGCTGGTGGAGGTGCAGGGCATCGCGGGCAACGCGCGCGAGGCCACCACCGACCTGGGCACGCTGCGTGGCGAGGTGGAGTCCAGCCTGCGCAAGGTGGAGGCCCTGATCAACGACCTCAACCGCAAATGGCCGTTTGCGCGCGACACGGAGATAGAGTTGAAATGAGACTCCCCCCTGCGCCGCTTTGCGGCTCCGTGCCGCCGCCAGAGGCGGCGGCTCTTCGGGCACGTCCAAGCCTGCGCAGGCAGGCTTGGAGCCGCGGCCCTCAGCCCCCTCTCTGGCGCGCCGCTGCGCGGCGCTTGGAGGGGGGACGACAGCTTGGGCCGGCGGAGCCGGGCCCTTGCTGTCTCTGGGTTTTGGCGCTTCTTCGCTCCGGAGGGCGTGTCTTGCTCCCTCTCCCTTTGGGAGAGGGTTGGGGTGAGGGCCCGGCGGCCGCGCCACGGCGCTTCTGGCGTCGGATGGGCTTGGCCCTGGCTTCGCTCTTCGCCTCCGTGGTGCTCGCTGCCTGCTCCAGTTCGCCGCCCGCGCCGGAGTGGCGGATGAATGCCAAGGGCGGCGTGGAGCGGGCTGTCGAGGCCTGGCTGGTGGGGGATTCGCGCATCGAGGCGGCCGAGTTCGCGCGGGTGCGGCGCGAGTTGTCGAGCACCGGGCGGGCGGAGCTGATGGCGCGGGCCGAGCTGCTGCGCTGCTCCACGCGCGTGGCTTCGCTGGTGTTCGAGCCCTGCGCGGGGTTCGAGGCCTTGGCGCAGGACGCCGCGCCGGCCGAGCAGGCCTATGCGCGCTACCTGGCGGGCGCCGCCCAGCCGGCGGATGCGGCGCTGCTGCCCGAGGCGCAGCGCCGCTTCGTGGGCGCGCCGGGCTTGCCGGACGCGGCCCTGGCTGGCGTGCAGGACCCCTTGTCGCGCCTGATCGCGGCCGGCGTGCTGCTGCGCCGCGGCCAGGCCACGCCGGGCGTGGTTGCGCAGGCGGTGGACACGGCGTCGGCGCAAGGCTGGCGGCGGCCGCTGGCGGCCTGGCTCACGCTGCAGATGCAGCGGGCGCAGGCGGCGGGCGCCACCGAAGAAGCGGCGCGCCTGCAGCGGCGGATCGATCTGGTGCTGGGCCGGTAGAAAAACGGGCGCTCAGATCACCAGGCGCTGCGCGTAGCCCGTCATCTCCAGATAACCCCGGCCCACGGGCTCGCCGCTGGCGTCGAACAGGTCGGACAGCCCTTCCCAGTACACCGCGCCGGTGCTCGCGCGGCTGTCGAGTTCCTGCGGATCGATGACGGCCTTGATGGTGTAGCGGCCGGCCGGCGTGCTGACCGCCCAATCGACCGGGTAGCGTGCGTGGGTGAGCGGGCTGGTCCAGTGGCGCAGCGGGGCCCAGTGCACGTCGCCGGGGCCGAAGCGGCGCAGGTCGGTGGGACTGTGCGCGCTGCCGGCGGCGCGGAACGAGCCGCCGGTCCAGAGCGCGCGGCCGTCCTGGCGGCGCAGCTGGAAGGCGGTCAGGCTGTGGCCTTCGGACAGGTTCATGCCGATCCAGTCCCAGCCCACGGCCTCGGGGTGCAGCAGCGCCTCGCTCCACTCGTGGTCCAGCCAGCCGGTGCCCTGCACCGCGAAGCGCTGGCCGCGCACGCCCAGCGTGCCCTGCACGGCCAGGTGCGGCTGGCTGACGTAGAAGCTGGCCTGCCCGGGGTCGGGTCCCTTGCGCGAAAAGCCCTGGTCGCCCTGCAGCAGCCAGGCCTGGCGGGGGATGGCGCGCAGTTCGATGCGCAGCGCGTCGCCGTCGGCGTGCATGCGGTACCCGCCGTCCGGGTCGCGCCGCAGCCACCAGTCGCGCAGGCTGACGTGGGTGTCGCGTTCGCTCGCGAACACCGCGCGTTCGGTCTGCGCGGGCGGCTCGCCGCTCCAGCGCGCGATGCGCTGGTCGTGCAGCAGTTCGCCGCTGCCGACGTCGGTGATGGCCGCGTGCGCGAACAGCAGTTGCCGCGCCGCGAGGCGGCTGCGCAGCGGCTGCGCCGCGTCGACCCGGCTGCGGAAGAACGTGATCTGGAAGCCGAAGTCGCGCCCGCGGGCATCGCGCGCGTGGCCGGTGAGGTACCACCACTCGGTGCGGGTCTCGTTGTGGCTGCCGTGGTCGCGCGGGAAGACCAGGGGGCGCGGCCGCAGGGCATCGCCCGGCCGGTGCTGCGCCGGTGCCTGTGCGCGCAGCGGGCCGGGCAGGCCCATGGCGGCCACCGCGCCCAGCAGCAGCTGCCGCCGGGCGGAGCCGGGCGGGGGCAGGGGGCTTGCCGCCGGCACCGGCATCGTGCTCAGCCTTGCAACTGCGCCCGGATGCGCGCGAGCGCCGCCGCGCCGTCGCCGAACCGGTCGTGCGCCCAGTCCGGATCGAAATAGGTCTGGAGGTAGCGCTCGCCGCTGTCGCACAGCAGCGAGAGGATGGAGCCGGTCTCGCCACGCGTTTTCATCTCCTGCGCCAGCGCGAGCATGGCCACCAGGTTGGTGCCGGTGGACGGGCCGACGCGGTGGCCCAGCAGGTCGGAGAGCGCGTGCATGGCGGCGAGGGAGTCGGCGTCCGGCACCTCGATCATGCGGTCGATCAGGTCGGGGATGAAGCTGGGCTCCACGCGCGGGCGCCCGATGCCCTCGATGCGCGAGCCCGCTGCGGTGAGCGCCGGGTCGCGCAGGCGGTGGTAGGCGCTGAACACCGAGCCGGCCGGGTCGGCCACGCACAGCCGGCCCGCGTGGCGCTGGTAGCGCAGGTAGCGGCCGATGGTGGCGCTGGTGCCGCCGGTGCCGGCGCCGACCACGATCCAGCGCGGGATCGGGTGGCGTTCGCGCGCCATCTGCTCGAACATGCTCTGCGCGATGTTGTTGTTGCCGCGCCAGTCGGTGGCGCGCTCGGCGTAGGTGAACTGGT
>CAZAPJ010000055.1:0-32586 GCA_964487025.1 uncultured Hydrogenophaga sp.
ATCCCGGCCAAGGCGCCGATGGACCTGTGGAACCGCGACCGCAAGGCCGGCATCAAGCTCTACGTGCGGCGCGTGTTCATCATGGACGAGGCCGAGGCGCTCATGCCGGCCTACCTGCGCTGGGTCAAGGGCGTGGTGGACTCGGCCGACCTGCCGCTCAACGTGAGCCGCGAGCTGCTGCAGGAGAGCCGCGACGTCAAGGCGATCCGCGAAGGCAACACCCGCCGCGTGCTGGCCATGCTCGAGGAGCTGAGCAAGGATGCCGAGAAGTACGCCGGCTTCTACGCCGAGTTCGGCGCCGTGCTCAAGGAGGGCCTGGGCGAGGACTTCGGCAACCGCGAGAAGCTGGCCAGGCTGCTGCGCTTCGCGAGCACCCAGGGCGCCGAGATGGTCTCGCTGGCCGACTACAAGGCCCGCATGAAGGAAGGCCAGCAGGCGATCTACTACATCACCGCCGACAGCCTGGCCGCCGCGCGCAACAGCCCGCAGCTCGAGGTGTTCCGCAAGAAGGGCATCGAGGTCCTGCTGATGGCCGACCGGGTGGACGAATGGGCCCTGTCCTTCCTCACCGAGTTCGACGGCACGCCGCTGCAGAGCGTGGCCAAGGGCGCAGTCGACCTGGGCGCGCTGCAGGACGAAGAGGAGAAGAAGGCCGCCGAGGCGGCCGCCGAAGCGTTCAAGCCGGTGCTCGAGCGGCTCAAGGAAAGCCTCAAGGACAAGGCCAAGGACGTGCGCGTGACCTCGCGCCTGGTCGACTCGCCCGCCTGCCTGGTGGTGGAGGACGGCGACTACTCCACCCAGCTCGCGCGCCTGCTCAAGCAGGCCGGCCAGCCGGTGCCGCAGGTCAAGCCCATCCTGGAGGTGAACGCCGAACACGCGCTGGTCAAGAAGCTCGAAGGCAGCGCGCATTTCGACGACATGGCCCACATCCTGTTCGACCAGGCCCTGCTGGCCGAGGGAGGCCTGCCCGACGACCCCGCGGCCTATGTCAAGCGCGTCAACACGTTGTTGGTGTGACTCCCCCTGCGCGCCTTCGGCGCTTCCCCCCCCCTCTCTGGCGCGCCGCTGCGCGGCGCTTGGAGGGGGGACGACAGCTTGGGCCGGCGGAGCCGGACCCTCGCTGTCCCTGGGTTTGGGCTTCTTCATGCCGATGGACCGCTGATTTCTTTGGCCTGTCCGATCAGTTGACTACACTCTGCGCCGGGGAGCTCCTGAGAGCGCAGCGCACCGAACCTGCATCTCCTACCGATCAACTGGTCACACCGTGTACCTACAGCGTCCATTCGATCACGTCGTCACCTTTCGCAACAGCCAGGGCGAGAGCGCGCGCGGGACCCTGACCAGCCTGCAGCGGCGCTCGCTGGTGATGGAGATCTACAACCCGTACTCCATCGTCCAGGTCAGCGAGGTGCTCAACGAGCTGACCATCCGCTCGGGCGACCGCAACATCTACAAGGGCAAGGCGGTGGTGGTGAGCCTGCTCAACACCGGCCTGATGGCGGTGGTGTCGGTGGCGCTGATCGACGAGTGGTCGGACCTCAACGTCGTGCGCGGCGACGTGCGGCAGGTGCGCGACGAGTCCCTGCGCTTCGTGTCCGACTGGGAGAGCCGGTTCAAGATCCAGCAGAGCTACCAGGTCGCCATCAGCGAGTTCCGGGCCTTCCTGTCCGAGACCGCGCGCTGGATCGACCAGGCCGACATGAGCGACGCCCTGCCGCGCGACGCCGACGGGCGCCTGCGCGAGGAGGTGTTCGACGCGATGGCCGAGCCGCTCATGGTCAAGGGCAAGGAGTTCCTGGTCCGCATCGAGGACGAGGCCTCCCGCCTGCCCGCCGAGGACTCCCTGCTGCACCGGGTCTACGCGCAGACCGCGCTGCACCCGCTGGTGCTGCGCGCGCCCTTCGTCTACCGCACCTTCGCCAAGCCGCTGGGCTACGCCGGCGACTACGAGATGGTCAACCAGATCCTGGGCGACCCGCGCCAGGGCAGCAGCACCTATATCCAGCTCGTCAACGCCATGTTCCTGCGCGCCGCGGTCGCGGTGGCGCACCGCAACCGCATCGACATCCTGGTCGGCTTCCTCAAGCGCGCCGCGGCGCGGGGCGCCAGCGAGGAGCGCCCGATGCGCATCCTCAACGTGGGCTGCGGACCGGGCGTGGAGATCCAGCGGCTGATCGCCAGCGGCGAGGACCTGTCGCGCCTGAAGTTCACCCTGATCGACTTCAGCCGCGAGACCCTGGACTACACGCGCCAGAAGATCGACGAGGCCTGCACGCGGCACGGGGTGCGGCTCGAGGTGGAGTACGTGCACGAGTCGGTGCACGACCTGCTCAAGCGCTCGGTGCGCGACACCGCCACGCGCGACGGCGAAGGGTTCGACTGCGTCTACTGCGCCGGCCTGTTCGACTACCTCTCCGACAAGGTCTGCACCCGGCTGGTGCGCTACTTCGTCTCGCGCAGCAACACCGGCGCCCAGATGCTGGTGACCAACGTGCACGCCAACAACCCGGAGCGCTACGGCATGGAGCACCTGCTCGAATGGCACCTGATCTACCGCGACGAGCGGCAGATGGAAGGGGTGCTGGAGGAGGTCGGCGCGCCGGTGACCCTCTACACCGATCCGACCGGGGTCAACATCTTCGCGGAGCTGGTGGTCGGGTCCGACCAGAAGGCGGTCGCGCTCGAGGGGCGCGCCGCATGAAGATGGCAGGCCGGCCGAGCTCGCCCTACGAGCAGCAGCTCTCGGACTTCCGGCTGACCTACAGCAAGGCGGGCAGCGTCACCTCCAGCGTGCTGGTGCTGGCCGGCGTCGGCCTGGACTACTTCACCTACCCCGAGCACCTGCTCCTGTTCTCGCTGCTGCGCCTGGCGGTGGTGGCCCTGACCCTGGGCATCCTGGCGCTGCTGTTCACCGATTTCGGCCGCCGCCAGGTGCGGTCGCTGACCATGCTGTGGCTGCTGATCCCGCAGGTCATGATCGCCTACATGATCTACGCCACCGACGGCGCGCAGTCGATCTACTTCGTCGGCCTGCACCTGGCGCTGTATGCGGTGGGCATCATTCTGCCCATCACCTTCCTCGAAGGCGTGGGCTTCGGACTGCTGACCCTGGCGCTGTACGCGGCGGCCTGCCTGCTGCACCAGGACGCGCGCGAGAGCATCGGGCGCCTGGTCACCAACTCCCTGTTCATCCTGTTCTCGGCCGGCGCCAGCGCGGTGTGCACCTGGTTCAACGAGAAGGCGCGGCTGCGCCTGTTCTCGCTGCAGCACGAGGTGTCCGAGAAGAACGCCTCGCTGCAGGAAATCAACCACACGCTGGCCGAGGTCAAGGGCCAGTTGCTGCAGCGCGAGAAGATGGCCGCCATCGGTACGCTCTCGGCCGGCCTGCTGCACGAGCTGAACAACCCGGTCAACTACAGCCTGATGGCGATCAACATGGGGCTGACTTCCCCGACCACCGAGGCCGACGCCCTGCTCAAGGAAAGCCTGGTCGATGCGCGCGAGGGCATGCAGCGCATCCAGAACATCGTCTCCGACCTCAAGACCTTCGCCTACCAGAAGCCGGGACAGGACAGCCAGCGCCTGTTCCTGCTGGAGAACGCGGTGCGCTCGGCCCTGCGCCTGGCCGGCCACGAGCTCAAGGGCGTCGACGTGCGGGTCGACATGCCGCAGGACACCCACGTGCTGGGCGACGAGCCGGCCATCATCGGGGTGCTGATCAACCTGTTCAGCAACGCCGCGCACGCGGTGCACAAGGCCGGGCGCGAGGCGCCCTGGATCCAGGTGCGGGTGGAGCAGCGCGGTCAGCGCCTGTGCATCGCGGTGCGCGACAATGGCCACGGCATCTCCCCCGAGAACCGGGAGCGCGTGTTCGAACCCTTCTTCACCACGCGCGACGTGGGCGCCGGCCTGGGCCTGGGCCTGAGCGTGAGCTACGGCATCGTGCAGCGGCACGGCAGCACGCTGGCGGTGGAGAGCGAAGCCGGCGAGTGGACCGAGTTCACCTTCGATTTGCCGAGGCCTCCTCAATGAACGCGGAAAACAACGACAACGCCAAGGGAGTGGCGACTCAAGGACCGGCGGGACCGCATGCGATCCTGATGGTCGACGACGAGCCGCAGGCCTGCAAGTGGTTCGCCCGCCTGTACGGCAACGAGTTCGCCGTGCTCACCGCCAGCAGCGTGGACGAGGCGCTGGCGCTGCTCGCGCAGCGCGGCCACGAGGTGGCCGTGCTGCTGACCGACTACGCCATGCCCGCGCGCGACGGCGTCGCCCTGCTCGGCGAGGTGCGCCAGCGCTACCCGCACGTGGCGCGCCTGCTGGTCTCGGCCTATGCCGACAAGGACGTCGCGATGTCGGCCGTCAACCAGGGGCAGGTCGAGCGGATCCTGGAAAAGCCGCTGGACGAAGCCCTCACGCGCCAGACCCTGCGCGAGGCGCTGGCGTCCAGCGTGGAGCGCGCGCGCCAGCAGGCGCTGCTCGAGCGGCGCGCCTCCGCGCTGCGCGAGACGCTGGGCTTCCTCGCGCACGAGGTCACGGCCCCGCTGGCCACCGTGCGCGGCTACCTCGCGGCCATGCGCGAGCGGCACCGCGACGCGCCCGACGGCCAGGACGGGGTGGCGCACATCGAGCAGCGCAAGCCCGGCGACGTGCTGTTCATGATCGACGCCGCCCAGCGGCGCGCCACCTACGCGCAGTCCCTGGTCTCCACCTTCGTGCTCAGCGCCCGCGACGCCAGCCGGGGCGACGCCTCGGCCAGCCTGCAGGCCAGCGACCTGGTGCACGCGGTGCAGGACGAATACCCGTTCGAGGCCGGCGAGGCCGCCTGGCTGTCGACCGATGTGAGCGACGACTTCACGCTGCCCGGCCGCCGGGACCTGCTGTACCTCGTGCTCTGCACCCTGGTGAAGAACGCGCTGCTGGCCATGCGCGCCGCGCCGCCGTCTGCCGGTGGCGGACCCGCGCTGCGCATCGCGCTCGGTCGCGCTGTGCCCGTGCCCGGGCTGCCCGGGCAGCCGGTGATCCAGGTCAGCGACAACGGCCCCGGCATCCCGCCCGAGGTCCTGCGGCGCCTCACGGTCGAGCCGGTGACCACCCGCGCCGACGCCGGCGGCACCGGCATGGGCGTGCTGTTCTGCCAGCGCGTCATGACCTCGCTGGGCGGCACCATCCAGTTGCATTCCGAGCTCGGCCAGGGCACCGCCGTGACACTGTATTTCCCCGCTGCTTCCCAAGAACACCAACAAGCGCTGCCCAAGGAGGTCCGATGACGCCAGCGATGAAGATTCTGTATGTGGATGACGAGGCCATGGCGCTGAAGTACTTCGAGCGCCTGGTCAGCCCCATGGCGCCCGTGCTCACCGCCGGCTCCGTCGAGGAAGGCAAGGCCGTCCTGCAGGCGCAGGGCGCCGAGGTCGCGGTGCTGGTGTGCGACCAGCGCATGCCCGGCGCGTACGGCAACGAGCTGCTGCGCCACGCGCGCGACTACTACCCGGGCATCGTTCGCATGCTGACCACCGCGTACTCCGACATCGGGGACGCCGTGGAAGCCATCAACACCGGCGAGATCTACCGCTACATCAGCAAGCCCTGGGAAATCGAGAGCCTGCGCGCGGACCTGAAGAACGCGCTCGACCTGGCGCAACTGCGCAGCGAGCGCGACGGCCTGATGCGCGACAAGCTGCTGACGCAGCAGAACCAGCTGCGCGCCAACCGGCTCTCCGCGCTGCTGATGGTGAGCGCCGCGGTGCAGCCCGAAGGCTACGAGCTGGCCTTCTACCGCTACGGCCAGACCTTGCTCGAGACCGCCGCCGGCGGCGGCGCCCCTGCGGAGCCGGCCCTGGACTGGCACCGCTGGGACCACGCCGACCTGGTGCAGGCCGAGGCCCAGCGCGGCGCCGCCGTGGCGGGCCATCTGCGCCAGTGGCTGGAGCGCTTCGGTCCGCGCAGCGAGGGCGTGCAGGCGCTGCCGGCGCTGGCGCAGGCCGCCGAAGGCGACCTGCGGCTGGACGGGCAGGCCGTCCGCCTGGCCGGCAGTCAGGCGTTCCATGCCTTGCTCTCGGCGCCGGCGGGCGAGCGGCCGGCGCCCGAACACAGCGCCTGGCTCGCCTGGCTGCTGTGGCAGGGCGGCCAGGCCGAGGTGCAGGCCTCGGGCAACGACGGGGGCTGGCTCGTGCAGCCGGCGCCGCCCATCGCCCTGCCGAGGGCGGACTGGCTGGCCGACCTGATCGAGCGCATCGGCCCGCAGGCGGGCCGGTAGGCCTTGCCATCCCCGCTGTCGTCTCCATCCAAACCGCAAATGCCCCAAAAAGCCGACAATGGGGAACCCGTGGCCGCCTCCGGCACACTGACCACCATGGCCACCCATGCGCACACTCTGAATGAAAGGGGCCGATCCATGAACCTCGTCCGCTACCCCTCCCGTTTTCTCCGCTACCCGGGCGCCATCGCGCGGGGCGGCCTCGTCGTGCTGGCGGCCGCGCTGGCGCTCGCGGGCTGCGGCTCCGTGGGGGCCGGGGTCGGCATCGGCGTGCCGCTGGGGCCGTTCTCCATCGGCGTCGGGGTGGGCACCGGCGGCGTGAGCGCCGGCGTCAGCACGGGCGTGGGCCCGGTCGGCGTCGGCGTGGGCGTGAACCAGAGCGGGCAGGTCAGCGCCGGTGCCGGTGTCGGCGCCAGCACGCGGATCGGCGGCAGCAACGCGCACGTTGGCGTGGGCGTGGGCACCAGCACCGTGATCTACGACCCCAACGACCCGAAGCACAACACCAGCGGCCCGGCGCCCTGATCCCAGCCGTCTACCCCGGTCGCAGGGAGGAGTCCAAAAAAAACCCGCAACGGCAACGTTGCGGGTTTTTGCCGTGAGGGCCTGGAATCAGGACTTGCGCGGCTGCTGTTGCTGGCGGCGGCGGACCATGACGGTGCCGGCCAGGGCGATGCCCACGAGCGCCAGCACGCCGGGCTCGGGCACTTGGTTGGGCGGGTAGACGCCGATGGTGAGCAGGTCCTGGCGATTCGCGCCGTTGCCGCTGTCCACCAGCACCACGAGGTCGTCGGCCATCGGGCCGGTGCCGTCGAGGCTGTCGAGCCACTGCTGGGCCAGGGTCCTGACGGCCGAAGCGCCCATCGAGAGTGCGCCGCTGGTGAGGTCCTTGGTGCCTTCGTAGGCCAGTTCCCACAGCGCCATCTGGAAGGCGGCCGCGCCGGTGGCAGTGGCCATGGCGGCAGCGGAGTGGCGGCCCCAGAGTTCGCTGATCAGGCTGGACACCGCGCCGTACGCGCCGCCGGCCAGGCTGGTGACCGAGTAGGGATTGTTGAACGGTTGCAGGTTGACGTCGGGTTCCAGGCAGAAGCTCAGGAACTGGGTCCAGGCGCCGCCGCCGCCGGCCGGCCGGTGGTCCAGCTCGAACAGGCCGGCATTCGCCGTCTGCGAGTTGCCGTTGAGCGTGAACGTCACGCTCTGGTACAGGACCGTCGTGCCGCCGCTCTGGTTGCTGACTTCCACGCTGTCTCCGAGCGTCAGCGGCGCGGCATGGACTTGGGTGGCGGCTGCCAGGGCAAAGGCTGCGGCAAAAGCCAGTTTGCTAAGTGCTTTCATAGGGCTGATTCCGTGTTGTTGGTTGGTGGCGCAGGGTAATAAGCAAAAGCCGTTCCAGCTTCATGTTCTTTGGAAAAGTGCATAAAAATCAAGGAGATAGCTCAAGACATCCGGAGGGCCAAGTGGTGGGCTGCGGGCGTTGGGAAAAAACTGGTAACAATTCCGACAGCCAAGCCGGCGTTTGGGCGTTGGGAGCGGCCGGATGCCGCTGAATGCCGCCCAATGCGCCGCCCGGTGTGCCCTATCGCACGGTCATCGGTGCGTTCGGTGCTCAGGTCCGCGTCGTCGACGGGCTGGAGGGCTTCGGTCTGTCAAAAAGCCCGACAGAGCGGGCGTGCAACGCGGTGTTGCTGCCACCTTGGCGCACCCGGAAACAGAAAAGCCGCCCGGAGGCGGCTTTTCTGTGTAACAACCCCGCGGAGCTCAAGCGGGGTGTTCCTGCTCTCGCAGGTGCGCGATCAGGCCTTCTTGGCCGCCCGGCGGGCGGCACCCAGACCGGCCAGACCCAGGCCGATCAGCGCCAGCGAACCCGGCTCGGGCACCTGGACCGGCGGCTCCTCACCGGTCGCGGACAGCGACACGGTCCAACCCGCGGTCACCGAGCCCGTGCAGCCGTCGGCGCTGTTGCCCACGCACGAACCGGTCAGGGCGAAGTCAGCCGTGAACGCGGAGGGGTCGAAACCATTGCCCGTCACCGTCCCCGCGATGGAGAAAGACAGGGCATCACCGCAGGTCCCTGCGGTCGCGTTGCAGGTGAACGCCGTCGACAGCGGAGCGCTGAACGAGTCCGACGTGAAGCTAAAGCCGGCGATTTCGAGCAGGAACGAGCTGTTGCCGGAGGCGGGCAGCAGCGCGAAGTCGCTGATCGTGCCCATGTCGCCGAGGCTGATGGTGTTGAGATCGGCGCCGCCATTGTTGGTCGCCAGCGCACCACCGGTCAGGTCGAACGCCGTCAGCAGGCTGACCAGCGAAGAGGGCAGGTTGGTCAGGCCACCGGGCAACTCGACACCGCCGGCAAACGATGCACTGCCGTTCACGAATGCTGCATTTGCAACACCCGCGGTCATCGACGCCAGTGCCACGGCACAGGCAACAATCCCTTTGCGAATTTTCATTTGGTTACTCCTTGATACTTGGTTAAAAATGGCGCCGACATGAATGCCTCCGCGAAAAATATCACGCAAGGCGTGTGCCAATTTCAAAAATCCTATGCAGATCAAAGAGTTGAATTAAATTGCTCGGGTGTAACAATATGTGCTGTAAATTTATTCGACGATGCAGTTTGGGCAATTGTTAATTTGATGTTAAATCTCTTCGGAGTTAATACAAATGTCTAATCCAGGCATTAACAAAAATTTAATCCATTGCCCAATCCACCTGAACGAACGCCAGGGCATCAGCGGCGCGGACAGGCATTTCCCATGGCCTCTCCCATCTTCACGGCCGCCCCAGGCGCCCAGGCGGGATTGAAATCGATCGCGTCGCGCGGCCAGAGCAGCACGACCGTCGAGCCGAGCAGGAAGCGGCCCATTTCCTCGCCCTGCCGCAGCCGCACCGGCGGCGCGTCGCCATACGTCCATTCGCGCACCCGCCCCGGCCGCGGCGGGTTGACCACGCCGTGCCAGGCGGTGGCCATGCTGCCGACGATGGTGGCGCCCACCAGGGCCAGCACGAAGGGCACCGGCGCGGCGCCGTCCGCCTGCGGCGGCAGGTCGAACACGCAGACCACGCGCTCGTTGCGCGCGAACAGGCCGGGCACGCCCTGCGCCGTGGCGGGGTTGACCGAGAACAGCTCGCCCGGCACGTGGACCATGCGCCGCAGCGTCGCCGCGGCCGGCATGTGGATGCGGTGGTAGTCGCGCGGGCTCAGGTAGAGCGTGGCGAAGGCGCCGTCCTCGAACCGCGCCGCCAGCGCGGCATCGCCGCCGACCAGTGCGCGCGTGCTGTAGGTGTGGCCCTTGGCCTGGTAGATCTGGTCGCGCGCGATGGCGCCGAACTGGCTGATCGCGCCGTCCACCGGGCAGACGAAATCCGCCGCCGCGAGGGGGCGTGCGCCGGCGCGCAGCGGCCGGGTGAAGAACTCGTTGAAGCTGGCGTAGGCCGCCACCTCGGGCTGCGCGGCTTCCTGCATGTCCACGCCATAGCGGCGCACGAAGTGGCGGATCGCCGCGTGCGTGAGGCGCCCCGCGCGGGCGTTCGCGGCCCGGCCGGCGAGCACGGTGAGCGCGCGCTTCGGGTAGAGGTACTGCAGGGCGACGGAAGGGGACATGGCGGGGGGCAGGGCGGCGGTCCCGCATTGTAGGGAGTGGGTGCGGGCACAATGCCCCCATGGAGGCCACCCCCCTGTTCGAATGCCACCGCCTGGTCAAGCGCTATGGCGGCCACACCGTGGTGGATGGCCTGGGCTTTTCCATCGGCGCGGGCGAGTGCCTGGGCGTGATCGGCCCCAACGGCGCGGGCAAGACCACCACCATCCGCATGTGCCTGGGCCTGACCGCGCCCGACGAAGGCCGCATCACCGCCTTCGGGCTCGACATGCCGCGCCAGGCCCTGGCCATCAAGGCCCAGCTCGGCGTGGTGAGCCAGATGGACACCCTGGACCCGGACTTCGACTGCGCCGAGAACCTGATGGTCTACGGCCGCTACTTCGGCCTGCCCGCCGCCACCCTGCGCGCCCGCGTGCCGCCGCTGCTGGACTTCGCGGCGCTCGCGCACAAGGCGCGCGCCAAGCCGGGCGAGCTCTCGGGCGGCATGAAGCGGCGCCTGTCGCTGGCGCGTGCGCTGGTCAACGACCCCAGGCTGCTGATGCTCGACGAGCCCACCACCGGCCTCGACCCGCAGGCGCGCCACCTGATGTGGGAGCGCCTGCAGCGGCTGTTGCAGCAGGGCAAGAGCATCCTGCTGACGACCCACTTCATGGACGAGGCCGAGCGCCTGTGCTCGCGCCTGCTGGTGCTCGACCACGGCCGCAAGATCGCCGAGGGGCGTCCGCGCGAGCTGATCGCCGAGCACCTGGAGCCCGACGTGGTGGAGGTCTACGGCCAGGGCGCCCTGGCGCTGGCGCGCGCCGACGAGCACGCCGCGCTGCGCGCCCTCGCGGCGCGCGTGGAGGTCAGCGGCGAAACCGTCTTCTTCTACACCGCCCAGGCCCTGCCGCTGCTGGCCGCGCTCAGCGAACACCACCACCTGCGCACGCTGCACCGGCCGGCCAACCTGGAAGACCTGTTCCTCAAGCTCACCGGTCGGCAGATACGGGAGGACGGATGAGATGAACGCCCCCCGAAGCGCCTGCGGCGCCTCCCCCCACTGGGGGGCGCACCCAGCGGCCCGGCAAAGCCGGTTCCGCGGGTGCCCTGGGCTGGGGGGTGGCGTTCATACGTTGTGGGTGCCGCTCAGCGCCATGGAAAACTGACATGACTTCGCCCTGGTCTCCCCCGAGCTTGTCCCTGCGCTGGTGGCCCGTCTTCATGCGCAACCTGCTGGTCTGGCGCAAGCTCGCCGTGCCCAGCCTGGTGGGCAACATCGCCGAGCCGCTGATGTGGCTGGTGGCGTTCGGCTACGGCATGGGCGCGCTGGTCGGGCAGGTGAACATGGCCACGCCGCAGGGCACCGTGGCCGTGCCCTACATCCTGTTCCTGGCCAGCGGCAGCATCTGCATGAGCGCCATGAACGCGGCCAGCTTCGAGGCGCTGTACTCGGCGTTCTCGCGCATGCACGTGCAAAAGACCTGGGACGGCATCATGAACGCGCCGGTGATCCTGGACGACGTGGTGCTGGCCGAGATGCTGTGGGCGGCCTTCAAGGCGCTCTTCACCGTGGTGGCCATCCTGCTGGTGATGCTCGCGCTGGGCATCAGCCATTCTCCCAAGCTGCTGGCGGCCGTGCCGGTGCTGCTGGGCGCGGGCATCACGTTCTCGTGCATCGCCCTGGTGTTCAATGCCCTGGCCAAGGGCTACGACTTCTTCACCTACTACTTCACGCTCTTCCTGACGCCGATGATGTTCCTCTCCGGCGTGTTCTTCCCGCGCGAACAACTGCCGGCCCTGGTGCGCCACGTCTCCGACTGGCTGCCGCTGACCAACGCGGTGGAACTGGTGCGCCCGCTGTTCATGGACCAGTGGCCCGCCCGGCCCTGGCTGCACGCGGCGGTGCTGCTGGCCTACGCCGTGGCAGCGTTCTGGCTGGCGCTGGCGATCACCCGCAAGCGCTTCGCGAAGTAGCAGGGACGGAGCAAACAGCGGCAAGCGAAGCGAGCCGCTCCAAACCCAGAGACAGCAAGGGTCCGGCTCCGCCGGCCCGAGATGTCGTCCCCCCTCCAAGCGCCGCGCAGCGGCGCGCCAGAGAGGGGGGAAGCCGCAAAGCGGCGCAGGGGGGAGTCGTTTAATGCAATGCGGCGCGGTACGGGGCCCAACCGGTTTCCATGAAAGCCTCGGTTTTGGGCTCGGCGTCGTCGCACAGCATCGGGATCAGCGGCTTGTCCAGCGGGCGGCAGACGCGGGCGCGCAGGCCACGCAGCCGGGGGCTGGCCTCCACGGCGCTGATCACGGCCTCGGGATCGAGCATCAGGACGAACGGGTTGAAGCGGGTGGCGGTGGTGGACATGGCGGTCGGGCTCCGAAACAGCTTGCACAGCGGCCGCACAGCGGCGGCGGGTCGATGCAACAAACTGTACCGATGCCCTCCAGGCCGGTTAAGTCGGCGCGGCGCCATTCGCGCTGTAGGAACTTCCCTGACACCCGGCCGCCCCATTCGTGACCTGCGTCACGGACCGGCGCGCAGCGCCTCCACGCTGGCGCGCACCACCGCCTGCACGCTGCCGCTTTCCTTGTACTGGCTGCGCAGGAAGGTGGCGTGGTTGCCGGCCCGGGCGGCGGTGCGCTCGATCTCGTCGAGCGCGGCCAGCGAGTTGAGCGCCTGGCCGTGCGGCCCCAGGTGGCGCAGCGTGGCCAGGATGTCCTCGCGGATGCTGATCTGCTCGCGCGTCTTGGGGTTGACCATCATGCCGTCCAGGCCGAAGCGGCAGGCCTGGAAGCGGTTGTAGGTGTAGACGAGGTAGTCGTCTTCCTCGGGCGGGGGCTCGTTGCGCTCCAGCAGGTGGCGGCACAGCGCCTGCAGGTAGCAGGCCAGCGCGGCCGCGCGCTCCACCGTCAGCGGCGTGTCGCACACACGCAGCTCGATGGTGCCGTACTCGGGCTTGGGCCGGATGTCCCAGTAGAAGTCCTTCATGGACTTGACCACGCCGGTCGACTCCATCTTGGTGAAATAGACGTTGGTGAACTCCTCCCAGCTCAGCACGAACGGCGCGCGGCCGCTCAAGGGGAAGGCGAATACCGAGTTCAGCCGGGCCGAGTCGAACAGCGTGTCCACGCCCTGCGAGAACGGCGACGAGGCCGACAGCGCGATGAAGTGCGGCACGTAGCGGTTGAGCGAATGCAGCAGGAACAGCGCCTCGTCCGCGCTCGCGCAGCCGATGTGCACGTGCTGGCCGAACACCGTGAACTGCTTGGCCAGGTAGCCGTACAGGCCCGAGAGCTCCTGGAAGCGCTGCTTGGAGAAGATGCGCTGCTCGAACCAGCGCTGGAACGGGTGCGTGCCGCCGCCCGCGATCTCGATGTTGAGCCGGTCGCCGGCCTGCACCAGCGTGTCGCGGATCTGCTGGAGCTGCGCCAGCAGCGGGCCGTGCTCGCGCTGCACGTCGGTCGCGATCTCGATCATGCTCTGCGTCATCTCCGGCGTGACGGTGCCGGGGAACGGCTTGCGCCGCAGCAGCTCGAGCAGGTCGTTGGCGCTGCTGGAGAGGTCGAGGTCGTAGGTGTTGACGAGCTGCAGTTCGAGCTCGACGCCCATGGTGAGGGAGTCCGAGGACTTGAAGACTTCCAAAGGCATGGCTCACTCCTTGGTGACGTGGGTTTCCTGCGCCGCCATCAGCGCGCGCTGGGTGACCACCGGGCCCAGCAGTTCCTGCAGCAGCAGCATGCCCGCCATGATCGAAAGCACCTGCGCCGCGGGCGCGAAGCCGTAGAGCCGGCTCTGTTCGAGCAGCAGGATGGTGAAGGCCGACATCGGCGTGAGCGCCAGGCCGGTGAGCAGGCCCTTGCGCTCGGTGATGCCCGACAGCCGCGCGGCCGCCAGGTTGCAGCCGACCTTGGACACCGTGCGCACCAGGATCAGCAGCAGGCCCAGCGCCATGCCCGCGCCCACGTCGGCCCAGTCCAGCAGCGAGGCGATGTAGACGAACAGGAAGATCGAGAGCATGTCGCCGGCGGTGCCGAAATCGCGCTGGGCGTTGGTCAGGTGCACGCGGCGCTCGCGCGCCACGATGCCGAACGTGAGCGACGCCAGCAGCGGCGAGAGCTTCAGGCCGTAGGCGGCGGTGGTGAGCAGCAGCACGGTCAGCGCGAACACCGCCGTCACGCCGCGCTCGGGCGTGCTGCGCTGGCGCAGCAGCCAGGGCACGACCACGCCGAGCAGGCCGCCCACGGCGACCGAGGTGCCCACCACGTGGATGCTGCCGAAGGCGGCCGTCACCAGGTCGCCCGAGGTGCTCAGGTACCAGTAGCCCACCACCAGGTTGAGCAGCACCACCGACACCATGCAGTTGATCGCGCACATGTGCAGCACGCGCTCGGTCACCTGGCCCGCGCTGCGCAGCTCGTTGGCCACGCGCACGATGCCGGCCGGCGAGGCCGAGACCGACAGCGCCGCAATGATCAGGCGCAGGTCGGTCGCGAAGCCGAACCAGCCGCAGACCCAGTAGATCACGCCGAAGGTCACCAGCGACTCCACCAGGCCCAGCACCAGCACCCAGGGGTTGTGGCGGAACCAGCGCAGGTGGATGCGGTAGCCCAGCTCGAACAGCACCAGCGACAGCGCCACGTTGGCCAGGAACGGCAGGCCGGCGATGTCGGTCGTCAGGCCCGGCAGGTTGACCAGGCCGCCCAGCAGGCCCACGGCCACGTAGCTCGTCACGCGCGGCAGGTGCCAGGCCTCGTAGGCGTACTCGCCCACGAACCAGGCCAGCAGCATCACCAGCGGCCAGGCGATGGACTGCAGGAGAAAGTCGAATTCGGTGACCATGGGCAGGATCTCCTGAAGGGGTCTGCGAAGGGAAGGCGGCCGGTGGGTGCGCAGGCCGCACCGCGAAGACCGCCAGGTCGGTTGGCTGGCCGGCCGCTGGCGGGAACGCCGGCGCCAGGCCATCGGGCGGCCCGCTGCGCTGTCCGCCTGTCTGTCTCAAACCGCGAAGCGCTGCGCCAGCTCTTGCAAATGCAGCTCGTCGAGCACCTGCCGCAGCCGCTCCCGGGCCCGTTCACGGGCGCCGGCTCGGTCCTGTGGCATTTTACGGGCCAGAATCAGCTCGTTCTTCAGCGAGTGCTCCCACCCCACCAGCTCGGTCACCGTCACGGTGTAACCATGTGCTTCGAGCTGCAGGCAGCGCAGCACGTTGGTGATCTGGCTGCCGAACTCGCGCGTGTGCAGCGGGTGGCGCCACAGCTCGGCCAGCGGCGTGCGCGCCAGCGACAGCGCCTTGTGCCGGCGCATCACGCCCGCCACCTCGGCCTGGCAGCACGGCACCAGCACCATGTGGCGTGCGTCCTTCTCCAGGCCGAAGCGGATCGCGTCGTCGGTCGCGGTGTCGCAGGCGTGCAGCGCGGTCACCACGTCGAAGCGCGGCGGCAGGCCGGGGTGGCCGAGCGCCTGCTGCACCGTGGCGGCCAGGAAGTCCATGCGCGCGAACCCCAGCCGCTCGGCCAGCGCGCGCGACGAGGCCACCAGCTCGGCGCGCGTCTCCACGCCGGTCACCCGGCCCACCGCCTTGTCCTTGAAGAACAGGTCGTACAGGATGAAGCCCAGGTACGACTTGCCCGCGCCGTGGTCGGCCAGCGCGACGTCGCCGCGCTCGGCCAGCACCTCCTCCAGCAGCGGCTCTATGAAACGCACCAGGTGGTAGACCTGCTTGAGCTTGCGCCGCGTGTCCTGGTTGAGCCTGCCCTCGCGCGTCAGGATGTGCAGCTCCTGCAGCAAGGCCACCGACTGGCCCGGGCGCAGCTCGGGCAGTTGCTCGTGCAGTGTGGGCGTGGTGCGCGCGCGGGCTGACTTGTTCTGTTTCGGCATGCGCCGATCATAGGTGCGCGCCCGCGCCGCCCGCCCGCACTCAGTCTTCGAGCTTGACCGCGCCCGATCGGATCAAGCCGCGGTAGTGCTCCAGCCGCTCCTTGACCAGATTCCTGAACTCCCCGCGGGAATTGCCGAGAGGCTCGTAGCCCATCGCGGAAATCTGGTCCCTGACCTTGGGCAGCTTGATCGCCGTCCGCAATGCGTCGCTCAGGCGATCGAGGACCTCTTCGGGGACGCCGGCCGGCGCGACGAAGCCCACCCACCCATCCGTCCTGAAATCCACACCGAGTTCAGCAAATGTCGGGACGTCGGGCAGGATGCTGAGCCGCTGCTTGGATGTCACGGCAATGGGCTTGATCCTGCCGTCCTGGATGTAGGGGCGCGCCGATTGCCCGGCCAGCATGAATTCGATCGAGCCCCCGGCCAGATCGATCAGGGCCGGTGCCTCGCCACGGTAGGACACGTGCGCGGCCTTGATGCCCAGTTTGTCCGTCAGCACCACCGTATTGAAGTGGAAACTGCTGCCGTTGCCGGGGGTGCCGTAGTTCATCTGCCCCGGCTGGGCCTTGGCCTTGGCCACCAGCTCGCGCAGATCCCCCGAGGCGGAGACGCGCGGATGCGTGACCAGGATGTTGTACGTGTCCACCGCAATCGTGAGCGGTTCGAAGTCCTTGAGGGGATCGAACTTGTAGGCCTTCTCGGTCACCGGTTGAAAGATCAGCATTCCGGGCACGGTCGCTGCGAAGGTGTAGCCATCCTTGGGCGAGCGTGCGAGCAGTTCCAGGCCGATGCGGCCATTCGCGCCGGGGCGGTTCTCGACGATCAGGGGCTGGCCGAGAATGCGGCTGACCTCTTCGGAGAGCGAACGGCTGACCGCATCCGCCAGGCCACCCGCGGGAAACGGAACGATCAAGGTGATGGGTTTCTCGGGCCAGGCGGCCGAAGCCGATCCCGACACCACCAGTGCTGCCGCCGCCAACCAGTTCTTCCAGAGTTTCAAGTCGTTCTCCTTGGTGTATTGCAATACCATCACGCGCTGCCAAAGCAGTCACGCCGTCTCCACAGTCAACCGATCGAACCGCCGCCACCGCTGCGTTGCATCGAAGAACTCGCGCTCGAGCTCATCCACCACCGTCGCCACGGAACTGATGCGCTTGATGGCGCCCACGCCCTGTCCCGCCGTCCAGGTATCGACCCATTTGCGCTGGGTCAGCGAGCGGTTGCTGTCGTAGTTCCGGGGCGGCGCAGGGGGAAGGTCGTCGGGGTCCAGTCCCGCCGCTCTCAAGGAAGGCTTGAGCCAGCTGGCCGGCGTGCCGGTGATGCTGCTGCTGACCACGAGATCCTCCGCCGTCGCCTCGACCAGCATTTGCTTGTATTTGGGCGAGGCCATGCTCTCCTGCGTCGGAATGAACCGGGTCCCCATGTAGACGAGGTCCGCGCCCGCCATCGTGGCGCCCGCCACGCTGTGCCCGTCAGCGATGCCGCCGCCGATCACGACGATGCCGTCGAAGAACTCGCGCAATGCACGAACGAAGGCAAATGGCGACATCCATCCGGTGTGCCCGCCCGCGCCCGCGCTGACACACGCCAGGCCGTCCACGCCCGCGTCGGCCGCTTTCTGGGCGAGGCGAAGATTGACGACATCGGCGAGCACCAGGCCGCCGTATCCATGCACCACCTTCATGGCGGGCTTGGGGCTGCCGAGCGCCGTGATCACGATCGGCGGCCTGTAGGTTTCAATCAGCTTGAGGTCTTGCGCCAGGCGCGCGTTGGACGAATGGGTCACCACGTTGGCCGCCCAGGGGCCTACGACGGCATCGGGGTGCTCCGCGCGATGGGCCTTCAACCCTTCGGTGATGGTGGCCAGCCACGCCTCCAGCGTTTCGATGGGGCGGGCGTTCGGCGTGGGAAATGCACCCACGATGCCGGCCTTGCAGGCTTCGAGCACGAGCTCGGGACCCGACACCAGAAACATCGGCGCGGCCACCACGGGCAAACGCAAGCGGTCTGGGCCGAAAAGCGCTTGGGCTTTCTCACGGTTCATGGTGCTGGGCTTTCTGCGGTTTTTCCGATTCCTTCAATCTGCACAGCGCTTTTTCCACGCCATCCAGAACGGTGTCCCCGTCTTCGCCCGGTTGAGGGAACCGGGGCGGGGTGCGTCGTCCCTGCCAGGGCGCCGCGCCGGGCACCGTGACGAGCGGACACGGGCCGACACCCGGCAGCTCCAGGGTCTCGATCACATCAAGCCCGTCGCTGCGCTGCGAGGCCATGAATTAGGGAATGTCCCTGACTTCGCAGGCCATCACGCCCTGCGGCGCGAGCAATGCCTCCCACTGCGCAGCCGTCTGGTTCTGCAGGACCGCCGCCAACGCGTGCCGGAGCGCCTCGGCGTTCTCCAGACGAGCCTGCGGCGTCGAGAAGCGGGTGTCCTGCAGCACGTCCGCCCGCCCCAGCAGCGAGAACAGCCGCTCCACGTCCGCCGGTTTCTGCACCGCCACGACCAGGACACCTTGCCGCGTCGGGTAGTCTCCGGTGGGCGCGGTGAACTCCGCGTTGCCCACCTTGCCGTCGCTGAGTGCGTTCGAAATGATGCGCGGCGCGAGAAACGCGGCCATGGACCCGGCGAGCGTCACTTCCAGTTGCCCGCCCAGGCCAAACCTGAAGCGGCGCAGCAAGGCGCTGGCGATGGCCTGGTAGGCGTACAGGCCCGTGATCTGGTCCGCCAGCACCACATTGCGCGTGCGCTGCGGCGTGCCGCCCAGGTCCGCATTGACGTGCATCCAGCCCGAGTAGGCCTGTGCGATGTGGTCGATGACCGGCCGGCCGCTGAGCCGGCTGCCGCGGCCGAAGCCCGTCACCGAGCAGTAGACCAGCGCCGGGTCGTCCTGGCGCAGTTGCCCGGCCCCCAGCCCCAGGCGCTCGACCACGCCGGGCCGGTAGCTCTCCACCACCACGTCGCAAGTCTGGGCGATTCGCCTGGCCGCGGCGAGCTGGTCCGCGTTCTTGAGATCGAGCTGGATGCTCTTCTTGCCCACGTTGACGGCGATCGCGGCCGGCGCATGGCCGCGGATCCTGTTGCGCCCGTTGCGAATCCAGTCCCCCCCGGGCGGCTCGACCTTGATGACCTCCGCGCCGTGGGCCGCCATGAGCATCGTGCTGTACGGTCCCGCGATGCCCTGGGTCAGGTCGAGCACGCGGATGCCATCCATGGCCAGCGGTGTCTGGATCATGGTGTTGCGCGGGCGATCCAGCTGGACAAGGCATCGGCCACCGCGCCGGCTTGTTCCAAGGGCAGAAGATGGCCGGCTCCCGCTATCTCCACGTACTCGCAGTTCCCGGCCTTGGCGGCTTCCTCCGCCTGCCGCTTGACCGGCACGACCGCGTCGTGCGTGCCCGCGAGCCACAACGTAGGCACTGCGCCATCCAGCAAGTGCAGGCGATCCTTGCGCTGGATGGTGGCGCGCACGTGCGCCACGTACCGCTGCGCGCCATAGGCCGTTGCCAGCTCACGCCGGCGGGCCGCAAGATCGGGTCGCTCGCGGTTGTCGGGATGGAACGGGGCCAGGGACGACGAAGCGGTGTCCACGTACGTTGCATGGTCAAACGCCAGAAGCGTCTGCTGCCGCTTGGCCTTCTGCTCGTCGGAATCGGCGGTCGCGCTCGACCCCATGAGGCAAAGACCCCGCACACGCTCGCGCGCCTGTTCCAGCACGCCCATCGCGACGTAGCCGCCGAAGGAGTACCCAGCCAGAAAGAACCGCTCGGGTGCCGATGCCAGCACCGCCTCCGCCAGGGCGTCGATGCTCTCCAGCGGTGGCAGCGTCGGGCAATGGCTTCGGATGCCGGCCGGCAATGCGGCGGCGATGTCCCGGAACACGTCGCCCGTGTTGTTCAACCCATGGAGGAAGACGATGTCCATCGCGCTTCCTCAGGGCAGCATGCGGCTGTCGCGGTTTTCGCCATGGATGCGGTCGCCCTCGACCCAGCACGCATGAACGCCCACCGAAATGCGCTCGGGCAGGATCACCGTGGCCAGGGGGCCCTTCGCGATGTCGGTGGCGTCGAACACCAGCGCTTCGGACCGGTCCTGCACCATGTCCGTGACATAGACCAGCAGATAGCCGTCGTCTTCGCTGGTCGCGCCCAGGCGGCGCGCCATTTGCGGCTCGCTGCCGTAGCGGCCAGGCCCGTACTCGAAGCGCTGCGTCGCGCCGGTCTGCAGGTCGAATTTCTTCAGCCCCCTGAAGAGCCACTCGCCCGGCTGGTAGAGGATGTTGTAGCTGTACCGGTAGGGCCGGCCCACGTAGTCGTTGCTGACGACGGGGAACTCGGTGATCTCATCGTCGAGGTATTGCTCGGTCGTTTTTCCCGTGCGCAGGTTGAAGCGCCAGCGGTGCATCATCGTCGGGTTGTTGTGCTTGTCCAGGCGGGCCTTCATGCGGGCGTACACGTCGCCGCCTTCGGTCTTGCCGACCGGGTGCATCACGGGCTTGGGCATGATGCAGCCGTCCATGACGACCTCCTCGCCATCCTCGTAGCAATTGGACAGGTGCAGGATGTGGCAAGGCGTCGCTTCGAACCACTGGACCTCGGTGCCGTCGCCCCGGCGCGGGATGACGCCGAAGCGCGCCGGCACCTCGGGATGGAACGCCAGTTTCCGGACCCCCTTCTTCAGCAATTCCGGATCGAAGAACTGCGGCGTGTCGTGCAGGACCGTGTAGTTCCTCGTGATGCCCAGGTCGTGGGGCCATCTCGCGCCAGGCAGTTCCACCGGCACGTAGTGCACCAGTTGGTTGTGGCGGTCCACCACGCCGTAGTGCATGTAGGGCCAGACCTCCGGGTAGTTGAAGAACATCATCTCCCCGGTCTCGGGGTCCACCTTGTAGTGCGACCCGATGCCGTGCGGCATGACGTGCCGTGCCCAGTTGGCGTCGGGCCCTTGCGTGTCCAGGGAAATGGGGTCCAGGCGCCACGGCTCGCTGCCTTGCGACATCGTGGCCAGCAACCGGCCGGCGTGGCAGATGATGTCGGTGCCCGCGTTGTCCTTCATCGAACCCATCGCCCCCCAGCCGCGCCGGGCACCTTTGTCCGGCTCGAGTATCCCGGTCCACAAGGAAGCCTGGGCGGCCTGCTCCGCGAGGAAGCCCGTGGTCCGGACGAAGCGGTTGCGATACGCCGCCTGGCCGTTCTGGAAATGCACGGCGTGCAGCATCCCGTCCCCGTCGAAGGGGTGGTAGACGCCCATCGGCTCGTGCACCTGGTTGTGCGTGTTCCGGATGTAGATGCCATCGAGGTCCTTGGGAATGTCCCCGATGACCTTCAAGCGGCCGGCGTCCGCGACATGCTCGTTGAAGTTGGGCCTGAAGGGGCCGTTCAGAAACGGGTGGTCGGTGGGCTTGAGGGTGCCGGCAACGGTATGGACGACGGTGTTCATGATCGTGGGGACCTTTTCGAGAGGGTTCAGGCGCGCCGACCGGACAACTCGGCCAGGAACCCCAGCAGCGCGGCGTTGAACGCTGCCGGCTGTTCCGCGAAGGCGTAGTGCGCGGCGCCGTCGATGCAGACGAAACGCGAGCCCGGGATCAGACCGGTCAGCGACCGCATGCCTTCCGGGCGGCCCACCTTGTCCTGCGCCCCGGCGATCAGCAGCGTCGGCACCGAGACCGCCATCAGGTTGTCTTCGCCGTCGTAGCCGACGATGGCTTCGATGGCGGCGCAAAACGTCTCGGCGCGCATGCCGGACGCTACGTCCACCACCAAGTCCACCAGGGGCCCGGACGAGGTGGGCGCCAACATGCCCCGGATCACCGGCAATGCCGCCTCCTTGAAGGGCAGGCCGCGCCGGATCGGTCCGATGCGCTCCTCGGCGAAGGTCGCCTTGTCCTCCGCCGACTTGCGAGAGAAGGTGGCCACGGTGGCCGAGATCACCACGCCGTGCACGAGGCCCCGCGATTGGTTGGCCGCCAGGGGGGCCACGATGCCTCCCATGCTGTGCCCCACCACCACATTGGATCGGGTGCCTTCGCGCGCGATCAGCCGCGTGGCGGCCTCGGCCAGGCCTTCGATGGACAGGCCACCTTCCGGCAAGGGGCTCAGGCCGTAGCCCGGCGCGTCCCATGCCACCACCCGGTAGCCGGCGCGCACCAGGGTGTCGACGAGCGGGCGGAAATAGGCCCGGCTGCCGTAGGCGCCGTGAAGCAGAAAGGCCGTGGTGTCGCCATCACCGGCCACTTCGTAGTCAGGGAATCGGTATGCGTTCATGCGGCGCAACTCTAGAGAGTCGCCCCTGCCGAAGCGACCGCTATGTGCCGCAGTTCCGCATTCCGGAATTCGTGAGATTTCTGCTCACGGCGGTCTTCGTCTCGCTACCATGGCTCGCAACACCCGTGACTCCACCGCCCACATGGCCACCGCCCCAACGAACGGCCGCGGCTTCGTCACCTCCCTGGCCAAGGGCCTGTCGATCCTGTCGGCCTTCGAGGCATCGGATGTCCTGGGGAACCAGGAGCTCGTGGCGATCACCGGCATGCCGAAGGCGACGGTGTCGCGCTTCACCGGCACCCTGGAGAAGCTGGGGTACCTGCGCTTTGACGAGAAGATCCGCAAGTACCGCGTCGGCGGGCGGGTGCTGAACCTGGGCTCCATCACCATGCGCAAGCATGGCATTCAACGGGTCTCCGCTCCCTTCATGCAGCGGTTGGCCGAAGAACTGGACGTGAGCGTTTTGCTGGCCACGCGAGAGCATTCGCGCATGCTCTTGCTGGAGATCGTCCGCCCGCCCATCAATTCGGTCACGATCAACAAACAGGTCGGCGACCTGCTGGCGATGGAAACGACCTCGCTCGGCCTGGCCTACCTGGTCGCCGCCCCGACCAAGGAGCGGGCCGCCATCCTGAAAGAACTGCAGCGCGTGCCATCCGTGGACTGGCCCAGCTACCGCCTCGATGTGGAGCGGGTGCATGCCGAGTACAAGCGGCTCGGCTTCGTCGTCTCGCGCCGCGTGCGCGGCGGCGCCTTGAGCGCCGTCGCGGTGCCCATCGTCTCGCGCTCGTCGGAGATCTTCGTGTTGTCCTGCGCCGCTCCCTCGCAGCAACTGACCAAGACCCGCCTGGAAAAGCGGATCGGCCCTTTGGTGGCCGAGGCCGCCAAGGCGATCCAGCACGCCATGAAGGAAACCTGAGGCCAGCGGCGACAATCGCGCATGACCTCCGACCCCGACCAGCCGGCCACCGGCCCGCACCCCTACAGCGCCCTCACGCCCGACGTGGTGCAGGACGCCCTGGCCCACGTCGGCCTCTGGGGCGACGGCCGGCTGGCCGCGCTCAACAGCTTCGAGAACCGCGTCTACCAGGTCCACCTGGAGTCCCCGGTCGACGGCCACGAACAAGTCGTCGCCAAGTTCTACCGCCCCGGCCGCTGGAGCGACGCCCAGATCGCCGAGGAACACGCCTTCGCGCTCGAACTCGCGGCCGCCGAGGTGCCGGTGGTGGCGCCGCTGCGCCTGCGGGACGAGACGCTGCACCACTTCGGCGGCTTCGCGTTCTCGGTCAGCCCGCGGCGCGGCGGCCGCCGGCCCGAACTCGACGACTTCGACGTGCTCGAGTGGATCGGCCGCTTCCTGGCCCGCATCCACAGCATCGGCGCCAGCCGTGCCTTCGCGGCGCGGCCCGCGCTCGACGCCGGGAGCTTCGCGCGCGAACCGCGCGACTGGCTGCTGGCGCACGATGCCATCGCCCCCGAAGTCCGCCGCCAATGGGCCGCCGCGCTGGAAGAAGCGCTCGCGCTCATCGACGGCCACCCGGCGCTGCGCAGCGGTAGCGGCGGCGACGTCGATGGCACCCCGCACCAACACTTGCGCCTGCACGGCGACTGCCACCCCGGCAACATCCTCTGGACCCCCGAAGGCCAACCCGGCGCCGGCCCGCACTTCGTGGACCTCGACGACGCGCGCACCGGCCCCGCCGTGCAGGACTTTTGGATGCTGCTCTCGGGCGACCGGCGCCAGCAGAACCAGCAGCTCGGCGCCCTGCTCGACGGCTACGAGCAGTTCCGCCCCTTCGACCGCCGTGAACTCGCGCTCATCGAGCCGCTGCGCACGCTGCGCCTGATCCACTACAGCGCCTGGATCGCCCGCCGCTGGGACGACCCGGCCTTCCCCATCAACTTCCCCTGGTTCGGCAGCCGCGACTACTGGCAGGGGCAGGTGGACATGCTGGTCGAGCAGATCGAGAACATGCAGAGTCCGCCGCTGATGGCCTGATACCGGCGGACGCGATCCCGGCAGCGATCTGGCATCGACCTTGGCGTTCGAGGCCACCACCGTTTGCCGTTGCGGTGGACGTAGGGCAGGGGCGCTGTTCGTCCAGGCTGGGCGCGCCGGGCTCAATCCGCGTCGCCCGCCGCCCGGGTGGGCGACGCGGCGAGGCCTTTCCAGGGTGGCGGGGAAAAGCACCGCTTGAGCCAATCGAGCAGCGCCTGCACCCGCGCAAACTGCAGCCGGCCCGCCGGAATCAACGCATGGAGCCAGACCGGCGGCAGCGGGAATGCTTCCAGGACCACCTGGAGGCGGCCGGCGGCCAGGTGCTCGGCGATCAGGTACTCGCTGAGCACGGCGACCCCGTTCCCGTTCAGCGCGGCGGCGAGGAGCAGTTGCGCTTCGTTGGTGGAGAACTGGGGTCGGACCTCGACGGCGATGCTGCCGGTGGCGCTGTCGAACGCCCAGTGCGATCCCGACGGCAGGAAGTGCAGCAGGTCGTGGTCGGAGAGGTCGCCCGGATGCTGCGGATGCCCCCGGCGCAGCAGGTACCCGGGCGAGGCGCAGGCCACCCGCTGCAGGGGGCACAGCGGTTCGTCGATCACGCCGCCAAACGAGCTGGGCACCACGGTGATCGCTAGATCGAACGCCTCGTCGACGGGATTGACGACCCGGTCCAGCGCGATGACTTCCAGCGTGACGCCCGGGTGCTGCCGCTGGAACCCGTTGAGCATGTGGCCGACGTGCATCACGGCCAGAGAGGTCGGCACCTTGACCCGCAGGTGGCCGTGCAGGGAATCGGAGGCATGGCGCGCCACCGAGAAAATGTCGTCGACGTCGGCCACGGCCTGCTGGACCGCGGGCAGAAATCGGCGGCCCGCCGCGGTGAGCGAGACGTGGCGCGTGGTCCTCTCAAACAGCGTGGTCTTCAGCGCCCATTCGATCTGGTTGACCCGCTTGGTCACCACGGAAGGCGCCACCTGAAGCTGGCGCGCGGCGCCGGCGAAGCTGCCGGTGCGCGCCACCGCGAGAAACGTCTTGAGGTTGGTGAGCGTGTCCATCGTCGCAGCGATCGATCGCTAGTGTGCTGTCCCGTCAATACATGGCCATAAAACCGCGTCTTTCACGCCATGGCGGCGTTGCAAATCCTCGCGATAGCACCGGCTATCGCTGTGGTTTGCGCCTTGCCATGGCGCGAAATCCATCGGTTTTGTTTTGGCCACGCATCGACGGGACAGCACACTAGATCGGCTGCGCCAGTCTCTCATAGAACACGTCGACGTCGGCCTGCGCGCGCTGGCGCAGGCGTTCGTTCCGGGCCTCGACCATCTCGCGCGTTTCGACGCCGCCGGCCTCGCCCACGCGCCGGGACGCCGTCTGGACGAATTCGCAGCGCGCGAAGCGGCGCATGGCGAACGCCTCCAGCACGCTGCCGATCGGCCGTGCGCGGCCGCTGCGCCGGTGGGCGGCCAGCATCGACGCCAGCACGACCGCATCCTCGAGCGCCATCGCGCCGCCCTGGCCCATGTAGGGGGTGCTGGCGTGCGCGGCATCGCCGATGAGCAGCACCCGCCCCCGGCTCCATGGCAGCGGCAGCTGGACTTCCTCGACGGCGGTGTAGACCACGTCGTCGGGCGAGTCCAGCCCGGCCAGCAGCGCCTCGGCCGGCCCGCGGAACTCGGCGAAGCGGTCCTTCATGAAGGCGTGCCACCGGTCCCGTTCGAACCAGGGGTTGCCCGGCTCATTGCTGGTCGCGTAGATGTAGAGGCGGTCCGCATCCACCGGCAGGATGCCCAGCCGCTTGCCGACACCCATCATCATGATCTTGCTGCGGATGTGGGCCGGGCGCCGGTGCACGCTGCGCCACCCGCCGAAGCCGCTGAACACCGGCTGGACGCCGCCGAACAGCAGGCCGCGCACGTGGGAGCGGATGCCGTCGGCGCCCACCAGCAGGTCGCCTTCGAGTTCGCTGCCATCGTCGAGCACGACCCGGACCGGGCCGTCATCGGCATCGACGACCCGCTGCACGGAGGCGCCGAGCAGGACGCGCGCGCCGCTGGCCTGCACGCCTTGCGCGATGACTTGGTGCAGGCGGGACCTCAGCGTGCCCACGATCGGCGGCACGCCGGCGCTGCCGATGCTGGGGTAGCGCACGGTGGTGATGGGGTGGCCCAGGTGGTCCAGGTACTCGTTGGCCCCGTCCTCGGAGACCCAGGAACCCGCCATCAGCTCGTCGAGCAGGCCGAGCTGCTTCAGGCACTCCAGGCCATTGCTGTAGATGAAGATGCCCGAGCCCGCGGCGCTCCAGGGCTTGTGCCGCTCGACCAGGGTGGAGGCGATGCCGGCCTTCGCCAGGGCGATCGCCAGCGCGCCGCCGGCAATGCCGCCGCCGGCGATGATCACGCCGCGATCGGGTTCGGAGAAGGCCATGGGTGGATGCGTGCCCGGGGCGGGCGTTGCTTTCGGTTTATTGCACGAACTGATTGGTGTAGAAGTCCGACACCGGCCGCTTCTGCTTGAGGATGCCTTCCTTCACGTAGAAGTCCTGGAGCTGGGTGAGCTTGTCCACGTCCATCTGGCCGAGCACCGGCTGCCCCGCGTAGACGTTGGTGACGTAGAGCGCCATGATTTTCTCGACCTGGTCTTCCTTGCCGGCGTGCTGCGGGTAGGCCTTCACGAAATCCCGGGCCGCGGCCTTCCGGTCGGCCATGATGTCCTGCAGGCCGCGCAGCGTCGCGCGCACGAGCTTGCGGATGAGGTCCGGCCGCTCCTGGATCATCTTGTCCGACGCGATGATCGCCTGCGCCATGTTCGGGAAGTAGCTGCTGATGGAGTAGTAGCGCACCTTGGCCCCCGCCTCCATGGCGTAGACGATCGAATCCGACTGCGAGATCATGGCCTCCGATTCGCGGCTGCTGAAGAGCTTCCACACGCCGGCCGGTCCGGCGGCCTGGGCCTTGACGTCGTTCTTGGTGAGGCCGGCGGTCGCCAGCATGCCCAGCAGGCCGTAGTAGGTCGTGTCCTGGTAGGACTGGACGGAGATCGTCTTGCCGCGCAGGTCCGCGGGCCCCTGGATCGCGGAGTCCGCGTGCACGACGAGGTAGCCCAGGCTTCCGCCGCCCATCACCGCGACCGCCTTCACCGGAATCCCGTTGGCGCGCACGATCATGGGCGTGTCGCCGCTGGCACCGCCGATCGCCGCGTTGCCCGCGCCGACCTGCTTGGCCACGTCGGCACCGCCCGAGGCCGACACGAACGTCACGTCGAGGCCCTCCTGTTCGTAGTAGCCGTGCGCCTTCGCGAGCGTCCAGGGCGCGAAGCCCGTCAGGAAGGCGGGCGCGGGCAGCAGGTACGTCACCTTCTCCAGTTCCGCGGCGTGCCCTGCGGGCGAAACGGCGAGCGCGAAGGCGAGGCACAGCGACGTGGTCGCGGCGTTCTTCAGGCGGGAGAGCAAGTGCATGGGAACTCCTTGGGGGTCTGGAAGAAGGGCGGAACGTTTCAAGCCGCCGCGGCGGCGGCGCGGCCGCGCGTCTCGGCGATGGCCTGCGCCGAAGGCAGCGCGCCGCTGCGGTGGAACTCGGCCAGGAAGGGGCGCATGTGCGCCGGCAGCGGGTAGGTGTCGTCGAGCGGGAAGCCGGCTTCGAGCAAGGCCTGGCTGAACCGGTCGTCGGCGCGCTTTTCCTCGGCGAGGCGCGCGACCTCCTCCGCCAGCGCCGCGGGAACGACGACCACGCCCTCGCTGTCCGCGACGATCCAGTCGCCCGGCCGCACCAGCACGCCGCCGCACTGGATGTCGCAGTCGGCGCTCCAGGGCCGGATCGCTCCCATGAAGGAATCCGGGCAGGAGCCGCACGCGAAGATCGGCAGTCCTTTCGGCGCGACCACAGGCACGTCCCGCACCATGCCGTCGACCAGCACCGCCGCGACCCTGCGGTTGTGCAGGCGCGAGAACATCATGTCGCCCAGCGCTGCCTTGTCGGTGCGGCCCATGGCATCGAGGACCAGGACCTCGCCCGGCAGGATGGCGTCGTACAGGCGCCGGTTCACCGGGCCGTTGGGCGGCGCCTTGATGTCTTCGCGGTCCGGCAGCAGCCGGAGCGTCCGGGCCCGGCCGGCGATGGTCCCGGCCAGGGGAACGAGCGCCCGCGGTCCGCGCATCACGACCTGGCGCAGCCCGAGGTGGCGCAGCATGTCGGCGGCGTCGGGCGTGGAGAGCTGCGCCAGCCGGTGCCGGAGCCGGTCTTCGGGGGTGGCCGGCTCGCTGCCGGCCGGGTCGCGGGGGTTCATGCGTGCTCCATGCGTCATTGGAATGCGTCACTTGAGCCGGGGACCGGCGAATGGGACAGGGAACGGTCCGATCGCGTCCATGTCCACCTCGATCAGCCGGACACCGCCGGCGCTGCTGCGCGCGGCGGACAGCGCGGCCGCGAACTCGTCGACCGACCGCGCGCGCCAGGCGCTGATGCCCATGACCTGGGCATACGCCTGCCAGTCGGGCGCGGCCAGGTCGGAATAGAAGTGCCTGCCGGCGTAGGAGGCGTCCTGGATGTTGCGCATCACGCCGTAGCCGCCGTCGTTCATCAGGATCACGGTCAGCGCCAGCCCTTCCTGCACCGCGGTCGCGAACTCGCCGGCGTTCAGCGCGAGCCCCCCGTCGCCGCAGAGCACGAACACCTGGCGGCCGTCCGCCGCGGCGGCCGCGGCCGCGCCGATGCCCTGCTGCAGCCCCTGCCCGATGCCGCCGCCCAGCGCGTGGATGCTGACCGCGCCCTCCGCGATCGGAAACAGCCGGTGCGCCCACGTGTTGGCGGAAATCGTCACGTCCCGCACGAACACCGCGTCCGCGGGCATGGCCTCGCGCAGCGCGCGCGAGATGCCGGCGTAGGGGCCGACCGTCGCCAGCATCGCCGAGTGGGCGTCGGCCTTCGCGCGCGCCAGGTCGCGCAGGAAGGCCGGGTCGGGCGTTCGCGCGCCGGCGAGCCGCTCGGCCAGTTCGTCCAGCATCGACCGGCTGTCGCCCAGCACGAAGAGGTCCGCCTCGTAGTTCCGGCTCCATGCCGCGATGTCCGCGTCGACCTGGATGAGCGGGCGCGGCAGGCGGAACTGGTGCAGCCGGGTTTCGTTTCCGCGCAGCCGCGACCCGACGACGAGCATGCCATCGCAGGTATCGAAGAAACCCTGCGTGGCGTCGAGGTTGTTGAGCGTTCCGAGGGACTGCGGATCGGCCTCGTCGACGATCGTCCGGCCGTGGATGCTCGTGACGACGCCGAAGCCGAGCGCCATCAGCTGGCGGACCGCGTCCGTGCAGCCGCGGGCGCCGCCGCCCAGCCAGAGCATCGGCCGCCGGGCCGTCTTCAAGGTCTCGACGGCGAGATCCAGGGCCTGCGCGTCCCGGGCGGGCATGGGCCGCGGAAGCACCGGCAGGTGGCCGGGCAGTGGCATCGGCAGGGTCTGGATGTCGATCGGGATCTCGACGCTGACCGGGCCGGTGGGCGCCGCCAGCGCGGTCTGGATCGCCTGGGTGATCACCGCCGGCAGGCTCTGTGCATGGCGCACCCTGAACGCGGCCTTGGAAACCGCCGCCAGCATTTCGAGCTGGCGCGGGGTTTCGTGGTTCATCCCGCGCCCCTGGTCGACGTCGCGCGCGTCGATCTGGCCGGTCAGGTGCAGCAGCGGCGTGCCGGCGGACAGGGCCTCGGTCATCGCGCCCGCGGCGTTGCCGGCGCCCGGGCCCGTGCTCGTCACCACCACGCCCAGCCCCCCGCGGGTGCGCGCGTACCCGTCGGCCATGTTGGCGGCGCCGCTCTCGCTGCGCGCCGCGTAGAAGCGCACCTGCCCCAGCCGATGGAACGCGTCCAGGATCGGAATGTTGTGGATGCTGATGACGCCGAACGCGTCGCGCACGCCATGCGCGGCCAGGATCCGCGCCACCACCTCGCCGCCGCTCACCATGCCGGCCACCCCCCACGCGGTGCGCCGGACGCGCGGCACGGGAAACACATGCCTTCACACATGGCGCGTCACCCCGCCGGAGACTTCCAGCCGCGCGCCCGTGATGTACGAGGAAGCGGGCGAGGCCAGGAACGCGATCGCGTGCGCGGCCTCGCGGGGCCGGCCGAAACGCTTCAGCGGGATGCTGCGCTTGGCGGCCTCCTGCACCAGCCAGTCTTCGTAGCTTTGCCCGGGCGCCTTGCGCGCCTCGTAGCGCCGCTCCCATTGGCCGCTGGCGATGCAGCCCATCTGGACCGTGTTGACGCGGATCTCCGGGCCCAGCGCCGAAGCCAGCGACTTGGCGAGGTTCAGCACGCCGCCGCGGGCGGCCGAACTGGTCATGAGGTGCGGTTCGGGCTGCGTGCTGACGGTGGAGTTGACGCAGACGACGCTGCCGCGCGCCGCCTTCAAGGCGTCCACGAAGATCCGGATCGGATGCACGTAGCTGAAGAACTTGAGCTCCAGCTCTTCGCGCCAGTCGTCGTCCGTGTTGGTGAAGAAGTTGCCCTCCCGCGCCTGCCCCGCATTGCAGACCATCGAATCGACGCGGCCGTACCGCTCCATCACCGCCGACAGCATGCGCTCGACGTCGGCGGACCGGATCACGTCGCACCGGATGCCCATCAGGCGGTCCGACGCCCCGCCCAGCGCCTGCTCGGCGCGGCCAAGGCGGTCGGTGTCGCGCCCGCAGATCACCACCTTGGCCTGCTCCTCGAGCAGCAGCCGCGCCGTTTCGAGGCCGATGCCCGAGCTGCCCCCGGTCACCACCACGACCTTGTCCTCGAGCATCAGGTCCATTGGGCGCCTCCTCCTGCGGCCTGGTGGCCGCCCTCGGGGCTGCCGGCCATGGCGGTTCGGATGAAGGCCGAAGGCGGCCCGGCCGTCCCCCAGGCATCCATGATCTGCGGGCTGCGCGGCCAGGTCCGCGGGACGTGCCCGGCGCCGTCGAACGCGGCCATGTAGTGCGTGTACTCGATCACGAAGCCCACCGGATCCACGAAGTAGGCGAACATGATCTGGCCGATGCCGTGGCAGCCGGCGCCCCATTGGATCGGGTGGCCGGCGTCCGCCATGCGGTCGATGCCCGCCAGCACGGACGCCTTGCTCACGTGCTCGAACGACACGTGGTTCAGCGACGGGTAGGGGTTCTTGTTGAAGGCGATCTGGTGGTGGCGGTCGTTGCCGCACCGGATGAACACCATCTGGTCCTCGGAACGGTCGCTCAGCTCGAATCCGAGCGCGGCGCAGTAGAAGCGCTGCATCGACTCGATGTCCGGCGAATTGAGCACCACGTGCGAGAGCTTGACGGGCCGCGCATGGATGGCCGCCGCGTCGTCCCACTGCTGCACGCCGCTCGCGACGCGCACGAGCCGGTTCTCCGGATCGAGCAGTTCGAAGCCATAGCCGCCTTCCTCCCGGTCGAGCCGCGCGGGGGGCTCCACGGTTCTGGCGCCGGCCCGGCCGGCCTGCTCGAACAGCCGGTCGACGCACGCCTCGTCCGGTGCGCCCAGCTCCAGGTAGTGCAGGCCCCTGGCGGATGCCGGCGACAGTTCGAGCACGTGGTGGTCCGGCCCCGTGGCGCGAAACAAGTGGCGACGCCGGTCCGCCGGCGGCACGGCGGCCAGCCCCCAGCAGTTCTCGTAGAAGTCGGCGAGCGAGGGCGGGGGGACCGGCACATGCAGCCCGATGGCCCTCAACGAATTGGCTTTTCCATGCATGCGGCCAGCATAGGTTCGCTCGCTGCAAGTGGGAATCCCTTCCGTTGAGAGCTCAGAATTCCCGAATCGAGAACAATGAATCGCGTGGGCGGCCGCAGGCCCAGTGTTTTCAGGTGGTGACCGAGCTTTTCAGCCAGGCCACCGGGATCTCGGCCAGGCACGTTCCCTACAAAGGCCTCGCGCCCGCGATGAACGACCTGCTGGGCGGCCAGATCGACTTCATCATCGATTCGGGAACCGCGGTGCCCCATGTCAAGGCCGGGCGGCTGGTCGCCCTGGCCGCGATCGGAACGCATCGCCTCAAGGCCTTGCCCGACGTTCCGCTGCTGAGCGAACAGGGCTATCGCGGACCCGAGGCCGCCATGGGCTGGCACGGCTTGTTCGCCTCGGCGCAGACCCCGCCGGACGTGGTCCGGCGGCTGAACGAGGAGGTCAACGCCGTTCTCGCCACCCCGGCCGTCAAGGAAAGAATCGAAGCGATCGGTGTGGAACCGGTGTCGAGCACGCCCGCGCAACTCGCGAGCCGGATCGACCGTGAACGGCAAACCTTCGCACCCATCGTCACCCGGCTGGGCCTGGTCGTGGACTAGGGCCTGTTCACACGAATTTTCCAAGATGCGTTGCGACTCAAAAAGGCCATGCGCAAGGCGCGAAACGCAGACGGGCCGGGCGGCCCGGCGAGGCTTCGCCACGCGGCGCATGGCCTTTTTGATCGCAACCCGGAGGGAACGGGGTGAATAAAGCGCCACTCGTCGTTGCCCGCCTAGGCCAGACGTCCAGTCTGGCCGTCGCCGTGCGCCTAGATTGGCGCTTGATTCACCCCATTCGCACTTGGAAAATTGGTGTGAACAGGCCCTAGCAGGCTGTTGAATTTCGCTCCCATAAAACCTAGCCTTCATGGGCATCGTTGT
>CAZAPJ010000056.1:0-31422 GCA_964487025.1 uncultured Hydrogenophaga sp.
ACGGTGATGGCCTGACTTAAACCAAACAGCCTCCGCGAATCCCGGGGCGATTCACCAAAGCCTGCACCGTTATCAGCGCATTCGATTTCAACGCTGAACTGAGCACCCAAGAGGTCGGCATTGAATATCTTGACCCCTACCTTCACACCTCGACAACCGATTGACCTGATCCGTCGGAACAGGAAGCCCGCCCATAGGCGACTGGAATGCGTACTGGCGTGTCACCGCGAAAGCGCCGCGCGCTGGTACCACGTTTACTTGATAAGGCAAAAACTGGCCAATCGGCCGTTAAGCCATAAGCTGTCCTCAAGGACACTTTATGGCTAACGCCACAGGAGCGCGGGATACGCCTCGCGCTGGGCTCGGACGCGACCCGCAACGACGGGTTCCGCATGCTCGAGTCCGCGGAGACCTGCCAGCGCATCGCTTACGGCATTCCCACCGACGATTTCTCCTGCGGGGCCGGCTGGCGCTGGCTGCATGCGGCGACGGCGGGCGGGGCCGAGGCCATCGGGCTCGGCCACGTGACCGGCCGGATTGCCGAGGACATGGCCGCCGACTTCCTGGTGCTGCGCAGCCACCACCCCGAGGTGCAGCCGAGCTGGGACCTGCCCTGGGAACTGGTCCGCTTCTACGACCGTGCGGACATCGCGGGCACCTTCGTGGACGGCCGGCTGGTGGCCCTCGACGGCCGCCCGACCGGGTTCGACCTCGACGCCTTCATGGCCGAGGCGCTGCTGCGCGGCGTGGACGAGATCCACGCGGCCGGCATCACCCGGCTGCACCCCACCAGCGACGGGCATCGGCGGCGGCATGACGGCCATTGACTGGACGCCCTGGCTGTGGGCGAACCTGGCCGTCTTCGCCGGCGCCGCGGTGCAGGCCGCCATCGGCTATGGCATGAACCTGATCGCGGTGCCGCTGCTGCTGGCGATCGACGCCACGCTGATCCCGGGGCCGCTGCTGGTGGCGCACCTGCTGCTGGTGCTGCTGATGGTGGGCTTCCACTGGTCCCGCGTCGACCGCCGCGTGCTGTTCTGGGCCGGCGCGGCGTCGGTGCCGGGGGCCATCCTGGGGGCGGTGGTGCTGGTCTGGATGCCCCATGGCGTGTTCGTCGCCTTCACGCTGTTGACGCTGCTGTCGTCGGTGGCCGTGGCCTCGGGTTCGATCTCCCTCGGGCCGTCGGCCCGGAACCTGTCGGTCGCGGGCTTCGTCTCGGGCCTCTGCGGCAGCACCACGTCCATCAACGGTCCGCAGCTTGCCGCGGTGATGGTCGAGTCGTCGACGCTGGCGGCGGTGCGCGCGACGCTGGCGGCGTTCCTGCTGTTCTCCACCGTGGTGTCGTTGGGCAGCCTGTCGGTGGTGGGCCGGTTCGGCACGCAAGCGGTGGTTTCCGCGCTCGCGCTCGCGCCGGGCGTGCTGCTCGGCCTGGCCTGTTCGCGCCTCACGCTGGGCCGGCTGCTGGCGGGCACGCACCCGCGCACCGTGTTCCTCGTCTCGGCGCTGGCCGCGCTCGCCCTTTACCTGGTGCGCGAGTGGCGCGCCTGGTGATCAGGGCGCGAGCCGTTCGCGCAGCCAGCCGCCGCCGGGCTGGGCGGTGTAGCGCAGGCGATCGTGCAGGCGGCTCTTGCGGCCTTGCCAGAACTGCCAGGCATCGGGCCTGAGGCGGTAGCCGCCCCAGTGCGACGGCCGGGGCGGCTGCAGCAGGAACTGCGCGCTGTACCTGGCCGCGTTGGCCACCAGCACCGAGCGGCCGTCGATCACCTCGCTCTGCGGGCTGGCCCAGGCGCCGATGCGGCTGTCGAGCGGGCGGCTCTGGAAGTAGGCGTCGCTTTCCTCGCCGCTGACGGGTTCCACCACGCCTTCGATGCGCACCACGCGTTCGAGCTCGACCCAGTGGAACTGCAGCGCGGCGTATGGGTTGCCCGCGAGTTCGCGGCCCTTGCGGCTGTGGTAGTTGGTGTACCAGACGATGCCGCGCGCGTCGTAGCCCTTGATCAGCACGATGCGGGTGCTGGGCCGCAGGTCCGAGCCGACGGTGGCCAGCGTCATGGCGTTGGGTTCCGGCACTTCGCTGCGGATGGCTTCCTGCAGCCACTGGTCGAACTGCTGGAGCGGGTCCGCGTGCGAGGCGGATTCGCTCAGCTCGGCCTTTTCATAGCTCTTGCGCAAGTCGGCGATGTTCATGGGGGCAGTATAGGAGCCGGTCCGGCCAGCGCCAGCAGCCTTTCCAGCGCCCGGTCGTGGATGCCGTGGCGCCGCAGGCCCTCGAAGGTCTGGCGCGCGTAGTCCTGCGTGGTGCCGTAGCGCCCGCGGGCGTGCGCGAAGATCTCCCGGTAGCGCTCGTTGCTGAGCACGCCGGTGTGGCTCGGGCTGCGGCGCGAGAGCGTGAACGCCAGGGCGCTCACGGGCCCCTGCGGCGTGCGGCAGTTGAGCCAGCGCGGGTCGTACACCGGGTTGGGCATCTCGCGCGCCCAGAGCGCGGGCATGAAGGCCTCGGCCTGCGCGTGCGGGACGCGCAGCACGAGCCCGGCGCAGCTGCCGCCTGGCAGCAGCGCGAACACCAGCCCCGGGCATTCGGGGGTGCCGCGGTTGACCCGGCTCCACATCGCCAGGCGGCGGTGGTAGCCCATGACCTGCGCCGGCCGCTGCTCGGCCGGCTCGAAGTCCGGACGCCACACCAGCGAGGCGTAGGCGAACAACCAGAGGTCCGGGCGCGGCCCCTGCGCGCGCCACTGGGCCAGCACGTCGGCCATCATGCGGGCGCCGTCTCTGGGGGCGGGTTCGGGAGGTAGAGCGGGTGTCGAGGGGGCGCGAAGGGCCATTTACAATCCGGGTCGATTCATGCTTTTCCCGTTCCATTATTCATTCTTCTTCTTTCTTTCTTCACGGAGCGCTTTCCCATGTCTTCCCAGGATGACGAACCCGAGTACCGCGTTGCGGCCTTTGTACTGATCGCCGCGGTGGTCCTGGCCGTGGGGCTGGCGCTGGGCATCGGCATCCACAAGTCGCGCGGTGGCGCAGCGGCCGGTTCGGCGGCGGCGCTCACGACCGCGGCCGGGCCGTCTTCGGGCACCGGTGCCGGCGCCGCGACGGCGGCTGGGGCCGCGGCTTCCGGTGCCGCCGCGGGTTCTTCGGCCACGGGGTCGGCCGCCGACGATGCCAGCGTGGTGGTCGAGAACGGCGTGGTCAAGTTCTACTTCGCCCCAGGCAAGGCCGAGCTCGCGTCGGGCGCGCTGGCGGCGCTGGCCGATGCCATCCAGGCGGCCCAGTCGGGCAAGCAACTGGTGATCTCGGGCTACCACGACGCCACGGGCGACGCGGCCTTCAACGCCGAGCTCGCGAAACAGCGCGCTTTCGCCGTGCGCGACGCCCTGGTGGGCGCGGGCGTGTCCGAATCCTCGCTGGAGCTGAGCAAGCCCGAAGAGACCACCGGCAGCGGCAACAACGCCGAGGCGCGCCGGGTGGAAGTGGTGATCAGGTAACTCCCCCCTGCGCGGCTTCGCCGCTTCCCCCCTCTCTGGCGCGCCGCTGCGCGGCGCTTGGAGGGGGGACGACAGCTTGGGCCGGCGGAGCCGTCCCTCGCTGTCTCTGGGTTTAGGCATCTTCGCGCGTTGCGGATCGCGATTCGGCGTGGTCAGGCCCTGCCTTGTTCCCTTGCTGACCGTCAGCTTTCTTCCCGGGCCTTGTCGGCGGTCTGGGGGGGTGGTACTTCGTGGACCAGTGTGGGCGGGATCTCGTCGGTGCCTTCGGGGTGCTCGGCTGTGCGGCGGCGGAACAGTTCCGTGCGGGCCAGCAGGATGGTCGTGACCGGCACGGTGATCGACAGGAAGATGATGATCAGCCAGGCGTGCAGCACCAGCTTTTCCTGCTGCGCCGAGAAGTAGATGATGCTGGCGAGTGTCACGCACCAGGAGGAGAAGCTGAACGCCAGCGCGGGAGGGTGGATGCGCTGGAAGAAGGTCTTGAAGCGCACCACGCCCAGCGAGGCGGACAGCGTGAAGATGCCGCTGAGGGCCAGCAGCAGCGCCACCGACCACTCCACCCAGGCGGACAGCTCGCCGCCGCCGCTCATTGCACGACCTCCGTGCTGCGCACTGCGGTGCGAACCTCTTTCGGAACGGCCGGGCGGGGGGTCATTCGATCACCTCCCCGCGCAGCAGGAATTTCGCCATCGCCGCGGAACTCACGAAGCCGAAGAGGGCGATCAGCAGGGCGGCTTCGAAGTACATCGCGCTGCGGTAGCGGATCGCCAGCACCATGAGCATGAGCATGACGATGGTGCAGATCAGGTCCATCGCCAGCACGCGGTCCTGTGCCGAGGGGCCGCGGAACAGGCGCAGCAGCGACAGCAGCATGCCCAGCGTGTAGCAGGACAGCGTGAAGACGATGGCCGCGAACAGGACCGTGCTCATTCGAAGATCTCCATCAGGGGTTTCTCGTAGCGCCGCTTGATGAGCTCGACCTCGGCCTGTGCGTCCTCGAGGTCGAACAGGTGGACCAGCAGCGCGCTGCGGTCGAGCGCCATCTCGGACCAGATGGTGCCGGGGATCACGCACATGATGGCCGCCAGCACCGCCAGGCCGTTGGGGTCGCGCAAGTCCAGCGGGACGACGACGAAGCCGCCGCGCGGCACGCGGTCGGCGGGCGCGAGCGTGCCCAGCAGCACGCGCCAGTTCCAGGCGATCACGTCCCGCCCGACCTGCAGGAACAGGCGCAGCGCGACCAGCGGGTGCCGGAACCGGACCGGCGTGGGACGCAGCGACTGCAGCAGGAAGGGCGCGAGCCAGCCCAGCAGCAGGGCCATGAGCCACTGGCCGAGCTCGAGCGAGCCGTTGAGCACCAGCCAGAGCGCGACCAGCGCCAGCGAGAGCAGGGGAGCCGGAAAGAGGCGTCGGATGGTCATCGTTGCGTCTCTGGCGGGGTGGCGCCGAGCCGGTCGGCGTTGGTGGGCGAGGGCAGCGGCCGGGTGGACAGCACGGCGTCGATGTAGTGGCGCGGCTGGTACAGCGCGGCGGCGGTGGCGGTGGTGTAGCGCATCACGGCTTCGGCGCGCACGGTGAACAGCACGCACAGCGCGACCAGCAGCGCGATCGGCAGGTACTCGATCACGCGCAGCACCGGGGCGGGCCGGTCCAGCGGCGCCCAGAAGAAGCGGATGCCGGCGCGCGAGAGCGCCACCAGCGCGAACAGGCCCGAGACGATGACGAAGCCCATCAGCACCCAGCTCGCCGTGGTCACGGCCGCGCCGGGCGCGCCGAGCAGGGCGGAGAGCATCGCGAACTTGCCGATGAAGCCCGAGAACGGCGGCAGGCCCGCCAGCAGCAGGGTGCAGGCGATGAAGGCCATGCCGAGCAGCGCGGTGGCGGCGGGGATGGCGCGCCCGATCAGGGGTTCCTCGTCGTCGTCCAGGTTGGCGCCGGCGTTGAGCTCGAGCTCGGCCATCGAGAAGGGCAGGTGGTCTTCCTCGTCCTCCGGCGCGCGCCGCGCGTCCGGGTCGTCCTGGCGCGAGCGGTCCATGAGTTCGGTCAGCAGGAAGAAGGCCGAGACCGCGAAGGTGGACGCCGGCAGGTAGTACAGCGCGCCGGCCGTGACCTCGGGCCGGGCCAGCCCGAGCACCGCCATGAGCGTGCCCGAGGACACGATCACCGCGAAGCCGGCCAGCCGGGCCGGCCGCTGCGCGGACAGCATGCCGAGCGCGCCGAAGGCGAGCGTGGCCAGGCCGCCCCAGAGCAGCCAGTGGCCGCCGAAGCCGGCCGAGTCGCCGGCCTGGTCCGAGAACAGCAGGGTCGACAGCCGCAGCAGCACGTAGACGCCGACCTTGGTCAGCAGCGCGAACACCGCGCCCGACGGCGCGCTGGCGCTGGCGTAGGCCGGCACCAGCCAGAAGTTGAGCGGCCACATCGCGGCCTTGGCGAGGAAGGCCACCGCCAGGATCGCGCAGCCGGCATGCAGCAGCACCCGGTCGCTGCCCGCGACCGCGGGGATCTTGGTGGCCAGGTCGGCCATGTTGAGGGTCCCGGTCACCCCGTAGATGAGCGCGGCGCCGACCAGGAACAGCGACGAGGCGGCCAGGTTGATGGTGATGTAGTGCAGCCCGGCCTTCACGCGCGCCGGTCCCGAGCCGTGCAGCAGCAGGCCGTAGGACGCGGCGAGCATGACCTCGAAGAACACGAACAGGTTGAACAGGTCGCCGGTGAGGAAGGCGCCGTTCAGGCCCATGATCTGGATCTGGAACAGCGGATGGAACTGGGCGCCGGCCTTGTGCCAGCGGGCCAGCGCGAACAGCAGCGCCATCAGCGCCACCAGCCCGGCCACCAGCAGCATCAGGGCCGAGAGCCGGTCCAGCACGAGCACGATGCCGAACGGCACGTCCCAGTTGGAGGGCAGGTACACGCCGTAGGCACCGGCGCCGCCGCCGGTCTTGACCCACAGCAGCAGCGCCACGGCCACGCCGAGGTTGGCGACCGTGGCGGCCAGGTTGAGCGTCGCCTTGACGCGGTGCCGGCGTTCGTTCACCACCATGAGCACGCAGGCAGTCAGCAGCGGCAGCAGGATCGGCGCCACCATCAGGTGGGGCATGAGCGACTGGACCAGTCCAGTGGTCATTCGACAGCCTCCGTGCGGCGCGCTGCGGTGCTCATTCGTCGTCCTCCCGCCCGTCCACGTGGTCGTTGCCCAGGAAGCCGCGCTGCGCCAGCATCACCACCAGGAACAGCGCGGTCATGGCGAAGCCGATCACGATCGCCGTCAGCACCAGCGCCTGCGGCATCGGGTCGGTGTAGTGCTCCAGGGTGGCGGGCACGCCCGGCAGCAGCACCGGCTCGCGGTCCACGGCGAGCCGGCCCATGCTGAAGATGAACAGGTTGACCCCGTAGCTCACCAGGCACAGGCCCATGATCACCTGGTAGGTGCGCGGGCGCAGCATCAGCCACACGCCGCAGGTGGTCAGCACGCCGATGGCGGCGGCCAGGACGGTTTCCATCAGGCGGTCCTTTCCGGTTCGGCGGGCCCGGCCTCGCGGGTCTCGGCCTGCGGGCGCCGATGCCCGCGCACCGACTGGTGGCCCAGCGCGGTGAGGATCAGCAGGGTGGCGCCCACCACCAGGGTGAAGACGCCGATGTCGTAGAAGAGCGCGCTGGCGACGTGGATCTCGCCCAGCAGGGGCAGGTGCAGGTGGGCGGTGTGCGTGGTGAGGAAGGGGTAGCCCAGCGCGAGCGAACCCAGGCCGGTGGCGGCGGCCAGCAGCAGGCCGGTCGAGATCCAGCGCACCGGCAGCAGCCGCATGTTGGCCTCGACCCACTGCGTGCCCGAGACGATGTACTGCAGGATGAAGGCGGTGGACAGCACCAGCCCGGCGACGAAGCCGCCGCCCGGTTCGTTGTGGCCGCGCATGAACAGGTACACGCCGATCACCGCCGCGATCGGCAGCACCAGCCGCACCAGCACCGCCGGCACCAGCAGGTAGCCGCGCGCGGTGTCGGCGGCGGTCTGCGCGTTCACGAGGTCGGTCGCCAGGTCGGCCGGCAGCGCCTGCTGCTGGTGCGGCACGTCCATGCTTTCGGGCGCGGGGCGGAAGCGCCGCAGCAGCGCGTACACCGTGAGCGCCACGATGCCCAGCACCGTGATCTCGCCGAGCGTGTCGAAGCCGCGGAAGTCGACCAGCATCACGTTGACCACGTTGGCGCCGCCGCCTTCGGGCAGCGCGCGCTCCAGGAAGAAGGGCGAGATGCTCTGCGGGAAGCTGCGCGTCATCATGGCGTAGGACAGGCCCGCCATGCCGACGCCCGCCGCCAGCGCCAGCAGCAGGTCGCGCGCGCGCCGCACGCGGGTGGCGATGCGGGTGCCCAGCGGCTGCCGGCGCTCGATCTCCTCGGAGCGCTTGGGCAGCCAGCGCAGGCCGAGCAGGATCAGCACCGTGGTCACGGCCTCCACCGAGAGCTGGGTCAGCGCCAGGTCGGGCGCCGAGAACCAGGCGAAGGTGATCACCGTGACCATCCCCGCCACGCTCAGCAGGGCCAGCGCGGTCAGGCGGTGGTACTTGGCCTGCCAGGAGGCGCCGATCGCCGCGCCGATGCCGACCAGCCAGAGCAGCGCGAACACGGGCGAGAACGGCAGGGTGGCCCGGTCGCCGCCCAGCAGCCAGACCGAGCGGTCGGCCTGGCGCAGGGCGAAGAAGGCGGCCGCCACCGTGACCAGCATCATCAGCAGCATCTGGGGCTGCAGGCGCTGGGTGCCGAGCAGGCGGACCGCTTGGCGGCTGCCCGCGGTGAGCAGGGCGAGCAGCCCCTCGAACAGCCGCTTGCCGTTGACCATGCTCAGCACCGGCGTGCGCGCCAGCCGGCCCTTGGCCATGGGCCGGCGCAGCAGCAGGTACAGGGCGATGCCGCCGGCCATCGCGAGCAGGCTCATCCAGAGCGGGAGGTTGAAGCCGTGCCAGACGGCGAGGTTGATTTCCGGCAGCGGGCCGCCCACCACCGGCGCGGCGGCGGTCGAAAGGACGTGCTGGATCGACCACTGCGGCAGCACGCCGACCACCAGGCAGGCCAGCACCAGCAGCTCGATCGGCACCCGCATCCAGTGCGGCGGCTCGTGGGGCATGCGGGGCAGGCTGTTGCTGGTGTCGCGGCCGAAGAACACGTTGACCGTGAAGCGCAGCGAATAGGCCACGCTGAAGGCGCCGGCGACCACCGCCGCGATCGGCAGCAGGCGCTGGAACCAGGGCGCCGCGTTCACGAACACCGCCTCGGTGAAGAACATCTCCTTGGAGATGAAGCCGTTGAGCAGCGGCACGCCGGCCATCGCCGCGCCGGCCACCATGGTCAGCGTGGCGGTGATCGGCATGTAGCGGCGCAGGCCGCTCAGGCGCCGCAGGTCGCGCGTGCCGGTCTCGTGGTCGATGATGCCGACCGCCATGAACAGCGAGGCCTTGAACGTGGCGTGGTTGAGGATGTGGAACACCGCCGCCACCGCGGCCAGCGGGCTGTTGAGGCCGAGCAGCGTGGTGATCAGGCCCAGGTGCGAGATCGTCGAGTAGGCCAGCAGCCCCTTGAGGTCGTTCTGGAAGATCGCGGCGAAGCCGCCGATCAGCAGCGTGGCCAGGCCGGCGCAGGTGACGATCCAGAACCATTCGTCGGTGCCGGCCAGCACCGGCCACAGCCGGGCCAGCAGGAAGACGCCGGCCTTGACCATGGTCGCCGAGTGCAGGTAGGCCGAGACCGGCGTCGGCGCGGCCATGGCGTGCGGCAGCCAGAAGTGGAACGGGAACTGCGCGCTCTTGGTCAGGGCGCCCAGCAGGATCAGCACCAGGCAGGTGCTGTACAGGGGATGGGCGCGGACCACGTCGCCGGCCCGCAGGACCACGTCGAGGTCGTAGCTGCCCACGATGTGGCCCAGCACCAGCGCGCCCGCGAGCAGGCACAGGCCGCCGCTGCCGGTGACGGTGAGCGCCATGCGCGCGCCCCGGCGGGCGTCCTTGCGGTGGTGCCAGTAGCCGATCAGCAGGAACGAGAACAGGCTGGTGAGCTCCCAGAACAGCACCAGCTGGATCAGGTTGCCCGAAAGCACCACGCCGCTCATCGAGCCCATGAAGGCCAGCAGCATCGAGAAGAAGCGCGGCACCGGGTCGGCCGGCGACATGTAGTAGCGCGCGTACAGCACCACCAGCGCGCCGATGCCCAGCACCAGCATGGAGAACATCCAGGCGAAGCCGTCCATGCGCAGCGTGAAGTTCAGCCCGAGGGACGGCAGCCAGACGATCTCCTGCCGGATCACCTCGCCCGCGGCCATGTCCGGGAACAGCAGCGCGGCCTGCACCGCACACAGCAGCGCGATCGCCCCCGCCAGCGTCGACTCGGTGTTGCGGGCGTTGGCCGGCAGCAGCGCGGCAACCAGGCTGCCGATGAAGGGCAGCAGGACGAGCGTGAGGAGCGGGAGCGTGGGGAGGGCCATTGGAGGCCTAGTTTATCGGGTGGCTGGCCGGTGCCTCACGCAGGGCAGCCGGCGCCCCGCTGGCGCTCAGCGCAGCCCGGCGCCGGCTGCTTCGCGCGCGCGCTGGATCAGTTCGATCTTGTAGCCGTCGGGATCGGTCACGAAGGCGATCACGGTGGTGCCGCCCTTGACCGGGCCGGCCTCGCGCGTGACGTGGCCGCCGGCGGCCTTGATCGCTTCGCAGGCGGCGTACACGTCGGGCACGCCCAGCGCGATGTGGCCGTAGGCGGTGCCGAGTTCGTAGTGGTCGGTGTCCCAGTTGTAGGTGAGTTCGATCTCGGCCTGCGCCGGGTTGCCCTCGTAGCCCACGAAGGCCAGCGAGTACCGGTATTCCGGGTTCTCCGAGGTGCGCAGCAGCCGCATGCCCAGCACCTGGGTGTAGAAGTCGATCGAGCGCTGGAGGTTGCCCACGCGCAGCATGGTGTGGAGGATTCTCATGGGGTCTTGGGGTGACGGGTTACGGGTTGCCTTGCAGCGTTCGCAGGTGCCGCTGCACGAACTGGCGGTAGGTGGTCGGCGGTCTGCCGAGCATCATCGCCAGCACCCTGGCGTTGCCGCCGGCGATGCCGTGGCGATCGTAGTCGCGGTACATGGTGATCGCGCGTTCCATCTGCGCCGGCGTCCTGATGCCGGCAACCGCCTGCTTCCAGTCGTCGATCGAGTTCTCTTCGGCGCGCACCGGGCGGCCAAGCTCCTCGCCCAGGATCTGCGCCATCTGCACGCGGGTCAGGATTTCGCCGTTGGCGAGCTCGAACTCGCCGCGTTCCCAGCCATCCTCGGTGAGCACCGCGGCCGCCGCCTGGCCGATGTCCTGGATGTCGACGATGCTCATCCGTGAGTCCACCGAGTACGGCTGCCGGTAGGCGCCTTCCTGCACGATGGCGTTCCACTCGCGCAGGGCGTTCTGCATGTACATCGTGGGCTTCAGAATGGTGTAGGGCAGGCCCGACTGCATGAGGGCGTCCTCGACCAGCCGCTTGTCTCGGTGGTGCACCAGCGTGTCGCTCTGCGAATGCACGACGCTGTGGAAGACGAAGTGCCGCACCCCATTGGCCTTGGCGGCGGCCATGGCGTCGAGCCCGATCTGGAGCTCGTCCGACAGCAGCGCCGGGCAGATGTGGTACACGCGGCTCGCGCCTTCCAGCGCGCGGTGCATGCTGTCGCGCCGGCGGAAGTCCGCGACCACGACCTCGGTGGCGCCGGCGCGGCGGACCTTGTCCTCCGACGCGGGCCGGCTCACCAGGGCACGCACCTGCTTCGCGCCGCGCTCGCGCAGCGCCTGGATCACCGCCAGGCCGGTGGTCCCGGCCGCGCCTGTGATGGCAATCATGTCGTCGTCCTCGCTTGTCTTGGGTTTCGTGGGGCGACCCGGGGTGGGGCGCAGCGTGGGCGCCTGGCCGGGCCAGCCGGCGGGTGCCTGCGGGGATTGTGCGGCACCCTGCGGTCTGCGTCACTCCAGCAGGGTTTGCAGCGCTTCGTGGCCGGCCTGGCGGGCGATGTCGGCGGCGCTGCGGCCGCCGCGGTCGTGCAGCGCGGGGTCGGCGCCCGCGTCGAGCAGCAGGCGCGCGATGGCGGCATCGCCGCGCTGCGCGGCGTGCATGAGCGCGCTGCGGCCGCCGGCATCCTGGTGGTTCACGTCGGCGCCCTGGGCCAGGGCTTCGCGCACGCCGGCCGCCGAGCCGCGCGCCGCGGCGGCGAGCAAGGCCGCGTGCGGCGCAGCGGCGGTGGTGGCGCGTTCGGCGCGCGGCGCACGGTCGGCCATTGCCGCGGCGGGCGCTTGCCGGCGCGCGAGCGCCGGGCTTTCGGGCCCGGCCGATGCGTCCGCTTCGGCTTGCTGTTCCCGGCCGGACGTGGACGGGTGGTGGGGCGCTTCGGTGGCGAGACCGGGCGCCGGCGCGGGAAGTGGTGCGGGAGGTGGCGGGGACGCGGGCGAAGGGGCGGCTGGTGCCGGCGGGGCGGCGCGGGACCGCGTGGTCAGTGGGCGCTGGGGCGGGTTCGCGGGTGCAAGGGCCGGATCGGGCCGGTCGGCCTGGCCTTGGGCCTCCGGAGGTGGAGGGGGCGATGGCCCCGCGGGCGCCGTGGCGCCGGGGCCGGGTTGATCCCGTGCGGCGCCCTCGGTGTCGGCGGCGGCTGGGGGGGGCGCCTCGCGCGCCGGTGCCGGTGCCGTGGCCGGTCCGAAAGCGCGCTCGCGTTCGTCCGGCGTGCCGCGGTCGAACTGCAGCACCACCAGGCTGGCCAGGCCGAGCACGGCCAGGCCGCCCAGGGCGCGCCAGCGCCAGGCGGCGTCGTTGGCGGCGCGGGGGCGGTCCTGGCCGGGCGCTTGGCGGCGCGTGGCGGTTTCGGCGGCGGCGCGGCGGGCCTCGGCCAGCACGTTCTCGCGCAGGCCGGGGCCGGGCCGCTCGGCATCGAGGGCGTTGGCTTCGCGGTAGCGTTGCAGCAGCGGGTCGTCGGTGCTCATTGGGTAACCTCCGTGCTTCGCACTGCGGTGCGAGCCCCCTTCGGAACGGCCGGGCGGGGGCTCATGCCAATGCCTCCAGGGTCTGGCGCAGGCGTTCGCGCGCGTAGCGCAGGCGGCTCTTGGCCGTCTCCAGGCCGACGCCGGTGGCCTGCGCGATCTCGGCCAGACTCAGGCCGCCCTCGGCCTGCAGCAGGAAGGCCTCGCGCTGCGCGGCGGGCAGGCCGGCCAGCGCGTCGAGCAAGGCCTGCGCCTGCTCGCGCGACTGCAGTTGCCGCAGCGGGCCGAAGCCGGAGTCGGCCGCCAGCGTGTCGGCCAGCGCGGCGCCTGCTTCCTCGGTGCCGGCGTCGTCCAGGCTGGCGTGCGCCTTGCGGGTGCGCCAGTGGTCGACCAGGCGGTGGTGGGCCAGGGTGAAGAGCCAGGTGCGGAAGCGCGCGCGCGGCTGGTACTGCGGCGCCTGGCGGATCAGCGCGCACCAGACGTCCTGCGCCAGGTCGTCGGCCAGCGCGCCGTCGTGCACGCTGCGCCGCACGAAGCGCCACAGCGGCAGCGCGTGGCGGTCGTACAGGGTTTCGAAGGCGCGCGCATCGCCCGCGGCGGCAAAGGCCTGCATCAGCATCTCGTCGGCGCGCGCGTCGTCGCTCTCCTCCTCGGTCATGGCCGGATTATGGGGATGCGCCCGGCCCGGCCGGAAGAGGGCGCCGCCGCGCGCTCAGCTCGGGTCCGGCGCGTAGCCGGGTGGCACGGCGCCGGGGAACGGGTTCGGCCGCGGCGGCAGCGGGCGCATGGGGATGATGCCCATGGCGACCAGGTTGTCCCGGCTGTCGTAGCGGATGCGGATGATCTCGTCGGGCCGCGCGCCGCGCCGCTCGAAGGTGGTGTGGCCGACCACCGAGGTCTCGCGCTCGCCGTGGCCGGTGCCCAGGCGCGGCGCGGGGGCGGGCGCCATGCGCCGCGACGCGAGCGATTCGGCGCGTTCGCGCGGCGAAGCGCCTTCGTCCGCGGCCGCCGGCGCCTCGCGCGATGGCGCGCTGGCATCGGTGGCGGACCCGCGCGCCGAAGGCTGCGGCACCCAGACCGGCGGTGGCGGCGGCGCGGGGGGCTTTTCGCGGAACACCGCCACGCCGATCACGCCGAGGTGGGCCGGCCGGCCGGTGCGCGTGGCGTAGGCCTGGTCGGTGGCGGTGAAGTGAAAGGCCGCGACTTCGGTGTCGCTCTTGCGCCAGCCGGTGATGTCGTGCCGCTGCCAGGGCGAGAGCACGTAGCCGGTCTGGTGCCAGGTCGCGGTCTCGCCCGAGACCACGTTGACGCCGTCCACCGAAACCACGCTGAGCACGCGCGCGCCCGTGGCGTTGCGCACCGAGACCGCGTAGCGCGCCCCGGGCCGGCCGGCCACCCAGTGCTCGCCCTGGTGGCGGTAGACGGTGAGGGTCTCGCCGCTGTCGCGGTCGATCACCCGGATGTCGGCCAGCCGGCCCAGGGCATGGGCGGGCGGGGCGATCAGCGCGCTGCCGGTGGCTGCGGCGATCGCGAGCGTGGCGCGGAGGAGAAGGTGGGGCGAGGAAGGCATAGGGGCTCCTGGAGGAAGTGGTCGGAGCCCACTGAAACGAACCAGGCGACTGAATGGGGTTGCGCTCGGGGCGCGGATTTGTAACGGTGTGTTGGGCGAGCGGCCGTCGCCAGCTAGTGCCCGCTGAACCCGATCCGCACCCGGCCGCTGCCGAGCGCCTGTGTCAGCCCCGCGGGGTCGTCCACACGGCCGAGGCGCGTGTACGAATAGGCCGAGTCGAAGCTCAGGTAGAAGACGACCAGCGTTCTCGATCCGTACAGCATGAGATCGCCATGGCGGATCGTCCCGGGCCGGCTGGCGTTCGTCGGCAGCGGCTTGGGCAAGTCGGCGTGCTTCTCGTTGCCGTTGAGGTCGGCCATGTCGATCGAGAACGGCAGCATCGCGGCGAATGCGCGCGCCGCCTCGGTGTCGGCCAGGGTGATGGCGAAGCGGCGTTCGCCGACGGTCATCCACATGCGCGATGCCTCCGGTTGGACCGCTGTCGACGCAGCGGCGGCGGGTGTGCTCGATGTCCCGGGCTGGGCGGCGTCACATCCGCCCAGCGCGAGCAGGCCGCACAGCAGGGCCAGTCCGCGCAAAGCGTGCGAGCCAGGGGTGTGGCGGGGGTTGGCGGCCAGGCGGCGCTGGCCGCTGCGAGGGATACGAAGGTCCATGGTCATGGGGTGGTCCTGGTGGCAGGCGCGCCACAGGCCGCTGGCCGGGCCTGCGAACGAGAGGCCAGGAAGGCCAGGAAGGCCGCGAGGAGCAGCACGGCCGCGCTCGCCACGAAGGTGCCGCGATGGCCGGATGAGTCGTCCAGTTGGCCTTCATTCAAGCAAGATGCCGCTGGAAGAACGCCGCCAGTTTGTCGAACGGGATCTTGTCCATCCGGTCGTACAGGTCGACGTGGTTCGCGTCCGGAACGATCACGAGTTCCTTCGGCTCGGCCGCCGCTGCGTAGGCGGTTTCGCTGAAGTAGCGGGAATGGGCCTTTTCACCGTGGATCAGCAGGACCGGCCGCGGCGAGATTTCCTGGGCATAGGTCAGCAACGGCATGTTCATGAACGACAGCGGTGTGGTGATCGTCCAGGCGTTGCCGGAGTTGACCGCCCGCGGGTGGTACCCGCGCGGCGTCCGGTAGTAGTCGGCGTACTCGACGAGGAACGGCGCCTCGCCGCCCTTCAATTCGTTGTAGGGCGGCTGGTAGGCCGGCTTCCCGTTCGCGGCGTCGTCCCAGCGCTGCCGGCTCAGTTGCTCCAGCGTCTGCGTGCGCTGCGCAAGGGTGACGCTGTCGTTGTAGCCCTTCGACATGACGCGGGTCATGTCGTACATGGTGCTGGCGGCGACGGCCTTGACGCGCTTGTCGGCCGCCACGGCATTCAACGCCATGCCGCCCCAGCCGCAGATGCCGATCACGCCGATGCGCTCACGGTCGACCGAAGCCTGCAGGCCGAGACAATCCACCGCCGCCATGAAATCCTCGGTGTTGATGTCGGGCGAGGCGACGTTGCGGGGTTCGCCGCCGCTTTCGCCGGTGTAGGACGGATCGAACGCCAGCGTGACGAAGCCGCGCTCCGCCAGGGTCTGCGCATACAGACCCGACGACTGCTCCTTCACCGCGCCGAACGGGCCGCTGATGGCGATCGCTGGCCGCTTGCCGCTGGCGTCTTTCGGCCGGTACAGATCCCCGGCCAGGGCGATGCCGTAGCGGTTCTTGAAGGTGACCTTGCGGTGATTCACCTTGTCGCTCTTCGGGAAGGTCTTGTCCCACCGGTTACCCAGTTTTGCTGGCGCCTGCGCGGCGGCCTGTCCCTGGACAGCCATTCCCGCGCCCAAAGCCGCCACGCCAGCGCCCGTCATTTTCAGAAGCCTGCGGCGCCCGACGGCGTCGGCCATCGCCTGAGCGACAGGGGGTTCAATCGAATCGTGCATGGTGAATCTCCATTGGATGCAAATGCCTGCCGGGATCTTCACGGATGCGTGCGCGCATGACTAGCTACTGAATTCTTAAAGAGCATATTAGTATCACTAATTAATTTATCACGGAGAGACGAACCATGGCCAGACGCAACCTCAACGATCTCCTGTACTTCGTGACGGTGGCGCGGGAAGGCAGCTTCACGCGCGCCGCCTCGTTGCTGGGCGTCACGCAATCGGCCCTCAGCCAGGCCCTCAGCGGCCTGGAAGCGCGGCTGGCGATCCGGCTGCTGACGCGCACCACGCGCAGCGTGTCCCCCACGGCCGCCGGCGAGCGCCTGCTGAAGGCGATAGGGCACCGCCTGGATGAGATCGATGCGGAACTGGACGAGCTGACCGAGATGCGGGACAAGCCAGCCGGCACGGTGCGGATCACCTGTGGCGAACATGTCCTTCGGACCACGCTGTTGCCGAAGCTCACCCCTTTGTTGCTCGGGTATCCCGACGTCAAGGTCGAGTTCGACGTCAACTACGGCTTCAGGGACATCGTGGCCGACCGCTTCGACGCGGGCGTACGGCTGGGCGACACCATCGACAAAGACATGATCGCGCTGCCGATCGGGCCGCCGCTGCGCATGGCGGTCGCGGCGTCGCCGGGGTACTTTGCGGCGCATCCGAAGCCCAGGCATCCGCGCGACCTGGTGCAGCACAACTGCATCAACATGCGCATGCAGACCGCGGGCGGCCTGTACGTCTGGGACTTCGAGCGCCGCGGCCAGCCCTTGAACGTGCGGGTGGATGGGCAGCTCATCTTCAACACGTCGCCTGGCATGGTCGACGCGGCCGTGGCGGGGCTGGGCCTCGCGTTCCTGCCCGAAGAAGAGTTCGCACCCCACATCGAAGAAGGCCGGTTGGTGCGCGTACTGGAGGACTGGTGCCCGCCGTTCCCCGGCTACTACCTGTACTACCCCAGCCGGCGGCAGCCTTCGCCCGCGTTCTCGCTGGTTGTCAATGCCCTGCGCGTGACGGGCCTGGAAAGCCCGAAACGGCGATAAGTCGACTCCAGCCCTACCGGGCCTTCACAAGGAGGGATGGGAAGCAAAGACACGGCCGCCGGAGTGAAGCAACGCCAAAACCCAGAGACAGCGAGGGTCCGGCTCCGCCGGCCCGAGCTGTCGTCCCCCCTCCAAGCGCCGCGCAGCGGCGCGCCAGGGAGGGGGGAAGCGGCGAAGCCGCGCAGGGGGGAGCTACGAAAACCTTATGCAAACCCGAAGCCCGCCCGAAGGGCTGCGGTCCAGGGCCAGCCGGCCGCCATTGCGATCGGCGATGCGCGCCACGATGGCCAGGCCCAGGCCGCTGCCCTGGGTGTCGGCGGGGGCCTGCGGGGTGTGCAGGCGCACGAAGCGCTCGAGCACCCGCTCGCGGTCGGCTTCCGGGATGCCCGGGCCGTCGTCGTCGACGATCAGGCGGACTGTCCGGCTGGCGGCGTCGTGTTCGACGCGCAGGTCCACGCGGCTGCCGCATGGGGTGTGGCGCAGGGCGTTGTCGACCAGGTTGTCCAGCAACACCCGCAGGTCCATCGGATCGGCGATGACCGTCGCGGGGTCGCTGTGCGCCAGGCCGAGGTCGGTGCCGTGCGCCTCGGCCTGGGCCGAGAACGCGGCCACCACCTCCGCGGCGAGCCGGTCGCAGCGCACCGCGACCGGCTCGCGCGGGTGTTCCTGCGCGTTCAGGCGCGCCATCTGCAGGAGCTGCGCCACCAGGTGGGTGCTGCGCGCGATGCCACGGTCGAGCTCGTCGAACGCGGCTTCGCGCTGGCCGTCGGCCGAGCGGCGCGCGAGCTGGGCCTGCAGCTTCACGGCGGCCAGCGGGGTGTTGAGTTCGTGCGCCGCGTCGGCCAGCACCTGCCGCTGGTGCGCCAGCAGGCCGCGCACCCGCTCGAAGAGCTGGTTGAGCGCCCGGCCCAGCGGCGCGAGCTCGCTCGGCATGTATTCGGTCGAGACGGGCTGCAGGTCCTGGGCGTCGCGGCGGCGGATGTTGCTGCTCAGCGTGTCCAGCGGGGCCAGCGCGCGGCGCACCACCACGTGGATCAGGCCGCTGAGGACCAGCACCAGCAGGCCGGAGGGCACCAGCAGCCAGGGGACCATGCGCGCGAAGCTGCTGGCGCGGTCGCTCGCGGTCTTGGCGATCTGGACCAGTTCCTCGTCGTCCACCAGCGTGAACACGCGCCAGGCCTCGCCCGACCAGACGACGTCGTGGAATCCCGGCGGCTGCAGCGGCGGGCCGGCGTTCGCGGCCGAGGTGTAGAGCAGCTCGCCCGAGGGCAGCCAGATCTGGCTGATGAACTGGCCGAGGTCGTCCGCGCTCCAGGACGGCGGGCCGTCGCGCGGGGCGGGGCGCGCGCTGGCTTTCGGGGCGGCGTGCCCGGGCGGCGTGCCGAGGGTCCAACTGTGCGGCCGCACACCGTGCCGCACCACCGAGTGCGCGATCTGCTCCATGCCGAAGTCGCGCACGCGGTTGAAGCCCTTCCAGGCCAGGTGGAAGGTGAGCGCGCTGACCAGCACGCTGGTGACGACCAGGGCCGTGATCTGCCACAGCAGCAGGCGCCTGCGGATCGAGCTCACTGGGATACCCTCCGCGCGGCGCGCTGCGGCATGAGCGCTTGGGAGCGGCCCGGCGCGCTCACTGGTGTACCTTCGCCCTGGCGGGCTGCGGTGCGAGCGCCTCCGGGCGGCCGTGCGGCGCTCATGCCGCGTTCACCAGCTTGTAGCCCACGCCGCGCACGTTCTTGATCCACGCGCTGCCCAGCTTGCGGCGCAGGTGGTGCACGTGCACCTCCACCGCGTTGCTGGCCACTTCCTCTTGCGAACCGTAGAGCCGGTCTTCCAGTTGCTCGCGCGAGAGCACCGTGCCGGGGTGCTCCATGAGCGCGAGCAGCAGGTCGTATTCGCGCGCCGACAGCACCACGGGGTGCGCGTCGAGCAGCGCTTCGCGGCGCAGCGGCCGCAGCACCAGCCGGCCCAGGCGCAGCTCGGGCCGCGCGTGGCCGAGCTGGCGGCGCGCCAGCGCGTGCACGCGCGCGACCAGCTCGTCCAGGTCGAACGGCTTGGTCAGGTAGTCGTCGGCGCCCAGGTTGAGGCCCGCGACGCGGTCGCCCACGGCATCGCGCGCGGACACCACGAGCACCGCCACCGGCGTGTCGGAGGCGCGCAGCCGCTGCAGCAGCTGCAGCCCGTCCTGGCCGGGCAGGCCGATGTCGAGCAGCAGCACGGTGTAGTTCTGGCGCTGCAGCGCCGCCTGCGCCTGCAGGCCGTCGCGCACCCAGTCGACCGCGAAGCCCGCGAGCTGCAGGCCGCGTTCCATGCCACTGCCGAGCATGGCATCATCTTCGGCAAGCAATACTTTCATGGGCCATAGTGTGCGGTAAATGGCGCCGGCCCTGCGAAGCACCTCCAGGAGTTCTCTTGAGCACCTTCCAGCACGTGATCCTGTTCACCGACACCGACGGGCGCGCCCGCTTCCGCGAGGCCGAGATCGCCTTGAACGAAGGCTCGCCGGCGGTCCGCCTCTCGGCGACGCTGCCGGCGAGCGGCTGCCAGCTGCGCCACAGCCCGGTCGGTTTCCGCAGCGATTTCCACTGCACCGGCTCGCCGCAGTGGCTGTTCGTGCTGCAGGGCCGCATGGAGATCGGCCTGCAGGACGGCAGCTGGCGCGCCTTCGGGCCGGGCCAGCATTTCTATTCGGCCGACACCTTGCCCGAGGGCGCCACCTTCGACCCGGCGGTGCACGGCCACCGCAGCCGCCAGGTCGGCGACGAGCCGCTGGTCACGCTGTTCGTGCGCGGGTAGCGGTCTAAAGCACCGGGGCCAAACCCGCAACGAGCGCAGACGCCCCAACCCAGAGACAGCGAGGGTCCGGCTCCGCCGGCCCGAGATGTCGCCCCCCTTCCAAGCGCCGAAGGCGCGCAAGAGAGGGGGCTGAGGGCCGCGGCTCCAAGCCTGCCTGCGCAGGCTTGGACGTGCCCGAAGAGCAGCCGCCTCCGGCGGCCACACCGAGCCGTGCAGCCGCGCAGGGGGGAGTCACAGGAACCTACTGAGCAGCCGGCGCGAATGCGCGTCCAGCGCCAGGCGGTCGCGCACCGCGAACGTGACGCCGTCGCGGGAAAGGATCAGCAGCGCCGGGCCTTCGAGGCGGCGGATGTCGTCCTCGCTGCGCAGGACGAAACGGGTCTCACCCCGGTCGGTCTCCACCTCCCAGGTGCTGGGGGTGGAGAAACTGGACACGGCGCGGATGCGCCGGATCACGGGCAGGAACTCGCGCTCGGCGAGGGCTTGTTCCAGCAGGTCGCGCAGCCCGTCCGGCAGCGACGCCAGGCGATCGATCCAGGCCAGTTCGCGGCCGTCGGCGCCGACCAGCGACAGCCCTTCGCCGGGCGCGGTGAGCGGGAAGGAGCGCACCGGCACCACACCGGGGTGCGGATGGCCATGCTCGTCCGTGAAGACCAGCCGGCCGAACGGGTCGCGGTGCAGGCGCCAGGCCAGGGCAGCGGCACTCATTCGCGCGCTCCGGTCTCGCCGCCGCCGTCGAGCCGGCCGGCGGCTTCCTGCTCCTTGCGCGCCTGCGCCTCGTACAGGCGCCAGTAGGCGCCGCGCCGCGCCATCAGAGTGTCGTGCGGGCCGGTCTCCACGATGCGGCCGCGCTCCATCACCACCAGCCGGTCGGCCTTGCGCAGGGTGGACAGGCGGTGCGCGATCGCGATCGTCGTGCGGCCCTGCACCAGGTTGTCGAGCGCCTTCTGGATTTCCTTCTCGGTCTCGGTGTCGACCGAGGACGTGGCCTCGTCCAGGATCAGGATGCGCGGGTCGATCAGCAGCGCGCGCGCGATGCTGATGCGCTGGCGCTCGCCGCCCGAGAGGCCCTGGCCGCGCTCGCCCACCAGCGAGTCGTACCCGTGCGGCAGGCGCAGGATGAATTCGTGCGCGTGCGCGGCGCGCGCGGCGGCCACGATGGCCTCGCGCGTGGCCTCGGGCCGGCCGTAGGCGATGTTCTCGGCGATGGTGCCGAAGAACAGGAAGGGCTCCTGCAGCACCAGGCCGATGTGGCGCCGGAAATCGCGCACGCCCACGCGCCGGACGTCGATGCCATCGAGCCGGATGGCCCCTTCGCTCACGTCGTGGAAGCGGCACAGCAGGTTGACCAGCGTGCTCTTGCCGGAACCGCTGTGGCCGACCAGCCCGATCATCTCGCCCGGGCGGATGTCCAGGTTCAGGTCCTGGATCACGGTGCGGTTGCCGTAGCGGAAGCTCACGCCCTCGGCGCGCAGGCCGCCCTGCACCTGGCGCAGCGGGACCGGCTGCGCCGGCTCGGGCACGTTGGAGCTGTGGTCGAGGATGTCGAAGATGCGCTTGGCGGCGGAGGCGGCTTTCTGCGTGACGGAGACGATGCGGCTCATCGAGTCGAGCCGGCCGTAGAAGCGCCCGATGTAGGCGATGAAGGCGGTGAGCACGCCGACCGTGATCGCCTGGCGGCTGACCAGCCAGATGCCGAACGCCCAGACCACCAGCAGGCCGATCTCGGTCAGCAGCGTCACGGTGGGCGAGAACAGCGACCAGGTCTTGTTGAGCCGGTCGTTGACGTCCAGGTTGCGCGCGTTGGCGCTGCGGAAGCGGCGCGCTTCACGGTCCTCCTGCGCGAAGGCCTTGACCACGCGGATGCCGGGAATGGTGTCGGCCAGCACGTTGGTCACCTCGCCCCAGACCCGGTCGATCTTCTCGAAGCCGGTGCGCAGCCGGTCCCGCACGCGGTGGATCAGCCAGCCGATGACCGGCAGCGGCAGCAGCGTCACCAGGGCCAGCCAGGGGTTGATGGAGAACAGGATCACCGCCGTCATGCCGATCATCAGCACGTCGGTCGCGAAGTCCAGCGCGTGCAGCGAGAGGAAGACGCTGATGCGGTCGGTCTCGCTGCCGATGCGCGCGATCAGGTCGCCGGTGCGCTTGGCGCCGAAGTAGTCGAGCGACAGGGTCAGCAGGTGCTCGAAGGTGGTGGTGCGCAGGTCCGCGCCGATGCGCTCGGAGACCAGGGCCAGCAGCCAGGTGCGCGCCCAGCCCAGCGCCCAGGCCAGCAGCGCCGAGCCCAGCAGGCCGCCCAGCAGCAGCGCCACCAGCCCGGTGTCGATGCGCTCGCCGTTCTGGAACGGGATCAGCACCCGGTCCATCAGCGGAATGGTGAGGTAGGGCGGCACCAGGGTGGCGGCGGTCGAGGCCAGCGTGAGCGCCAGGCCCGCGAACAGGGTGCCGCGGTAGGGCCGCGCGAAGCGCCACAGCCGCAGCAGCACCCAGGTGGAAGGCGGCGCCTGGGCGGTGTCCGGCGCGTCCTCGGCTTCGCCGGGCGCGCCCGCATCGACCGGCGGGTCCGCCGCGTCGTCCGCCGCCCGGCCCAATGCGGCGACCGCGCGCTCGAACCGCTTGGCGAAGCGCAGGGCCTGGGCGTGTGCGCCCATGGTGAAGTGCCAGGCCGCCAGGCGCTGCGTCGCGTCCAGCAGCTCCAGCGTGCCGACGCCCGCGTGGTCGCTCAGGCGCATCGACAGGCCGGGCGCGAGCGGCCAGGCCTGGCCGTCCAGCTCCAGCGCCGCCGGGGTGAGGTGTAACGTGCGGGGCCGGAAGTGTAACGACTCGTCCAGATCGAGCAACAAAGCGGCGGCAGCGCTATCATCGCCCCCCAGCCGGGTTGACGCGGGCCGCGAGGCGTCCTGTGCAGGGCCGGCCCCTGAAGCTGAAGACTCAGCTGGAAAGTGCGAAAGCATGGTGAAGATGGCTGCGTGGCGTCGACCGCGAGAACGGGCATGCTCCCTCACGGGGGCCTCGCATTTTCACCGATGTCGGGTTCGCGATCGCTGAGGCAGCGAACGCCTCGACCCCCCGATTCCCTTCGATCTCCCGATCTCCAGGCCGGTGCGGCGGTTGCCGCGCGGCCTGCCCCGAATCGCGTCCCGGTGGAGACATGAGCTCTCGACACGACATCACCTTGCTGCGCGTCAACTACCTGCGCGGCCCCAACATCTGGACCTACCGCCCGGTGCTCGAGGTCTGGCTGGACCTCGGCGACCTCGAGGAGCGGCCGTCGAACCGGCTGCCCGGCCTGACCGAGCGCTTGCTCGAATGGCTGCCCGACCTGGAGGAGCACCACTGCGGCGTGGGCGAGCGCGGCGGCTTCGTGGAGCGGCTGCGCGAAGGCACCTGGGCCGGCCACGTCCTCGAGCACGTCGTGATCGAACTGCTCAACCTGGCCGGCATGCCCACGGGCTTCGGCCAGACGCGCGAAACTTCGCGGCGCGGGGTCTACCGCATGGTGTTCCGCGCGCGCGACGAGGCCGTGGCGCGCACCGCGCTCACCGAGGCGCGCGCCCTGCTGCTGGCGGCGATCCACCACCGCGCCGGCGAGGCGGCGTTCGACGTGGCGGGCGCGGTGGCGCGCGTGACCGAGCAGATCGACCGCAGCTACCTGGGGCCGAGCACGGCTTCGATCGTTGCGGCGGCGACGGAGCGCGGCATCCCGCACCTGCGCCTCAACGGCGGCAACCTGGTGCAGCTCGGCCATGGCCGGCGCCAGCGCCGCATCTGGACCGCCGAGACCGACCGCACCAGCGCCATTGCCGGCGGCATCGCCGGCGACAAGGACCTCACCAAGACCTTGCTCAAGGCCTGCGGCGTGCCGGTGCCCGAGGGCCAGGTGGTGGACAGCCCGGGCGCGGCCTGGGACGCCGCGCAGGAGATCGGGCCGCCGGTCGTGGTCAAGCCCTCGGACGCCAACCACGCGCGTGGCGTGAGCCTGGACCTGTTGGCGCAGCAGGACATCGAGAAGGCCTACGCGGTCGCGGCCGCCGAAGGCAGCGAGGTCATCGTCGAGCGCTTCGTGCGCGGCGACGAGCACCGCCTGCTGGTGGTGGGCGGCCGCGTGGTGGCGGCCGCGCGCGGGGAAAGCCTGTCGGTGACGGGCGACGGCCGCGCCACCGTGGCCGAGCTCATCGACCGCCAGCTCAACAGCGATCCGCGCCGCGGCGAGGCCGAGGGCTTCCCGCTGGAGACGATCCGCCTGGAGCGCGAACCCGTGATGCGCCTGCTGCTCGAGCGCCAGGGCCTCTCGGGCGCGGCCGTGCCGGCGGCCGGGCGGCGCGTGCTGGTGCAGCGCAGCGGCAACGTCGCGATCGACTGCACGGACGAGGTGCACCCCGAGGTGGCGCACGCGGTGGCGCTGGCGGCCCGCGTGGTTGGGCTGGACGTGGCCGGCGTCGACGTGGTGGCGCAGGACATCGGCCGTCCGCTGCAGGCCCAGGGCGGCGCGGTGGTGGAGGTCAACGCCGGCCCCGGGCTGCTCATGCACCTCAAGCCGGCCACGGGGCTGGCGCGGCCGGTCGGGCGCGCGATCGTGGACCACCTGTTCGACGAACCGGGCAACGGCCGCGTGCCGATCGTCGGCGTCGCGGGCTCGCGGCACGCCCACGCCATCGCGCGCCTGGTGGCCTGGATGCTGCACCTGAGCGGGCGCCAGGTCGGCCTGGCCTGCCAGGACGGCCTGTTCCTGGGCAACCGCCACGTCGACCTGCGGCCCTGCGCCCACTGGGAGGCCAGCCAGCGCCTGCTGATGAACCGCGAGCTGGACGCGATCGTGGTGGAGAACGGCGCCGCGATGATCCTCGACGACGGCCTGCCGTACGACCGCTGCGCGGTCGGCGTGGTGACCGATCTCGACGGGTTCGAGGACCTGGCCCGGCACGACGTGCACGACGCCGATCAGCTCTACCGCGTGCTGCGCACCCAGGTGGACGTGGTGCTGCCCGACGGCATGGCGGTGCTCAACGCCGACGACGCCGGCGTGGCGCGCATGGCCGGGCTGTGCGACGGCGAGGTCACGCTCTACGGCATCGACGGCGCCGCCGAGCCGCTCGCGCGGCACCGCGCGGCCGGGCAGCGCACGGTGTCGGTGGCCGACGGCGCGCTCGTGCTGGCCGATGGCACGCGCCGGTCGCTGCACGTGCGGCTGGACGCGCCGGTCGCCCAGCGGCTGCGGCAGTCGCTCGGGCTGCACGCGCTGATGGCGGTGGCGGGGGCCGCCTGGGCCCTGGGCGTGTCGCCCGAGCTCATGGCCGCCGGCCTGGAAACCAGCGGGATCGGCGCGGCGGCGCAGCCCGATGCCGCGCCGGCCGCCTGAGGCCGCTCCGACCCCTTTCCTTCCTTTTTCTCTCCTCTTTCGTCACGGACCTTGGTCATGGACGTTTCCCGCATCCGGTCTCTGCGCGGCCCCAATCTCTGGAGCCGCCACACCTGCATCGAGGCCATCGTGGCCTGCGAGCCGCCCGAGCGCGACCTGGGCGCGGGCCTGCCCGAATTCGAGCGGCGCCTGCGCGAGCTCTTTCCCGCCATCGGTCCGCTGCAGACCGGCAATCCGCAGGAGCCGCTGTCGATGGCCCACGTGCTCAAGGACACCGCGCTGGCCCTGCAGGCGCAGGCCGGCTGTCCGGTCACGTTCAGCCGGCTGGCCCACACGCCAGAGGCCGGCGTGTCCCAGGTGGTGGTGCAGTACAGCGAAGAAGCGGTCGGCCGGCAGGCGTTCGAGCTCGCCCGCGAACTCATCGCCGCGGCCGGCGCCGCGCCGCCGCAGGCGTTCGACGCCGAGGCCGCGGTCGCCCGCCTGCGCGCGCTCGACGAGGAGGTCCGGCTCGGGCCGAGCACCGGCTGCATCGTGGAAGCGGCGCTGGCGCGCAACATCCCGTGCCGGCGCCTGACCGCCGGCAGCCTGGTGCAACTGGGCTGGGGCTCGCGGCAGCGACGCATCTGGGCCGCCGAGGTGGACCGCACCAGCGCGGTGGCCGAGGCCATCGCGCAGGACAAGGACCTGACCAAGACCCTGCTGTCGGCCGCCGGCGTGCCGGTGCCCGAAGGGCGGCCGGTGCGGGACGCCGACGACGCCTGGGCCGCCGCGCTGGCGATCGGCCTGCCGGTGGTGGTCAAGCCGCAGGACGGCAACCAGGGCAAGGGCGTGACGGTCAACGTCGATTCCCGCGCGCACCTGGAGATCGCCTACCGCGCGGCGGCCGGGTTCGGCGACGTGATGGTGGAGACGTACCTGCCCGGCAGCGATTTCCGCCTGCTGGTGGTGGGCGACCGCGTGGTGGCGGCCTCGCGCCGCGACCCGCCGCACGTGATCGGCGACGGCGAGCACACCGTGCGCGAGCTGGTCGACGCCGTCAACGCCGACCCGCGCCGCGGCGACGGCCACGCGACCTCGCTGACCAAGATCCGGTTCGACGACATCGCGCTGGTCCGCCTGGAAGGGCAGGGCCTGACGCCGGCATCCGTGCCCGAGATGGGGCGGCGCGTGGTGCTGCGCAACAACGCCAACCTGAGCACCGGCGGCACCGCCACCGACGTGACCGACGAGCTGCACCCGGACGTGGCCGCGCGCGCCGTGGCGGCCGCGCAGACCGTGGGGCTGGACATCTGCGGCGTGGACGTGGTGTGCGAAAGCGTGCACGTGCCGCTGGAGAAGCAGAACGGCGGCGTGGTCGAGGTCAACGCGGCGCCCGGGCTGCGCATGCACCTCGCGCCGTCCTACGGCAAGCCCCGCCCGGTGGGCGAGGCGGTGGTCGCGCACATGTTCGAACCCGGCGACGACGGGCGCATTCCGCTGGTCGCCGTGACCGGCACCAACGGCAAGACCACCACCACGCGCCTGATCGCGCACCTCATGGCCACCAGCGGGCTGCGCGTGGGCATGACCAACACCGACGGCGTCTACGTCGACGGGCGGCAGATCGACAGCGGCGACTGTTCGGGCCCGAAGAGCGCGCGCAGCGTGCTGCTGCACCCGGACGTGGACGCCGCGGTGCTCGAGACCGCGCGCGGCGGCATGCTGCGCGAGGGGTTGGGCTTCGACCAGTGCCAGGTCGCCGTCGTCACCAACGTGGGCGCGGGCGACCACCTCGGGCTGAACTACATCACCACGGTCGAGGACCTGGCGGTGCTCAAGCGCGTGATCGTGATGAACGTGGCGCCGAACGGCCATGCCGTGCTCAACGCGGCCGACCCGATCGTGGCCGCCATGGCGCCCAAGTGCCCGGGCGGCGTGGTGTTCTTCGCCCAGGACCACGACCATCCCGTGCTGGCCGCGCACCGCGCGCTCGGGCGGCGCACCATCTGCGTCGAAGGGGACGGCATCCTCGTGACCGAGGGCAGCTGGCGCGTGCGCATTCCGCTGCAGGGCGTGCCGCTGACGCGCGGCGGCACGATCGGTTTCCAGAAGGACAACGTGATGGCGGCGATCGGCGCGGCCTGGTGCGCCGGCCTGGACTGGGACACCATCGTGCGCGGCCTGGCCACCTTCTCCAACGACGCGGACAACGCGCCGGGCCGCTTCAACGTGCTGGACTACCGCGGCGCGACCGTGATCGCCGACTACGGCCACAACCCCGATGCCATGCGCGCGCTGGTCGAGGCTGTCGAGGCCATGCCCGCGCGCCGCCGCCTGGTGGTGATCAGCGGCGCGGGCGACCGGCGCGACGAGGACATCCGCGAGCAGACCGCGATCCTGGGCGCGGCTTTCGACGAGGCGCTGCTGTTCCAGGACGCCTGCCAGCGCGGGCGCGCGGACGGCGAGGTGCTGGCCTTGCTGCGCCAGGGGCTGCAGGGCGCCAGCCGCACGCGCGAGGTGCTCGAGATCCGCGGCGAGTTCCTCGCCATCGACACCGCGCTGCAGCGGCTGCGGCCCGGCGACCTGGCGCTGGTCCTGGTCGACCAGGTGGAGGAGGCGCTGGCGCATCTGGCGCAGCGCGTGCGCGAGGCGGATAGGCCGCGGTTGAACGAGCCCTCGGAGGCGTAGCGGATCGCGTCGCGGCTCGGGGCCTCGCCGGTGCCGTCAAAACCATGCGCTCAACGAAGCGCCGCGAGCGAAAAGCCCCCGCCGCCTGCGTCCACATGTGCGCCCGTGACGAACGACGCCGTATCCGACAGCAGCCACAGCGCGACCTCGGCAACCTCGCCCGGATGCCCGAGCCGGCGCATCGGGATCGATGCCTCGACGCGTGCGAGCCGATCCGGGTCGCGCGTCACGTGCGCGGTCATGTCGGTGGCGATCACGCCTGGCCGAACCACGTTGACGCGGATCCCTTCGGCAGCGACCTCGCGCGCGAAGCCGGTGGTGAAGCTGTCGACGGCGGCCTTCGACGCGGCGTAGGCGGCGGCGCCGGGACGTCCTCCGATCGTTGCCGCCATGGAAGAGACGTTGACGATGCCGCCTCCCGGGCCGCCGCGGGCGGTCGACATCCGCCGAGCCGCTTCACGGCAGCACAGCATCGTGCCCAGGACGTTGACGGCGAGCAGGCGGGACAGCGCGCTCGCATCCAGTGCCTCCACCCGCCCGTTGTGTCCGATGCCGGCGGCGTTCACCAGGGCGTCGAGGCGCCCCAGCGCCGCTTCGGCGCCGTCGAAGGCCCGCACGACGTGCTCGTCCTTTGCCACGTCCGCGGAGATGGTTTCGACGCGGCGGCCGAGTGCGCGAACCGCTGCGGCGACCGCGGCCACGTGCACACCGTCCGCTTCGCGGGCGACCAGCGTCACGTCGTACCCGCGCCGTGCCGCGAGCAGGGCGGTGGCCGCGCCGATGCCGCGCGTGCCACCCGTGACCAGGCAATGCGGCATTCGCCTCACCCCCCGGTCTGGATCGTGATCGCCTTGACGTTCAGGTAGTCTTCGACGTGCTGCAGGCCCGATTCCCGCCCGTAGCCGCTCATCTTGTAGCCGCCGAACGGCACGGCGGGGTCGAACAGGTTGTAGCAGTTGACCCAGACCGAGCCGGCGCGCAGCCCGCGCGCGAGCCTGTGCGCCTTGTTGATGTCGCTCGTCCAGACGCCGGCGCCCAGGCCGTAGACGGTCGCATTGCCGCGTGAGAGCGCTTCCTCCGCGTCATCGAACGCGATGGCGGCGATCACCGGTCCGAAAATCTCCTCCTTTGCGATGCGCATGTCGTCGCGGACGCCCGTGAAGACCGTCGGCGGCACGAAATTCCCTCGGGCGAAGCGATCCCCGTCCAGGCGCGTGCCCCCGCAGATCGCGTGCGCTCCCTCCTGCTGCCCGATCGCGAGGTAGTTCGTCACGCGCTCGAGTTGTGCGGCGCTGACCAGCGGGCCGATCTCGGTTTGCGGATCCATCGCCGGGCCGACGCGCAGGGCCCGGCCGTGGGCGGCCACCCGTTCGATGAACGCGTCGTGGATGCGGCGTTCGACGAACAGGCGCGTACCCGCGGAGCACACCTGGCCGCTGTTGCCGAACACGGACATGGCGCAGACGGGCACTGCGGCGTCGAGGTCCGCATCGGCGAACACGATGTTGGGCGACTTGCCGCCGAGCTCCAGCGACAAGCGCTTCAGGTTGCCGGCCGAGGCCTGCACGATGCGCTGCCCCGTGGTGTGCGATCCGGTGAAGGTGAGCTTGTCGACACCCATGTGCGCGGCGAGCGCCGCGCCGGCCGTGGCGCCGAAGCCGGTGACGATGTTGACGACGCCCGGCGGAACCCCCGCTTCCTGCAGCAGTTCGCCAAAGCGCAGGCAGCTGAGGGAAGCTTCTTCGGACGGCTTGAGAACGACGGTGCAGCCGGTCGCCAGCGCCGGCGCGATCTTCCAGATCGCCTCCACCATCGGGGCGTTCCACGGAATGATCGCGCCGACCACCCCGACCGGCTCCTTCACGGTGAACGAAAAGGCGTTGCCCGGCATCGAGTTCTCGATGGTTTCCCCGTGCAGCGCTGTCGCCATGCCTGCGTAGTAGTTGAGCCGGGCCACCCAGCCGCGGCACATGGACCGGCTGCGGCCGATGGGGGCGCCCATCTCCAGCGACTCCAGGGTGGCCAGTTCCTCGTGGTGGCGCTCGACGAGTTCGGAGAGCTTCAGCAACAGCCGCTGGCGGTCGAACGGCTTGAAGCGGCTCCAGGCGCCTTCGAAGGCCGCCCGCGCGGCGGCCACCGCGCGGTCGATATCCTGTGCATCCCCTTCGGCGAGCCAAGCCAGCCGGTCGCCGGTGGACGGATCGAAGGTGGGAAAGGACTTGCCGGAGCGGGCTTCCACCCACTCCCCGCCGATGAGCAGCCGGCGCGGCGCTGCCGGTTTCGGGATTTCCATGCGGCTCTTTCAGCGCGGGCGCTCGCCGATGATGGTGGCCCGCTGCATGCTGCGCACCTTCGGGTAGTAGTCGGAAACGGCGTAGTGCTGGACGGCGCGGTTGTCCCAGAACACCACCTGATCCTTCTCCCAGCCGATCCGGGTGTGGAACTCGGGCGTCCTGACCTGGCGCAGGAGAAAGGCGAACAGGTCGTGCATCCGGCTCGGGCAGTCCTGGTTCCACTTGTTGCCGTGCGTGAGCTTGTAGTTCGCGAAGTGCGTCGTGAAGGCCTCGTTGATGTACAGGAGCTTCTCGCCGGTCTTGGGATGGGTGCACACGACCGGGTGGATCACGGGCCTGAGCTTTTCCTTCATCATCTCCCGGCCCTCCGGCGTTTGCGCGAACGCCTGGTAGGCCACGGCGGCATCATGGTACGCCGTCAGGTCCGCGATGCGGCTCTTGATCACTTCCGGGAGGTTGTCGTAGACCATCACCATGTTGGCGAAGATCGTGTCGCCGCCGACGTCGGGGCATTCCACGCAACGCAGGACCGACCCCATCGACGGCGTCTCGTAGAAGGTGGTGTCGGCATGCCAGACGTTCTCGCCGCCCGAGCGGCTGGCGTCGGAGGTGAACGTCACCAGCTCCGGATGGTCCGGGTGCTTCTTCTGCATCGGGTGCACCTCGAGCGCTCCGAAGCGGCGGGCGAAAGCGACGTGCTGGCCCGGGCTGATGTCCTGCTTGCGGAAGACCAGCACCTTGAAGCGCGCCAGCAGCCGGCGCAGCAGGCCGATCTGCGCGTCGGTGAAGGACCGGCCCAGGTGGATGCCGCTCACTTCCAGGCCGCACGCGGTGCCGATGGGGCGCACGTGCCAGCCCGGGGGCAGATCGAGGTTGTCCACCCGGAGGTCCGGCGCGGCGACAATCTTGACGTCTTCGTAGAGGTTCATCGGTTTCTCCCGGCGCTCAGCCGGCGCTGCCCCGCAGGCCAAGGTCGGTCAGCGCCTTCACCCAGGTGGACGTCTCTTCGTGGTAGATCTGCAGGAACGCCGACGGGCCGTGGTATTCGGGCATGACGGCCACGGCGCTGAGCCTTTGCTGCGTTTCCGGGAGCGAGAAGGCGCGCGAAATCTCGCCGGCGAGCGCCTGGACCACGGGAGCGGGGAGTCCGGCCGGGCCGAGGAATCCTTGCCAGCCGGCCAGGTGGTAGACCGGATGGGCGCCGAGCGCCTCCTCGAAGGTGGGAGTGGCTTCGTACCCCGGCCAGCGGCGCTTGCCTGTGACCGCCACCGGCCGGAAAGCCGGATTCGTTGTGCGCCCAGCATGGGCGCGATCTTCGGGGTGAGAGTCCCCGGCCGAGC
>CAZAPJ010000057.1:0-30850 GCA_964487025.1 uncultured Hydrogenophaga sp.
GAGTACTTCCGCATCCCGCGCAACGTGCTGACCATCTGCCTGGGCAAGAGCACCTACGCGCGCTGCGGCATCATCGTCAACGTCACGCCCTTCGAGCCGGAGTGGGAAGGCTATGTGACGCTCGAGTTCAGCAACACCACGCCGCTGCCGGCCAAGATCTACGCCGGCGAGGGCTGCGCGCAGGTGCTGTTCTTCGAGAGCGACGAGGTCTGCGAGACCTCGTACAAGGACCGCGGCGGCAAGTACCAGGGACAGGTCGGCGTGACCCTGCCCAAGGCCTAGGGCCTGTTCACACGAATTTTCCAAGATGCGTTGCGATTCAAAAAGGCCATGCGCAAGGCGCGAAACGCAGACGGGCCGGGCGGCCCGGCGAGGCTTCGCCACGCGGCGCATGGCCTTCTTGATCGCAACCCGGAGGGAATGGGGTGGATAAGGCGCCACTCGTCGTTGCCCGCCTAGGCCAGACGCCCAGTCTGGCCGTCGCCGTGCGCCTAGATTGGCGCCTTATCCACCCCATTCGCACTTGGAAAATTCGTGTGAACAGGCCCTAGCACAACCTTGCCGGAGGCTCCCATGGCCACAGACGAAAAGAGAGTCGCCCTCATCACCGCCGGCGGGTCCGGCATGGGGGCCGCCGCCGCGCGCAAGCTGGCGCAGGAGGGCTACCGCGTCGCGGTGCTGTCCTCGTCCGGCAAGGGCGAGGCCCTGGCCCGGGAGCTGGGCGGCGTGGGCGTGACCGGCTCGAACCAGTCGAACGGCGACGTGAAGCGGCTGGTCGACCTGGCGATGGAGCGCTGGGGGCGGATTGACGCGCTGGTCAACTCCGCCGGCCATGGCCCGCGCGCGCCGATCCTGGAGATTCCCGACGAAGACTGGCACAAGGGCATGGAGGTCTATTTCCTGAGCGCGGTGCGGCCGATCCGGCTGGTGGCGCCGATCATGGAGGCGCAGGGCGGCGGCGCCATCGTCAACATCTCGACCGCCTGGACCTTCGAGCCCTCCGAGGTGTTCCCGACCTCGGCGGTGTTCCGTGCCGGGCTGGCGAGCTTCACCAAGATCTTCGCCGATGCCTATGCGAAGAAGAACATCCGCCTGAACAACGTGCTGCCCGGCTTCGTCGACAGCCTGCCCGCCACCGAGGAGCGGCGCGACAGCGTGCCGATGCGGCGCTACGGCAGGACCGAGGAGATCGCCGCCACCATCGCCTTCCTGCTGTCGGACGGCGCGGGCTACATCACCGGCCAGAACATCCGGGTCGACGGCGGCATCACCCGCGCCGTCTGAGTCCCCAGGCGCTGGTCAACGCCTTCACCGGCGCCCGGTTCGCCCCATAATGCGGGCATACCTGCGGCTGTATCCGGCCGCGGAGGAGCCAAGCCATGAAATGGGAAAACAACCGGCAATCGGATCAGGTCGAGGATCGGCGCAGCCAGGGCGGCGTCGGCATGGGCGGTCTGGGCGGCGGGCGACGCGTGGGCGGCAAGGGTCTGGGCCTGGGCACCATCGCGATCGCGCTGGTGGCCGGCTGGATCTTCGGCATCAACCCCATGACCCTCCTGGGCGTGCTCGGCGGCATGGGCGAGATGGCGCCGGCCCGGGTGGAGACCGTGCAGGGCCCCACCCAGGCGCCCACCGACGACATGGGCAAGTTCGTCGCCTCGGTGCTGGGCGGCACCGAGGACGTGTGGGAACAGGTGTTCCGGCAGGCCGGCGCGCAGTACCAGAAGCCGCGCCTCGTGCTGTTCCGGGGCGCCACGCCGACCGCCTGCGGCACCGGCCAGTCGGCCATGGGGCCGTTCTACTGCCCGGGCGACCAGAAGGTCTACATCGACCTGAGCTTCTACGACACGCTGCGCCGCCAGCTCGGCGCGCCGGGCGACTTCGCCCAGGCCTACGTGATCGCGCACGAGGTGGGCCACCACGTGCAGAACCTCATGGGCATCACCGACCAGATGGAGAAGGCGCGCGGCCGTGTGAGCGAGCGCGAGTACAACGCGCTGTCGGTGCGGCTGGAGCTGCAGGCCGACTGCTTCGCGGGCATCTGGGCGAACCACAACCACAAGAGCGGCCAGATCCTCGAGCCCGGTGACGTGGAGGAGGCGCTCAATGCGGCCGCGGCCATCGGCGACGACGCGCTGCAGAAGAAAAGGCAGGGCCACGTGGTGCCCGACAGCTTCACCCACGGCACCAGCGAGCAGCGCCAGCGCTGGTTCCACAAGGGGCTGGAGACAGGTGACGTGCGCGCCTGCGACACGTTCAAAACAAGCTCACTCTGACCACCCCCGCCGCGCTTCGCGCGACCCCCTCGAGGGGGCGGCGCCAACGGCCCGGCGAAGCCGGTTCCGTGTCGCCCCTGGACGGGTACCGGGCGGGGTTGTTGGGTGGGTGCGACAATAGCGGGCTTACCGCCACCCTGGCGCTCCCGACATGACCCAAAGCTTCTCCGAACTCAATCTCGCGCCCGCGCTGGCGAAGGCCGTGGCCGAAATGGGCTACGAGACCATGACGCCGATCCAGGCGCAGGCCATTCCCCAGGTGCTCACCGGGCGCGACGTGATGGGCGCCGCCCAGACCGGCACCGGCAAGACCGCCGCCTTTTCCCTGCCGCTGCTGCAGCGCCTGCTCAAGCACGAAAACGCGTCCACCTCGCCCGCGCGCCACCCGGTGCGCGCCCTGGTGCTGCTGCCCACGCGCGAACTGGCCGACCAGGTGGCCGAGCAGGTCAAGCTCTACGCCAAGTACACGCAGTTGCGCAGCACGGTGGTGTTCGGCGGCATGGACATGAAGCCGCAGACCCTGGAGCTGAAAAAGGGCGTGGAGGTGCTGGTGGCCACGCCGGGCCGTCTGCTGGACCACATCGAGGCCAAGAACTGTGTGCTGAACCAGGTCGAGTACGTGGTGCTCGACGAGGCCGACCGCATGCTCGACATCGGCTTCCTGCCCGACCTGCAGCGCATCCTGTCCTACCTGCCCAAGCAGCGCACCACGCTGCTGTTTTCGGCCACCTTCTCGCCCGAGATCAAGCGCCTGGCCAACAGCTACCTGCAGGACCCGGTGACGATCGAGGTGGCGCGCTCCAACGCCACCGCCTCCACCGTGGAGCAGCACTTCTACCGCGTGGAGGAAGACGATAAGCGCGCCGTGCTGCGCCAACTGGTGCGCGAGCGCGGCGTGACGCAGGCCTTCGTGTTCGTCAACAGCAAGCTCGGCTGCGCGCGGCTGGCGCGCTCGCTCGAACGCGACGGCCTCAAGACCACGGCCCTGCACGGCGACAAGAGCCAGGACGAGCGCCTGAAGGCGCTCGATGCCTTCAAGCAGGGCCAGGTCGACCTGCTGGTCTGCACCGACGTGGCCGCGCGCGGGCTCGACATCAAGGACGTACCGGCGGTGTTCAACTTCGACGTGCCGTTCAACGCCGAGGACTACGTGCACCGCATCGGCCGCACCGGCCGCGCCGGCGCCTCCGGACTGGCGGTGTCGTTCGTCAGCGGGCGCGACGCGCGCCTGGTCGCCGACTTGGAAAAGCTGCTGGGCAAGAAGCTCGAGTTCGAGGCGCTGGAGTTCGAGGCCGATCGCCGGCCGGCCGGGCGGTTCAATGATGGCCAGCGCGCCTGGCAGCGCGACGAGGACCGGCGCGCCGGCCGCAGCGGCAGCGGTGCTTCGCGCGAGCGCGGCGGCGATCGCCCGTCCGCGCCCCGCGCCCCGCGCCCCCCGGCCGACCCGCTGTTCGACAAGCCGTACGAGCCCAGCCGCGCCGACGACGCGCCGCCCGCCTGGGAAGCCGCCCAGCGCCCGGCCGGGCGCAGCGCCTCGCCCAACATCAAGCCGCGCAAGAAAGTGCCGGCGTTGTTCAAGAGCGTGCCCGCGCCGGCGCAGCAGGAAAGTTAGCCAGGTTTCCGTGCCTGCTGGCAGCGCACCGAGATCCGCTCCACCTCGGCGGGCCGCCGCGGGTCGATGCGCGCGGCCGTGAGGCGGCCGCCCCAGACGCAGCCGGTGTCGAGCGCCTGCAGGTCGGCGCGCTGCACCGGCCCCAGCGTGGACCAGTGGCCGAACGCGATCGGCACGCCCGCGGTGCGCCGGCCCGGCACGTCGAACCAGGGCATGAAGCCTTCCGGCGCCCCTGCGGCGCCTTCCTTGGCCTCGAACTCCATCACGCCCTGCGCGGAGCAAAAGCGCAGCCGGGTCAGCGCGTTGACCACCACGCGCAGGCGCGCCGCGCCGGCCAGCCTGTCGTGCCAGGCCGCGGGTTCGTTGCCGTACATCGTGTGCAGGAACCCGACCCATTCCGGGCCGCGCAGCGCCGACTGCAGTTCACCGGCCAGTGCCAGCGTCTGCTCCAGGCTCCATGACGGCAGCACGCCCGCGTGCACCATCAGCCAGCCGTGCAGCCACAGCGCCATGGGCCGCGCGCGCAGCCAGTCGAGTAGGGCGTCGCGGTCGCGCGCCTGCAGGACGTCGTCCAGCGTGTCGCTGCGGTGCGGCCGGCGCACGCCGTGCGCCACCGCCAGCAGGTGCAGGTCGTGGTTGCCCAGCAGGCAGTGCGCCGCGCCTTCGAGCGCGATGAGCCGGCGCAGCACCGCCAGCGACCGCGGGCCGCGGTTGACCAGGTCGCCCAGCAGCACCAGCGTGTCGCGGCTGGGGGAAAAGCCGATCTCGCCGAGCAGGCGGCCCAGCGCCTCGTCGCAGCCCTGCACGTCGCCCATGATGTAAAGTGCCATCGTTCGATTATGGACACCCTCCTCATCGTCTTCCTCACGCTGCTCAACGGCGCGTTCGCCATGTCCGAGCTGGCGCTGGCTTCGAGCCGCAAGGCGCGCCTGGCGGCCATGGCGGAGTCGGGCGACAAGGGCTCGCTCACCGCGCTGCAACTGCTGGAGAACCCGACGCAGTTCCTCTCGTCGGTGCAGGTGGGCATCACTTCGATCGGCATGCTCAACGGCATCGTGGGCGAAGCGGCGTTCAGCGACGACCTGGGTGCGTGGTTCATCGACAAGGGGCTGGCGCAGCCCACCGCCAGCGTGCTGGCCACCGCGATCGTGGTCGCGGTCATCACCTTCATCACCATCGTGTTCGGCGAACTGGTGCCCAAGCGCATCGGCCAGCTCTACCCGGAGGCGGTGTCGCGCTGGGTGTCGCGCCCGATGGCGTTCGTGGCCAAGGCCGCCAAGCCCTTCGTGTGGCTGCTCACGCACACCACGCAGTACGTGCTCAAGCTGCTGCGCATCGACACCAACGCGGTGCAGCACGTGACCGAGGAGGAGATCAACGCCAGCCTGGAGGAGGGCGTGGACGCCGGCATCATCGAGGAGCACGAGCACCAGATGGTGCGCAACGTGTTCCTGCTCGACGACCGCCAGCTCACCTCGATCATGGTGCCGCGCTCGGAGATCGAGTGGCTGGACGCGCAGGACCGCATCGACGACGCGGTGCAGAAAGCCTGGACCACCGGCCATTCCTGGTACCCGGTCTGCCGCGGCGGGCTGGACGACGTGGTCGGCGTGATCCACCTGCCGCGCATGCTGGCGCTGCAGGCCGAGGGCGACAACGAGCCCCTGCAGCGCCACGCGCAGCCCGCGGTCTTCGTGCCCGAGACGCTGACCGGCATGGAGCTGCTGGAGCAGTTCCGCGAACGCGCCACGCGCATGGTGTTCGTGGTGGACGAATACGGCGTGGTGCAGGGCCTGCTCACGCCGCTGGACATGCTCGAAGCGATCACGGGCGAGCTCTCGCCGCGCGTGGCGCTGGAGGCCTGGGCGACCCGGCGCGAGGACGGCTCCTGGCTGGTCGACGGCGCGATGCCGGTGGCCGAACTCAAGTCGCGCCTGCACATCGAGGAACTGCCCGACGAGGACCGCGGCCGCTACAACACCGTGGCCGGCCTGATGCAGAGCGTGGCCGGCGAGCTGCTGGAGCAGGGCGAATACGTGGACTGCGAGGGCTGGCGCTTCGAGGTGCTGGTGCTCGACGGGCGGCGCATCGATCAGGTGCTGATCAAGGCGCTGGAGTAGGGCCCGTCGAAGCCCTTCGCGGAGCCCGCCGGCAACCGCCACCCGGCCGGCAGCAGGCGGCGCACGCGGGCTTGGCCATAGCGGTCGTCGAGCAGCACCACCACACCCTCATCGCTTGGCCCGCGGATCACGCGGCCCGCGGCCTGCACCACTTTCTGCAGGCCGGGGAACAGATAGGCGTAGTCGTGGCCGCGGCCGAAGCGGGCCTGCAGCCGTTGGCGCAGTTGTTCGTTCACCGGGCTGGGCTGCGGCATGCCGAGCGTGGCGATGAAGGCGCCGATGAGGCGCTGGCCGGGCAGGTCGATGCCTTCGCCGAACGCACCGCCGAGCACCGCGAAGCCGATGCCCCGGCCGTCGTCGGTGAAGCGCGCCACGAAGGCCTCGCGCTCGGCCTCGGGCATGCCGCGCGACTGGGCCCAGGTGGGGATGTCCGGGTGCCGCTCGCGCAGCCGCGCCAGCGCCTGCTGTAGGTAGTCGAAGCTGCTGAAGAAGGCGAGGTAGTTGCCCGGCCGCTCGGCGTACTGGGCGGCCATGGCCGCCGCCAGCGGTTCGAGCGACGCGGCGCGGTCGGCGTAGCGCGTGGACAGGCCGGGCGCGATGCGCACCCGCAGCCGCGCGGGATCGAAGGGCGAGGGCACGTCCAGCCGCGCGGTGTCCGCGGGCAGCCCCAGCAGGTCGCTCGTGTAGTCCATGGGGCTGAGGGTGGCGGAGAACAGCGTGGCGCTGTGCGCGGCCTGCCAGCGCGGTTCCAGCAAGGGGCCCGGATCGAGGTTGCGCAGGCTCAGCACCGGCAGGCCTGGCCGGCCCGATCGAGCGGTCGCCGGGCGCGGCGCGGGGTGGTCGCCGCGGGTGAGGTCGGCCATCGAATGCGCGCCGTCGAACCGATCGGCCACGCGCAGCAGGTGCAGCACTTCGAACAGCCAGGCCTGCAGGCCGCCATCGGGCGCGCGCGCTGCCTGCGCCAGGTGTTCGGCCACGTCGGCGGCGTGGCGCCGCAGCGCCTCGATGAAAGCGGCGGGCGGTTCGGGCAGGACCTGATGGTCTTGCGTCTGCGCGCGCGCCAGCGCACGCCAGTGGCGGTGCAGGCGGTCCATCGGCCTGGCCAGCGCGGCGGGCGCGGTCTTGCGCACCGCCAGGAACGGGGCCGGGTGCAGCGCGGCGCTGTACATGCGCCGCGCGCGCTCGACCAGGTTGTGCGCCTCGTCCACCAGCAGGCCGACGCGCCAGCCCTCGTTCGACGCGAGCGACCAGGTGTGCGCGCCGAGGTCGAAGAAATGGTTGAAGTCGCCCACCACCACGTCGCTCCAGCGTTGCATTTCCTGCCCCAGGTAGTAGGGGCAGACCGCGTGCCGGGCCGCCAGTTCGCGCAGCGCGGCCTTGTCGAGCCAGCCGGCGCGGGCCGCGGCGTCGCGCGCGCCGGGCAGGCGGTCGTAGAAGCCGGCGGCCAGCGGGCAGGCCTCGCCGTGGCAGGCCTGGCCGGGGTGTTCGCAGGCCTTCTCGCGCGCCACCAGTTCCAGCACGCGCAGCGGCCGGGCTTGCAGGCGGTGCAGGGCGTCCAGCGCGAGCCGGCGGCCGGTCGTCTTCGCGGTAAGGTGGAGCAGCTTGTCGGTCCGCTGGCCGGGCAGGGCGCGCAGTGCGCCGAACAGCGTGGCCAGGGTCTTGCCGATGCCGGTCGGGGCCTGCGCGAGCAGGTGGCGCCCGGCGCCGTGGGCGCGGTAGACCGCCGCCGCCAGGTCGCGCTGGCCGGGCCGGAAGTCGGCGAACGGAAAGGCCAGCGAGCGCAGCGCGGCGTCGCGCGCGGCGCGGTGCGCCCGCTCGGCGCGCGCCCAGCCGGCGTAGCGCGCGCACAGGGCCTCGAAAGCGGCGCGCAGCTCCGCCGCGCCGTGCCACGCGGGCAGCACCGTCTCGCGCCCGGTGTCGATGTCGAAATACACCAGCGCGACCTCGATGCGCTCCAGCCCGAGCTGCTGGCAGAGCATCCAGCCGTAGACCTTGGCCTGCGCCTCGTGCAGCGCGCGCTGGTTGGCGGGGATCCGCGCGGCATCGCCCCGGTGGGTCTTGATCTCCTCCACCCGCGGCCCGGCGGGGTCGAAGCCGTCGGCGCGGCCCTGCACCAGCAGCTCGCCGCAGCGCGCGCTCAAGCTCACTTCGCGCTGGTAGCCGGCGCCGCGCCGCGCGGTCACGGCGGCATGGCCGGCGATGCCGTCGAGCGCGCTCGGCGAGGGCGTGAAACGCAGGTCCAGGTCGCCCTGCCTGGCCGCGAACGCGCACAGCACGCGCACCGCCACCGTGGTGAGGGTGGGCGTTTCGAGTTCCGGCCAAGTGTCCGGAGCGGTATCGGCGGCGGCGTGCATTGACAGCCATGGTACTGGATATATATTCAGCCCATGGACCCGATGCCCGTTGCCTTGACGCGGCGCCACCACCAGCGCCTGCGCGAGATCTACCGCTCGGCCGGCTGGCCCTGCCACGACATGCTGGAGGTCGAGCTGCTTGCCGCCGGCTTGCTGGAGCGCCGCTCTTCACCCGAGGGCTTCGAGAGCCTGCGCGTGACCGACGCCGGCATCCAGCGGCTGGCCGAGGTGTTCGCACAGAACAAGGCGGTGCGAACGCCGCACGAGGCGCTGGTCGAGCGCGTGGCGGTCGCGCTGACGCAGGCCGGCCGGCTCACGTGGCGCGGCCTGATGCTGCGCGCGCCCTTGCCGCGCGCGGTGTCCGGGGACAGCGATGGCGCTGCGCAGGCGATCGTGTTCGGAGGCGATGGCGAGGGCGCGCAGGCCCTGCCCGCCGCCGCGCCGGGGCCGCTCTGGTGCATGGCCTGTCCGGACGTGTTCTCGGTGCGCCACACCACGGTGGAGGCCTACCTGGAACCGGTGGTGCACGAGATCAAGGTCAGCCGCGCCGACCTGCTGGGCGACCTGAAGAAGCCCGCCAAGCGCGCGGCCTACCTGGCGATCGCCAGCGCCTGCTGGTACGTGCTCGGGCCGGACGCCAAGGGGCGCCCGATCGCCGAGCCCGAGGAGATCCCGCCCGAGTGCGGCGTGATGCAGGTGCGGTGCGATCGGCTGGAGGTGGTGCGCGAGGCGCCGCGCCGCGCGCTCGAGCGCCTGCCGTTTCACGTGTGGATGGCGCTGGCGCGCAGCGGGCCAGCGGTGCGGCTGGAGGACGACACCCAGTTGTGGCTGTGAACACCCCCCTGCGCCGCTTCGCGGCTCCGTGCCGCCGTCGGAGCCGGCGGCTCTTCGGGCACGTCCAAGCCTGCGCAGGCAGGCTTGGAGCCGCGGCCCTCAGCCCCCTCTCTTGCGCGCCGCTGTGTGGCGCTTGGAGGGGGGACGACATCTTGGGCCGGCGGAGCCGTCCCTCGCTGTCTCTGGGTTTTCGGCTACTTCGCTCCGGTTGCATGTCTTCACTCCCTCTCCCGCTTGTGGGAGGGCGGCGGCGTGGCAAACCGGTTTTGGCGCCGCGAATAACGGAAATGGCGTCTGGGCCCGCGTACCATGCGCCTTGCGCGCTTGCGGCGCTGCTTCCGAAAGAAAGGCCATGAAGAAAGACGTCCTGGTGCTGGGCGCCGGCATGATCGGCACCTGCACGGCGCTGCAGCTCGCCTTGCGCGGCCACGCGGTGGTGCTGGTCGATCGCGGCGAGCCGGGCCGCGAGACCTCGTACGGCAACGCCGGCATCATCCAGAGCGAGGCGGTCGAGCCCTATCCCTTTCCGCAGGACCCCGCGGTGCTGCTGCGCGCGGCGCTCGGGCGCGGCGCCGACATCCACTACCACCTGGCTGCGCTGCCCGCGCTGACGCCCGCGCTGGCCCGCTACTGGCTCCAGTCGCGTGGACCGCGCTATCGCCGCGTCGCGCACGCCTACGGGCAGCTCACCCGCCGCTCCGTGGCCGCGCATGCGCCGCTGATCGAGCTGGCCGGCGCCGGCGACCTGGTCCGCCGCGAAGGCTATCGGCTGGTGTTCCGCACCCAGCCCGCGCTGGAGCGGCAGGTGCGCACCGCCGAACGCCTGCGGCGCGAAGCCGGCGTGAACTTCCGCGTGCTCGATGGCGCGGCGCTCGCGCAGGCCGAACCTTCACTCAAGCAGCGCCTTGCCGGCGCGGTGCAGTGGACCGATCCCTGGTCGGTCAACGACCCCGGCGCACTCGTGCGGCGCTACGCGGACCTGCTGGTGCGCCGCGGCGGCCGGATCGTCCGCGGCGATGCGCGCTCGCTCCGGCCGGCCGGAGCGGGCTGGCGGGTGCAGGGCGAGGACGGCCCGATCGACGCCGGGCAGGCCGTGATCGCGCTCGGCCCCTGGTCCGATACCGCCATCCGCGCGCTGGGCTACCGCTTCCCGCTGTTCGTCAAGCGCGGCTACCACCGCCATTACCGGGGCGGCAGCGGCCCCGACCTGCCGCTGCTCGACGCCGAGCGCGGCTACGTGCTGGCGCCGATGCAGCAAGGCATTCGCCTCACCACCGGCGCGGAGTTCGCGCGCCTGGACGCGCCGGCCACGCCGGTCCAGATCGGCCGGGCCGAGGCGCTGGCGCGCGAGCTGCTGGACTTGCCCGAGCCGGTGGAGGGCACGCCCTGGCTGGGGGCGCGCCCCTGCGTCGGCGACCTCAAGCCGGTGATCGGCCCGGCGCCCCGGCATCCCGGCCTGTGGTTCCACTTCGGCCATGGCCACCAGGGCTTCACCATGGGGCCGATCAGCGCCCAGTTGCTGGCCGAGCAGATGGATGGCGAGGCGACCGTCGTGGATCCGGCGCCTTACCTGCCATCGCGCTTCGAGCGGAGATGAATCAGTAGTGCGGCGGCAGCTCGTCGCGCAGGCTGCGCGCAGCGGGCGGCGCTTCACCGGACTCGGCGCGCTGCCGCAGGCGCGCGATTTCGCGCATCAGCAGGTCGATCTGCTCCTGCTGGCGCACGACCAATTGGTTGAGCGTGTCCAGCAGATCGTCGGCATAGCTCGCCTTGAACTCGAGTTCGGTCAGACGCTGTTCGACCGAATCATCGGTAGCCCGGCGGGAAGAAGCGTCAGAGGCAGACATGCGTCGAATGCTAAAGAGCCTCATTCCAGGCAGCAACCGTCGCCGGCAGGTCCTGCGCGGTCATCAGCGCCCGCACCGCAGCCACCGAGCCTACGCCACTGGCCCGCACGCTGGGCAGCCGCTCCAGGTCGATGCCGCCAATGGCCACCTGCGGGTAGTCGCGCAGCAGGCGGGCATAGGCAGCCAGTCGCCCCGTGCCCTGCGGCGCGGTGGCCATCTGCTTGAGCGTGGTGGGAAAGACGGCACCCATCGCGATGTAGCTTGGGCTGTGGCGGTCGGCGATCAGCATTTCGGCATAGCCGTGCGTGCTCAGGCCCAGGCGCAGGCCAGCGCTGCGGATCGCGTCCAGGCTGGCGGGCGCCATGGCCTGCAGGTCTTCCTGGCCCAGGTGCACGCCGTAGGCGCCGGCGTCGATGGCCTCTCGCCAGTGGTCGTTGATGTACAGGCAGGCGCCGGTGTCGCGCACACCCTCCACCGCGGCCCGCACTTCGCGGCGGATCGCTGCCGCGTCGCCCGACTTGAAGCGCAACTGCACGGTGGGCACGCCCGCGCGCGCCATGCGCACCGTCCAGTCCGCGTCGGGCATGACCGCGTACAGGCCCAGCGCTCTCGGGCAGGGCGCGAAGGCCGGTTCGCGCGGGAACGGTGCCATGCCGAAGTCGGCCGGCTCGTCGGGCCACTGATGCGGGTCGAAGCGCCCGGTGCGCCGGGCCTGGCGCGACCAGGCACGCGCGACGCACAGCGCGTCGTCGGGCACGAAGCCCAGCGCCTGCGCGGCCTGCAGCGCGGCGGCGTACACCGCGTCATCGGTCTGCACGGCCAGCGGCTCGGCGTGAGGGGCAAGCGGCAGGGCGAGCGTGTCGCGGTGCGCAGCCACGATGGCCTGCGCCATGGGATCGAGAGGCAGGGAAGTCATAGAACACATTTCAGTTTTTCATGGCGAGCGAAGCGAGCCGGCGCCAACCCAGGGACAGCGAGGGTCCGGCTCCGCCGGCCCAAGCTGTCGTCCCCCCTCCAAGCGCCGCGCAGCGGCGCGCCAGAGAGGGGGGAAGCGCCGAAGGCGCGCAGGGGGGAGTCTCACGCCTGATGCCAGAAAGGGGTGCCCATCACGGGCGTGCTGGGCTGCGCGCTGGCCTGCGGTTGCATGGCGCCCGATCGGAAGGCTGCGCGGCCGGCGCGCACCGCGTCGGCGAACGCGCCCGCCATGTCCACCGGCGACTGCGCCAGCGCCACCGCGGTGTTGAGCAGCACGGCGTCGTAGCCCCATTCCATCACGGTGCAGGCGTGCGAGGGCAGGCCCAGGCCGGCGTCGACGATCAGCGGCACCTCCAGGCGTTCGCGCAGCAGGCGCATGGCGTAGGGGTTGACCGGGCCCTGGCCGGTGCCGATGGGCGCGGCCCAGGGCATCACGGCCTGGCAACCGGCGTCCACCAGCCGCTGGCAGAGCACCAGGTCCTCGGTGCAGTACGGCAGCACCTTGAAGCCGTCGCGGACCAGTTGGCGCGCGCACTCGACCAGGTTGAGCGTGTCGGGCTGCAGGCTGTAGTCGTCGCCGATCAGCTCGAGCTTGATCCAGGGCGTGTCGAACACCTCGCGCGCCATCTGCGCGGTGGTGATCACCTCCTGCGCGGTGTGGCAGCCGGCGGTGTTGGGCAGCACGGGCACCGCCAGGTCCTGCAGCAGCTTCCAGAAACCGGCGCCGGCGTCGGACTGCGCGGCGCCCTGGCGGCGCAGCGAGGCGGTCAGCATGGCCGGCTGCGAGCGCTTCACGGCGGCTTCGAGCGTGGCGGGCGAGGGGTAGCGCGAGGTGCCCAGCAGCAGGCGGCTGGCGAAGGTCTCGCCGTAGAGCACCAGCGGGTCTTCGTGGGTGGCGATAGGCGTTTGCATGTCCATGGGCTCAGCCTCCGGTGATGGGCGCGATGATCTCGATGCGGTCACCTTCGTTCAGCCGGTGCTCGGCGTAGGCGGTGCGCGGCACGAACTGCAGGTTGACGGCGGCGGCGAACACGGCCGGCGGCGGCCAGACGCGCAGCGCGTCGGCCAGCGTGGCGCCTTCGGGCAGTTCGCGGGGTTCCTGGTTGATCAGCACGTTCATGGCTTCAGCGGATTTCGTCCATTCTCTCGATCGCCAGGCCGAGCGCCTCGGCCAGCGGCGAGCGGCCACCGTGGTCCATGCACTCGAGCGCCGCGTCGAGCACGGCCGGCGCGATCATGAAACCGTGGCGGTACAGGCCGTTGATCGCCATCCGGCGCGCGCCGGTGAGGCGCAGCGCGGGCAGGTTGTCCGGCAGGGTGGGCCGCAACTGCACGCCGAGCTCGACGATGCGCGCCTCGCCGAAGCCCGGGTGCACCGTGTAGGCCGCGCTCAGCAGCTCCAGCGTCGATCGTACGCTGCTCGGGCTGAGGTCGCCGGACTCGATCTCGGTGGCGCCGATCACGAACAGGCCATCGGGCTTGGGGGCGATGTAGAGCGGGTAGCGCGGGTGCACCAGCCGCGTGGGCCGCGACAGATCCACGTGCGGAGCGTGCACGCGCGCCACCTCGCCGCGCACGCCGCGCAGCGCGGGCCATTGGGGCTGGCCCCCGAGCCCGCGGCAGTCGAACAGCCAGGCGTCCGGGCCCGGGTCCACCTCGGCCGGGGTGCGCCGGGTTTGCCAGTGCACCGTGACGCCCAGCGCCTGCATCTGGTGCGCGAGCGCGGCGAGCAGGGCGCGGTTGTCGAGCTGACCCTCCTCGGGCAGGTACAGGCCGTGCGCGAAGCGCCCGGCCAGCGCGGGTTCCAGCGCCGCGAGCGCGGCGCCGTCCAGGCGCTGCGCGGCGGGCAGCGAAGGCAGGGCCGCGGTGGTGCGAGCGAGCACACCGGCGAAGCGTTCGGCTTCGGCCGTGTCCTGCCGGTGCCAGAGCACCACGGTGCCGCTTTGCTGAAAGAACACCGGCCGCTCCAGCGTGGCCAGCAGCTCGGGCCAGCGTGTGAGCGCGTGCCGGCCCATGCGCACCACGGACAGCTCGGTCACCGCCGATTCGGCCAGCGGCGCCAGCATGGCTGCGGCCACGCGCGCGGCCGCGTGTTCGGCCTCGGCGCCGCCGGCGTCGAACACCTCGACCCGCAGGCCGCGCCGCGCCAGCGCACAGGCGAGCAGGCGGCCGACCAGGCCGGCGCCCAGGACCACGGCATGTGGCCTGGTCACGTCCAACGCTCCCCGGCGCTGCCACAATGCGCGCCATGAACGAGACGAACGCAGAACCCCGACGCTACACCCGTGTCCTGTCCATCGCCGGCTCCGACAGCGGCGGCGGCGCGGGCATCCAGGCCGACCTCAAGACCTTCGCCGCGCTCGGCTGCTACGGCATGACCGCGATCACCGCGCTTACCGCGCAGAACACGCTGGGCGTGAGCGGCATCCACGGCGTGCCGCCGGAGATGCTGCGCGCGCAGTTGAGCGCGGTGCTCGACGACATCGGCGTGGACGCGGTGAAGATCGGCATGCTGCACGCGCCCGAGATCGTGCGCACCGTGGCCTGGGCGCTGAAGCACCACGGCGTGAAACAGGTGGTGCTCGACCCGGTGATGGTGGCCACCAGCGGCGACCGGCTGATCGAGTCCGAGACGGTCCAGGTGCTGGTGGACGAGCTGTTTCCCCTGGCCACCGTGATCACGCCCAACCTCGACGAAGCCGCGCTGCTGCTCGGCCGGCCGATCGGCGGCGCGCACGAGCTCGAGGCCGCCGCGCGCGAGCTGCTCGCGCTCGGCACGCCGGCGGTGCTGCTCAAGGGCGGCCACCTGCCGGGCGACGAGGTGGCTGACCTGCTGGTCAACGGACCGGGCCCCGCGCTGCGCCTGGCTTCGCCGCGCATCGAAAGCCGCAACACGCACGGCACCGGCTGCACCCTGTCCTCGGCGATCGCCGCGCAGCTCGCCCTCGGCGAGCCGCTCGAGCGCGCCGTGGCGCTCGCGCGGGCCTACATCCTGCAGGCCATCGCGCAGGGCGCCGACGTGTACACCGGCGCCGGCCACGGGCCGCTGAACCATGGCCACGCGCCGCAGGTGCAGCGCAAGGTGCCGCGGGGCGGATGACCGGCTGTCCATGAGGTTCAGGCGCCCGCCGTGGCCACGCCGGCGGCGTTGCGCGGACGCGTGAGGGCGGCCAGCACGAAGGTCACCGCCAGCGTGGGCAAGGCAGAGCCGAGGTCGGGCGCGTACTGCTTGAGCAGGTGGTAGGTCGCGATGCCGGCCACCCACAGCACCGCCGCGCTCCAGTCCACCGTGCGCGCGGTCACGCTGGGCACCGCCGCGCCGCTGCCCAGGCGGCCCAGGATCACGCCGTACAGCGGCACGAACACCGAACTCAGCAGCAGCAGGAAGGGCTCCAGCGTGTGGATCGGCAGCACCAGCGCGAGCGCGGTGCAGACCACGGCGAAGCCCAGGCCGGCGGCGCGGATGCTCCAGCGCGGGCGCAGGCTGTGCAGCGAGACCGCGCCCGAGTGCGCGTCGCCGTACGCGTTGTCCATTTCGTCGAGCAGGATCAGGCCGAGCGCGATCAGGCCGCCCTGCGCGAGCAGCAGCGCGGCCACCAGGTTGGTGCCGGGCTCCACGGTGCTCACCACCAGCACGCCCAGCGCGTAGCACCAGATGTTGGCCAGCGCGTAGCCCAGCCAGGTGCCGCCGAAGGTGGTGGCGCTGCGCTTGCCGTGGCGCGCGTAGTCGGCCACCAGCGGCAGCCAGGACACCGGCATCGCGATCACCAGGTCCATGGCCGAGAACATGCCCATGCCGCCCGCGCCGGGCCGGTTCCAGAAGCCGTCGAAGCCCTGCGCCACCAGGCGCGTGCCGAACTGCCAGGTGAGCCAGGCGAGCGAGGCGATCACCAGCGGCAGCGCGAAGCGGCTCACGAAGCGGCGCACCAGCGTGAGCATGGAACCCGCCATGAGCGCGGTGAGCACGGCGCCCCACAGCAGTGTGGCCAGCAGCTTGCCGGTGAAGCCATCGACCTCCAGTCCCAGGGTCTGGGTGGCGATCGCCACCGTGCCCTCCTGCATGATGACCAGCTCGAAGGTGGTCCAGCCGAGCAACTGCGCGATGTTGAGCAGCACCGGCAGGCGCGCGAAGGCGCTGCCGTAGGTGGCATGCATCAGGCCCGCGCTGGACAGGCCGGTCTGGCAGCCGAGCCGCGCGGTCCAGGCCAGCAGGCCGGCGCCGATCAGTGAGCCCAGCACAATCGCGATGACCGCGTCGCGCGTGCCCACGGCAGGCACCAGGTAGGCGCCGATCTGCATCACCAGCAGGCCGGTGCCCAGGCTGAACCAGAGCGCGGCGTGTTCGTGGAAGTGGAAAGCCCGGTTGCCTTGCGGCACGGGCGTGAGGGCCAGGTTGGCCGGGGAATGGTCGATCGGCATTGAAACGCTCCAAGCAATGTTGAAGCAGGTGGGCTGGGCCGGCGGGGCCCCGGCGCGGTGCGGCGGGTGTGGGGGTTCCGGCCTGCTTCCCTGCGCGAGGATTACCTCAGTCAGGTTCAAAGGGACTCTCTCAGTCGCGGCCGGGACCTGGTGGGTCCCGGCGCAACACCCCTAGCGGATGTGCCTTGCGGCGGGTTCGAAGTATACGTTCGTTTGCCGGCCGGCCCGGTGCCCGGCGTCCATGGGCCGGCGCCGGGCAAGGTTTAGGGAATTGTTTTCCAATACCGGTGTCTGAACCCGGCAGGCCGGTGGTTCCCCTTGTCCCCGTTCCGCTTTCCCAGGAGTCCTCCATGAAAACCTCGCGTCGAGACGCCCTCAAGACCACCAGCGCCCTGGCCACGCTGGTATCGCTGGGCCTGCTCACGTCCGGCCAGGCACAGGCGGCGGTGGAGCGCGCCAGCTTCGGCGGCAAGACGCTGGCCGATGCGCTCAAGGGCGTGGGCGGCACGCCGGCCCGCAGCGACCAGGTGGTGCTGAACGCGCCGGACGTCGCCGAGAATGGCGCCGTGGTGCCGGTCAGCGTGGCCAGCCGGCTGCCCGACACGACCGAGATCTACCTGATCGTGGAGAAGAACCCGATGCCGCTGTCCTGCGCGTTCGTGATCCCCGCCGGGACCGCGCCCGATCTGCAGATGAACATCAAGATGGCCGAGAGCAGCAACGTGATGGCGGTGGTCAAGGCCGGCGGCCGGCTGTACTCGGCGGTCAAGGAAACCCGGGTCACGCTGGGCGGCTGCGGTGCCTGACCGCCTCTCGACCGAACCCACAGGAAGGAGTCCAGCATGTCCGAACCGACGCGCATCCGGGCCGTGCTCAACGGCGACGAGACCACCGTGCGCATGCGCATGTCCCACGTCATGGAGCCCGGCACGCGCCGCGATTCGAGCGGCGCGCTGATCCCGGCCCACTACATCCAGGAAGTGCAGGCCACCCACAACGGCAAGGTGGTGCTGCGCTCGCTGTTCAGCGGCTCGGTTTCGGAGAACCCGTTCCTGGTGTTCAAGTTCAAGGGCGCGGCCAAGGGCGACAAGCTCGCGGTGAAGTGGGTCGATACCCACGGCGCGACCCGCACGGACGAAACCACCATCGCCTGACCGCGCGGGCGGTCACTTCCGGCGCGCGGCCGGGGGCGCCTGCGTCAACCGGGCGCTGGTTTCCTCGATGGCGCGCATGAACTGCTGCGCCGCGGGTGAGAGGCTCGTGCCGCGCCGCCAGGTGAGGCCGATCGGGCGCAGCACGTGCGGCAGTTCGAGCGGCAGCACCGACAGCAGCTTCAGGTCGTTGTAGTGCTGGGCCGCCACGCGCGACAGCAGCCCGATGGCGTCGGTCGATTGCAGATACGCGAGGATGACGTGCGTGGACAGCGTTTCCACCGTGTTGCTGGGCAGGCCCGCGCCGTGCTGGTGGAAGGCGAGGTCGAGCGGTTCGCGGGGCAATGAGCCGACCGGGGGCAGGATCCAGGCGAACTCGCCCAGCTCGCGCCAGTCCACGCGCCGCCTGCGGGCGAGCGGATGCCCGGTGCGGACCACCAGCGCGCTGGTCCCGTCGAACAAGGCCTTTTCCGCCAGCCCGTCGTCGACCAGGGTGTCGCTGTGGAGCCGGCCGACGATGAAGTCGAGTGCGCCGCGCCTCAGCGCGGGCAGGAGCACGTCCATGGTGCCCTCGTGCAGGGACACGGTCGTGGTGGGTGCGGTCTGCTTGAGCAGCGCCAGTGCCTTGGGCACCAGCGCCGGCGTCATGGCCGGCAGGGCGCCCACGCTGCAGCGGCCTGCCGCGCCCGACATCAGCGCGCGCAGCTCGTCGCGCGTCTGATTCAGGCTGCTTTGCATGCTGCCGGCCTGCCGGATCAGGCATTCGCCATAGACCGTGGGGTTGACGCCGCGGGCCGTGCGCTCGAACAGGCGCACGCCGAGTCCGCGCTCGAGCTCGCCCAGCGCCAGCGACACGGCGGGCTGCGAGACGTGCAGCGCCTTCGCGGCCTTGCCGAGGTTGCGCAGCTCGTCGAGCGTCACCAGCAACTGCAGGTGGCGCGGCTTGAGATGGGCGCGGAAGAACCGGTCGATCTGCGCCATGAAGGCGTGGTTTGACATAAGTGATTGATTATGTCAGACCCAATATTTCTGTCTTGTGTGCTTATGTCGTTGGTTCCATGATGGCGCCACTGCACCGCACGAGGAACATTGCCCATGGGCCTGGAGACCATCGACATCCATCCGCACGTGATCAGCGACGATCCGGCGCGCCATCCGCGCGCGCCGCTCACGGGCGAGCAATCCGCCTGGTCGCGCGAGCGGCCGGTCACCTGCACGCAGTTGCTGCGCGCCATGGACGACGCCGGCATCGCGCGCGCGGTGCTCGTGCAGGCGTCCACCTGCTACGGCCACGACAACCGCTACCTGGCCGAGGCGGTGGCGGCCCACCCCGACCGGTTCTCGGGCGTTTTCTCGGTCGACATGCTGGCCGCCGACGCGCCCGAGGCCATCGCGCGCTGGATCGATGCCGGCCTCGATGGCCTGCGCGTTTTCATCGCCGGCCACACCACGAGCCACGACGGCGCCCGGCTGGACGATCCGCGCGCCTTTCCGGCCTGGGCGTATGCGGTCTCGCGGGGTTTGCCGGTGTCGGTGCAACTGCGCGCGCACGGCTTGCCGCAACTGGTGGCCTTGCTGGAGCGCTTCCCGCAGGCGCGCGTGGTGCTGGACCATTTCGCGCGGCCCGCGCTCGACGACGGCGGGCCTTATGCCAAGGCCGAGCCGCTGTTCGCGCTGGCCCGGTTTCCCAACCTGTTTTTCAAGTACACCACGCACAACGTGCGCGAGTCGGCGGCGGGCGCTTCCACGCCGCAGGCGTTCATTCGCCGCGCGGTCGACGCGTTTGGCGCCCACCGGATCGCCTGGGGGTCCAACTTCCCCGCGTCCGAGGGGGCGCTGCCGGCGCTGCTGCACGCGGCGCGCCAGGCGGCGGCCGAACTGGCGCCCGCGGAGCAGGCCGCCATCTTCGGCGGCACGGCGCAGCGCCTGTACCCGGAACGCGCGCGCGTGGCCGGCGCGGCGCGATGAGGAGCGACCCGGCCGTGACCCTGCGCCTGACCACCCTTCTCGGCGACTACCCGGGCACGCGCGCCGTGCGCGACCGCCTGGTCGCCTCGCCCCTGTTCGAGCTGGACATCTGCGATGCCAAGGTGTCCAACCGCGTGTTCCCGCGCGTGGTCAACACGCGCGAGTTCGCGGTGGCCGAGATCGCGCTGGTCACGTTCTTTCAGGCGCGTGCGGCCGGGCGTCCGCTGGTGCTCATGCCGGCGGTCATCGGCGCCGGGCGGCACCAGCACCAGTGCCTGGTCTACTGCGCCGATCACCGCAGCGCGCCGATCACGCCGCAAACGCTCGTCGGCAAGCGCGTCGGCATCCGATCGATCGGGCAGACCACGGTGACCTGGGTGCGCGGCCTGCTGCAGAACGACCATGGCGTGGACCTGGATGCGGTGCGCTGGGTCACGTTCGAGAATGCGCACCTCGACGGCTTCGCCGATCCGCCCGGCGTGGAGCGCGCGCGGGGTGACAAGCCGCTGCTCGCTCGCCTGTACGACGGCGAGCTGGACGCGGCCATCATCGGCACCGGCCTGCCCGACGATCCGCGTCTGAAGCCCGTGATCGCGGATCCGCTGCGCGCCGCGCGGGACTGGTCGCTGCGCCATGGCGCGGTGTCGATCAACCACATGGTGGCGCTGGACGCGGACCTGGCGCGCGAGCGCCCCGACGTCGTGCGCGAGGTCTGGCGCCTGCTCTGCGAGAGCAAGCGCATCGCCGGCGAGCCGCGCGTGGAGGGTTTCGATCTCACGCCCTTTGGCCTCGGCGCCAATCGGGCTTCGCTTGCGCTGCTGCTGAAGTACGCGCAGCAGCAGGGCCTGCTCGCGAGGCCGCTGGCGGTCGACGAATTGTTCGACGACAGCACCCGTGCGCTGGAAGCGCCATTTTCATTCGATCAACAGGAGACATCCGCATGAAGAAACGAACCCTCATGGCAACCCTCATGCTGGCCGCGCTGGCCAGCGCCGCGCCGCAGGCGGCGTGGGCGCAGGCCAACGTCTCGCGCATCGTCGTGCCGTTCGCCGCCGGCGGCGCCCGGGAGGTGCTCGCGCGGACGTTCTACACCGAGCTGGGCGCCGAGCTCGGACGCACCTTCATCGTCGAAAGCCGGCCGGGCGCGGGCGGCGCCATCGGCACGGCCTCGGTGGCGCGGGCAGAGCCCGATGGCCACACCTTGCTCATGGCCGCATCGAGCCACTTCGTGACGGCGCAGCTCTCGGCCAAGCCGAGCTACGAGCCGGTGCGGGACTTCGTGCCGGTGGCCAACATCGGCACCCAGAACTACGTGCTGATGATCAGCGCGGCCCTGCCGGCGCGGAACCTGAGGGAGTTCATCGCGCTGGCCAAGTCGAAGCGCGGCGAGTTCAACTACGGGTCCGCCGGCATCGGCAGCTCGACCCACCTGGCGATGGCCTATCTGGTCAACGCCGCCGGGCTGGACATCGTGCACGTGCCGTTCAAGTCCACGCAGGAGGCCGCGAACGAGGTGTCGGCCGGCCGCGTGCAGGCGGTGATCGTGCCCAATGCCGGCATCGGGCCTTATGTGCAGGATGCGAGGCTGCGCTTGATCGGCGTCACCTCGTCCAAGCGGTCCGCGCTGCTGCCCGACGTGCCGACCATTGCCGAGGCCGGCCTGCCCGCCTATGTCTTCGAATCGTGGTTCGGCCTGCTGGCCCCGGCGAAAACGCCCCAGGCGACGGTGGACCGGATCAACGCCGCCGTGGCCAAGGTGCTGGCCACCGACGTCGTGAAGCAGCGCCTGGCCACCCAGGGCGTGCAGAGCCATGCCATGACGCCGGCCGAGTTCGGCAAGGTGTTCCTGGAGGACCGGGAACTGATGGCCGATGTGGTGAAGAACTCGGGGCTCAAGCCGGAGTGATGGCCGATGCCGTTGGCCGGCCGGCCGCCCGCTCATGGCGCGGCCGACCAGCCCTTCGCGGCGCTTTCCTCCTGGAAGTGCTGCGCGATGAAATCGGCGAAGGTCTTGACCTTGGCCGACATGTGGCGCCGGCTGGGGTAGGCCAGGTTGATGGTCAGCCGGGGCAGCGACCAGCCGCGCAGCACGTGGACCAGGCGCCCGGCGGCGATGTCGTCCTGCACCGCGAACGCGGGCTGCACCATGATGCCCAGTCCCGCGAGCGCCGCGGCGCGCAGCGTCTGGGTGTCGTTGGATTCCAGGAAGGGCGTGGCCGCGAGGGTCTCGGTATCGCCCCGGGCGTTGCTCAGCACCAGCTCGTGGGGGCGCGTGGCGTAGCTGTAGAGCAGCAGCCGGTGGCGGAGCAGGTCGCGGGGCGTTTGCGGCGTGCCGAACGCCTGGAGGTAGCCGGCCGATGCCACCACCGGGCGGTCGACGGCGCCGAGGCGGCGCACGACGATGTTGCTGTCGTCCTCGAACTCCCGCGTGCGGATGGCCAGGTCCATGCCGCTGGCGAGCAGGTCGGGGTAGCGGTTGGACATGTCGATCTGGAAGCGCACCTCGGGATAGCGGCGCGAATACGCCGGCAGCAGCGGCGCGATGTGGTGCTGGCACAGCGTGCTTGACGACGTGATCTTCAAGGTGCCGCTGGGGGTGCGGGTGGCGGCGGCCACCATGGCGTCCGCGTCGCCCAGGTCGGCGATGACCGCCTTGCAGCGCTGCAGGTAGGCCTCGCCGATTTCGGTCAGGGCCCGGCGCCGCGTCGACCGCTCGATCAGCCGCGCGCCGAGCCGGGCTTCGAGCGAAGCCAGGTAGCGGCTGGCCGAGGACGTGGACAGGCCCAGGCTGTCGCCCGCCTTGCTCAGGCTGCCCAGTTCCGCGGTGCGCACGAACAACTCGGTCTCCAGCCACCGGTCCATCGCCATCTCCTTCGCTGCCCGTCAGCGTTTGTCCCATTTTGCGCAATATGGCTTCCCATTGCTGCGCTGGATGAAGACAGCCGCCGTTCCTATAGTGGGCGGGACCACGACACCGCCCCACGGAGATTTCGCGCATGACCAACCGCCGCACCTTACTGGCATGGAGCCTGGCCGCGTTCGGCGCCGTCCCCCCGGCCGGCGCCCAGGGCACGGGCGGCAGGCCCCTGAGCATCGTCGTGCCCTTCGCCGCCGGCGGCTCGATCGATGCGCTGGCGCGCCAGATCGCGCCCCGGATGGCCGAGAAACTGGGGCGCCCGGTGATCGTGCACAACGCGGCGGGCGCGGGCGGCACGATCGGCGCGGGCCAGGTGGCGCGCGCGGCGCCGGACGGCCACACCATCCTGATCATGCCGATCAACCTGGCGATGATGCCGGCGCTCTACCAGAAGCTCAATTTCCAGGCCGACAGGGACTTCACCCCGATCACCCAGCTCATCGCGTCCGAGCTGGTGCTGGTCGGTTCCCCGCAACTGGCCGCGAACAGCGTGTCCGAACTGATCGCGCTGGCCAGGCGCCAGCCGGGCAGCCTCAACTACGGATCGACGGGCGTGGCCAGCCCCCTGCATTTCGCGATGGAGCTGCTCAAGGCCCGCACGGGCATCGACGTGCAGGCGGTGCCCTACCGCGGCGACGGGCCGGTCATCACGGCGGTGCTGGCCAACGAGGTGCAGCTGGCGGTGATGCCGATCGCGGCGGCGCGCCAGCACATCGAGGCCGGCAAGTTCAAGGCCCTGGCCGTCACCGGGGCCCGGCGCAACCGCAACCTGCCGAGCGTGCCCACGGTGGCCGAAAGCGGCGTGCCCGGCTACGAGGTGTCGAGCTGGCAGGGCCTGTTCGGGCCGGCCCACCTGCCCAGGGAGATCGTCGACGCGATCAGCGAAGCCGCCGGCGCGGCCGTTCAGGACCCCGAGGTGCGCCAGGTGCTGCTCTCGCAGGGCCAGGAGCCCGTGGGCAGTCCGAGCGCCGCGTTCGCCCAGCGCTTCACCGCGGACGTGGCGCTGTTCAAGGACATCGTGGTCAAGGCCAACATTCCCTTGCAAGACTGAGCATGCCGACTTCCGACTACGCGGACCGGCTGGGCGACCTGCTGGAGCAGATTCTGGACGCCGGGGCGCAGGAGATCGGCGAGATCGTCCGGCAACTGAACGACGCCGGCTCGCGCACGCCGCAGGGCGGCCCCTGGAGCGTCGAGAGTTTCCAGGCGGAACTGCGCCGGCTCGCGGATTGAGTTCCCACGCACGCACGCACCGCACGATGAACACGATGGCCAAGCCGCTTCCCGACGCCGAGGAGATCCTTCGGGCCGGCATCCAGAACCAGTGGTACCTGGTGTGCCGCAGCGAAGACGTGACCCGCCAGCCGCTGGGCCTGACCCGGCTGGAGCAGCGCATCGTGCTGTGGCGCGACGAGAACGGGCAGGCCCGCGCGGTCGAGGACTTCTGCCCGCACCGCGGCGCGCCGTTTTCCAAGGGCGTGGCCGTCGCAGGCGGCATCGCCTGCCGGTACCACGGCCTCGTCGTCGATCCCCAGGGCGTCGTGATCGACGTGCCGCCGGCGGAGAACTGCGCGCTGCTGGGCCGCAAGAAGATCCGCGCCTACCCGGTGGCCGAATCCAACGGGGCGGTGTTCCTCTATTTCTCGGACGGCACCCGCGACGAGGTGCCCGCGTTCTGGCTGCCCGCGCCCCTCACCTCGCCCGAATGGTCGGGCTTTCTCTACATGACCGAGTGGAACTGCCACTACGCGGCCCCGCTGGACAACCGGGTCGACCCGATCCACGGCAGCTACCTGCACAACGACACCTTCACGCTGGCCTACGGCAAGAAGCGCGCCGTCATCGAGATCGAGGAGAAAGCGCACGGCTTCGAGATCTACCGGGACAACCAGAGCGGCGTGAACATCGACCGCACCCTGGTGACCTACCGGCCCGGCAACAACATCTGGATCGAAACCTCGATCCCGTACCCGAAGTCGGTCGGGGGCAACTTCTTCCGGATCCTGGGCTACCCGACGCCGATCGATCGCCACCGCACCCTGATCTGGTTCTTCCGGTACCAGCAGTCCAGCGGCTGGCGCCGCGACCTCTGGCGCTTCTTCTACCGCAACCGCCTGGACGCGCGGCACGCCTTCGTCGCCGACCAGGACAAGGCCATGATCGAAGCCATTCCCGACGACGCGCGCGAGCGCGAAGGGCTGTTCCAGACCGACGTGGGCGTGGTCCGCCTGCGCCGGCTGCTGGCGGGCATCGCCCGGGAGCAGGCCCAGGCGCTGCGCGAACGGGCCGGCGGCGCCGCCGCCGTGCCGGGCGGGTGAGCATGGAGGCCGCCGGGCGCGGCGAATGGGCGGGCGGGGCGGTGCTCCTGCTCGGCCTGGGCCGGATGGGGTTTCCGATCGCCCGGCGGATGCGCGAGGCCGGGGTGGCGGTGCAGGCCTGGGATCCGTGTCCGCAGGCGTGCCAGCGCTGGCGGGACACCGGCGGCGAGGTCGGCGGCGCCGATGAGGCCGAGCGGCCGGCCGCGCCCACCGTGCTGCTGTGCCTGCCGGCGCCGCAGGACGTCGATCGGGTGCTGGCGGCGTGGCGCGGTCCGCCGCGCGGCCCCGGCACCGTGCGCCTGGTGATCGACCTCGGCACGGCGCCGCCTTCCGCCTCTATCGCGCAGGCCGCCCGGTGCGCCGCCATGGGCATTGCCCACCTCGACGCGCCGCTCACCGGCGGCAGCAGCGGTGCCGCCAGCGGGCAGTTGTGCGCGATGGTGGGCGGCGAGCGCCCGGCGTTCGAGCGGGCGCGGCCGCTGCTGCAGACCTTCGCCGGCACCACCGTGCACGTCGGGGCCAACGGCAGCGGGAGCCGGCTGAAAGCGATCGTGCAACTGATCTACCTCTCCTACAACGCCGCCTTCGCGCACGGCGCGCGGCTGGGCCGGCAGGCCGACATTCCCGAGGCGGCGCTCTGGGCGGTGCTCACGCAGGGCGCCTGCGCCCACCCGCTGATCAACGTCCGCCTGGCGGCGCTGGAAGCGGGCGAGCACGGGCAGGGCTTCAAGCTCTGGCGGGCCCTCAAGGACCTGGCCTGCTTGGAGGACCGGGAGCCGGCGTGCTCGCCGCCGGTGCAGTGGCTGCGCCTGCTGGAAGCCGGCTTGCAGCAGGCCGGCCGCGAGCAGGGCCCGGACGCCGATATCTTCGATGCGCTGGCGCCGGGGGTCAGGCGAGGGCAGCAGTCCGGCTGAGCCCGGGCCCCTGGAGGCTTTTGAACCCTATTCGGGCTTGAAGCCCGATTCCTTGAGCAGCTCCGCGCTCTGCGCGACGTCCTTGGCGATGTACTGGCGGAACTGTTCCACGGTCTCGGACACCGGCTCGATGCCGAGCGCGGCGAAGGCGCCCGAGCGGGTCAGTTCCGCCACGGCCTTGTTGGTGGCCTGGTTGAGCCGTTGCACGCGGTCGTTCGGCGTGTCCTTGGGGGCCCACAGCCCGTACCACGACACGTAGACCAGGCCGGGGTAGCCGCTTTCGGCCGCGGTCGGGATGTCGGGCGCGATGCTGCTGCGCTTGGCCGATGTGGTGGCGATCGGCTTGACCTTGCCGGCCTTGGCCATCGGCAGGATCGAGATGATCGAGTCCATGAGGATCTGCGTGTGTCCGCCGGCCACGTCGGTGAGCGCCGGCGCGGTGCCCTTGTAGGCGGCGGTGGTGAGGCTGAGGCCGCCCTGCTTGGCCAGCAGCAGCGTGGCCAGGTGGCTCGGCGCGCCCAGCGCGGGCACCGCAGCCACCCAGGCCTGCGGCTGCTTCTTGGCGGCGTCGATGACCTCGCCCAGGCGCGTCGGCGCCAGGCTGGGCGGAATCACCATGAGCAGCGGCGCCTCGCCCACGCGCGCCACGGGCGCGAAGTCGGTCTGCGGGTCGTAGGGCGGGTTGGCGAGCACCTGCCTGGCCAGCACGTGGGTCGCGGCCGAGAACAGCAGCGTGTAGCCGTCGGCCGGCGCGGTCTGCACCACCTTGCCGCCCACGGTGCCGCTGGCGCCGGCGCGGTTTTCGATGATGACCGACACGCCGAGGTCGGCCTGGAGCTGCCGGCCCAGCAGGCGGGCGGCGCTGTCGACGCCGCCGCCTGGCGCGAACGGGACCACGATGCGGATCATCTGGTCTGGGAACTGGCCCGAGGGCCGCGGCGCCTGCGCGGACGCGCTGCCGAGGGCGCACGCGGCGAGCGCCAGGGTCGCCAGCCATTTTCTGGTGGTGGTCTTGTGCTTGGGTGTCATGTCTGTCTCCTTGCGGGTTGGGGGGAGGGGGGGCGAGGGCGGCGCCGGTGCTCGAAGAGCCTGAGCGTTTCCTCGATGGCGTCGGGATCGATGTCCCGTGTGATGAAAACGATGCGCGTGCGCCGGTCCTCGCTCGGCCAGGCGGGCAGCCACTCGGGCGGGTGGAACACGTGCTGCACGCCGTGGATGACCAGCGGCCGATCGGGCGACTCTTCCAGGTGCACCAGGCCCTTGACGCGCAGCAGGTCGTCGCCGCGCAGCCGCGCGACCATGTCCAGCCAGGCGAAGAATCCTTCGCGCGGCAGCGGGGCCTCGCGCACCAGGGCGAAGGCGCGGATGTGGTCGTCGTGGCGGTTGGGGTCGTGGCCGGCCGGCGGCACGGGCTGCCAGCGCGGTGCGCGCTCGCCGGCGATGGCCGCCGGCGCGGGGTTGGCGGGCGTGGCGCCGAGCAGCGCTTGCAGCGCGGCCAGCGCCTCGTCGGCGTTCTCGCTCACCGGCGCGGTGGGGTTGATGCGCCGCAGCCGCTCGCGCAGCGGCGCCAGCGCGGCCGGGTCGGCGAGGTCGGCCTTGGTCAGCAGCAGCCGGTCGGCCACCGCCGCCTGCTTGACCGCTTCCGGCTGGCGGTCCAGCGTGGCCATGCCGTGGACGGCGTCCACCGTGGCGGCCACGCCCGCCAGGCGCCAGTTGCGCGCCACGCGCGGGTCGCCCATCAGCGTGTGCAGGATCGGCGCGGGATCGGCCAGGCCGGTGGTTTCCAGCACCACCTGCCGGAGCCGGCCGGCCTGGGCCGACGGCTCGGCCGCCAGGCGCTCGAGCGCGCCCACGAGGTCGCCGCGGATGGTGCAGCAGATGCAGCCGTTGGAGAGCAGCACCATCTGCTCGTCGGTGTGCGCGACCAGGTCGTGGTCCAGGCCGATGGCGCCGAACTCGTTGATGATGACCGCGGTGCCCTGCAGGTCGGGCTGGCGCAGCAGGCGGTTGAGCAGCGTGGTCTTGCCACTGCCCAGGAAGCCCGTGAGCACGGTGACCGGCACACGCTCGGCCAGCGCGGGCGCTGGGTCGGCATCGGTGCGGGGCAGCAGCGGCGGCGGCATGGCGGGTTCCTAGTCCGGCCCGCCCATCGGGCCGCCGTGCAGCTTGGCGAACGACTCCAGCGTGCGCGCCAGGCGCGGCAGCAGCCAGTCGGCCACGCCTGGCGGGGCGTCGCCGGTTTCCAGGCGTTCGAGCAGGTCGCGCACCGGCGCGTCCTGCGCCTCGATCGGGCCGGGCGCGAGCAGGAAGGCCTCCACCGCCGCCTCGCCCAGGCGCTCGGACTCGGCCCAGAGGTAGTCGGCGATGTCGCGTTCGAAGTCGGCCAGCGACAGGCTGACGCCACCGATGCCGCAGCCGCAGCCCGCGCCCAGCGAGACGTGCTGGGCCGACAGGCGGCTCCACAGGTCGCGCAGGCGCGCCGCGCGCGGATCGGCCATGGCGGCAGCGCTCACTGGCCGGCCCAGGCGAGGTCGCCGTTGCCGCTGCGCGCCGGCTGGCTGCGCAGGGCCTGGGTGGCTTCATGGTCGACCTGGCCTTTGGAGTCGAGCGCGACCTGGTAGACCTCGCGCGCGAGGCGGGCGCTCACGTAGCCTTCGCGCACGTCCTCGGCCACCTTGTCCAGTTCGCGCTCCAGCGGACTGCCGAAGCCGCCGCCGCCGCCCGAGAGCATCTTGTAGGCGTCGCCGCGCTCGAGCCGCACGTTGAAGATCTTGGCGTTGGCGTGGTCGGTCTTCCACGCGCCCTTGTGCCGCACCGCCAGGCCGTTGCCCATCGCGTCGCCGCCGCCTTCCAGGCCCCAGGGCTTGCAGTGCACGCGGTCGATGCGGGTGGTCACCGTGAACGGCGAGAGCGCCTGCACCACCATCTCGGCGCCCAGGCCGCCGCGGTAGCGGCCGGCGCCGCCGCTGTCCTGGCGGATGGCGTACTTCTCCACCAGCACCGGGTACTTGGCCTCGAGCTGCTCGGTCGGGCTGTTGTGGGTGTCGCCATCGTTGATGCAGACGGTGACGGACACGCCGTCCTCGGTGCTCTTGGCGCCCCAGCCGCCGCCGAGCGGGCCGATACCGACGATGAACAGGCGCCCGTCCTCCGGCGAGATGCCATGGATGTTGGGGAACACCAGGTCGGCGTGGTGGCCGGCGATCGAACGGTGCGGAATGGCCGGTGCCAGCGCCTTGAAGATGGTGTCGATCACCGTCATCGGGAAGGTCATCCACACGCGCATCGGGTACGGGCGCTCGGCGCTGATCACCGTGCCCATGGGCATGACCACCTTGAGCGGGCGGAACGAGCCGTCGTTGACCGGGTAGTCGGTCGGCGTGGTCAGGCACTTGTAGGCCACCTGTGCGCAAGCGATGCCGGTGGTGAAGCCGCTGTTGTAGAAGCCGCGCACCTGCTTGCTCACGTCCGACAGGTCGACCGTCATCTCGTCGCCCCGGACGATCACCTTGACGCGGATCGGGATGCGCTTGCCGATCTCCAGGCCGTCGTCGTCCATGAAGGACTCGGCCTCGTAGGTGCCGTCGGGGATGGACAGCGTGTTCTGGCGCGCCACCGCCTCGCTGGCGTCCATGATCTGCCGGATCGAGCCGTTCACCGCGTCGGCGCCGTAGCGCTGCAGCAGCTCCAGGTAGCGGCGCTCGCCGGTGGTCACGGCCGTGATCTGGGCGCGCAGGTCGCCCAGCGCGCGCTCGGGCATGCGCACGTTCATCGCGACGATGTCCACCAGGTCCTGGTTGACCACGCCCTCGCGCTGGTACTTCACGATCGGGATCTGGATGCCCTCGCTGAAGATGTCGGTGGTCACGTTGCCCAGCGTGCCGCCCACGTCCAGCCAGTGCGCCATGCAGCAGGTGAAGCCCTCCAGCCGGCCTTCGTGGAATACCGGCATGGTGAACGTGAAATGGTTCAGGTGGCTGCCGGTGGTGTAGGCGTCGTTGGTGACCAGGATGTCGCCGGGCTTGATGTTCTCGTAGCCGAAGTGCCGGATCTTGGCCTTGACGGTCTCGCTCATGCCGCGGATGAACATCGGCAGGCCCAGGCCGATGGAGACCGTGTCGCCCTCGCGGGTGAACAGGCCGACCGTGAAGTCCAGCGCCTCGTAGATGATGAGGTTGTAGGCGGTGCGCGTCAGGTTGGTCTTCATCTCCTCCGTCACGGCGTACAGGCCGTTGCGGATGATCTCGACGGTGACCGGATCGATGGTCTTGGGTTCGGTGGCGGTTGTCATGGGGTTCTCCTCTGGTGGGGTGCTCAGGACCTGTCCGCGCCGATGTCGATCTGCAGGTTGCCGAGTTCGTCCACGCGCAGCCGGTCGCCGGGCTGCACCACGGTGGTCGAGGCGTGTTCCTCGATCAGCGCCGGGCCGTCGATCCGGTTGCCCGACAGCAGCCGGTCGCGGATGTACACGGGCGTGTCGGCCCAGCCGCCGGAGCGGAAGTACACCGGCTTGGTCGCGCGCAAGGCCGCCGGATCGGGCGTGGCGCCGCCTTGCGCCACGCTGTGCCGGGGCGGCTTCTTCATGGTGCCCAGCACGGTTACACGCAGGCTCACCAGGTCGGCCGGCTCCTTGGGCGCGCTGGTGCCGTAGCGCACCTTGTGCAGCTCGTCGAACTGCTGCTTGATCGCGGCGCGGTCCCGGCCTTCGAAGAAGGCCAGCGGCAGGTCCACCGTCACCGCGTGCTCCTGGCCGACGTAGCGCATGTCGGCCGCGCGCTCGATCACGACGCCGTCGGCCTTCACGCCCGAGGCGGCCAGCGCGGCGCGGCCTTCGTCCTCCATGCTCTGATAAGCCGCCTCGATTTCCTCGAACGAGACCTCGCCCAGCTTGCGGAACACCGAGCGCACGTAGTCGTAGCGCAGGTCGGAGAACAGCATGCCGTAGGCCGAGAAGTAGCCCGGCGCGTAGGGAATGAGCACCTTGCGGATGCCGATCTCGCGCGCGATGGCGGAAGCGTGCAGGGGGCCGGCGCCGCCGTAGACCACCATGGTGAAGCTGCCGGCGTCCAGGCCGCGCTCGGTGGTCACGGCCTTGACCGCGTGCGACATCTGCGTCACCGCGATGCGCAGGATGCCGTCGGCCGC
>CAZAPJ010000058.1:0-30555 GCA_964487025.1 uncultured Hydrogenophaga sp.
TCGAAGTCGACGTTGACGTTGCCGTACTCGTTGATGATCTCGGCGATGCCGCCGACGGCGTTCTTGAGCACGTCGTTGGCATGGGCGAACGCCTCGTCCTGCGTGATGTCGTCGCCCAGCACCTCGAGCAGCTTCTCGTTGAGCACCACGATCAGCGAATCGACGTTGGCCTCGAGTTCGGCCAGGCCGTTGTCGGCGTTGGTCATGCGGCGCCCGCCCTCCCAGTCGAACGGCTTGGTAACCACGCCCACGGTCAGGATGCCCATGTCCTTGGCCACGCGCGCGATCACGGGCGCGGCACCGGTGCCGGTGCCGCCGCCCATGCCGGCGGTGATGAACAGCATGTGCGCACCGGCGATCGCCTCGCGGATTTCGCCCACCGCGACCTCCGCCGCCTCGCGGCCCTTCTCGGGCTTGCTGCCGGCGCCCAGGCCGCTGGTGCCGAGCTGGATGGTCTTGTGCGCCGCGCTGCGCGCCAGCGCCTGCGCGTCGGTGTTGGCGCAGATGAACTCCACGCCCTGCACGCTGCGCGAGATCATGTGCTCGACGGCGTTGCCGCCGCCGCCGCCCACGCCGATGACCTTGATCTGCGTGCCTTGGTTGAATTCTTCGACTTCAATCATTTCGATGCTCATGGTGTTCTCCTGGGTGGCGCCTTTGCTGGTGTATAGGCGCGGGTCATTCAAAAAAGTTTCGGTTGCGGCAAACAAAAAAAACGGTCGGCGTTCGTTCAGCCAGGCGGACCGGTGCATTCGGTGCACCGGTCCCGGGGCCGCGTGCGCGGGCTCGCGAGGGCCGCGGCGCGGTGCACGCGCGGCACGACGGTGGCGGCAAGCATGGCGGCGATGGTGGTGATCCGGTCGTTCATCAGAAAGTCCTCACGAACCAGTTCTTGATGCGCTCGAACGCGCCCTGCATGGAGCCGGCCTTCTGGGCCACCTTGTGGCCGCGCATGCGCGCCAGGCGCGCGTCTTCCAGCAGGCCCATGACGGTGGCCGCACGCGTCTGGGCCACCATGTCCGACAGCGCCCGCGTGTAGTTCGGGATGCCCCGGCGCACGGGCTTGAGGAAGATGTCCTCGCCCAGCTCGACCATGCCGGGCATGACCGCGCTGCCGCCGGTGAGCACGATGCCCGAGGACAGCATTTCCTCGTGGCCCGAATCGCGCAGCACCTGCTGCACGAGCGAGAAGATCTCCTCCACGCGCGGCTCGATCACGCCGGCCAGGGCCTGGCGGCTGAGCATGCGCGGGCCGCGGTCGCCCAGGCCCGGCACCTCGACCTGGGTCTCGGGGTCGGCCAGCAGCTGCTTGGCGCAGCCGCTCTCGACCTTGATGTCCTCCGCGTCCTTGGTCGGCGTGCGCAGCGCCATCGCGATGTCGCTGGTGATGAGGTCGCCTGCGATCGGGATCACCGCGGTGTGCCGGATCGCGCCGCCGGAGAAGATCGCCACGTCGGTCGTGCCGGCGCCGATGTCGACCAGTGCCACGCCGAGGTCCTTCTCGTCGTCGGTCAGCACCGCCTGGCTGGACGCGAGCGGGTTGAGCATGAGCTGGTCCACCTCCAGCCCGCAGCGGCGCACGCACTTGATGATGTTCTCGGCCGCGCTCTGCGCGCCGGTCACGATGTGCACCTTGGCCTCCAGGCGGATGCCGCTCATCCCGATCGGCTCCTTGACCTCCTGCCCGTCGATCACGAACTCCTGCGGCTCGACCAGCAGCAGGCGCTGGTCGGTCGAGATGTTGATCGCCTTGGCGGTCTCGAGCACGCGCGCCACGTCGGCCTGGGAGACCTCGCGGTCCTTGATCGCCACCATGCCGCTGGAGTTGATGCCGCGGATGTGGCTGCCGGTGATGCCGGTGTAGACCCGGGCGATGCGGCAGTCGGCCATCAGCTCGGCCTCCTTGAGCGCCTGCTGGATGCTCTGCACGGTCGCGTCGATGTTGACCACCACGCCGCGCTTGAGTCCGTGGCTGGCCGACACGCCGAGCCCGGCCAGCTTGAGCTCGCCGCTGGGCTGGACCTCGGCCACCACCACCATGATCTTGGCCGTGCCGATGTCGAGCCCGACCACCAAATCCTTGTATTCCTTGGCCATGATTGATCGCTTCTTGCTTACCTCGGGTTGTGCGTTGGGCCGGCGGCGGCGGGCGCGTCGGTGACCGTGGTCACGCCGCGCATGCGCAGCGCGTAGCCGTTCGGGTAGCGCAGGTCGGCCGACTGCACCACCGCGCCGGCATAGCGCTGGGTGAGCTGGCCCAGGGTGGCGGTGAACCGCCGCGCGCGCGCCAGCAGTTCCTCGTCACTGCCGCGCCCGAGCTCGATCGCGGCGCGGTTGTCCAGCCGGGCGCGCCAACCGCCCCGTTCGCTGAGCTCCAGGCGCTCCAGGCCGAATTCCAGGCGGCCGAACTCGGCCGCCAGCGGCTGGTAGAGCGACCACACGCGCGCCGACTGTTCGGCCGGCCCGGCCAGCTCGGGCAGGCTGTCGCTGTCGTCGGGACTGGCATCGAACACCTCGCCCTGCTGGTTGACCAATTGGCCCGAGCCGGCCTGCCCCCACCAGGCCACGGCCTGGTGCTCTTCCAGGGTGACGCGCAGGCGGTTGGGAAACTCGCGCTGCACCACGGCCTTGCGCACCCACGGCATGGCCTCGAACAGGCTGCGCACCTGGTCCAGGTCCACGGTGAGGAAGCTGCCGGACAAGCGTGTCTTCATCTGGGTTGCGAGCTGGGTCCGGAAGCTCACCGCGTTCTGGTGCGACACGTCCCCCTGCACCGCGATGCCGCGCAGGGTCCAGACCGGATGCTGCGCCAGCCAGGTGCCGAACAGCGCCACGCACAGCAGGCCGAAGACCGCCACGAGCGTCTGCGTGACCAGCGTCATGAGCCGGACGTCCAGCGGCAGCGGTGAGGGCAGCGTGGTGGCCATGGTGCGTCAGGCGGAGGGGTTGTCCAGCGCCGCGCTGGCGAGCAGGCGCAGGCAGAGGTCTTCGTACGACAGGCCCGCCGCCCGGGCCGACATCGGCACCAGCGAATGGCCCGTCATGCCGGGCGAGGTGTTGATCTCGAGCAGGTAGGGCTTGCGGGTCGCGGCGTCGATCATCACGTCCGCGCGCGCCCAGCCGCGGCAGTCCAGCATCCGGAACGCCCGGAGCACCAGGGCCTGGATCGCGGCCTCCTCGCCGTCGGGCAAGCCGCAGGGCACGAGGTATTTGGTGTCGTCGGTGAAATACTTGTTGTGGTAGTCGTAGTTGCCGCCGGGCGCCACGATGCGGATCACGGGCAGCGCCTGGGCCTGGGCGCCGGTGCCGATCACGGGACAGGTCACCTCGTCGCCGGCGATGAACTGCTCGCACATCACGAGCGGGTCCAGCTTGGCAGCGAGCCGGTAGGCCTCGGCGCACTGCGCCTCGTCCGTCACCTTGGTCAGGCCGATGGTGGAGCCTTCGCGGACCGGCTTGACGATCATCGGCGCCCCCAGGGCCCGCAGCGCCTCGGCGGTCTCGGCCGCGCTGTGCACCTGGCGCCAGGCCGGCGTGGACAGGCCTTCGGCCAGCCAGATGCGCTTGGTCATCAGCTTGTCCATCGCCACCGCCGAGGCCATCACGCCCGGGCCGGTGTAGGGAATGCCCAGCAGCTCCAGCGCGCCCTGCACGGTGCCGTCCTCGCCGAACCGGCCATGCAGCGCGATGAAGCAGCGCTGGAAGCCTTCGCGCCGCAGATCGCCCATCTCGCGCTCGGCGGGGTCGAAGGCGTGCGCGTCCACGCCGCGCGCGCGCAGCGCGGCGAGCACGCCCTGGCCGGACATCATCGACACCTCGCGCTCGGCCGAGCGCCCGCCCATGAGCACCGCCACCTTGCCGAGCGAAGCGGGGTTGGGCGTTGCGCGTTCAGCGTTGGGCGTGTTCATTCCGGACTCACTCCTGGTTTTCCCGCCGAACGCCCGACGCCGAACGCTCAACGATCTGACTGGCCACCTGGCCGATCGAGCCGGCGCCCATGCACAGCACCACGTCGCCGTCGCGCGCGTTGTCCAGCACGGCCTGCGGCATCGCGGCGATGTCGTCCACGAAGACCGGTTCGAGCTTGCCCGCCACGCGCAGCGCGCGCGCCAGCGAACGCCCGTCGGCCGCCACGATCGGCGCCTCGCCCGCGGCGTAGACCTCGGCCAGCAGCACCGCGTCGGCCTGGCCGATCACCTTCACGAAGTCCTCGAAGCAGTCGCGCGTGCGGGTGTAGCGGTGCGGCTGGAAGGCCAGCACCAGCCGCCGGCCGGGGAAGGCGCCGCGCGCGGCGTCCAGCGTGGCCGCCATCTCCACCGGGTGGTGGCCGTAGTCGTCCACCACGGTGCAGTGGCCGCCGCCCGGCAGCGCGGCCTCGCCGTGGCGCTGGAAGCGCCGCCCCACGCCCTTGAAATCGGCCAGCGCGCGTTGCACCGCGGCGTCCTCCACGCCGAGCTCGACCGCGATGCCGATCGCCGCCAGCGCGTTGAGCACGTTGTGCCGGCCCGGCAGGTTGAGCACCACGTCCAGGTCCGGCAGCTCCACGCCGTTGCGGCGCTGCACGGTGAAGTGCATCTGCGGGCCGACGGCGCGCACGTCGATCGCGCGCACCTGCGCGTCCTCGGCAAAGCCGTAGCTGGTGATGGGCCGCGCGATCTGCGGCAGGATCTCGCGGATCGCCGGATCGTCCACGCAGACCACGGCGGCGCCGTAGAACGGCATGCGGTGCAGGAAGTCGACGAACGCGGCCTTGAGGCGGCCGAAGTCGTGGCCGTAGGTGTCCATGTGGTCGGCGTCGATGTTGGTGACGACCGAGAGCACCGGCAGCAGGTTGAGGAACGAGGCGTCGGACTCGTCGGCCTCGACCACGATGTACTCGCCCGAGCCGAGCTGGGCGTTGGCGCCGGCGCTGTTGAGCCGCCCGCCGATCACGAACGTGGGGTCCAGGCGGCCGGCCGCCAGCACGCTGGCCACCAGGCTGGTGGTGGTGGTCTTGCCGTGCGTGCCGGCGATCGCGACGCCCTTCTTCATGCGCATCAGCTCGGCCAGCATCACCGCGCGCGGCACCACCGGCACCAACTTGGCGTGCGCGGCCACCACCTCGGGGTTGTCGTCCTTCACCGCAGTGGAGGTGACGATGGCGTCCGCGCCCTCGATGTGCGCCGCGTCGTGGCCCAGGAACACGTCCACGCCGAGCGCCGCCAGCCGGCGCGTGACGACGCTCTCGCCCAGGTCGCTGCCCGAGATGCGGTAGCCCTGGTTGAGCAGCACCTCGGCGATGCCGCTCATGCCGGCGCCGCCGATGCCGACGAAGTGGATGTGCCGGATGGCGTGCTTCATGCTGTCTTCTCACCTTTCGCGAGTTGCTCGCACGCGGACACCACGGCCGCCACGGCGTCGGTCTTTTCCTTCTGCTTGGCTTTCTGCGCCATGGCCAGGAGCTGCTCGCGCCCCGTGCTGCCCAGCGTCTGCGCCAGCGACGGCGGCGTGAACTGCGGCTGCGGCACCAGCCAGGCGGCGCCCGCGTCCACCAGGAATCGGGCGTTGGCGGTCTGGTGGTCGTCCACCGCGGCCGGGAACGGCACGAACAGGGCCGCCGCCCCCACCGCGGCGATCTCGGTCACGGTGCTGGCGCCGGCGCGGCAGACGACCAGGTCCGCGTCGGCGAAGGCCTGCGCGGTATCGTCGATGAACGGGACGAGCTCGGCCTGGACGCCGGCGGCCGCGTAGTTGGCCCGCAGGGCGTCGATCTGCTTTTCCCCGCTCTGGTGCAGCACGCGCGGGCGTTCGCCGGCCGGCAGCAGCGCCAGGGCCTGCGGCACGGTGTCGTTGAGCGCCTTCGCGCCCAGGCTGCCGCCCACCACCAGCAGGCGCAGCGGCCCTTCACGGCCGGCGAAGCGCTCGGCCGGCGCGGGCTGGTGCAGGAAGGGCGTGCGCAGCGGGTTGCCGACCCACTCGGCCTTCTTGAACACGTTCGGGAATGCGGTGAACACGCGGTCCGCCACGCCGGCCAGCACCTTGTTGGCCAGGCCGGCGACCGAGTTCTGCTCGTGCAGCACCAGCGGCTTGCCCGCGAGCACGGCCATCATGCCGCCGGGAAAGCTGATGTAGCCGCCCAGGCCCAGCACCACGTCGGGCTTCACGCGGCGCACCACCCGCAACGCCTGCCCGAAGGCCCGCAGCAGGCGCAGCGGCAGCAGGGCCAGCGCGAGCACGCCCTTGCCGCGCACGCCGCCGAAGTCGATCGTCTCCAGCACGAAGCCGCGCGGCGGCACCAGCCGGCTCTCCATGCTGCCGGGCGCGCCCAGCCAGTGCACGCGCCAGCCGCGCTCGCGCAGCGCCTCGGCCACGGCCAGGCCGGGAAAGATGTGGCCGCCGGTGCCGCCGGCCATCACGAGAGCGCAGCGTGGCTGATCATGCGCCCCCGCGCTCCGCCGCTCACGCGGGTCGCTGCCCCCCAGGGGGATGTCCGCTTGCTTGGGGCGGCCCGGCGCTGCGCTCGTCATGACCGCCCTCCCCGCATCATCTGGCGGTTCTCGTAGTCGACCCGGAGCACGATCGCGATGGCGACCAGGTTCATCAGGATCGCCGAGCCGCCGTAGCTCATCAGCGGCAGGGTCAGCCCCTTGGTGGGCAGCGCGCCGAGGTTGACGCCGATGTTGATGAAGGCCTGGAAGCCGATCCACAGGCCCACGCCCTGGGCCACCAGGCCCGAGAACACCTGGTCGAGCGCGATCGCCTGGCGGCCGATGTGCATGATGCGGCGCGTGAGCCAGAGGAACAGGCCGATCACCACCAGCACGCCGACCAGGCCGAACTCCTCGCCCAGCACGGCGAGCAGGAAGTCGGTGTGCGCTTCGGGCAGCCAGTGCAGCTTCTCCACGCTGCCGCCCAGGCCGACGCCGAAGATCTCGCCCCGGCCGATGGCGATCAGCGAGTGCGACAACTGGTAGCCCTTGCCGAGCGCGTGCGCCTCGCTGAAGGGGTCGAGGTAGGCGAACAAGCGCTCGCGCCGCCACTCGCTGGTCAGGATCATGACGGCGAAGGCCGCCACCATCAGCGCGCCGATCAGGAAGAACATGCGCGCGTTGACGCCGCCCAGGAAGAGGATGCCCATCGCGATCACCGCGATCACCAGGAAGGCGCCCATGTCGGGCTCCGCCAGCAGCAGCACGCCGGTGACCACCACCGCCACGCCCATCGGCGCCACGGCCTGGAAGAAGCGCTCCTTCACCTCCATCTTGCGCACCATGTAGCTGGCCGCGTAGAGCAGCACCGCCAGCTTGGCCAGCTCGGACGGCTGGAAGTTCATGATGCCCAGCGAGATCCAGCGCCGCGCGCCGTTGACGCCCTTGCCGATGAAGGGCAGCAGCACCAGCGCCAGCAGCACCAGCGCGGCGGCGAACAGCCAGGGCGCCATCTTCTCCCAGGCCCGCATCGGGAACTGGAACGCCATCACCGCGGCGAACAGGCCGATCAGCATGGACAGGCCGTGGCGCAGCACGAAGTGCGTGGACGCGTAGTTCGCGAAGCGCGGGTTGTCGGGCAGCGCGATCGAGGCCGAGTAGACCATCACCAGCCCCCAGGCGAGCAGGGCCACCACCACCCACAAGAGGGGCTGGTCGAAGCCGAGTTCGCGCACCGCCACGTTGCGCGTGCCGGCATAGGTGCGGCTGGACAGGCGCACCGGCAGCGGATCGCCGCGCGCGCCACCGGCCAGCGCACCGGCCAGGCCACGTTCGCCGCCCAGGCGCGGCATGGCCGCCAGCAGCCGCTGCCCCCAGGACGGCTGGTTGGGCGTGTTCTGAGCCGCCTTCTTTTTCTTCATTGGCCGGCCTCCAGGCTGACACCGCGCTCGAGCGCGAGCGCGCGCACCGCGTCCACGAACACGCGCGCGCGGTGCACGTAGTCGTCGAACATGTCGAAACTGGCGCACGCGGGCGACATCAGCACCGCGTCGCCGGCCTGCGCCTGCTGCGCCGCCAGCGCCACCGCCTCGGGCAGCGAGGCCGCGCCGTGCTGCGGCACGCCGGCCTGCTCCAGCGCCGCGCCCACGGCGGCGCGCAGCCGGTCCGCGTCGCGGCCGATGTAGACCACCGCGCGCGCGTGCCGCGCCAGGGGTTCGGCCAGCGGCGCGAAGTCCTGCCCCTTGCCGTCGCCGCCCAGGATCACCACCAGCCGGCGCTCCGCGCCCAGGCCGCGCACGGCGGCCAGCGTGGCGCCGACGTTGGTGCCCTTGCTGTCGTCGAAGTACTCGACCTCGTCGACGATGGCCACCGGCTCGACCCGGTGCGGCTCGCCGCGGTATTCGCGCAGGCCGTGCAGCATGGGGCCGAGCGCGGCGCCGGTGGAGGTGGCCAGCGCCAGCGCGGCCAGCGCGTTGGCGGCGTTGTGGCGGCCGCGGATGCGCAGCGCGTCCACCGGCATCAGGCGCTGGAAGTACAGCTCCTCCTCCGGCTCGGCGCCTGCACGACCGCGCTTGCGGGTTTCGTCCAGCGCCAGCGCGCGCACCAGCCAGTCCATGCCGTTGACGGACTCGATGCCCCAGTCGCCCGCGCGCGCCGGCGCGTCCAGGCCGAAGCTGGCCCAGGGCCGGGCGCTTTGCTGGCGGTTGCGGTTGCCCACCTTGACGGTGACCAGCCCCGGCTGCAGGGCCATGACCTTCGGGTCGTCGCGGTTGAGCAGCATGAGCGCCTGCGCGCCGAACACCGCCGCCTTGGCGCCGGCGTAGGCGTCCATGCCGCCGTGCCAGTCGAGGTGGTCCTCGGTGAGGTTGAGCACGGTCGCCGCCGTGGGCACGGCGTCCCACGCGCCGCCGGCCGCGCCGTCGAGCTGGAAGCTGGAGAGTTCGAGCACCCAGGCCGCGGGCAGGTGGGCCGGCTGCGGCGGCTCGGCGGGCGGCGGCACGAACGCGGGCGGCTCGCCCTCGTCGTCGCCGCCTTCCGCGTCGTCGGCTTGCACGTCGAGCGCCACCGGCGCGTCGGTTGGCACATCGGCCACCGGCGTCGCCTGTTTCTCCTGCGCTTCTTTCGCCTGCGCGGCGGCGCGCTCGTCGTCGGCCCGCTGCGCCACGGCCTCATGGTCCAGCGCCGCGCCCAGCACGTCCAGCAATGCGGGGCCGATGTTGCCCGCCACGGCCACGGCAACCCCGGCGCGCTGCAGCAGCAGGCCGGTGAGCGAGGTCACGGTGGTCTTGCCGTTGGTGCCGGTGATCGCCAGCACCTGGGGCCGGTACGGCAGGCGCTCGCGTTGCGAGAGCTCGCGCAGCGCCCGCGCGAACAGGTCGAGCTCGCCGACCACGGCCACGCCGCGCCCGCGCGCCCATTCGAACACCGCCTGCAGCGCGGCCGGCGCCAGGCCCGGGCTGCGCGCGACGAACCGCCATTCGGCGCGCGCCAGCAGCGCCTCGTCGAACGGCCCCGCCACGAAGCCGGCCTGGGGGCACTCGGCCCGCAGCGCCGCCAGTTGCGGCGGTGTCTCGCGCGTATCGGCCACGGTCACGCGCGCGCCCTGGCGCGTGCACCAGCGCGCCATGGACAGGCCGGAGGCGCCGAGACCGAGGATGAGAACGGGCTGGTCGTTCATCGGAGTTTCAGGGTGGACAGCCCGACGAGGCACAGCAGCATGGTGATGATCCAGAAGCGCACGACGACCTGCGTCTCCTTCCAGCCCTGCTTCTCGAAATGGTGGTGCAGCGGCGCCATCTGGAACAGGCGGCGGCCGACGCCGTGGCGGCGCTTGGTGTACTTGAACCAGCCCACCTGCAGCATGACGGACAGGGCTTCGACCACGAAGATGCCGCCCATGATGGCCAGCACGATCTCCTGGCGCACGATGACCGCGATGGTGCCCAGCGCGCCGCCGAGCGCGAGCGCGCCCACGTCGCCCATGAAGACCTGCGCGGGGTGCGTGTTGTACCAGAGGAAGGCCAGGCCGGCGCCGGCCATGGCGGCGCAGAAGATCAGCAGCTCGCCCGCGCCCGGGATGTGCGGCAGCAGCAGGTAGCGCGCGAACACCGCGTTGCCGGTGACGTAGGCAAACACGCCCAGCGCCGAGCCGACCATGACCACCGGCATGATGGCCAGGCCGTCCAGGCCGTCGGTGAGGTTGACCGCGTTGCTCGAGCCCACGATCACGAGATAGGTGAGGATCACGAAGCCGGCCACGCCCAGCGGGTAGCTCACTTCCTTGAAGAACGGCACCAGGAAACCCGACTGCGGCGGCAGGTCGACGGTGAAGCCGGAGCGGACCCAGTCGACGAACAGCTCGAAGACGCGCGCGTTGCTGGTCTCGGAGACGGCGAACACGAGGTAGAACGCCGCCACCAGCCCGATCACCGACTGCCAGAGGTACTTCTCGCGCGAGCGCATGCCCTCGGGGTCCTTGCGCACCACCTTGCGCCAGTCGTCCACCCAGCCGATGGCGCCGAAGCCCAGCGTGACCAGCAGCACGATCCAGACGAAGCGGTTGGACCAGTTGAACCACAGCAGCGTGGACAGCGCGATCGCGAACAGGATCAGCACGCCGCCCATGGTGGGCGTGCCGCCCTTGCTCAGGTGCGTCTGCATCGCGTACTCGCGGATCGGCTGCCCGATCTTGAGCGCGGCCAGCCGGCGGATGAAATAGGGCCCGGCCACCAGGCCCAGCACCAGCGCAGTCAGCGCGGCCATCACCGCGCGGAAGGTGAGGTACTGGAACACCCGCAGGAAGCCGAACTCGGGTGAGAGGCCTTGCAGCCAGAGGGCCAGGCTAGGCAGCATGGGCGTTGTCCTCGTTGTTGTGGTTGTTGTCCGCTGGCGCCAGCGCCTGCAGGGCGTGCACCACCCGCTCCATGCGCATGAAGCGCGAGCCCTTGACCAGCACGCTGCGAAAGCCCGGCCGCTCGGCGCGCACCGCCGCGCAGACCGCGTCCGCCAGCGCCGGCACCTCGGCCCAGTGCACTGCCCCGGCATCGCGCAGCGCGCCGCAGGCCCGGCCCATCCAGTCGCCGGCCACATGCACCGCCTCGATGCCGCGGGCCTGCGCGTGGCGCAGCACCTCCTCGTGGAAGGCCAGGCCCTGCTCGCCGACCTCGCCCATGTCGCCCAGCGCCAGCAGGCGCGGCCCCGGCAGCTCGGCCAGCACGTCGATCGCCGCGCGCACCGAATCGGGGTTGGCGTTGTAGCTGTCGTCGACCAGCGTGAGGCGGCGTTGATCCCCGAGGCGCAGCGTCGCCGCGCGCGAGCGCCCGCCCACGGGCTCGAAGGACGCCAGGCCGCGGGCGATCGCCTCCAGCGGAATGCCGGCGGCCAGCGCGCACGCGGCGGCGGCCAGCGCGTTGCGCACGTTGTGGCGGCCGGCGATGCGCAGGCGCAGCGCGGCCTCGCCCGCCGGGGTGCCGATGCGCAGCGCCCAGCCATCGGCCTGCCAGTCGGCCCGGCGCGCGGTCACGTCGGCGCCGGCATCGATGTCGCTGAAGCCCAGCACCGGTCGGGCGGCCGCGAGTTCGCGCCACAGGGGCGTGAACGCATCGTCCGACGGAAACACCGCCGTGCCATCGGCCGGCAAGGCCAGGATCACCTGCCCGTTCTCGCGCGCCACCGCCTCCACGCCGTCCATGAACTCCTGGTGCTCGCGCTGCGCGTTGTTGACCAGGGCCACGGTCGGGCAGGCCATGGCCGCGAGCGCGGCGATCTCGCCTGGGTGGTTCATGCCGAGCTCGACCACCGAGAAGCGGTGCGGCGCGCGCAGGCGCAGCAGCGTGAGCGGCACGCCGATGTCGTTGTTGAAGTTGCCCGCCGTGGCGTGCGCCGCCTCGCCGGCGTGCGCGCGCAGGATCGCCGCGACCATCTGGGTGACGGTGGTCTTGCCGTTGCTGCCGGTCACCGCGATCAGCGGCAGTTCGAACTGCGCGCGCCACAGCGCCGCCAGCTCACCCAGGGCGCGCCGCGTGTCGGGCACCTGCACGCCGGACAGGCCCGCCTCGGCCAGGCCGTGCTGGGCCATCGCCGCCAGCGCGCCCTGCGCCCGCGCCTGCGGCAGGAAGTCGTGCGCATCGAAGTGCTCGCCCTTGAGCGCGACGAACAGGTCGCCCGGCTGCAGGCTGCGCGTGTCGGTGTGCACGCGCCGCAGGGGCAGGCCGGCCACCTCGCCCACCGCCTGGGCGCCGGCGAGCCGCAGCAGGTACGAGCCCAGCGCCTTCATGCCGCCGCCCCCTGCGCGGCCGGACGCCGCCGCAGCGCCTCGCGCGCGTGCTGCCGGTCGGAAAAGGGCTGCCGGCGGCCCATCACCTCCTGGTAGTCCTCGTGGCCCTTGCCGGCGATCAGCACCACGTCGGCCGCGCCGGCGCCGCGCACTGTCTGGTCGATGGCCCGGGTACGGTCCGGCTCGAGCTGCGCCGCCGCCGGGCGCGACAGGCCGGCCGCCATTTGGCGCAGGATCGCCAGCGGGTCCTCGCTGCGCGGGTTGTCGCTGGTGAGCACCGCGTGCCGCGCCTCGCGCTCGGCCACCGCCGCCATCATCGGCCGCTTGCCGGCGTCGCGGTCCCCGCCGCAACCCACCACCACCCACAGCGCGCCGCCGCGCTGACGCGCCAGCGGCTGCAGCGCCCGCAGCGCCTGCTGCAGCGCGTCGGGCGTGTGGGCGTAGTCGACCAGCACCAGCGGCTGTCCTGCGGCGGCGTCCACCTGTTCCATGCGGCCGGGCACTGGCGTGAGCCGCGCGCACGCGGCCACCGCCTCGGGCAGTGCCACGCCCAGCGCCCGCGCCGCAGCCAGCACGCACAACAGGTTGGACACGTTGTAGCGCCCCACCAGGGGCAGCGCGATCTCGTGCTCCGCCAGCACCGCCTCGCCGCGCGCATCGCGCTCGCCCAGATGCAGCGCCATGCCCTGGTCGGTGAAGCGCAGGCCGCGCGCGAACAGCCGGGCCCGGGGCGTGCCCGCGCGGCGGTCTTCGCCGCTGCCGTCCTCGATCGCCACGGTCCACAGCGCCAGCGCCCGGCCGGCCAGCGTGGCGGCCAGTGTTTCGCCGCGCGGGTCGTCCAGGTTCACCACCGCGGCGGCCAGCCCGGGCCAGTCGAACAGGGCGGCTTTGGCCGACCAGTAGGCGTCCATGCTGCCGTGGTAGTCCAGGTGGTCCTGCGTGAAGTTGGTGAACACCGCGACCTTCAGGCGCGTGGCGTTCAGGCGCCCGTCCGCGAGCCCGATCGAGGAAGCCTCGATGGCGCAGGCCCGCAACCCCTGTTCGACGAAGCGGCGCAGCTCGGCCTGCAGCAGGACCGGGTCGGGCGTGGTGAGGCCGGTCGGCACCAACGAAGCCGCTTCGCCCGCCTGGGGCACGCGGCCGCTGCCCAGCGTGCCCACCACGGCGCAGGGCCGGCCGCAGGCCGAAAGCAGTTGGGCGGTCCACCAGGCGGTCGAGGTCTTGCCGTTGGTCCCGGTGATCGCGACCATCTCCAGCGCGGCGCTGGGGGCGCCGTAGAACGCGCTGGCGATGGCGCCGGCCGAGGCCTTCAGGCCGGGCACGGCGGCGATGCGTTCATCGTCGCCGAAACCGTAGGCCTCCACGCCCTCGAGCTCCACCACCGCCGCGCCCGCGCCGGCCTGCAGCGCCGGGGCCACGAAACGGCGCCCGTCGGTGGCGGCGCCCGGCCAGGCCACGAAGCCGTCGCCCGCGCGCAGGCGGCGGCTGTCGCAGCGCAACTCGCCGCCGCCGGCGCGTTCGCGCAGCCAGCCGGCCACCGCGTGGGGGTCGAGGAAGGTCTTCATCAGAAGGATTCCTCGACCACGTCGGCCACGATCTGCGGCTTGACGTTCATGTCCGGCTGCACCCCGAGGATACGCAGCGTCTGCTGGACCGTTTCGCTGAACACCGGTGCGGCCACCGCGCCGCCGTAGTAGACGCCGTTGCCGGGCTCGTCGACCATCACCGCCACCACGATGCGCGGCCGCTCCAGCGGCGCCAGCCCGACGAACCAGGCGCGGTACTTCTTGTCCGCATAGCCCTTGCCCTCCTGCTTGCGCGCGGTGCCGCTCTTGCCGCCGACCGAATAGCCCATGGTCTGGGCGCGCGAGCCGGTGCCGCCCGGGCCCGCGGCCAGCCCCAGCATCTGGCGCACCGCGATGGCGTTCTTCTCGCTGAACACGCGCACGCCCGCGACCGGCTCGGCCGACTTCTGCAGCGTCAGGGGAATCAGCTCGCCATCGCGGGCGAAGATGGTGTAGGCCTGCGCCAGCTGGAACAGCGAAGTGGACAGGCCATAGCCGTAGCTCATGGTGGCGTGCTCGATCGGCCGCCAGCTCTTGTAGGGCCGCAGCCGGCCCGACACCGCGCCCGGGAACGGCACCTGCGGCTTCTGGCCGAAGCCGGCCTGCGCATAGGTCTCCCAGAGCTCGCGCGCGCTCATCTGCATGGCGATCTTGACGGTGCCGACGTTGCTCGACTTCTGGATCACCTGGGACACGGTGAGCACGTCGTACGGATGGGCATCGCTGATGCTGGAGCCGCCGATCGTGAGGCGGCCCGGCGCGGTGTGGATCGGCGTGTTCGGCGTGACCACCCCCTTGTCCAGCGCCAGCGAGACGACGAAGGGCTTCATGGTCGAACCGGGCTCGAAGCTGTCGGTCAGCACGCGGTTGCGCAGTTGCTCGCCGCTGAGGTTCTGGCGCCGGTTGGGGTTGTAGCTCGGGTAGTTGGCCAGCGCCAGCACCTCGCCCGTCACCGTGTCGATCACGACCACGCTGCCGGCGCGCGCCTTGTGCACTTGCACCGCGTCCTTGAGCTTCTGGTAAGCGAAGTACTGCACCTTGCTGTCGATCGAGAGCTGCAGGTCCGGGCCGTCCACCGGCGGCACCACGTCGCGCACGTCTTCCACCACGCGGCCCAGGCGGTCCTTGATCACGCGGCGCGAGCCGCTCTTGCCGGCCAGCTGCTGGTTGAACGCCAGCTCCACGCCTTCCTGGCCGATGTCCTCCACGTTGGTGAAGCCCACCACGTGCGCCGCCGCCTCGCCTTCGGGGTACTCGCGCTTGTACTCGCGCCGCTGGTAGATGCCCTTGATGCCCAGCGCGGCGATCTGCCTGGCCACCGGCTCGTCCACCTGGCGCTTGACCCAGACGAAGGTCTTGTCCTCGTTGGCCAGCCGCTTGCGCAGCTCGGCCAGCGGCATCTCGAGCAGCTTGGCGAGCTCGCGCAGCTTGGGGTCGGCGCGGTCCACGTCCTCGGGGATCGCCCAAATGCTCTGCGCCACCACGCTGGAGGCGAGGATGAGCCCGTTGCGGTCGAGCACGCGGCCCCGGTTCGCCGGCAGCTCCAGGTTGCGGGCGAAGCGGACCTCGCCCTGGCGCTGGAAGAACGCGTTGCCGAACACCTGCACGTAGGCCGCGCGCCCGGCCAGCGCCGCGAACGCCACCGCCAGGCCGGCGACGATGAACTTGCTGCGCCACACCGGCGTGCGGCTGGCCAGCAAGGGGCTCGCGGAGTAGTTGATGCTGCGGCTCATGGTCTTCGGTCAGCGCGGCAGGGCCGGCGCTGCGGGCGCGGGAGCCGCCGGCTCGAACCCGGTGACGTACTGGGTGATGCCCGGCGTGACCGGGCGCATCTGGAGCTGGCGCGCCGCGAGCTGCTGCACGCGCGCGGGCGTGGCCTGGGCGCGCTTTTGCACCTGGAGCTGCTCGTGCTCGGCCTCGAGCCGGCGCGACTGCGACTGCGCGCGGTCCAGCTCGGTGTAGAGGCGGCGCGACTCGTACTGCGTGTGCACGAGGTAGAACGCGCTCGCGATCACCGCCAGCAGCAGCATGAGGTTGAGCCGGATCATGCCGGGGCCTCCGTGCGCTCGGCCACCCGCATCACGGCGCTGCGCGAACGCGGGTTCGCCTCGACCTCGGCCGCCGAGGGCATGACGCGGTGCACCCCGCGCAGCGCCATCGGCACCGGCTCGGCGAACGGCACGCGGCGGTCCACCACGGCGCGCGAATGCGCGGCCATGAACCGCTTGACCCGGCGGTCCTCGAGCGAATGGAAGCTAATGACCACCAGTTTTCCTCCCGGACGCAACACCTGAAGACTGGCCTCTAGCGCTTGTTGCAGCTCTTCAAGCTCGGCGTTGATGAAAATCCGAAAAGCCTGAAATGTGCGCGTTGCAGGGTCCTTGCCCGGCTCGCGGGTTTTGACCGCGCCAGCCACGACTTCGGCCAGCTCGCCGGTGGTTCGAAAAGGGCCCCGTTCCTGTCGGCGACGATCAATCGCCTTTGCAATCGATTGAGCAAACCGTTCTTCGCCATAGTCACGAATGACCTCCGACAGGGTTGAGACGTCGGCCGTTTCCAGCCACTGCGCCACGCTCTGGCCGCGCGTGGTGTCCATGCGCATGTCCAAGGGGCCGTCGTGGCGGAAGGAAAAGCCCCGCTGCGGGTCGTCGATCTGGGGCGAGCTCACGCCCAGGTCCATCAGCACGCCATCCGCGCTCGCGGCGCCCAGCGACCCCAGGTGGGAGAACCCCTCGTGCCGAATCGAGAAGCGGCCATCGCTGGCCGCCAGTTCCTGCGCCGCCGCCACCGCCTGTGGGTCCTTGTCGAAGGCGGTCAGCCGCCCCTTCGGCGACAGCAGCCCGAGCACGCGACGGGCGTGGCCGCCGCGCCCGAAGGTGGCGTCCACGTAGTGCCCGTCCGGGTTGACCGCCAGCGCCTGCACGGCTTCGTTCAACAGGACGGTTTGGTGAGTCCATGCGCCTTGCACCGCCGCCCTCAGAGAGAGAAGTCCTTGAAGACGTCCGGCATCTCGGCCTTCATGGCTTCGGCTTCCTGGGCCGCGTAGGTCTGCGCATCCCACAGTTCGAGGTACGCCCCCATGCCGAGCATCACCACGTCGCGGGTGATGCCGGCGGCCGCGCGCAGCTCGGGCGAGACCAGCACGCGCCCGGTGCCGTCCATCTCGACCTCCATGGCGTTGCCCAGGAAGATCCGCTTCCACCACTGGGCGGACATCGGCAGCGTGGCGATGCGGTCGCGGAACACCTCCCAGGCGTCGCGCGGAAAGATCATCAGGCAGCCGTGCGGGTGCTTGGTGATGGTGAGCTGATTCTCGCGCGCGCCCAGGGCTTCACGGTGCCGGGTCGGCACCGAAAGCCGGCCCTTGGCATCGAGATTGAGAGAAGAGGCACCCTGGAACACCGCAGCCGATCCTAGAAAAACACTTTCCACCACTTAATTGCACTTTTCTCCACTTTAGCAGGAAAAGCGGGCACCGCAAGCCCGTGGCTACAGTTTTTTTCAATGAAATCAACCACTTAGAACGGATTTGCAGAATCCTTTCAAGCAAAAATGCAGTAAAAGCAAGCACTTACAAAGGGCTCTGAATGTGATGCTTGAGCACTCGACCACGTGTCAGCCCGAAGACGCGCAGGCGCGCGAAAGCACGGCAACAGGAAAAGCGTGAAAAACCGCACAGCCCAAGCAAGAAGCGACCGGAACGCGATGCGCAACGAGTGAAGAGGTCTTAACCGAGGGACAGCGAGGGTCCAGCTACGCCGGCCCGAGATGTCGTCCCCCCTCCAAGCGCCGCGCAGCGGCGCTTGGAGGGGGGAAGCCGCGCAGCGGCGCAGGGGGGAGTTCAAAGGATATATCTGGACAAGTCCTCGTCCCGGCTGAGCGCGCCCAGGCGCTCGTCGACATAGGCGGCGTCGACCGACACCGTCTGGCCGCTCAGGTGGGCCGCGTTGAAACTGACCTCGTCGAGCAGGTGCTCCATCACGGTGGCCAGGCGGCGCGCGCCGATGTTCTCGGTGCGCTCGTTCACGTCGCAGGCGATCTGCGCCACGCGGCGGATGCCTTCGGGCGTGAACTCGACCGTCACGCCCTCGGTCGCCAGCAGCGCCTGGTACTGGCGCACCAGCGAGGCGTGCGTCTGGGTGAGGATGGCCTCGAAGTCGTCGACCGAGAGCGACTGCAGTTCCACCCGGATCGGAAAACGCCCCTGCAGTTCCGGAATGAGGTCGCTCGGCTTGGCCAGGTGGAAGGCACCGCTGGCGATGAAGAGGATGTGGTCGGTCTTGATCACGCCGTACTTGGTCGACACCGCCGTGCCCTCCACCAGCGGCAGCAGGTCGCGCTGCACGCCCTGGCGGGACACCTCGGCGCTGCCGCCGCCATTGCCCTCGGTGCGCGAGGTGACCTTGTCGATCTCGTCGATGAACACGATGCCGTTCTGCTCCGCGTTGTGCAGCGCGCGCGTGCGGATCTCGTCCTCGTTGACGAGCTTGGCGGCCTCCTCCTCGATCAGCAGCTTCATCGCCTCGGCGATGCGCAGCCGGCGCGTCTGGCGCCGGTTGGCCGCGAGCTGGCTGAACATGCCGCGCAACTGCTCGGCCATCTCCTCCATGCCGGCCGGGCCCATGATCTCCATCGGCGGGCGCTGCTCGGCCAGCTCGATCTCGATCTCCCGGTCGTCGAGCGTGCCTTCGCGCAGCTTCTTGCGGAAGGCCTGGCGCGCCGCGCCCTCGGTCGAGGCGACCACGCCTGGCGGCTCGGCGGCCATGCTGCGCGGCGGCGGAATGAGCGCGTCCAGGATGCGGTCCTCGGCCGCGTCCTCGGCGCGCGAGCGCTGCTTGCGCATCTCGATCTCGCGCGTCTGCTTGATCGCCACCTCGGCCAGGTCGCGGACGATGCTGTCCACGTCCTTACCGACGTAGCCGACCTCGGTGAACTTGGTGGCCTCGACCTTGATGAACGGCGCATCGGCCAGGCGCGCCAGGCGGCGCGCGATCTCGGTCTTGCCCACGCCGGTCGGGCCGATCATGAGGATGTTCTTGGGCGTGATCTCGGGCCGCAGCTTCTCTTCCACCTGCTGGCGCCGCCAGCGGTTGCGCAGCGCGATCGCCACGGCGCGCTTGGCGCCTTTCTGGCCGATGATGAAGCGGTCCAGCTCGGAAACGATTTCCTGGGGAGTCATGGAAGACATGGGCGTTCAGGGTTCGAAGTCGGGCGTTCGGCGAAAGGGCGTTCACGCCCGGCGCCGAACGCTCAACCCAGAACCTCCACCGTGTGGTTCATGTTGGTGTAGATGCACAGCTCGCCGGCGATCGCCAGCGACTGGCGCACCACGTCCTCGGCGCTGAGCTCGGTGTGGTCGATCAGCGCCTTGGCGGCCGCCTGCGCATAGGCGCCGCCGGAGCCGATGGCCACGATGCCGTGCTCGGGCTCGAGCACGTCGCCGTTGCCCGTGATGATGAGCGACGCGCTGCGGTCGGCCACGGCCAGCATGGCCTCGAGGCGGCGCAGCACGCGGTCGGTGCGCCAGTCGCGGGTGAGTTCGATCGCGGCGCGCGCCAAGTGGCCCTGGTGCTTCTCCAGCTTGGCTTCGAAGCGCTCGAACAGCGTGAAGGCGTCGGCGGTGGCGCCGGCAAAGCCGGCCAGCACCTGGTCGCGGTAGAGCTTGCGCACCTTGCGCGCGGTGCCCTTGACGACGATGTTGCCGAGCGTGACCTGGCCGTCGCCGCCGATCGCCACCTGCAGGCCCTGGGGCGTCTGGCGCCGCACGCTGACGATGGTGGTGCCGTGAAAAATGTCCATGAGCCGGGCCGTTGCGCCTGCGCGCTCAGTCGACACGCACCACCACCTTGGCGGATTCGGTGATGCCGATCACGTGGAAGAACGCCGACACCAGGCGGTGCGCGTCGACGAACTGCACCGCCCGGCCGGCGGCATGGTGGCCGGACACCCAGTTGAGCAGCGTGCCGGCGGCGGAGAAATCGACCCGGATCAGGTGGCGGCAGGAGATGATGAACACGTCGGCCCCCCGGAGCTTGCGCTCGAGCGCGTCCAGCGTGGACTGGGGGTCGCCGCGGATCTCGCCCGACAGCTCGACCAAGCCCAGCTGGCTGTGCTCGGCGCCTTCGCTGTCGAGCGCCGATTTGTCGTGCGACGAGTCGCCGCCGGGGTAGCCCGAGACCACCGCCTCGAGCATCGACTCGCCCAGCACCGACTGGCCCGCCTCGCCCGGCTTGGCCACGGGCGCGGCGCGGCAGTAGCAGCGCGGCTTCTCCCAGCCCGGCGGCGAGACCTCGTAGGTCACACAGAAATCGAGCGCCGTCAGCTCGAACTCGTCGGGCTGGTCCATGACCCGCAGCACCGCCATGCGCAGCTCCCACCAGAGCTGCTCCACGTCGCGCCGGTTCGCCGGCGTCATGCGCTTGAGCACGCCGCGCAGCACCTCGGCGCCCTGGAAACGCAGTTCGACATCCTGGTCGCCCCACAGGGTGAAGATGCCCAGCAGGGCCCGCGCGGCCTTGAGGTCCATGCTCTCGAGCGGCGTCCAGTCCAGCACCCAGGGCTGCGGCGCGCGCGCGAGCACGTTCTGCAGCGTGCCGACGGCGTGCGCGTCGAGTTCCGGCTCGCTCACCCAGACGGCGCGCACGCTCCCGGTGGACGGCAGGTAGACCTTGCCGGTCATCTTGGAGACCGCCTCGGGCATGTCGTACCACTGCGGCGCCGACCGGTCGAACCGGTTGACGAAATCCACCGCCAGGCTCTCGAAGGCCGCGAGCTGCCCGGTCGCGCGGTACAGGTCGAACAGCGCGAGCCAGTCTTCCTGCTGGCCGGCCCTGGCGCCGCCTTCGCCCAGCGCCGCCTGCAGGCCTTGCTCGGCCCCCGCGTCGTCGCCGTTGGCGAACCGGATCGCCGCCTCCTCGACCTCGGGATCCTGCGCGATCTCCTGCACGTCCAGCGCGTAGAAGTGCGAGGCCGAGAAGCGCGGGGCCGCGGCGGCCAGCTGCTGCGGCGTGGGCGCGACCAGGCCGGTGCGCATGGGAGACGCGGCGGCCGGCGATGGTGGTGGTGGCGACGACGGCGATGATGGCAGTGGCCCCTCCGCCGTCGCCGGTGCCCGGGCGGACGCCAGCGGCGCGGGCGCGCTGGCCGGCACCGTCTCCTGCATCGACCGGTCGAGCGCCCGGCCCAGGGCCTGGATCTCCGACGGCGACACCCCATTCGGCACTGCGGCGGGCAGCGGCCCCGGCTCGGTCTCGTCGTACTGCGCCTTGCGCTGCCGCACGGCGGATTCCGGCATCGCGGGCGGAACGGACACCTCGCCCTTGCGGCTCGGCAGGCCCGGCGCGCCGGGCGTGGTGGTGTTCATGCCCGAGCCGGTGCTCGCCAGCGAGTCCGGGCCCTTGGTCTTCCACCACTGCATCGACATCTGGGCTTCGATTTCGTCGATCTTCTTGAGCGTCTCGGCCCGGTCGTCCGGCTTGGACGGCAGGCTGCTCTGGAAGAACGACGGCCGCAGGCTCTGGCGCTCGCCCGGCCGGCCTTCGCGGCTGCGAATCTTGCGCAGCATGTCGAATTCGCGCTTGCGCACGAAATCGTTGCGCCGCTTGCGCTCGATCATCTCCTTGAGCGCGGCCTTGCTGTATTCGCTCTCGCGGTCGGCCGAACGCGTATCCAGGTCCGCCCAACTCGTGGTCGGATGGCGCACGAACTTCACCACCTTGGACAGGAAGCCGCCGCCGGTGTCGTCCTTGGCCATGTCAGCGACCCACTCCGCGGGAGCTGCGCCCGCAACGCATGAAGCAACCCAACCCAGGGACAGCGAGGGTCCGGCTTTGCCGGCCCAAGCTGCCGTCCCCCCTCCAAGCGCCGAAGGCGCGCAAGAGAGGGGGGAAGCCGCGCAGCGGCGCAGGGGGGTGTCTCATCTCGCTCAATCGCCGAACATCTTCTGCTTGAGCTCGCGGCGCTGCTGCGCCTCGAGCGACAGGCTGGCGGTGGGCCGCGCCATCAGCCGGCCCACGCCGATCGGCTCGCCGGTCTCCTCGCAATAGCCGTAGTCGCCGGCGTCGATGCGGGCGATCGCCTGCTCGATCTTCTTGAGCAGCTTGCGTTCGCGGTCGCGGGTGCGCAGCTCGAGCGCATGCTCTTCCTCGATGGTCGCGCGATCGGCGGGATCGGGCACCACCACGGTGTCCTCGCGCAGGTGCTCGGTGGTCTCGCCCGCGTTGGCCAGCATGTCGGCCTTGAGCTGCACGAGCTTGCGACGGAAGAACGCGAGCTGGAGGTCGTTCATGTACTCGCTGTCGGGCATGGCCTGGACGTCCTGGTCGGTCAATTGCTCGACCGGCAGCGTTTTCCAGTTGTTGGCCCGCTTGGGGTCTTTCTGAACGGTGGAAGGGGCGGGTGGGGACATGACGGCGCGTTCGTTCTTCATATGGGAATAGGTCGCTTTGGCGGCATTGGGATCGTGGGTGGGAACCACCTCGGCCTGGGACATCTGCTCCAGCATGATCTTCTTGGCAGCCCGCTTGCCCAGGGGCTTGGGGGCGGCGGGCACCACCACCGGGGCGGGCGGACGTGGAACCACCGCGGCGGCCTGGGCCGCGCGGGGCGGTGGCATGGGCTTGGCCGCCTGGGCGGTGGACGACGAGGCTTTGCGAGCGGGCGCAACCGCGGGCTTGGCCGCGGGCGTCTTGGCCGGTGCGGCCGCCTTCTTGGCGGCGGACGCCGGCGCGGTGGCCACCTTCTTCGCCGCCACCGGCGCCGCTTTCACGGCCGGGCGCTTGGTGGCCGGGCCCTTGTTGGCGGTTTTTGCAACGGGTTTTGCGGCGGATTTCACGGCAGGTTTCGCCGGGACGGCTTTCATGGGCGCCTTCTTCGCCGCCACCGGCGCCTTCGCGGGGGCCTTTTTCTTCACGGCGGCCTTGGCCACGGGCTTGGCGGTTGCGGTGGCCCGGGCCTTCGCGGCCACCCCGGCGGCGGCGCGTGGCTTGGCGCCTGAAGCGGCGGGCTTGCCGGGTTTCGCTGTCCTGGTGGCCGGGGCTTTCACAACGGATCTCCTCTGTATACCTGACAAGGCGGGCCCTGGGGATGGGAGGCGGCGGCCCTGCTCCCGGGCGGCGTCACGGCAGCCGGGCTGGGCCGACGGATGGCTTGTTATACCCCGATCGCCGGACGCCCTCGGGTGCCGGCCGGCATCGGTCCGGGCAGACCGCCGGCCGGCCGGCTTGGGCCGGGATTGTAGCGAGACTGCCCCCGGCCCCTGGGATTCCCGTTCGGAGGGGAATCCCAGACCTTGGAGAAGCGAGACAAACCACACGGTGGGATCCGATCTGCGAGGCCGGGCCAGGTGTTCAAGCCAGGCTCTGGTCCAGGCCCTGGACCAGGATATCCCGGGGCAGCTCGATGCCGATGAAGACCATCTTGCTTACCCGGGGCTCGCCCTCGGCCCACGCGGGCCCGAGGTCGCTGCCCATGAGCTGGTGCACGCCCTGGAAGATCACCTTGCGGTCCGTGCCCTCCATGTGCAGCACGCCCTTGTAGCGCAGCAGGCGCGGGCCGTAGATCTGCACGATGGCGCCCAGGAAGTCCTCCAGCTTGGACGGGCTGAAGGGGCGGGTGGCGCGGTAAACGAAGCTCTTCACGTCGTCGTCGTGATGGTGGTGATGCCCGTGGCCGTGCTGGTGCGAGGGGTGGTCGCAGTGCTCGCCGTGCGCATGGTCATGATCGTGGTGGTCATGGTCGTGCTCGTCGGCCTTGAGGAAGTCCGGATCGATGTCGAGCGTGGCGTTGAGGTTGAAGCCGCGCAGGTCGAACACCTCCTGGAGCGAGGCTTCGCCGAAGTGCACCGGGCGCATGGACGCGCGCGGGTTCATGTGCTTGAGGCGGTGGGTCAGCGCATCCAGCTCCGCGGCATCGACCAGGTCGGCCTTGCTGATGAAGATCTGGTCCGCGAAACCGACCTGGCGGCGCGCTTCCTGCCGGTCGTTGAGCTGCCCGGCCGCGTGCTTGGCGTCCACCAGCGTGATGATCGAGTCCAGCAGGTACTGCTCGGCCACCTCGTCGTCCATGAAGAAGGTCTGGGCCACCGGGCCGGGGTCGGCCAGGCCGGTGGTCTCGATCACCACGCGCTCGAAATCGAGCTCGCCCTTGCGCCGCTTCTGCGCCAGGTCCTGCAAGGTGGCGCGCAGGTCGTCGCGGATGGTGCAGCAGATGCACCCGTTGCTCATCTGGATGATGTTCTCCTGGGTGTCGGCCACCAGGATCTCGTTGTCGATGTTCTCCTCGCCGAACTCGTTTTCCACCACCGCGATCTTCTGGCCGTGCGCCTCGGTGAGCACGCGCTTGAGCAAGGTCGTCTTGCCAGAGCCGAGAAAGCCGGTGAGGATGGTGGCGGGGATCAGTGACATGGCGTGGACGCGGCAGGGAAAACGGGGATGGAAAGGCAACCGGCAAGTGTATGCGACCCCGATGCGGCGCGCGAGTTCGCCCGACGAACCATCAGGCCTTGGGGCCCTTGCCGCGGCCACCGGCGCGGGCCCGGGGATGGGCGGCGTCGTAGGCCTTGGCCAAGTGCTGGAAATCCAGCCGCGTGTAGACCTGGGTGGTGCCGATGCTGGCGTGTCCCAGCAGCTCCTGCACCGCGCGCAGGTCGCCGCTGGACTGCAGCACGTGGCTGGCGAACGAATGGCGCAGCATGTGCGGATGCACCGGCGTGGCCAGCCCGGCGAGCAGCGAGCGGCGCTTCAGGCGCAGCCGGATGTGCTGGGGCGTGAGGCGCTGGCCGCGCGCGCCGATGAACAGCGCCGGCTCGTCGCCCGCCCAGGCCTCGCGCAGCGCCAGCCAGCGCGCCAGGGCCTGCAGCGCCTGGCGGCCGACCGGCACGCTGCGGCGCTTCGACCCCTTGCCCAGCACGTGGGCCTCGCCCTCCCGGGCGTCGATCCAGCCGCGCGCGCCGGCGCTGGCGGCCACGTCCAGCCCGACCAGTTCGCCGATCCGCAGGCCGCAGCCGTAGAGCAGCTCGGTGATGCAGGCGTCCCGCGCCTCCAGCGCGGGATCGTCAGCGGCCTCGTGGTGCGAGGCCAGCCGGACCGCCTCGTCCACGCCCAGGGCCTTGGGCAGGGGCTTCCCGGCCTTGGGACCCCGCACGTCCTGCGCCGGGTTGTGGCCGATCCGGCCCTGGCGCGCGAGCCAGGCATAGAAGCCGCGCCAGCCGGAGAGAATGAGCGCGATGCCGCGCGGCCGGCGCCCGCCCGCGTGCAGGCGCGCCGCCCAGCGGCGCACGTGCGCGTTCTGCACCGCGGCCAGCGGCACGCCCGCTTCGCGGGCCTGCGCGGCGAGCTGGTCCAGGGCCTGCGTGTAGATCGCCACCGTGCGCTCGGCCAGGCGCTTTTCCACCCGGACGTGGTCCAGGTACGACCGCACCAGGGCGGCATCGTCGCCAACGCCGCCCGGGATGCTCACGGCTGCAGGCGAGACAGCGCCGCGCTGGAGAGCTCGCCGATGCGCTCGAGGAAGTCGGTTCCCATGTCGGCCGCGAAGCGCTGTTGGTCCGCCGACGCCAGCACCAGCAGGCCGAAGGCCTGCGGCGCCGCGCCGGTGCGCAGCGGAATCAGGGCCAGCGAGGCCGCCGAGGACGGGTCCACCAGCCACTGGGCCGCCTCCAAACCCGGGTTGGCGCCGCAATAGGGCCGCATGAGCGAGGAAGCGAACGCCTTCACGTCCTCGCTGGCGCCCTGGGCGAACGGCTCGTCCGCGTACTCGGGCGCCACGTCCCAGACCTTGATGGCCACCTGCGGCACCAGGAACTGCTCGGCGATCTCGGTGGCCGCCACCGAGGGCAGCTCGCGCGCCTCGCGCGTGAGCAGCAGCGCGCGCATCCAGCGCTGCAGCTTGTCGGCAATGGCCGTGTTCTCGTGGCCGTGGCGGATCATCTCGGCCGCCTTGAGCTCGAGGGCGCGGATCTTCTCGCGCAGCATCTCGGCCTGGCGCTCCTGCAGGCTCACGGCGCGCTGGCTGTGCGGGCTGGTGAGCTGCACCGCCGCCAGCAGGCTGGCGTGGCGCTCGAAGAAGTCGGGCGTATTGGCCAGATAGTTGGCGATGTCGTCTTCGGTGATGGGAGGAATCTGGTTCGGGTTCATGGTGGTGGACTTTACCCCCAGCCTGCGCCGCGCTCAGTCCGCACCTTCCAACTCGGGAATCTCGATCTCGCCTTCGTAGACCGTCGTGGACGGCCCGGTCATGGTGACGGGCCGGTCGTGCGCCGGGCTGTCCTGCCATTCGATGGTCAGCATGCCGCCCCGGGTGTGCACGTCCACGCGCGCATCGAGCAGCCCCAAGCGGGCGCCCGCCACCACCGCGGCGCAGGCGCCGGTGCCGCAGGCCAGGGTCTCGCCGGCGCCGCGCTCATGGACGCGCAGCCGCGCCTCGGTGCGGCTGACGACCTGCAGGAAGCCTGCGTTCACGCGCCGGGGGAAACGTTCGTGCGACTCGATCGCCGGCCCCCAGGCCGGCACCGGGGCGGTCTCCACGTCGTCCACCAGCAGCACGGCGTGCGGGTTGCCCATGGAGAGCACGGCCACCTTCACCACATCGCCGGCCGGCGGCAGCGCCAGCGGCCAGCGCTCGAAACCGCCCAGAGGCTCGGGGACCAGCCCATCGGCCCGGAACGGCACCTTCCCGAGCGCGAACACCGGCGGCCCCATGTCGACAGTCACGCGGCCGTCGGCATGCATGTGCAGTTCCAACTCGCCATTGACCACCTTCACGCGCAGCGGGTTGCGCCGGCTCAGGCCCTTCTCGTGCACGAAGCGCACGAAGCAGCGCGCGCCATTGCCGCAGTGCTCCACCTCGCCGCCGTCGGCGTTGTGGATGGCGTACTCGAAGTCCAGCCCAGGCCCGGGAGAAGGCCGCACGCTCAGGATCTGGTCGGCGCCCACCCCGAAGTGGCGATCGGCCAGGAAGCGGTACTGGGCCGCGTTCAGGCCCAGTCGCTCCCGGGTCTCGTCGAGCACCACGAAATCGTTGCCCGCGCCCTGCATCTTGGTGAATCGGATCCGCATGGGCGCGATTATCCGCCGCCTGCAATGGCCGCGGCCTTGCCGCACAATGCGCGCATGGTCCGCCCCACGCAACTCCTCCACCCGCAGCGTCCGCCGGCGCCGCCGAAGCCGGCCGCCACGGTCCTGCTGCTGCGCGACAGCGCCGACCCGGCCCGCCCGGGCGTCGAAGTCCTCATGACCCGCCGCTCCACGACCGCCAGCTTCGCGCCGGGCGCCTACGTGTTCCCCGGCGGCGGCATCGACGACGCCGACGCCCAGGTCCACGACATCGCCACGCGGCGCGCCACGCAGAGCGCCCTGCACCTCACGCAGGCGATCGCGGCCATCCGGGAGAGCTTCGAGGAACTGGGCGTGCTGCTCGCCTTGCGCGCCGACGGCACCCCGGTCGACGGCAGCGACATCGCCGCACTGGACCGCAAGGCCCCCCTCGCGGCGCAATGCCGCGAGCGCGGCCTCACGCTGGACGCGGCGAACGTGCACGTGCTGGCGCACTGGATCACCGACCGCGACCTGCCGCGCCGCTTCGACGTGCCCTTCCTGCTCGCGCGCATGCCCGAGGGCCAGGCGCCGGTGGCCGACGAAACCGAACAGTTCGAGCCGGTCTGGGTGCGGCCTCAGGAAGCGCTGGAGCGGCACCGGGCCGGCGGCTTCTTCATCATCTTCCCGACCATCCGCACGCTCGAACGGCTGCGGGCCTACGCCACCGTGCAGGACGTGCTCGATGCCTGCGCGGCCAGCGAACAGCCGCTGTGGACCAGTTGCCCGCGCGCCGGCCTGATCGGCGGGCGCGAGACGCGCCACATGGAGCACGAGCCGCCGTTCGGCGAACTCGCGCTGGTCTGTCCCGACGGCCGGATCGTGCACAGCCTGGACTGGCAGCACGAGCAGCCGGTGCAACTGCTCAAGAACGTGCAGCGCCTGACCGCGCCCAACCCGGGCTACATGACCGGGCCGGGCACCAACAGCTACCTCGTCGGCGACCCGGCCAGCGGCCACGTGGTGATCGACCCAGGGCCGGACGAGCCGGCCCACATCGAGCGCCTCTGGCGCGCCGCCGGCGGCCGCATCCAGGCCATCGTGTGCACCCACTCGCACGCCGACCACTCGCCCGGCGCGCCGCGCCTGCAGGCGCTGTGCACCGCCGCCGGCCTGCAAGCGCCCCCCATCCTGGGCCTGCCCAGCGCGCCCACGGCGCGCGAGAACAGCCGCTTCACGCCCGAGCGCGCGCTGGCCGACGGCGAGCAGATCGTGCTGATGGGCCAGTCGGCCGACGGCGTGGTCCCGCACACGCTGGAGGTGGTGCACACGCCGGGCCACGCGGCCAACCACCTGTGCCTGGCGCTGGTGGAAGATGGGCTGCTGTTCACCGGCGACCACATCCTCAACGGCAGCACCACCGTGATCGACCCGCCCGACGGCAACATGGGCGCCTACCTCGACTCGCTCGACAAGCTCGAAGCCGTGTGCGAACGCTTCGGCATCGAATTCCTGCTGCCGGCCCACGGCCACGTGCTGGGCGACCTGCGGCGCAGCGAGGACAACCCCAGCGCCCCGCCCCTGGGCGGCGCGCGCGCCGCGATCGCCCACCTCAAGGCCCACCGCCTGCAACGCGAAGCCAAGATCGCCCGCGCCCTGCAGGCCCAGCCCGACGGCACCCCCGACGACTGGGTGAAGCTCGCCTACGACGACGTGCCGGAACGCCTCTGGCCGGTGGCCAAGCGCTCCCTGATGGCGCACGTGGAGCGCATCCAGAGCCTGGGCGGCTTCAACCTCTGAACCTCCAGGAGGCTGCGATGCCGAAGTCCACAGGCATCAATGCACCATCGCATCCATCGCATCCGCACGGGCCGGCACCGCGTAGCTCAGCGGCGCCAGCGCGGCCTGGATGCGCGCCATCTGCGCCGCACTGACCAGCCTGCCCAGCACCTTCTGGAAGCGCGGCTCCAGCGTGCCGGAGACGATGTACTGCCAGCGGTAGGCTTTCAGCAGCGTGGCGTTCACCGGCTCCACACGCGCGCCATGCTGGCCCATGCCGCTGGCTTGCAGGAAATACGCCGCATCGGCCCGGGCCTGCGCCTGCAGGATGCCGTCGACGCCACCGACCAGCGCGATCAGGTCGTCCACCGCCGCATCGCGCTGTGCGTCGGACGTCAGCTTGGCGTCTTCACGCTCCCATTCCAGTTCGTCGATGACCGCGTGCTGAGACTCTTCCTTCCAGTGGAACAGGAACACATCCTTGAAAAGCGGCGACAGGTCCCTGGCTGCGTCGATGCTGGCGCGGTAGTGCGCCTGCGAGAACAACTCGATATGGCAGGTCAGCGCCAGCACCGCCCAGGTGCATTTGCCGAGCACGAACGCGGCCACGTCGTTGGGCGACACGTCGAAGCGGTAGCCCGCCGGCATGTCGGCACCCACCAGCAATTCGATGCGGCGGAACAGTTCCTGGTGTTTCAGCTCCTCGTCGGTGAAGCGCACGATGGCTTCCAGCGCAGTCTGGTCGCCGAGCCAATGGTCGCGGCTCACTTCGAGCATCTTCGCGCCGATGAAGCGCTCGACCAGGCCGAACATGTTGGCGTAGGTGCGGCCCTGCACCTGGCTCAGGAAGCGGTGCTCGGCCGGGCTCAGGAAGGCCAGTTCGTCGGCCAGCGACAGGCCGTCGGGCAGGAAGGTGTGGGCCAGGTCGAAACTGCGGCCGCGGATCACGTCGCGATCGATGTCCCAGCGGATGCGCTTGGAGACTTCGATGGTCTTGGCGTAGCGCGGGACGTCAAGGGTGGCGGGTTGGGTTTCCATGGTGTTTCCTTTCGGGTGGGATCCGTCTTGTCGACGTGAACGAAGGATTCGCCGTTGCGCGCACAGGCGCATGAGACAGATGTCCCACGGGCCCCGGCTGGGGGAAATCGAAGGCGTCAGGGCATAGGACGGACGACCCAGGCGCGAGACAATCGCGCATGCCCGCCGCTCAGCGTCCCTCCCCGAACCCGCGTCAGAGCCTGCGCTTCTGCACCGCGGCCGACGGCACACGCATCGCGATCGCTTCGATCGGCAGTGGCCCGCCGCTGTTGCGTGCCGCGCACTGGCTGAGCCACGTCGAGCACGACCTGCAGAGCCCCGTCTGGCGGCCCTGGCTGGCCGAACTCGCGCGCGACCACTGCTACATCCGCTACGACCAGCGCGGCTGCGGCCTGTCCAGCAGCGCGGTGGCCGACTTCTCGCTCGACGCCTGGGTCGGCGACCTCGAGGCCGTGGTCGACAGCCTGGGCCTGCGTCGCTTCCCGCTGATCGGCATGTCGCAAGGCGGCGCGGTGGCCATTGCCTACACGGTGCGCCACCCCGACAGGGTGTCGCACCTGATCCTGCACGGCGCCTACGCGCGCGGCGCGCTGCAGCGCGCCACCACCGATGCCGAGCGGCTGGAGGCCGAAACCCTGGTCAACCTGATCCGCCTGGGCTGGGGGCGCGACAACGCGGCCTTCCGCCAGGTTTTCACCAACCAGTTCATCCCCGGCGGCACGCCGATGCAGCACCAATGGTGGAACGAACTGGAGCGCCTGACCGCGAGCCCCGAGAACGCGGCGCGCACGCTCGATGCGTTCCACCACGTCGACGTGACCGAACTGGCGCGCCAGTTGCGTGTGCCCACCCTGGTGCTGCATGCGCACGGCGATGCGCGGGTGCCCTTCAACGAAGGACTGCGACTAGCTGTGATGTTTCAATAGGTTGTTCACCCGGAAGGGTCTGGGAGACTGGAG
>CAZAPJ010000059.1:0-30539 GCA_964487025.1 uncultured Hydrogenophaga sp.
TGGCCCGCATCACCGCATCCGTCTACACCTCGCACGTGCCGGCCATCGGCGCGGCCATGGATCTGGGCAAGACCCAGGAGGACTACTGGAAGCCGCTCTTCGCGGGCTACGAGTTCTCCAAGCAGTGGATGAAGGACAACAAGCCGGACGTGGTGTTCCTGGTCTTCAACGACCACGCGACCGCGTTCAGCCTGGAGATGATCCCCACCTTCGCCATCGGCACCGCGGCCGAATACCAGCCCGCCGACGAGGGCTGGGGCCCGCGTCCGGTGCCCAAGGTGGTCGGCCACCCCGAGCTGGCCAGCCACATCGCGCAGAGCGTGATCCAGCAGGACTTCGACCTGACCATCGTCAACAAGATGGACGTGGACCACGGCCTGACGGTGCCGCTGTCGCTGATGTGCGGCGAGAAGGACCCGAGGGAGGGCGCCTGGCCCTGCCCGGTGATCCCGTTCGCCGTCAACGTGGTCCAGTACCCGGTGCCCAGCGGCCAGCGCTGCTTCAACCTGGGCCAGGCGATCCGCAAGGCGATCGAGAGCTACGACGAGGACCTGAACGTGCACATCTGGGGCACCGGCGGCATGAGCCACCAGCTCCAGGGCGCGCGCGCGGGCCTGATCAACGCCGAGTGGGACAACCGCTTCCTCGACCGCCTGATCGCCGAGCCGGCCGAGCTGGCCAAGGTGCCGCACATCGAGTACGTGCGCGAAGCCGGCAGCGAGGGCATCGAGCTGGTGATGTGGCTGATCGCGCGCGGCGCGATGGCCGACGTGGCCGGCGGTCCGGCGCCGCGGGTCGCGCACCGCTTCTTCCATGTGCCCGCGAGCAACACCGCCGTGGGCCACCTGATCCTCGAAAACAACTGAGTAGGAGAACCTCCATGAGCAAAACCATCAAAGTCGCCCTCGCCGGCGCCGGCGCGTTCGGCATCAAGCACCTGGACGGCATCCAGAACATTCCCGATGTCGAGGTGGTCTCGCTGGTCGGCCGCGAGCTCGACAAGACGCAGGCGGTGGCGAAGAAATACGGCATCGGCCACGTCGCCACGGACCTGGGCGAATCGCTCGCGCTCAAGGAGCTCGACGCCGTCATCCTGTGCACGCCCACGCAGATGCACGCCGAGCAGACCCTGGCCTGCCTGAAGGCCGGCAAGCACGTGCAGGTGGAGATCCCGCTGGCCGACAACCTCAAGGGCGCGCAGGAGGTGGTGGCGCTGCAGAAGCAGACCGGGCTGGTGGCCATGTGCGGCCACACCCGCCGCTTCAACCCCAGCCACCAGTACGTGCGCCGGCAGATCGAAGCCGGCAAGTTCAACATCCAGCAGATGGATGTGCAGACCTACTTCTTCCGCCGCACCAACATGAATGCCGCCGGCCAGCCGCGCAGCTGGACCGACCACCTGCTGTGGCACCACGCCGCGCACACCGTGGACCTGTTCGCCTACCAGTGCAACAGCCCGATCGTGCTGGCCAATGCCGTGCAGGGCCCGATCCATCCGGTGCTGGGCATCGCCATGGACATGAGCATCCAGCTCAAGGCCGCCAGCGGCGCGATCTGCACGCTCAGCCTGTCCTTCAACAACGACGGCCCGCTCGGCACCTTCTTCCGCTACATCGGCGACACCGCGACCTACATCGCGCGCTACGACGACCTGTTCAACGGCAAGGACGAGCCCATCGACGTGTCGAAGGTGGACGTGAGCATGAACGGCATCGAGCTGCAGGACCGCGAGTTCTTCGCCGCCATCCGCGAAGGCCGCGAGCCCAATTCCAGCGTGGCCAAGGTGTTGCCCTGCTACGAGGTGCTGCACCGGCTGGAGCAGCAACTGAACGCGAACGGTTGAGGCCATGCAGCAGCGATCACTCGGCCCCTTCCAGGTCTCGGCCATCGGCCTGGGGTGCATGAACATCTGCCACGCCTACGGCCCGCCCGTTCCCAGGGCGCAGGCCGAGCGCGTGCTGCTCACGGCCCTCGACCAGGGCGTGACGCACTTCGACACCGCCGCGCTCTACGGCTTCGGCGCGAGCGAGACCCTGGTCGGCGAGGTGCTGTCGCCGCACCGCAGCCGCTTCACGCTCGCCAGCAAGGGCGGCATGGCCGGCGTGCAGTTCGATGACGGCGTCAAGCGCGTGATCGACGGCCGGCCCGAGGCCATCCGCCGCAACTGCGAGGACAGCCTGCGCCGCCTCAGGACCGACGTGATCGACCTCTACTACCTGCACCGCTGGGACAAGCAGGTGCCGGTGGAGGACAGCGTGGGCGCCCTGGGCGAGCTGGTGCGCGCAGGCAAGGTCCGCACCATCGGCCTGTCCGAGGTGTCGGCCGACACGCTGCGCCGGGCGCACGCGGTGCACCCCATCACCGCGTTGCAGACCGAGTATTCGCTCTGGACGCGCAACCCCGAGATCGCGGTGCTCCAAGCCTGCCGCGAGCTCGGCGTGGCCTTCGTGGCCTTCAGCCCGGTCGCGCGCGGCTTCCTGTGCGGCGAGATCGACCTGGCCGCGCTCGACGCCAAGGACATCCGCCGCGCCATGCCGCGCTTCACGCCCGAGCACTACGCCGCCAACCTCAAGCTGCTCGCGCCCTACCAGGCCATCGCGAAGGAGGTGGGCTGCACCCCGGCCCAGCTCGCGATCGCCTGGCTGCTTCACCAGGGCGAGGACATCCTGCCCATTCCCGGCACCGCGCGCGAAGACCACCTGCGCGACAACCTGGGCGCCGCGGACGTGACGCTCGATGCGGCGACGCTCGCCCGGCTGGACGCGCTGATCAACCAGCAGACCGTGAGCGGCAACCGCTACGCCGAGCAGGCCAACCGCGAGGTCGACACGGAGAGTTATTGACTCCCCCCTGCGCGGCTTCGCCGCTTCCCCCCTCTCTGGCGCGCCTTCGGCGCTTGGAGGGGGGACGACAGCTTGGGCCGGCGGAGCCGGACCCTCGCTGTCTCTGGGTTTGGGTCGGCTCGCTTTCCCACTTGTGGGAGAAGGCTGGGGTGAGGGCCGGTGCCGTGGCGGGCCGGCTCTACGGGCGCTGAAACAAACCGAAAAAAACCGAAACCGCCTTGACACCCGGCGGAGGCCCTGCATCGGCACCATGGCGTTCATGTTCAACCCCATGCCTATGCACAGGACCCCGTCATGAAACCCTGGATCAAGCGTTCCCTCCTGGCCTTCGCCGGCCTCTCCATCGCCGCCGGCGGGCTCGCCGCCTGCGCGCGCGGCCACCATGGCCACGGTCCCATGAGCCCCGAGCGCGTCGCCGACATCCGCGGCAAGGTGGTCGATCGCGTCACCGCCAAGCTCGAGCTCAACGCCGGGCAGCAGCAGAAACTCAACGTGCTGGCCGACAAGCTGCAGGCCCAGCGCACCGCCTTCATCGGCCAGACCACGGACCCGCGCGCCGAGATCGGCGCCCTGGTCGCGGGCGAAAAATTCGACCGCGCCCGCGCCTTGAACCTGCTCGACGAAAAGACCCGCGCGATGCAGGCGGGCAGCCCCGAGGTGATCACCGCGCTGGCCGATTTCTACGACAGCCTCAACCCCACGCAGCAGGCCGAGGTGCGCGAGCGCCTGGCCAAGCGCAGGGGCTGGTTCTCCCGCGGCTGAGCGCTGGTGTGAGAATGCGGCATGCACCGCGTCCTGCTGATTGACGACGACGAACAGCTCGGCCCACCGCTGGCCACGTACTTCCAGCGCTTCGAGCTGGTGCTGACCCACGCGCTCAAGCCGAGCGAGGGCCTGGCCAGGCTGCGCAGCGGGGCTTTCGACGCCGCCATCCTGGACGTGATGCTGCCGGAGATGGACGGCTTCGCGCTGTGCCGCGCCATCCGCAAGGAAAGCGACATTCCGATCGTCATGCTGACCGCGCGCGGCGACGTGATGGACCGCGTGGTCGGCCTGGAGCTCGGGGCGGACGACTACCTGCCCAAGCCCTTCGAGCCGCGCGAACTGGTGGCGCGGGTCCAGACCGTGCTGCGCCGCCGCCCGGCGGCGCCCGCCGCGCAGGCGGCCGTGCTGGCGTTCGAGGGCCTGACCATCGACCCCGCGCGCCGCAGCGTGACGCGCCAGGGCGAGGCGGTGGAGCTCACCGGCACCGAGTTCGAGCTGCTGCACCTGCTCGCGCGCGAGAGCGGCCGCGTGTTCAGCCGCGACGACATCCTCGGCCACCTGCGCGGGCACGACGCCGAGCTCTACACCCGCGCGGTGGACATCGTGGTCAGCCGCCTGCGCCGCAAGCTCGAGCCGCTGGACTGCATCAAGACCCTGCGCAACGCCGGCTACTCGCTGGCGCTGCGCCGCCTGGTTCCGTGACACGGCTGTGACCACCGCCGAACCGACGCTGTCCCGGGCCCGCCGCGCGGCCTCGGCGCTGCGCGCGTCGATCAAGCTGCGCCTGGTGCTGGTGTTCCTGCTGCTCGCCATGGGCATGGCGTTCGTCTTCGTCGGCGGCGCGCAGAAGGCGTTTTCCGCCGGCTGGCGCGAGGTGGCGCTGCCGCTGCTGATGGACTACGTGGACCGCCTGGCGGCCGACGTGGCGGGCCCCGATGGCGCGCCCGACGTGCAGCGGGCCCAGGCGCTGGCGCAGCGGCTGCCGGTGACGGTACAGATCCGCGGCCCGGTGGTGAACTGGCGCTCCCATCCCGAACAGGCCTGGCCGCGCGGGCAGGGCGGCCGTCCGGGCTGGGAGCGGCGCGAGCGCGGCGGCGATCGGCTGTTCGAGCGCACCACGGCCGATGGCCGCCACCGCATCGTGTTCGGCCTGGACGAGCAGGCCTTCGAGCGCCGCACCCGGCTGATCGGCTACATGGTGGCGGCGCTGCTCGCGATCGCGCTGCTGGCCTACCTGTACGTGCGGCGCCTGCTGCGCCCGCTGGACGGCATCCGCCAGGGCGCGCTGCGCTTCGGCGCCGGCGACTTCACCCAGCCGATCCCCGTGCAGCGGCCCCGGCGGCCCGACGAGCTGGGCCAGCTCGCCGCCACCATCAACACCATGGGCCAGGACATCCACCAGATGCTCGAAGCCCAGCGCGGCCTGCTGCTGGCGATCAGCCACGAACTGCGCAGCCCGCTCACGCGCGCGCGGCTCAACGTCGAGCTGCTGCCCGGGTCCGAGGCCGTCGCGCCGCAGCGCGAGGCCCTGCTGCGCGACCTGGGCGAGATGGCGCAGCTCATCAGCGACCTGCTCGAGAGCGAGCGCCTGGCCGGCCGGCACCAGGTGCTGCACCGGGAACCCACCGATCTCGCGGCGCTGGCGCGCGAGGTGATCGCCGAGCTCGCGGCCACCCAGCCCCGGGCCGCGGCCATCCGGCTCGAGGCGGCTCCGGGGCTGCCCACGCGGCCGCTGGACCGGGTGCGCATGCGCCTGCTGCTGCGCAACCTGCTCGACAACGCGCTGCGCCATGGCGCGGACGCCCCCCATCCGCCCGAGCTGCATCTGCGGGCGGTGGCCGAGGGCGAGGGCATCGAAATCGAGGTCCGCGACCACGGGCCGGGCGTGCCGGACGGGCAGCTCCCGAACCTGGCGCAGCCCTTCTTCCGCCCGGATGCCGCGCGCACCCGCAGCGCCGGCGGGGTCGGCCTCGGGCTCTACCTGTGCCGGCTGGTGGCTGAAGCGCACGGGGGCGCGTTCGCGGTGCGCAACGCACGGCCCGGACTGGCCGTCACCGTCCGGGTGGGGTGAATCGTTTCGGTTTTCCATGGTGCTGCGCACCACCCACAACGTATGAACGCCACCCCCCAGTCCAGTGCACCCGCGGAACCGGCTTTGCCGGGCCGCAGGGTGCGCGCCCCAGTGGGGGGAGGCGCTGCAGGCGCTTCGGGGGGCGTTATCTCAACGGCTGGGCCACGGCTTCGAGCTGCGCGCGCAGCCAGCGGTGCGCGGGGTCCTGGTGGTGGCGCAGGTGCCAGATCATGTACATCGGCATGGTGGGGCAGGGCAGCGGCACCTTGGCATGGGCCAGGCCCTGCATCAGGCGCGTGCGCGCCAGCAGGCCGGGCACGGTCGTGAGCAGCCGGCTGCCCTGGATGAACGCCGGCAGGCCGGCAAAACTCGGCACCATCACGGCGAAGCGGCGCCGCACGCCGCGCTCGGCCAGTTGCTGGTCCAGGTCGAGCAGCCGGCGCGGCTCGTACACCACGGTGGCGTGGTCGGCGGCCAGGTAGTCGACCTTGGTCGCCGGCGCTTCGCGCATGGCCGGGTCGTAGAACACGCGGTAGCGGTCTTCGAACAGGCGTTTCTGCACGATGTCGGCGCCTTCGGGCGGCCGCGGGCTGATCGCGAGCTGGCAGTGCTCGTGGCGCAGCATGTCCAGCGAGGGCACGTTGGACGGGATGATGCGCAGCGCCACGCCCGGCGCCTGCTGGCGCAGGCGGGCCATCAGCGGGGGCAGCAGCACGTCGCGCTGGAAATCGTTGGCGGCGATGGTGACCGTGGCCTGCCAGCGCTCGGGCGCGAACGGGTCGCCGCGGGCGAAGCGCTCCAGCTGGCTCAACAGCTCGCGCGCCTGCGGCGCGAGCGCCTCGGCGCGCGCGGTCGCCACGATGCCGCGCCCGCTCTTCACGAACAGCGCGTCGCCGGTGATGGCCCGCAGCTTGCCCAGCAGGTGGCTCACGGCCGACTGGGTCACGTCCAGGCGCTGCGCCGCCCGGGTGATCGAACCGGTTTCCACCACCGCGACCAGCAGCTGCAGCAGCCGCGCATCCAGGTCGGACCAATCGAAATGGCTCATGCATCTGATGATGATTCATCGGTTTATCTTTTGCAAGCAAAGCCGGATACTGCCGGCACACGAACCCCACCCGAGGAGATACGCATGAGCCCCGCAACGCGCACCCCGCCGCCGGCGATACCCGGCACCACCCTGTTCGACGGCGCCCAGGCCCGCAAGGGCTACGCGCTCAACAAGATGTGCTTTTCGTTCAACGACGAAGCCAACCGCCAGGCCTTCCTGGCCGACGAAGAGGGCTACATGCGGCGCTACGGCCTGAGCGAGCAGCAGGCCGCCGCGATCCGCGCGCGCAACGTGCTGCAACTGATCGAGGCCGGCGGCAACGCCTACTACCTGGCCAAGTTCGCCGGCATCTTCAAGCTCGACATGCAGGACATCGGCGCGCAGCAGACCGGCCTGACGAAGGCGCAGTTCCAGGCCAGGCTCGAAGCGGCCAACCACCCCTAACCCAGCAGGAAACCCCAGGAGGCCACACCATGGCACGACTCATCGGCGGACTCGGCACGTCCCACATTCCCGCCATCGGCGGCGCGATCCACAAGGGCCTGCAGCAGGAACCCTACTGGAAGCCCTTCTTCGACGGCTTTCCCCCCATCCGCGAATGGCTGGGGCGCGAGAAGCCCGACGTGGTCGTGATGTTCTACAACGACCACGGCCTGAACTTCTTTCTCGACAAGATGCCGACCTTCGCGATCGGCGCCGCGGCCGAGTACCGCAACGCCGACGAAGGCTGGGGCATTCCCACGCTGCCGCCGGTCAAGGGGGAGCAGGACCTGTCCTGGCACCTGATCGACGCCCTGATCGACAAGGAATTCGACATCGTGAGCTGCCAGGAGATGCTGGTCGATCACGCCTGCACCTTGCCGCTCAAGCTGTTCTGGCCCGAGGGCGAGTATCCGGTGACGCTGGTGCCGGTGTGCATCAACACCGTGCAGTTCCCGCTGCCCAAGGCCAGCCGCGTCTACGCCATGGGCAAGGCGGTGGGCGAGGCGATCCGTTCGTGGGAGAGCGACAAGAAGGTCGCGGTGGTCGCTTCCGGCGGCTTGAGCCACCAGCTCGACGGCGAGCGCGCCGGCTTCATCAACAAGGCCTTCGACCTGCAGTTCCTCGACAGCCTGGAGAGCAACCCCGAATGGGCCACGCAGTTCAGCATCCCCGAACTCGTCGAGAAGGCCGGTACCCAGGGCGTGGAACTGCTGCAGTGGCTGGCCATGCGCGCCGCGCTCACCGGCGTGGGGCCGGCGGTCAGGCGCCTGCACACCAACTACCACTTGCCGATTTCGAACACGGCGACGGCGGTGATGGCGTTGGCGGCCGCCTGACACCCCCTGCGCCGCTGCGCGGCGCTTGGAAGGGCGACGCTCCGCTTACAGCGTATCGATGAAGCTGCGCAGCTTGTCCGAGCGGCTCGGGTGCTTGAGCTTGCGCACCGCCTTGCTTTCGATCTGGCGGATGCGCTCGCGCGTCACGTCGAACTGCTTGCCCACTTCTTCCAGCGTGTGGTCGGTGCTCATCTCGATGCCGAAGCGCATGCGCAGCACCTTGGCCTCGCGCGGCGTGAGGCTGTCGAGGATCTCCTTGACCACTTCGCGCAGGCCGGCCTGCATCGCCGCTTCGATCGGCGCGGTGTTGGCCTGGTCCTCGATGAAGTCGCCCAGGTGCGAATCGTCGTCGTCGCCGATCGGGGTTTCCATGGAGATCGGCTCCTTGGCGATCTTCATGATCTTGCGGATCTTGTCCTCGGGCATCTCCATCTTCTCGGCCAGGATGGACGCATCGGGTTCGAAGCCGAACTCCTGCAGGTGCTGGCGGCTGATGCGGTTCATCTTGTTGATGGTCTCGATCATGTGCACCGGGATGCGGATGGTGCGCGCCTGGTCGGCGATCGAGCGGGTGATGGCCTGGCGGATCCACCAGGTGGCGTAGGTCGAGAACTTGTAGCCGCGGCGGTATTCGAACTTGTCGACCGCCTTCATCAGGCCGATGTTGCCTTCCTGGATCAGGTCCAGGAACTGCAGGCCCCGGTTGGTGTACTTCTTGGCGATCGAGATCACCAGGCGCAGGTTGGCCTCGATCATCTCCTTCTTCGCGTCGCGCGAGGTGGCCTCGCCCTCGTTCATCCGCTTGTGGATGTCCTTCAGGTGCGTCAGCGGCACGACCACGCTGGCTTGGATGTCGATCAGCCCCTGCTGGAGTTCCTGGACCGGGGGGATGTTGCGCTCCATCACCGTGCTCCAGGGCTTGCCGGCGGCAGCCTGCTTCTCGACCCATTTCAGGTTGAGCAGGTTGGACGGGAAGTCGGCGATGAACTTCTCCTGCGGCATGCCGCACTTGTCCACGATGATGCGGCGCAGTTCGCGTTCCTTCTTGCGCACCTCGTCGACCTGGCTGCGCAGCGTGCCGCAGAGCTTCTCGATCGCCTTGGCGGTGAAGCGGATCGACATCAGCGTCTCGGTGATCGCCTTCTGCGTCTTGTGGTAGGTCGGGCTGCCGTAGCCTTCCTTGTCGTAGGTCTTGTGCAGCTTCTCGAACTGCGTGCGCAGCGTGTCGAAGCGCGACAGCGCCTCGCGCTTGAGTTCCTCGAGCTTGCGCGTCAGGGCCTTGGAGCCGCCCTTGCCGTCGTCGTCGTCGGCCTCGTCGTAGTCGTCGAAGTCTTCCTCGGCCACGTAGTCGTCGGCCTCGTCGGCGTCGGCAAAGCCGTCCACCACGGTGGAGATGACGACCTTGCCTTCGCGGATCTCCTCGGCCATGGCCAGGATCTCGGCGATGGTGGCGGGCGATTCGCTGATCGCCTCCATCATGCTGTGCAGGCCGCCCTCGATGCGCTTGGCGATCTCGATCTCGCCCTCGCGCGTGAGCAGCTCCACCGTGCCCATCTCGCGCATGTACATGCGCACCGGGTCGGTGGTGCGGCCGAATTCGCTGTCCACGGTGGACAGCGCGGCCTCGGCTTCCTCTTCGGCTTCCTCCTCGGTCGCGGCGGTCGGGCCGGTGTTGCTGAGCAGCAGGGTCTCGGCGTCGGGCGTCTGTTCGTAGACCGCCACGCCCATGTCGTTGAGCAGGGACACCACCACTTCCAGCGTCTCGGCCTCCACCAGCTTGTCGGGCAGGTGGTCGTTGATCTCGCCGTGGGTGAGGTAGCCGCGCGTCTTGCCCAGCTTGATCAGGGTCTTGAGGCGCTCGCGGCGGTTGCGCGCCTCTTCCTCGGACAGGACGGTCTCGTCCAGCCCGAACTCCTTCATCAGCGCGCGCTCCTTGGCCTTGCTGATCTTCATGCGCAGCGGCTTGGCCTTCTCGACCGCCTGGATGGTGGCGTCGACCGCTTCGACCTCGGTGTCGTCGCCGGCGAGGTCGTCTTCGATGTCGCTCAGGTCGGCGTCGTCGTCGAGGTCGGCGGCGCCGGCCTTGCCTTTGCCCTTGGCATCGGCCTTGGGCTTGCGGCCGCGCTTGGCGGCCGCGGCGCCGGCCTTGTCGGCGACGGCGGCGGTCGCCGCTGCCGTTGTCGCGGCCTTGGCCGGGCGGCCCGCCTTTTTCTTCGAGGCGGCGTCGAGCGCTTCGGCTTCCGGCGCCTCGGCCTTGGCGGCCTTCTTGGGAGCGGTTTTGGCGGTGGTTTTCTGGGTCACGGCAGGGACTTTCTTGGACGATGGAGCGGCGGCCTGGGGGCTGCTGGCCTTCCTCGCGGCGGACGGCGGACTGGACTTCTTCGCGGGCATGGAAACCTCAAAAAATGTCGAACAGGAGCCGGCGGAACACACAAAACGCCTGAAAGGACGCGAAGAACCCGCGCACGTTCCGGTGGTTTTGTCGGGCACGAACCCCGCCCTGACCGGAAAGGGCGGGCCTGCAAGCTGTGGGGGCGAACATTTGGTGTGCAGTCCTTGCGGGGTTCCGCTGGCAACCGGTGGGGTTGCCGGGGTGGCCAGGAGAAGTGTCCATGTAGCCCCATGCGTGGGACCGGGCCGGGCCGGAGGTGCTGCTGTCGCGCTTGCGGTGCAAAACCGCAGATTATACCTCCGAGCCGCTTTTCAAGGCCTTGATGCGTTCGTGGATTTCCCGCAGCCGCTGGCGCGCCACCGGATCGGTCGCGGCTTGCTCGGTCAGGGCGTTGCTTTCGCGCTCCAGGGCGTCGCTGCGCAGCAGGTTCATCACGCCCCGCAGCTCGGCCAGTTCCTGGCTCGGCTCCTCGGCGCCCAGGGCCACCAGCTCGACCTGGGCGCACACGTAGGCCTCATGCGCGTGGCCGCGCAGCGCCTCGCGCAGCGCCGCCCAGGGCTGCGGGCCGTGTTCGTGCAACTGCGCCTCCAGCCAGGCGAACACCGGCCCGTGGGGGTCGTCCAGGTGCGCCAGCAGCGCGTGGTCGTCGGCCGACAGGCTGTCCCAGGCCTGGGCGTTGGCCAGCAGCAGGCCGACCGCGCGGTCGGCCCGGCTGGCCACGCCGCGCCGGCGGTGGCCGTGACCATGGCCCATGCGCGACGGCGGCGCGGCGGGCGCGGGGCGGCGGGCGGGGCCGCCGGCCGCTGGCGGGCGCGCCTCGCGCGGCGAACGGGCCGCCGGATCGCGGTGCGCGCCGCCCGCGCCGGACGGCCGCCAGAGCTGGAGCAGGTCCCGGCTGTCCAGCGCCACGCCCTCGGCCAGTTCGTCCAGCAACTGGCGCTTGAGCGCGCCGTCCGGCAGCGCGCTCCAGAGCGGCCGGGCCTGGCTGGCCATGCGCGCGCGCCCTTCGGCGGTGGCGAGGTCGCAGTCGGCGCCGGCGGCCTCGACCAGGAAGCGCGAGAGCGGCACGGCTTCCTTGACGCGCTGGGCGAACGCGGCTTCGCCATGCGCGCGGATGAAGCTGTCCGGGTCGTGCTCGGCCGGCAGGAACAGGAACTTCACGCTGCGCACGTCGGTGGCCAGGGGCAGGGCGGCGTCGAGCGCTTTGCGCGCGGCGCGCCGGCCGGCCGCGTCGCCGTCGAAGCTGAACACGACCGCGTCGGTGAAGCGGAACAGCTTCTGCACGTGTTCGGGCGTGCAGGCCGTGCCCAGCGTGGCCACCGCGTTCGCGAAGCCGAGCTGGGCCAGCGCCACCACGTCCATGTAGCCCTCGGTCACCAGCGCATAGCCGTGCTGGCGGATCGCGGTGCGGGCCTCGAACAGGCCGTAGAGTTCGCGCCCCTTGCTGAACACCGGCGTCTCGGGCGAGTTGAGGTACTTGGGTTCGCCGCGGTCGAGCACGCGCCCGCCGAAGCCGATGCACTCGCCCTTGACGTTGCGGATCGGGAACATGATCCGGTCGCGGAAGCGGTCGTAGCGCCGGGCCTGGCCGTCCTGGCCTTTCTCGTCCTCGTGCTCGATCACCAGGCCCGACTCCACCAGCAGCGGGTCCTGGTAGTCGGGCAGGCTGCTGGCCAGCGGGCGCCAGCCTTCGGGCGCATAGCCCAGGCCGAAGGTCTTGGCGATCTGGCCCGAGAGGCCGCGGCCCTTGAGGTAGTCGATCGCGCGCGGCGCATTGCGCAGGTGCCTGGCGTAGGCGTGCGCGGCCTTTTCCAGCACGTCGGTGAGCGTGGCCTGCTTCTCGCGCTGGCGCGCCGCGCGCTCGCGGTCCTGCGGCGAGGCCTCGTCTTCGGGCACCTGCAGGCCGGTCTGCTGGGCGAGCTCCTTCACCGCCTCGACGAAGCCCATGCCCGTGTGCTCCATCAGGAAGCCGATCGCGTTGCCGTTGGCCCCGCAGCCGAAGCAGTGGTAGAACTGCTTGCTCGGGCTGACGCTGAACGAGGGCGACTTCTCGCCGTGGAACGGGCACAGCCCCATCAGGTTGGCGCCGCCCTTCTTGAGCTGCACGTAGCGCCCCACCACGTCGACCACGTCCACGCGGTTGAGCAGTTCCTGGATGAAGGTCTGGGGGATCGCCACGGATAGAGCTTACGGCAAACACCCCCCTGCGCGCCTTCGGCGCTTCCCCCCTCTCTGGCGCGCCGCTTTGCGGCGCTTGGAGGGGGGACGACATCTCGGGCCGGCGGAGCCGGACCCTCGCTGTCTCTGGGTTTTGTCTCGGCTCGCTTCGCTCGCCTCTTTCCATTGCCTCCGTTCGAGCTGAGCCTGTCGAAGCCCTCACTCAGGTGTCGGGACAGGCCAAGCGTCACAAGGGTTTCAGTTCCAGCCCGATCACCAGGCCCGCGTCCGTCACCGTGATCGCGCCGGGCTGCATGCCCATGGCGTTGAGCAGCCGCAGGTCTTGCGGGCCGAGGCGGTGCAGGACCAGTTCCTGGAGGTTCTCCCGTGCGAGTTCGGGGCCGAAGGTGTTGAGCAGCTCGACCACCGGGGGCGGGAGCGAGGGGAAGCGCAGGCGGTGCAGGCGGAGCTGGTGGGCGCGCACGGTCTGGTCGGCCGGTTCGTAGCGCAGCGCGAAGTCGATGTCCAGCTGGCCCTGGTGCGCGCGCCGCAGCGCTGGGCCGCTGGCGCTGAGCGTCAGGTCGGCTTGCAGGCGGTTCAGGCGCGGCAGCGGCTGCAGGTGCGGGGTCTGCAGGTCCAGGTCGATCAGGCCGGGCACCGGGTAGCGCCGGGGAAAGCGCTCGGCCAGGGCGCTTTCCATCTGCCGCAGCGGGACCGGGAAGCCGGGTGGCGGCGCTGCGGCATCCGTTTCGCCGCCATCGCCATCGGCCCGGGCCGGCCCCGCGAGGCCGAGCGCCAGGGGCAGGCAGAGCGGGGAGAGAAGAAAGAGGGTTCGGCGCCGCATACGTGCCGCGTTCGAGTCGGCCAGGGGCCCGCGGGTTCGGCGCAGAAGACCCGGATTTGTCAGGATTTGCAGCGGCGGCCTATTTGTAGAACGCCTCGACCGTGCCCTTGAGCTTGATCAGCAGCGGCTGGCCCTTGCGGTCCAGCGTCTTGCCGGCCGGCACCCGGATCCAGCCTTCGCTGGCGCAGTACTCGGTGACGTCGAAGCGTTCCTTGCCGTTGAAGCGGATGCCGATGTCGTGCTCGAACACCGCGGCCACGTGGTGCGGGCTGCGTGGGTCGATCGACAGGCGGTCGGGCAGGGGCGGGCGGGAGGAGGAAGAAGAAGGGGCCGTGGCGTCGCTCATGGCCCCGATTGTCCGCCAAGGCGGCGGGCGCGCCTGCGCCGCCGATCAGGGGCCGTTCAGGGCCGGGCTTCGTCGACCACCGTGTTGCGCAGCACGCCGACGCGATCGACCTCGATCTCGACCACGTCGCCGGCCTTCATCCAGACCGGCGGTTCGCGGCGCGCGCCCACGCCGCCCGGCGTGCCGGTGGCGATCACGTCACCGGTCTCCAGCGGGGCGATCCGCGAGAGGTACGCGATCTGCCGCGCGATGCTGTGGATCATCATGTCGGTGCTGGCGCGCTGCAGCTCCTGGCCGTTCAGCACCGTGCGGACCGTCATGCGGGTGTCGAACGGGATCTCGTCGCTGGTGACCAGCCAGGGGCCGAAGCTGCCCGAGCGCCAGAAGCACTTGCCGGGCGACCACTGGGTGGTGTGGCGCTGCCAGTCGCGGATGCTGCCGTCGTTGTAGCAGGCGTAGCCGGCGACGTGGCGCGCGGCGTCTTCCTCTGCGATGTGCCGGCCGGGGCGGCCGATGACCACCGCCAGCTCGGCCTCGTAGTCGAACTGCGAGGAGGCCCAGGGGCGTACCAGGGCCTGCCCGTGGCCGACCTGCGAGTCGGGCGTGCGCAGGAAGAAGGTCGGCTGCTCGGTGAGCTCGCGGCGGGTCTCCACCACGTGCTCGTGGTAGTTGAGGCCGCAGCACCAGATCTTGCCGGGGTTGGGGATGACCGGCAGCAGGGCGACCTCGTCGAGCCGGAGGTCGGCCTGGCGCTCGTGCGCGAGGCGGGCCGCTTCGTCGAGGGCCGGCTGCGAGGCCAGCAGGGACTTGAGGTCGGGGAAGCGCCCCTCGAAGGCGCGGCGCAGATCGACGATGCCCGAATCGGCGGCGACGACGGCGCCGAAGCCCGGTTGGCCCAGGTGTTCGTAGCTGACCAGTTTCACGGGGTGGACTCCTGTGGGAAGGGATGGAGGATGAAGGGAGAGGGGGCGGCCTACCAGGCCAGCGCCGTGGCTTGCCGGCGCATGTCGGCGGCGGCTTCGATCCACCCGGGCGCCGTGCGGCGCAGCAGCTTGGCGGAGCCGAAATAGAACTCGTGGTCCGAGTTCTCCACCACCGTGTGGCCGCGGCCGCGCAGGATGGCGGCCACGCCCTCGGGCATGCCGGGTTCGAGCAGCACCGCGCCGTCGCGCGACAGGCTCCAGCGCGGGCGGGAGACGAGCTGGCCCAGCGTGAGCGGCTCGTTCAGGGCGCCGCTGGCGACCTGGAAACCGGTGGTGGTCTGGCTCACGCCGCCGGGGGAGGCGCCGGCCATGCAGGCCTGTCCGCCTTGGGCCAGCAGCCAGGGATTGAGCGTGTGCGACGGGCGCAGGCCCGGCCCGACCGCGTTCACGTGGCCGGTCTTGGCCGAGAAATCGAACATGCGGTTGTTCAGCAGGATGCCGGTCGCCTCGTCGACGGCGCCGCTGCCGAAGGGCTGGAACACGCTCTGCAGCATGGCGACGGCGTTGCCCTCGCCGTCCATGGCGACGAAGCCCGCGGTGTCGCCGGTGCCCAGCCGGCTGGCGCGCAGGGCCGCGCGGTCGGGCGCGGGCGCCGTGGCCTGGATGCCGAGGCCGAACTGGCCGGGCGTGCAGGGGGTGCGCACCGGGTCGCCGATCAGCTTGCGCCCCTGGGCGATCACGGCCATGGCGCGTTCGATGTCGGCCACGGTGCCGTTCACGCCGCTTTCGCGGCCCGCGGCGTCCCACACCTCGAGCTGGCGCAGCATGAGCGCGCCGACCGAGTTCGGCGGCATGGCGTAGGCGTCCACGCCCGCGATCCGGCAGGCCCAGGGCTCGACCCAGTCGGCCTGCGCGGTCTCGAAGTCCTCGGCCGACCACAGGCCGCCGTGGGCGCGGCTGAAGCGCACCAGGCTGGCCGCTGCCTCGCCGCGGTAGAAGCCCGCCTCGCCCTGCTCGGCGACGCGCCGCAGCACCCGGGCCAGCCGCGGCTGGACCAGCGCGTCGCCCGCCGCGAGCGCCCGGCCGCCCGGGCGGAACAGGCCGTCGAAGCCGGGCTGGGCGGTGAGCCCGGGGCCGGCGAGCGCGAGGTTCCTCGCGAGCTCCTCGGGCGTGCCGAGGCCGCCCTCCGCGAGCGCGATCGCGGGCGCCAGCAGCCGTGACCAGTCCAGCCGCCCGAAGCGTTCGTGCGCGCGCGCCCACAGGCGGACCAGCGTGGGGACCACCGCCGCGCGCACGCCGCGCTGCGGCATGCCGTCGGGGAACTGCTCGGGCGTGGCCTGCAGGGGCGCGCGCCCGGTGCCGTTGAGCCCGTGCGCGCGGCCGGTGCGGCCGTCGAAGAACAGCAGCATGCCGCAGCCGCCGAGCGAGGTGGCGTGCGGCAGGGCGACCGAGAGCACGGCCGAGGCCGCGACCATGGCGTCGATCGGCGAGCCGCCGGCATCGAGGCAGTCCTTGGCCGCCTGCGTGGCCAGGTGGTGTCCGCAGGCGACCGCGGCCCGGGCGCCGAACAGGCTCTTGGGGCGCGCGTTCATGGCAGCCGCCCGGCGCTCAGGGCGCGCCCGCGGCGGCGGCCTGGGCGCGGGCTTCGGTCAGCCGCACGTGGCGGATCGCGCCCGCGACCAGCAGCGGGTGCACGCCCAGGGTGTCGCGCAGGGTCTTCTCGTCCAGCGCCCGCAGCGGCGCGACCTCTTCGTCGGCGAGCTCGAACGACCGGCAGTACGCCTCGGCCTCGGCCAGGAAGCGCCGGCAGGCCGCGGCATCGGTGCGCAGGGTTTGCAGCGCGCGCGACAGCTCGACGCGGTTCGAGGGCGTCTGCCGGTACCAGAGCGCGCCCTCGCGCTCGGCCGCCGTGGACGGGCGGGTCCAGCCGAGGATGGCGTAGGTGTGGTGCCAGTTCTCTTCGAACACGGCCTGGTCCGGCCGGGCCTCGCCGAGCGCGCCCGCGAGCATCAGCCAGGAGCGCGCCTCGACGTTGCCGGAGCGGTCGAGCTCGGCCGCGTCGGCGGCGAGCAGCCGGCGCAGGTTGCCCTGGACCGCGGCGTCGAACACCATCTTGTCGAACTCGAGATCGGGGCCCGGGTCCGCGTAGCGCGCGGTGCCGGGGTAGTGGGAGAGGCCGCCGCTGGCGATCAGCACGGCCCGGCGGCCCAGGCGGGCGACGGCGCGGTGCAGCGCCTTGCCGAATTCGTGGCAGCGCTCGGGCAGCGGCTGCGGCGGCACGTAGGCGTTCAGGAACAGGGCCAGCATCGGCGTGCGCCGGTTCCAGCCCATGTACTCGAAGGGAATGGTGAAGGAGGTGCCGATTTCCGCGCTCAGGGTGAAGGCTGGGTCGAAGCCTTCTTCCTGCAGCGCGCGCGTGAGCGCGTAGCCGGCGTCGCCGTCGTTGGCCCACCAGCCCTGGTGCTGCTCCTGGCCCTGGACCTGGTTCGCGCAGTGAAGCATGAAAGGCGGCACGGCGTCGAGGATGAATTGGTTGCCGTGCTCGTTGGAGATGACGATCAGCAGGTCGGGCTCGAGCGCGCGCAGGGCCTCGCCGACCGCGTGCATGGCCTGCTTGACGCGGGCGATCTGCTCCGGGCTTTCGCTCTTGGGGGCGCTCAGCAACTGGGGTGCGTGCGGGACCGCGGCGCCGCCGATGATGCCGACGGGCAGGGAAGGGGAAGGTGCGTTCATGGGGGCTCCTGGGTGAATCACCGCACGATGAGGGCGCAGATCGCGATGGTGCTGGACGCCAGGGCGAGGCCCCAGGCCAGCATTTCCCGCGGGCGGATCGAAGGCTCGCGGTAGCCGTAGTACGGGGGCGGCTGCATCGGCCAGGGCATGGGCGCGGCACCGGGCACCGGCTGCTGCGGCGGCAGGGGGCCGCCCTGGGGCGCGGCATGCGGCGCCAGTTCGCCCGCTGCCGGCACCTGGGCCTGGGGCGCCTCGAAGCGGGCCTTGAAGCGCGCGAAGAACTCGTTGGCCAGCTTCTTGGCCACGCCGTCGATCAGCCGCGCGCCGACCTGGGCGATCTTGCCGCCGACCTGGGCCTCGACGGTGTAGCTCAGCACGGTGGCGCCGCCGTCGGTGTCGGCCAGCGCCACCGAGGCGGTGCCCTTGCCGAAGCCCGCGGCGCCGCCGGAGCCGTCGAAGCCCATGGTGTAGGACGTGGGCGGCACGATGTCCGACAAGCTCAGCTTGGCGTTGAACTTGGCCTTGACCGGCCCGACCGCGGCCGTCATGACGACCGCGTACTGGTTCTCGCCGCTGGGCGTGATCGACTCGCAGCCGGGGATGCACTCGCGCAGCGACTGCGGGTCGTTCAGCGCGTCCCACACCGCCTGGCGGCTGGCGGCGATGGTTTGTTCACCTGACATCTGCATGGGAAAGCTCCTTCTGGGTGGCCGGGTCAGGCCGGCGCGTTCAGGTGCTGGTCGAGGAAGGCCAGCGTGCGCTCGCGCGCCAGGCGGGCCGAGGCCTCGTCGTAGGCATCGCGCTGGTCGCAGTTGAAGCCGTGGCCGACCGGGTAGAAGTGCGACGTGGTTTCGGGATGCCGGGCGGCGAATCCGCGCGCGGCCTCGGCGGGGATGATCGGGTCGTTCTCGCCCCAGTGCAGCATGACCGGGCAGCGCGGCGCGAGCTGCGCGAGCGCCGGCACGCCGCCGCCGTAGTAGCAGACGGCGGCGCCGAGCCGCTCGACGTCGGCGGCCGACTGCCAGGCCGTGGTGCCGCCCCAGCAGTAGCCGACCATGCCGACGCGCAGGTTCGCGGGCAGGTAGGCCGCGGCCGCCTGGGCGTCCAGACGGGTGCCGGGCCACTGGAGCTGGCGCGTGCAGGCCAGGCCGCGCTCGACGTCGGGCCGCTCGTAGCCGAGCTGCACGTCCGGTTCGATGCGGTCGAAGAAGCGCGGGGCGATCGCCAGGTAGCCCTGCTCCGCGTAGCCGCGCGCGACGTGCTGGATGTGCGGGTTCACGCCGAACACCTCCTGCACGATCACCAGGCCCGCGCGGGGGCGGCCCTCGGGCGCGCAGACGAAGGCGCCGAGGCGGTGGCCGTCGCTCGCTTGCAGTTCGATCCAGTTTGCGGTGGTTGCCACGCTCGTGTTGCTCCGTTCAGTGCGACGGCGGCGCCGCGAGGGACGCGGCCAGGCCGAGGTGCCGCGCCGCGAAGTCCGCCATCAGGGGTTTGCTCAAATGGGTCTTGTCATGGGCGCAGTGGCCGCTGCCCGCGTACATCACGACCTCCACCGGGCCGCCGGCGCTGGCCTTGAGCCGCTCGGCCGAGTCGGGCGGCGCGATCGGGTCTTCGGAGCCCTGGACCACCAGCACCGGGCAGCGGATGCGGCTCGCGGCGGTCTCGAGGTCGAACGGCGCGAAGAAGTCGGCGGCCTGCTGCTCGGTGCCGGCGCCCGCCGCGCGCATGAAGCGCTTTTGCAGCGAGGGCGAAAACGCGCCGAATCCCCGCAGGTGGTAGATCAGCCCCCAGGCGATCGCGGCCTTGACGCGCGGGTCGGTCGCGGCGGTCTTGCAGGCCCAGTGCCCGCCGGTGCTGCGGCCCAGCACCGCGATGCGCCCGGCGTCGATCTCGGGCCGCGAGCAGGCGTAGTCGATCGCCGCCGATACCGCGGTCTCGAAGTCGACGCGCAGCGGCATGCGGTGGAACATCTCGCCCTGGCCGGGGCCGTCGAAGGTCAGCACCGCCAAGCCGCGGGCGACCAGGTGGTTCGACACCTCGAGGGCGTCTTCCTTGGTCGTGTCCAGGCCGCCGAACACCACCACGCAGGGCAGCTTGCCGCCGGCCGGCCGCTGCAGGGGCAGGCGCAGGTAGCCGGGCAGAACGTCGGCCTCGTAGGGAATGTCCACGCGCTCCATCGGCGGGCGCAGCAGCGGCGCGGCGCGCAGGAACAGCGCGTTCTTGCGCTGGTCGGCGCTGCGCTTGGCCTGCGGATCCACGTCCATGCGGATGCCCTGGCCGAAGTGGCAGCACAGGGCGGCGCGCCAGAGCAGTTCGCCCGCCGTCATGGCCGCGCCCCTGTCCAGCGCCTCGTCCGCCAGGCGCTCGTAGGTGCGCGAGAGCGCGACCCAGCGCTCGCACCACTGGCTGGCGTCGGCAATGTCCTTTTCGAGGAACAGCAGGTCGCTGTAGGGAATGCCGTCGGACACGATCCGGGTGGCGTTGGCGCGCAGGGTCTCCACGACCTCCGGGTGGCTCATGGCTGGCTTCTTCCTTGGCAGAGTTCGAACAGTTTGGCCGCGGGCATCATGGGCTGGCGGATCACCAGGTCGCCGCCCAGCGCGTCGCTGATGGCGTTGGCGATCGCGGGCGCGACCGGGCCGACGTTGCCTTCGCCCACGCCGCGCACCCCGAGCGGGTTCATGGTGCTGGGGAATTCGAAATGCAGCAGCTCGATCGGCGGAATGTCGTGCGCCCGGGGCATGGTGTAGTCCATCAGCGTGCCGGTGAGCAACTGCCCTTCGGGCGAATAGACGATCTGCTCGCCCAGCGCGATGCCCAGGCCCTGGGCGAACGAACCCATGATCTGGCCCTCGACCATCTTGGGGTGGATCTGGCGCCCGCAGTCGTGGCCGATCGCGTAGCGCAGGACCTTCCAGGCGCAGGTCTCGGTGTCGATCTCGATCACCGCGGCGTGGGTGCCGGTGGCCCAGGTCACGGTGGGCGGGTAGTAGTACTGGGTCGAGGACAGGCCGGGCTGGCCCTCGTCGGCCAGGATGCGCGAGAACGCCGCGGTGGAGACCAGCTGCGCCCAGGGGATCCGCTTCGACGCGTCGTCCCCGTGCTGGAAGCCGTCGGGCGTGAGGCGAAGCTGATCGTCGGCGCAGCGCAGCAGCGTGGCGGCCACGAGCCGCGCGCGCCGGCTGACTTCCTTGGCCGCCATGGCGACGGCGTTGCCGGTGTTGACGGTGACGCGGCTGCCGCCGGTGCCGAAGCCGTAGGGCAGCAGGCGGGAGTCGCCGCCCAGCACGCGCACCTTCTCGAACGGAAAGCCGAGGAACTCCGCGCCGATCTGGGCGAACGCGGTCTCGTGGCCCTGGCCGGACTGCGAGACCGCGATCAGCACCTCGGCGGTGCCGTCCTCGCAGATGCGCACCGTGGCGCCTTCGCAGGGCCAGCCGATGCCGCCCGCCTCGACGTAGTTGGCCACGCCGATGCCGATCTGCCGGCGCTCGCCCGCCTGGCGCCGCTCGGCCTGCACGCTGCGCCAATGGGGCACGTCGAGCGCGTTCACGGTGTCGCCGAACACGCGCGGGAAGTCGCCCGTGTCGTAGACCACCGGCACGCCGTCGCGGTAGACGTTGCCCGGGTGGTAGGGCATCTCGGCGGCGGTCACCATGTTCTTGCGCCGCAGCTCGATCGGGTCCATGCCGATCTTGCGCGCCAGCAGGTCGAGGCTGCGCTCGATCGTCCAGGCCGCCTCCGGCCGCCCGGTGCCGCGGTAGGGCGAGGAGGGCGCCTTGTTGGTCAGCACCGAATGCGCCTCGGCCCGGTAGGCCGGCACGCGGTACTGGGAGGGAATGTGGTTGAGCGCGTTGGTGGGCTCGATCACCGCCCAGCACAGGTAGGCGCCCGAGTCCTTCAGGATGTGCACGTCCAGCCCGAGCAGCGTGCCGTCGCGCCGGGCGGCGACGCGCACGTCGATGACCTGGTCGCGCGCGTGCTGCGAGCTCAGCATGAACTCCGAGCGGGTCTGGATCCATTTCACGGGCTGGCCGGTCGCGTGCGCGAGGGCCGGCACGATCACGTCTTCCGGGTAGACGCCGGACTTGGGCCCGAACGCGCCGCCGGTGTCCGGGCAGAGCACGGTGATGTCGCCCTCGCGCCGGCCGGTGACGCGCGCGGCCGCCGCGCGCAGCGAGTAGGGCAACTGGTGGCCGGCGCGGATCACCATGGTGCCGCTGGCGTGGTCGAACTCCGCGCTCACGCCGCGGGTCTCGATCGGCATCGAGGCGATGCGCGGGTAGGTGAAGCGCTCCTCGATCACCACCTCGGCCTGCGCGAACGCCGCCTCGGCGTCGCCGATGTGGGCGAACAGGTGCGCGGCGACGTTGCCGTAGGCCTCGTGCACCTGCACCGGGCCCTTGAGCGCCGCCCAGGGATCGACCACGGCGTCGCGCGGCTCGTACTCGATGGCCAGCCGCTCCGCGGCATCGAGCGCTTCGGCGGCGCTGGCGCCCAGCACCACCGCGACCGGTTCGCCGACGTAGCGCACTTGGCCCGCGGCCAGCGGCAGCTGGGGGGGCGCCGACATCATGTCGCAGTAGGGGTTGGTGGCCGGCTCCTTGAACAGCGGCAGCGGCACCGAGAAGCCGGGCAGGTCCTCGTGCACCCAGACCGAGTGCGCGCCGGCCTCGAGCGCCGGCGCCTTGTCCACCGAGACGATCCGGGCTGCCGCGTGGGGCGAGCGCACGATCGCGGCGAACAGCGTGTCCGGCGCGGCGTGGTCGTCGACGAACTGGCCGCGTCCCCGGAGCAGACGCTCGTCTTCCTTGCGCGTCGGGGACTGTCCGATCATGGGAGGTCCTTGAAGGCGCTGAGCTGGTGCGGGTCTTGGGTCTCGAGGTGGAGCTGGCTCTTGAGGACGGCGTCCGTCACCTGGTAGGTGTCCTCGATCTCCCCGACGTGCTCGCGCATGAGCTCGCCCGCGGCCTGCGGGTCGCGCGCGACGATGGCGGCCAGGATCTTCTGGTGCCACACCGTGTTGGAGCGGATCAATTCGAGCTGGCGCGGGCTTTCGCGCATCTGCACGATGCTGCTGACGGTGCGGTTGATGAACTTGCAGTGCATGCACAGCAGCGGGTTCTTCGCGCCGCCCGCGAGCAGTTCGTGGAACTGGATGTGGACCTGCTGGTAGCGCTTCCAGTCCGTGCGCGTCTCCATCGGGCCGGTCGAGGCCTCGACGTTCTCCGACAGCCGGTCGATCAGCTCCTGGTCGGCGTTTTCCGCGATGTGGCTGGCCAGCAGCGGCTCGATCGTCTTGCGCACCTCGTAGACGTCGGCGGCCGTGAGGTCCTTGAAGAAGAAGTAGCTCTGCAGGTGGTTGAGGATCCGCGATTCCGAGACGTCGGCGATCACGGAGCCGCCGGTCGGTCCGGTGGTGGTGCGGATCAGCCCTTGCACCTCCAGCGTCTTGAGCGCTTCGCGCACCGACGCCTTGCCGACCTGGTACTTCTCGCACAACTGCTTTTCCGAGGGCAGCTTGGTGCCCGGGCGCAGCTTGTCTTCGACGATCCAGTGCTTGATCAGGTCGGCGATGACGTCGCCCCGCTTGGGAAAACGAATGGTGGGTTCGTTCATGTTCATGGGCGCTCCTCCAGTCTCCAGTGTTTGTGAAGCAGGCTCCAGTGCAGTATACCAGTAATGATCTGATTATCCGATAAACCGCTTGACAAGCCTGTAACCGGTGCATAAAAATCACCGATGAACTGATTATCCGATCAATAACCCACCCGCCAAGGTACAACGCATGCAACAAGCCAAACCCACCGCGAAAACCGTTGCGCCCAACGCCGCCTATTTCCTGCGCGAAGAGGTCGCCTCCGAAGTTCCCGGCTACGCCCAGGTCGGCCCGGGCACGCCGGGCGGCGAATACCTGCGCCGGTTCTGGCACCCGATCGAGCTGTCGTCCGAGATCACCGACCTGCCCAAGCGCATCCGGGTGCTGGGCGAGGACCTGGTGCTGTTCCGCGCCCGCAGCGGCGAGGTGGGCCTGGTGCGCCCGCACTGCCCGCACCGCGGCGCATCGCTGGAGTTCGGCATTCCCGACGAAGGCGGCATCCGCTGCTGCTACCACGGCTGGCTGATCGGCGTCGACGGCCGCATCCTGGAGATGCCGGCCGAGCCGGAGAACTCGCCCTACAAGGAGCGCCTGTGCCATGGCGCCTACCCGGTGCGGGAGTACGAGGGGCTGATCTTCGCGTACATGGGGCCGCCCGACCAGATGCCGCCGCTGCCGCTGTTCGACGTGATCGCCAACCGCAAGCCGTCCGAGCGCCTGATGCCGGGCGGCTGGACGCCGGGCAAGAAATACGTGTGGCCGTGCAACTGGGTGCAGGTCAAGGAAAACGCGATGGACCCGGTGCACACCGCCTACCTGCACACCATCGCCAGCGGCTCGCAGTTCACGCCCGAGTTCGGCATCCTGCCCGAGCTCGACTACCTGGAGACGCCGATCGGCCTGGTCTACGTCGCCAGCCGCCGCACCGGCGACAACGTCTGGGTCCGCGTGCACGACCTGGTGATGCCCAACATCCACCTGGTGGCCTCGGTGAACGAGGACGGCAAGCAGCCGCGCCGCTACGGCGGCCCGTACCTGCTGCACTGGGCCACGCCGATCGACGACACCAGCTTCATGGAACTGGGCTGGCTGATCGAGACCGACGACATGCAGTTCAACGACGAGCTGATCGAGAAGCTCCACTTCGGCATGCTCGACGACCGCCCGTTCGAGGAGCGCCAGCGCACGCCGGGCGACTACGACGCGCAGGTCTCGCAGGGCGCGCTGCACCTGCGCAGCCGCGAGCACCTGGGCACCAGCGACCGCGGCGTCAACCTGTTCCGCCGCATGCTCAAGGCCGGCATCGACGACGTGCGCGAAGGCCGCGACCCCAAGGGCCTGAACCGCGTGGAAGGCCAGATCACGCGGACCTACACGCAGAACGCGGTCGTGGCCTGCCCGCCGGCCGCCGATCCGGCCGAGGACAAGCGCCAGATGCGCGAGCTGGCGCAGCGCGTCTTCGCGGGCGAGTTCCGCGACTGATCCCGTCCTGTGGCGGCCTGGACATTGCTACGAATCCCCTACCATGAATCAGCAGCCCAAGATTTCCCTGCGGGGGATTACCAAGAGCTATGGTGACGTCAAGGTCATCAGCGAGCCCATCGACCTCGACATCCAGGCCGGCGAGTTCCTGACGCTGCTGGGCAGCAGCGGCTCGGGCAAGACGACGCTGATGCGCATCGTCGCCGGCCTCGAGAGCTGCGACACCGGCACGGTGCGCATCGACGGCCGCGACGTGACCGACGAGCCGCCGCGGCGCCGCAACGTGGGCATGGTGTTCCAGCAGTACTCGCTGTTCCCGCACATGACCGTCGACGAGAACATCCGCTACGGGCTCAAGGTCAAGGGGTGGAAGCCGGACCGGATGAAGCGCCGCGTCGAGGAGATGCTCGAGATGATCCGGCTGCCGCAGATCGGGCAGCGCTATCCCAACCAGCTCTCCGGCGGGCAGCAGCAGCGCGTGGCGCTGGCCCGCGCCCTGGCGACCTCGCCCGACGTGCTGATGCTCGACGAGCCGCTGGGCGCGCTCGACCTGAAGCTGCGCAAGCAGCTCCAGATCGAGCTCAAGCAGATCCACCACCAGACCGGCACCACCTTCCTGTTCGTGACCCACGACCAGGACGAAGCCCTGTCGATGTCCGACCGGATCGCCGTCCTGCGCAACGGCTGCATCGAGCAGCTCGACCGCACGCGCGTGGTCTACGAGCGGCCCGCCACGCCCTTCGTGGCGGACTTCATCGGCGAGGTCTCCATGGTGCCGTGCGTCAGCGACGGGCCGGACGGCCTGGCGCGCATCGACAACACGGCGTTCACGGTCCGGGTGGAATCGGCCCCGGGCCGCCAGTTCCACCTTGCCGTGCGCCCCGAGCACGTGAGGCTGCACGACCACCAGGCGCCGGGCGCCTTTCCGGCGCAGATCAGCGAGGTCCACTTCGAGGGCGGCTCCTCGATCGTGCAACTGGCGCTGGACGGCGGCGTCGCGCTCAAGGCGCGCGTGCTCGGCATGCCGTCCTCGTCGATCCAGCCCGGTGGCCGCATCTGGGCAGAAATCGTGGGCGAGCCCGTGGCCCTTCTCGCGGATTGAAGCACGCCATGTCGCAACAAGCCAACCGTTCCCGCCGCTGGGCCGTGGCCGGCCTGTTCCTGCTTCCGGCCTTCGCGCTGATCTTCCTGGTGCTCGCGGTGCCGTTGGCGGAGCTGGTGCGTGCCAGCTTCCAGCGGGCCGAGATGGGCCAGATCCTCGAGGGCTGGACGCTGGCCAACTACGAATCGGTGCTGTTCACCCCGATCTACTGGGAGATCTACGCCAAGACGCTCGGCGCCGCGGCCCTGATCACCTTTCTGTGCGCGGTGCTCGGCTACCCGGTGGCGGCCCACCTCGTGCGCGCGCCGGAGAAGATCCGCCCACTGCTGTTCTTCCTCATCGCCGCGCCGCTGCTGGTCAACACCGTGGTGCGCACCTACGGCTGGCTGCTGGTGCTCGGCCGCAAGGGGGTCATCAACACCATCCTCATGGACCTGGGCCTGCTCGATTCGCCGCTGGCCATCTCGGGCAACTACATCGGCATGATCATCGGCAGCACGCAGGTCTTCCTGCCGTTCATGATCCTGTCGATCGCGACCTCGCTGCAGGGGATCGACAACCGGCTGCTCGAATCGGCGGAAATCCTGGGCGCCTCGCCGATGCAGCGCTTCTTCACCGTGGACCTGCCGCTGGCCGCGCCCGGCCTGCTGTCCGGCTGCGTGCTGGTGTTCAGCCTGATGCTGGGCGCGTTCGTCACGCCCCTGATGCTGGGCGGAACGGCGATCAAGTACCTGTCGGTCTCGGTCTACACGGACGCGCTGGTGCTGTTCAACCTGCCCCGGGCCATCGCCCTGGCCATGATCCTGCTGTTCGTGACGGCTGGCGTGTACGCGCTGCAGTCGCGCCTGACGCGCTCCATGGCGAAGCGGAGGACGATCAAATGAAACACGCCAACAGCACGCCGTTCACGCTGCTCGTCGTCGCCATCTACGCCTTCCTGCTGGCGCCGCTGTTCATCGTGATCCTGTTCAGTTTCAGCAGCAAGTCGTTCTTCACCTTCCCGCCGACCGAGTTCTCGCTGCGCTGGTACCTCGCGGCCTGGGAACTGGGCCAGTTCGGCGGGCCGGCGATCCGCAGCATCCTGCTGGCCATCGGGTCGGCCTTCCTGGCGGCGGCGATCGCCATTCCCGCCTCGCTGGCACTGCGCCGCGCCCGCCCGTCGTTCTGGACGCGGGCGATCGAGTTCGTGCTGCTCACGCCCCTGATCGTGCCGGCCCTGATCATCGGCATCGCGCTGCTGTACTACTACCTCAAGCACGGCTGGATCGACACCCTCTTCGGCCTCGTGCTCTCGCACACCCTGCTGGTGTTCCCGTTCATGTTCCGCTCGGTGCTGGTCAGCGCGATGGAGATCAAGCCGCACCTCGAAGAGGCCTCGGAACTGCTCGGCGCCTCGCCGTGGCGCACGTTCCGCAGCGTGGTGCTGAGCGGCCTGGCGCCGGGCATCACCTCCGGGTCGATCTTCGCGTTCATCGTGTCGTTCGACCAGTTCACCGTGAGCCTGTTCGTCACGCAGTCGGAGCAGGTGACGCTGCCGGTGGCGCTCTACAAGTACGTGTACGACGTCAACGACCCGGTGGCGGCCGCGGTGTCCAGCGCCCTGGTGGTGTTCGGCCTGGTGCTGGCGATCGCGCTGCAGAAGGCGGGACTGCTCAAGAGCATCGGCGGCCGAGGCTCGGCCTGAAACGGTTTTTCCCGCCACAAGAAGAAATCTTCTCCCTTCCCCGTGTCCCCTGTCCCCCCGTCCCTCCGTCCCTCCGCTTCAGAAAGGTAGATTAGCCATGAATCACCGTCTCTCCCGCCTCTGCCGCAGCCTGGGCCTCGGCATCGCCTTCGCGGGCGCCGCCCTGGCCGGTTCCGCCCAGGCCCAGTCGCTCAACATGAGCGGTTTCCCCGGCACCATCGGGAACAACATCAAGAAGGCGTTCATCGAGACCTACGACAAGGGTGCTTCCATCAAGTACTCGGAGTCCTGGGACAGCGCACGCTTCACGCAGATGCAGGCCAACCGCGCCCGCCCGCGCGAGGACGTGGTCACCTTCACCGACCTGACCCTGCCGCTGGTGGCGAACGCCGGCCTGCTCGAGCCGCTCAACCCCAAGGTCGTGACGGCGCTGGCCGACGTCGACCCGGCCGTGCGCGTGTCGCAGGACATGGGCGTGCCGTTCGGCTACGGCTGCCAGGGCATCCTCTACAACGCCAAGCACGTGAAGACCCCGATCACCTCGTGGGCCGATCTGGCGCGCGCCGACCTCAAGGGCCACGTGTCGGCGCCGAACGTGTCCTACAGCATGGCGTTCAACGTGCTGGACGCGCTGGCCAGGACCAAGGGCAAGGACCTGAAGTCGCCCGAGGAAGGCATGGCGATCTACCAGACCATCCGCAAGTCCGGCCCGGGCCTGTGGGACGGCGAGAACACGGCCATCGGCTGGCTCAAGACGGGTGAGATCTGGGCCACGCCCTACCACAGCGGCAACGCGCTCGTGCTGGCGTCCGACCCCGACCTCAAGGACCTGAAGTTCGTCGTGCCCAAGGAGGGCGGGTACTACGCGCCGCTGGCGATCGCCAAGGTGAAGAACGGCCCCGAGGGCGGCACCGCGGCCGAGCAGTTCATCAACCACATCCTGAGCGTGCGCAGCCAGGAGGTGTATGCGGAGATGAACATGGTTCGCCCGGTGAACACCAAGGCCAAGGTGCCCGCGGCCGCGGCAGCGGCCTGCCCGCCGGCGGCCCAGTTGAACAAGATCGACATCGACTACCTCAACCGCTTCCGGCCGAACATCATCGACCAGTGGAACCAGATCGTCAATCGCTGACCGGCGGCGATGACTGTCCCCCATGGCCCCGGCGGGCCATGGGCGCCGCGACCGACCCCTCACCATGACGCAACTTTCGATGACCATCAATGGCGAGCCTCGCACGCTGGACGTGGAGGACCGCACGCTGCTGGTTTACGCCTTGCGCAACCACCTGGGCCTGACCGGCACGCACGTCGGCTGCGACACCGCGCAGTGCGGCGCGTGCTCGGTCCGGCTGAACGGCCGGATCGTCAAGTCCTGCTCGATCCTCGCGGCGCAGGCCGACGGCGGGTCGGTCGAGACGATCGAAGGCGTGGCCGCGCCAGGGCAGCCGCTGCACCCGATGCAGCAGGCGTTCAGCGAATGTTATGGGCTGCAGTGCGGCTACTGCACGCCCGGCATGGTGATGCTGGCGCTGGACCTGGCCGAGCAATACCCGGACCTCGACCGCGAGACCATCGTCGAGAACCTGGAAGGCAACCTGTGCCGCTGCACCGGCTACGAGAGCATCGTCTCGGCCATCCTGCAGGGCGCGCAGGCCATGCGCGAACAGCGGCAGTTGCAGCAGCAACTGCTGCAACTGCCATTGAAGCAACCGCAGCGGCAGGCGCTGCGGCAGGGCGGCGGGGACTGACATGCAGATGTACTCCTGCACCTACCACCGGCCCCGGTCGCTCGACGAAGCGATCGAGCTGGCCGAGCGGCTGCCCGAAGGCAAGTACCTGGCCGGCGGCCAGACGCTCGTGCAGGCCATGAAGCTGCGGCTGGCCGCGCCGGAGGACCTGATCGACCTGCAACTGATCGAGGAACTGCAAGGCATCGAGGACCAGGGCGACGCGCTCAACATCGGCGCGATGTGCCGGCACGTGGAGGTGGCGCGTTCGCCCGAGGTGCTGGCGCGCCTGCCGGCCCTGTCGGCGCTGGCCCTGTGCATCGGCGATCGCCAGGTGCGCAACCAGGGCACGATCGGCGGCTCCGTCGCGAACAACGATCCCGCGGCCGACTACCCGTCCGCGGTGCTGGCGCTCGGCGCCACCGTGATCACCAACCGCCGGATGATCCCGGCGGACGAGTTCTTCACCGGCATGTACACCACCGCGCTGGAGGCCGGCGAACTCATCCTGGCGTTCTACCTCCCCGTGCCGCGGCGGGCCGGCTACGCCAAGTTCTTCAGCCCGGCCTCGGGGTTCGCGCTCGCGGGCGTGTTCGCCGCGCAGTTCGACGACGGCCGCGTGCGGGTGGCCATCACCGGCGCGGCCTCGTGCGTGTTCCGGGCGACGCGCATGGAGGAACTGCTGTCGGCGTCCTTCACGCCCGAGGCCCTGCGGTCGGTCGAACTCGACCCGGCCGAGCACGGCCTGAGCAGCGACCTGCACGCCAGCGCCGCCTACCGCGCGCACCTGTGCACCGTCATGGCCCGGGAGGCGGTCGAGCGGGCGCTCGCGCACGGGCGCGCCGCCGTTGCGTGAGGCCGCTGTTCCCGCTTTTGCATCGATCCATTCACCCCTTTTTTTTGGAAAACAAGGAGAGCCCGTATGTCGCTTGAGGTCTACAGCAGCTTGAAAGGAACCACGCCCGAGGAGCGGCTGGCCGAGCTTGGCTACACCCTGCCCGAGAAGCGCACCCCCATGGGCAACTACACCGGCGCCGTCACCGTCGGTAAACTGGTGTTCATCGCCGGGCACGGCACCTTCAACGGTCCCACGCAAACCCACAAGGGCAAGCTGGGCGCGGACGTGTCGATCGAGGAAGGCAAGAAGGCCGCCACGGTGGCGATCGTCAGCGCCCTGAGCTCGCTGAAGGCCGAAATCGGCGAGCTGTCCCGCGTCAAGCGGGTGGTGCGCGTGTTCGGCATGGTCAACTGCACGCCGGACTTCGAGCGCCAGCCCGAGGTGATGGACGGTGCATCGGACGTCCTGACCTCCCTGTTCGGCGCGGCGGGCGTGCATGCCCGTGCCGCGGTCGGGTTCTGCTCGCTGCCGGCCGGCATGCCGATCGAACTCGAGGCCGTGGTCGAGTTGAACTGAGACTCCCCCCTGCGCGCCTTCGGCGCTCCGTACCGCCGCCAGAGGCGGCGGCTCTTCGGGCACGTCCAAGCCTGCGCAGGCAGGCTT
>CAZAPJ010000060.1:0-30474 GCA_964487025.1 uncultured Hydrogenophaga sp.
AGCGCAGCATTCATAATGCTGATGTCGGTGGTTCAAGTCCACCTATCGCCACCAAAGTTTCAAAAAGCGGACCCCGGCGACGGTGTCCGCTTTTTTCTTGCCCGGCCCATTTCCCCACCGTCCATGGCCATCAAATCCACCATCTTCAAGGCGAACCTGCAAATCGCAGACATCGACCACGGCTACTACGCCGACCACGCGCTCACGCTCGCCCGCCATCCCAGCGAGACCGATGAACGCATGATGGTGCGGCTGGTGGCGCTGGCCATTCACGCCCACGAGCTGCAGGACACCTGCCATGGCGACGGCACGCTGGCCTTTGGCGCCGGCCTGTCCGACCCGGAAGACCCCGATGTGTCGCTGACCGACTTCACCGGTCGCAAACGCATCTGGATCGAGGTCGGCCAGCCCGAAGACAAGCCCATGGCCAAGGCCTGCAGCAAGGCCGACGCGGTGTTCGTCTACGCCTTCGGCTCGGCGGCCGATGTGTGGTGGCGCGGCATCGCGACCAAGCTGACCCGGCTCGACAAGCTGCAGGTCTGGCGCCTGCCGACCGAGGCCGCCCCGGCCCTGGCGGCGCTGGCCGAACGCAGCATGCAGCTGCAGGCCACGATCCAGGAGGGCGAGATCACGCTCTCCAGCACGCAGGGCAGCGTGCACATCGTTCCGCTGCGCTGGAAATAAACCGCCCCGGCAGACCCTGTCCATGCGCTGCCCGGTCTGTGAACACGACGCCGCGCATCCCTTCCAGACGGTGGACCCGCGCCACTACTGGCGCTGCCCCACCTGCAGCTGTACTTTTCTGCAACCCGACCAGCGGCCCGGCCCGGCGGCAGAGCAGGCCGAGTACCGGCTGCACCAGAACCACCCCGGCGATGCGGGCTACCGCCGCCACCTGGAGCAGCTGACCGGCCCGCTGCTGCAGCGCCTGCCCCCGGCCCAGTCGGGCCTGGACTTCGGCTGCGGACCGGGCCCGGTGCTGCCCGACCTGCTGCGCGACGCCGGTCACGCGGTGGCGCTGTACGACCCGTTTTTCCACCCCGACAACACCGCGCTGGCCAAGCGCTACGACTTCGTCACCTGCACCGAAGTGGTCGAGCACTTCCACCACCCGGCCGATGAGTTCCGGCGCCTGCAGGGGCTGCTGAAGCCCGGCGGCTGGCTCGGCGTGATGACCCGCTTCCAGACCGACGACGCGCGTTTCGCCCAGTGGCACTACCGCCGCGATCCGACGCATGTGGTGTTCTACCGGGAAACCACGCTGCGCTGGCTGGCGCAGCACCACGGCTGGTTGTGTGAAATTCCCGGCCCCAACGTCGCGCTGCTGCACAAGCCGGTGGACTGACCCCAACAGTGTTCACCCGCCGTGTTTGCCCGGCGTCCAGCCCTGGTCGCCCAGCGCCTGCTGCGCCAGCTGCTGCGGCGCGGCCTCCAGCGGCGTGGCCAGCGTGTCGTTCCAGCGGTTGAGGAAAGCGAACATCGCGATCACGCCCAGCATTTCGACGATTTCGCCCTCGCTCCAGTGCCGCTGCAGCGTCGCGAACTGTTCGTCGGTCACCGCGTTGGGCTGGGTGGCTGCGGCCAGCGCAAAGTCCAGCGCCAGGCGCTCGCGCTCGTTGTAGTGCGGGCTGCTGGCGTACTGCCAGATGTCGGCCAACTTGGCATCGCTCACGCCAAAGTTCTTCGCGCCCAGCAGCGTGTGGGCCTGGCAGTAGCGGCAGCCCGAGACCTGGCTCACCACGTGGCCGATGAGGCGGCGAAAGCCCAGGTTCACGTCACCCGCCGGGTCCATCACGGCGGCGTTCATCACCGCCAGCGCCTGGGCCAGCTTGGGCCGGCGCTGCATGGTCAACACGCTGTTGGGCGTGAAGCCCAGCGTGCCCAGGAAGAAGTCGAAGTGTGGCTGGAGTTCGGGCGTGGTTTCGGGCGGCAAGGGTTGCAGGCGGGCCATGGTGTCTCCGGTCAAACGGGTTTTTTCCACTGTACGCGAACGACCGGCTGCGTGAGACAATCGCAGGCCCACCCGTTCCGGGTTTTCCCTTGTCCCAGCCTCTGGATCTAAACCATGAACCGCTGCCTTGCCTCCCGCTTCTGCGCCACCCGCCGCGCCGCTGCCCTTGCACTTGGTCTGCTGGCCTTCGGTGTGGCGCCGGCGGCCCTGGCCCAGAACCAACCGCGCCCCTTTCCGGCCAACGCCCTGCGCGGCGCACTGGTCGTGGTGCAACCCCCCGTGATCCAGCTGGACGGCAAGTCCGCACAGCTCTCGCCCGGCGCCCGCATCCGGGGCACCAACAACATGCTGTTGATGTCGGGCAGCCTGTTGAATCAGGAACTGCTCGTGAACTACACCGTGGAGCCCAACGGCCTGGTGCACGACGTCTGGATCCTGACCGAAGCCGAAGCCGCCGAGAAGCGCAAGCGCGCCGGCGAATAACCCCAAGCAACCAGCAAAGGCCCCGCCAGGCGCACCGCGGAACCGGCTTCGCCGGGCCGCCAGTGCGGTCCCCCTTCCAGGGGGAAGCCGCGCAGCGGCGCAGGGGGTGATCACAGCATGTCCAAAAAAGTCTTTATCAAAACCTTCGGCTGCCAGATGAACGAGTACGACTCGGACAAGATGGCCGACGTGCTGGGCGCTGCCCAGGGCTACGAGACCACGCAGGACGTGGAGGAGGCCGACCTGATCCTCTTCAACACCTGCTCGGTGCGCGAGAAGGCGCAGGAGAAGGTGTTCTCCGACCTCGGGCGCGTCAAGCACCTCAAGAAGAAGGGCGCGCTGATCGGCGTGGGCGGCTGCGTGGCGAGCCAGGAAGGCGCCGAGATCATCCGGCGCGCGCCCTATGTGGACGTGGTGTTCGGCCCCCAGACGCTGCACCGCCTGCCCGAGCTGCTGGACCAGCGCGCGCGGCAGGCCGCGCCGCAGGTGGACATCAGCTTCCCCGAGATCGAGAAGTTCGACCACCTGCCGCCGGCCCGCGTCGAGGGCGCGAGCGCCTTCGTCAGCATCATGGAGGGCTGCTCGAAGTACTGCAGCTACTGCGTGGTGCCCTACACGCGCGGCGAGGAGGTGAGCCGGCCGTTCGACGACGTGCTGGTGGAGGTGGCGGGCCTGGCCGACCAGGGCGTGAAGGAGGTGACGCTGCTGGGCCAGAACGTGAACGCCTACCGCGGTCCCATGGGCGACAGCGGCGAGATCGCCGACTTCGCGCTGCTGCTCGAGTACGTGGCCGAGATCCCGGGCATCGAGCGCATCCGCTACACCACCAGCCACCCCAACGAGTTCACGCCGCGCCTGATCGAGGCCTACGCCAAGGTGCCGCAACTGGTGAACCACCTGCACCTGCCGGTGCAGCACGGCAGCGACCGCATCCTGATGGCGATGAAGCGCGGCTACACCGGCATGGAATACAAGAGCACGGTCCGCAAGCTGCGTGCGATCCGGCCCGGCATCTCCATGAGCAGCGACTTCATCGTCGGCTTTCCCGGCGAGACCGAGGACGACTTCCGGAAGATGATGAAGCTCATCGACGACGTGGGCTTCGACGCCAGCTTCAGCTTCATCTTCAGCCCGCGCCCCGGCACGCCGGCGGCCAACCTGCCCGACGACACGCCGCACGCGGTGAAGCTCAAGCGCCTGCAGCACCTGCAGGCCGCGATCGAGGAGAACGTGCGCCGCATCGGCGCCAGCCGCGAGGGCACGGTGCAGCGCATCCTGGTCGAGGGCCCGTCGCGCCGCAACGCCGCCGAGCTCATGGGCCGCACCGAGTGCAACCGCATCGTCAACTTCGACGGCGGCCCGCAGGCGAGCCGCCTGGTCGGCCAGATGATCGAGGTGCGCATCACCGAGGCGCTGCCGCACTCGCTCCGGGCGGAGGTGGTGGTGCGCGAAACGGCGTGAACCCGCTGCGGTTCTCCTTCCCCCAGCTGCTGCTGGTGGCGTTCCTGCTCATCGGCGCGCTGCTGGGCGCCGCGGCGCTGCGCGCGCTGTTCTCGCTCGAGACCCTGATGGCCCAGAGCCGCGACAGCACGGCCCAGGCGATCGCGCTGTCGACCGCGGCGCAGTCGCTGTCCGAGCGCAGCCTGACCATGGAGCGCGCCGCGCGCCAGTCGCTGGTGCTGCGCGACAACCAGTTGCGCCAGCGCTTCACGGAGGCCGCCGGCCATGCGCGCGACATCCTGCGCCGGCTCGAGGACAACGAACTGCCGCCCGAGTACGCGGCCAACTGGCGCGACCGGCTCGACGCGATCACCGAACTGCTGGACGGCCCGCCCGAGACCGCGCTCGACCGCGAGCGCGCGGTGGCGGGCGCGTTCCGCGAGATCGACGGGCACAGCGCCTCGATCGCGCAAAAGGTGCAATCCATCATCGGCGCGCGCAACGACGCGCTGCAGGCCCGCTTCGAGGCCAGCCGCCAGGACCTCACGCGGCAGGTGGTCGGCTCGATCGCCCTGGCCGCCGTGCTGGCGCTGGGCTTCGGCATCTGGCTCGCACGTCCGCTCAAGCGGCTGGAGAAGGCGATCCAGGGCCTGGGCGAGAACCGGCTGGACGTGCCGATCGACATCCGCGGACCGTCCGACGTGCGCCGCGTGAGCCAGCAGCTCGACTGGCTGCGCCTGCGCCTGACCGAACTCGACGCCGACAAGGCGCGCTTCCTGCGCCACGTCTCGCACGAGCTCAAGACGCCGCTGGCCTCGATGCACGAGGGCGTGGCGGTGCTGGGCGACGGCGTGGCCGGCGCGCTCACGCCCAGCCAGACCGAGGTGGTGAACATCCTGCGCCACAACACGCAGTTGCTGCAGCACCAGATCGAGGCCCTGCTGCGCTTCAACGCCGCCGCCTTCGAGGCGCGCCAGCTCCGGCGCGAGCACACCGACCTGCTCGCGCTGCTGGAAGACCAGGTCGACCAGCAGCGCCTGCAGTGGCAGGCGCTGGGCCTGAGCGTGCGCGCCGAGGGCCTGCCGCTGGTGGCCCAGGTCGACCGCGAGAAGATCGCCTCCGCGGTCGGCAACCTGCTGTCGAACGCGATCCGCTTCTCGCCCCGGGGCGGCGAGATCCGCCTCACGCTCACGTCCTGGCAGGGACGGGCCTGCATCGACATCGTCGACCAGGGCCCGGGCGTGGCCGACGCCGACCGGGACCGCATCTTCGAGCCGTTCTACCGCGGCGAGCGCCAGCCCGAGGGCGCCGCGCGCGGCACCGGCATCGGCCTGTCCATCGTGCACGAATACGTCGTGGCCCACGGCGGCCGCATCGAGCTGCTGTCCAAGCGCGCGGGCGCGCACTTCCGCATCGAACTTCCCGCTTGACCATGAACACCTTTGCCACCGACCTCCTGTTCCACCGCCCCCGCCCGGGGCCGCGCCGGCGCCGGGCCGCACACCTGGGCCTGATCGTGTCGAGCGCCTGGGTCCTGGCGGCCTGCGGCACCGTGCCCGAGCCCCCGCCGGCCGCGGCGGCGCCCACTGTGGCGGCGCCGCCCGCGCCGCCGCCCCTGCCGGCCCCGCCGCCGCCTCCGGTCCTGCGGGTGACGCCCGTGCAGGCGCCGCCCGCGGCGCCGCCGGTGGAGCTGGCGGCCGAGACGCCGCCGGTGCCAGACGTGATCACCGCGCTGCTGACCTACGCCGAGCGCCTGCGCGTGCTCAACCCGACCGACCTGGCCGCGGAGATCGTGGTGCAGGGCGACCCGGGCAGCGTGCCGCTGCGCCAGATGCAGCTCGCGCTCGCGCTGGTGCATACGCACCAGCCGGCGGACACCGCGCGCGCCCTGGGCCTGGTGCAGCGGGTGGTCGGCTCGCCCGCGCCCGAGAGCCTGCCGCTCAAGCCGCTGGCGCGCCTGCTGGCAGCCCGCCTGATGGACCAGCGCCGCCTGGAGGACACGGTGGACAAACAGGCCCAGCAGTTGCGCGACAGCCAGCGCCGCATCGACCAGCTCAACGAACGGCTCGAAGCCATGCGCGCGATCGAGCGCAGCCTGAACTCGCGCCCGAGCGCCGCGCCGCCCGCGACGGCGCCCGCCCGGCCCACCGCCCCCTGAGCACGGCACCATGATGGCCATGGACACCCCTTCCGATCCGCCCCGCCAGCCCCCGTCCGGCACGCCGCGGGCCCGGCTGCTCGTGGTCGACGACGACGCCGACATGCTGCGCCTGCTGGCCATGCGGCTCGGCGCCGCCGGCTACCAAGTGACTTCGGTCGGGTCGGCCGAGGCCGCGCTCGCGCAACTCGACATCGAGCGCCCCCAGCTCGTGCTGTCGGACGTGCGCCTGCCCGGACGCGACGGGCTGGCGCTGTTCGACGAGATCCGCGCGCGCCACCCCTCGCTGCCGGTGATCCTGCTGACCGCGCACGGCACCATTCCCGACGCCGTGGAGGCCACGGCGCGCGGCGTGTTCACCTACCTCACCAAGCCCTACGACGCCAAGGAGCTGCTGGAGAAGATCGCCCAGGCGCTGGCGCTGAGCGCGCCGGCCAGCACCAGCGCGCACGCCGACGAAACCTGGCGCAGCGAGATCGTGAGCCGCTCCAACCGCATGGCCGACCTGCTGGCCGAGGCCCGCATGGTCGCGCGCTCGGACGCCAGCGTGCTGCTGCGCGGCGACTCCGGCACCGGCAAGGAGCTGCTGGCGCGCGCCATCCACAAGGCCAGCGCGCGCGCGAACAAGCCGTTCGTGGCGGTGAACTGCGGCGCGATTCCCGAGGCGCTGCTCGAATCCGAACTGTTCGGCCACGTCAAGGGCGCCTTCACCGACGCGGTCAGCAACCACAAGGGCCTGTTCCAGACCGCCGACGGCGGCACGCTGCTGCTCGACGAGATCGGGGACATGCCGCCAGCGCTGCAGGTCAAGCTGCTGCGCGTGCTGCAGGAGCGCGCGGTGCGCCCGCTGGGCTCGAGCCAGTCGCTGCCGGTGGACGTGCGCATCGTCTCGGCCACCCACCGCGACCTGGAGGCCGCGATGGCCGAGGGCCAGTTCCGCGAAGACCTGTACTACCGGCTCAACGTGGTCACCCTGACCCTGCCCACGCTGGCCGAGCGGCGCGAGGACATCGCCCTGCTGGCCAACCATTTCCTGGCGCGGCTGGCGGCCAAGTACGGCAAGCGCAGCTCGGGCTTCGCGCCCGAGGCCCTCAAGGCCCTGACCATGGCGCCCTGGCCGGGCAACGTGCGCCAGCTCTACAACGTGGTCGAGCAGGTGTGCGCGCTGTCCACCACGCCGCTGGTGTCGCTCGCGCTGGTGCAGCGCGCGCTGCGCGTGCCGTCCTCGGTGGAGGTGCTCAGCTTCGCCGAGGCCAAGCAGCGCTTCGAGCGCGAGTACCTGGTGGGCCTGCTCAAGATGACCGACGGCAACGTCGCCGACGCGGCCCGGCTGGCGCAGCGCAACCGCACCGAGTTCTACCGCTTGCTGCAAAAGCACGCGCTCACGCCCGGCCTGTTCAAAAGCGACGCCGCCCCGGCCGCCAACGGCCCGGGGAACGACCCTGTCGCCGCAGCGTGACAGACGCAAATCGTTGATTCTTCTGGGTTTTTTCAAACGCGGCGATGAGATTGTCGCCAGGCGGCGACAAAAACCGGGGCCCAGGGCCCGTCGGGACGCCCGCCAACGCCCCATTTCCAGGTTCTGCGGCGACAAGTCATTGATCTGAAAAGGTTTTTCAGACCTGGCACAGGGTTTGCCCTTATCTGGGCATGCCTTGGTTTTCCCCCTCTTTTTCCGCCCTGCGCAGGCTGCCCGGCTGGACCGCGCTGGGCGCGCTCTGTGCTTTGCTGGCCGCGGCGCCGGCCCACGCGCAGCGTTTCGACTGGGACGCGCTGACCCGGATCGCGCAGGCGCGCGCGCAGCAGCCCTGGCGCGCGAACAGCGACAAGCTGCCCGCCGAGTTGGCCAACATCACCTACGACCAGTTGCGCGACATCCGCTTCAAGCCCGCGCAGTCGCTCTGGCGCGCCGACGGCCTGCCGTTCGAGGCCCAGTTCTTCCACCTCGGCCTGTACCAGACCGAGCCGGTGCGCATCCACGAGCTGCTGCCGGACGGCACCGTGCGCCACGTGCCCTACCGGGCCGTCGACTTCGACTACGGCCAGAACACCTTCACCCCCGAGTCCTGGGGCGACCTCGGCCACGCGGGCTTTCGCCTGCACTTCCCGCTCAACAGCCCCGAGTACAAGGACGAGCTGGTCGTGTTCCAGGGCGCCAGCTACTTCCGCGCGCTCGGCGCCGGCCAGCAATACGGCCTGTCCGCGCGTGGCCTGGCGATCGACACCGTGGGCGGCAGCGGCGAGGAGTTCCCGCGCTTCACCGAGTTCTGGATTCAGCGCCCGACCCCGAGCGCGGTCGAGATCACCGTGCTGGCCCTGCTCGAATCGCCGCGCGCCACCGGGGCGTACCGCTTCGTCGTGCGCCCGGGCCAGCAGACGGTGACCACCGTGACCGCCCGCGTGTTCCTGCGCGCCGGCGCCGGCCCGGTCCACACGCTGGGCGTCGCACCGCTGACCAGCATGTTCCTCTCGGGCGAGAACCAGCCCCTGCCGGGCGACTTCCGGCCCGAGGTGCACGACTCCGACGGCCTGATGATGGAGAGCGGCGATGGCGAATGGCTCTGGCGCCCGCTGCAGCGGCCCGATGCGGTCACCGTCAGCTCGTTCGCCATGCGCAACCCGCGCGGCTTCGGCCTGATGCAGCGCGACCGCGACTTCGCCAGCTACCAGGACGTGGAGGCCCGCTACGAGCGCCGCCCGAGCGCCTGGGTCCGGCCGCTGGGCGACTGGGGCGCCGGCCGCGTGGAGCTGGTGCAACTGCCCACGCCCGACGAGACGCACGACAACGTGGTCGCCTACTGGGTACCCGCGAGGCTGCCCGCGCCGGGCCAGCCGCTGGAGCTGGCCTACGAACTGGTCTGGCAGGGCGACGACCCGCAGCGCCCGCCGTCGAGCTGGGTCACGCAAAGCCGGCGCGGCTACGGCTTCACCCGGCTCACGCCGGAGGAACAGGCGCGCCAGCCGCAGTACGTGCTCGATTTCAGCGGCCCGGCGCTGGACGCCCTGCCCGCCGACGCGCCGGTCAAGGCGGTGGTCACGGCCGACGCCAACGGCCGCGTGCTCGAAGCCCTGGCCTACCCCAATCCCGCCACGCGCACCTGGCGCGTGAGCCTGCGCGTCGAGCGCATCGACGCCACGCAGCCGGTCGAGCTGCGCGCCTTCCTCCAACACCTCAACGACACGGTGAGCGAAACATGGACACACCTGCTGCTGCCCCAATGACCCTGATGAAAGAACGCCCACTGCTGCGCGAAGAACGCCACCCGAATTCGGTGACGGCACCGCCGATCCACCGCGGCTCCATGGTGCCCCGGCCCTGGCGCGGGTTCTGGAACAGCATCGGCACCGCGCTGCTGGGCGCGGCCCACCGCGCGCTGCCGTTCCCGAACGCGCAGCGGCCGGCGGCGCCCGCCGCGCGGCCAGCCGAGGAAACCTGGGAGCGCGCCGCCAACCGGCGCCGCTGGGTGTTCGCGCTGCTCACGGCGCTGAGCACGGTCTTCGCCACGGTGCTGTTCGCCAACGCCCAGCCCGAACACCACAACGCCTGGCTGCAGGCCGGCCAGCTCGCGCTGTTCGCCCTGCTCTCGGCCTGGGTGGTGTCGGGCTTCGTGACCGCGCTGATGGGGTTCTGGGTCTCGCTGCGCGGCGACCCGCACGCCCTGTCGGCGGCTGCGGTGCGCCAGCACCCGATGAACCCGGACGCCCGCACCGCCCTCATCATGCCGATCTGCAACGAGGACGTGGCCACCGTGTTCGCCGGCCTGCGCGCCACCTGCGAATCGCTCGCCGGCACCGGGCATGCGCGCCAGTTCGACGTGTTCGTGCTCTCCGACAGCTTCGACCCGGACATCGCCAAGGCCGAACGCGCCGCCTGGGAAGACCTGCGCGCCGCGCTCGCGGCGCAGCCCGACCTGCCGCAGATCGAGGTCTACTACCGCCTGCGCACGCGCCGCACGCACCGCAAGGCCGGCAACGTGGCCGACTTCTGCCGCCGCTGGGGCAAGGACTACCGCTACATGGTCGTGCTCGACGCCGACAGCGTCATGAGCGGCCGCTGCCTGGCCGACATGGTCAAGCTGATGGAGGCGCACCCGCGCGCCGGCATCATCCAGACCGCGACCCAGGCCGTGGGCCACGCCACCCTGCACGCGCGCTCGCAGCAGTTCGCCTCGCGCGTCACCGGCCGCCTGTTCACGCTGGGCATGCAGTTCTGGCAGCTCGGCGAATCGCACTACTGGGGCCACAACGCGATCATCCGCATCGAACCCTTCATGCAGCATTGCGCGCTGGCGCCGATCAAGGGCAGGGGCGGCATGTCCGGCGGCATCATGTCGCACGACTTCGTGGAAGCCGCGCTGATGCGCCGCGCCGGCTACCACGTCTGGCTGGTCTCGGACCTCACCGGCAGCTACGAGCAGCAGCCGCCGGACCTGCTGAGCGAGCTGCAGCGCGACCGCCGCTGGTGCCAGGGCAACTTGCAGAACTCGCGCCTGATGGCCGAGCCCGGCATCCACCGCGTGCACCGCGCGATGTTCGCGATCGGCGCCATGTCGTACCTCTCGGCGCCGCTGTGGCTGGCCTTCCTGAGCTTCGGCACCGCGCTGTGGATGTCGGACAGCAGCGTGAGCGCCTTCTGGCGCAGCCTGCCCGGCGAGCTGCGCATGCTCTGGACCTGGACGCTGTGCATGCTGTTCATGCCGCGCGTGCTGGGCGTGCTGGCGGTGTTCCTGCGGCGCGAGCAGCGCAGCTTCGGCGGCACCGGCGTCCTGCTGGTCAGCGCGGCGGCGGAGACCCTGCTGGCCCTGCTGCAGGCGCCGATCCGCATGCTCGCGCACTCGCTGTTCGTGCTGGTCGCCGTCACCGGCCTCAAGCTGGACTGGAAGTCGCCTCCGCGCGAGGCCGCCGGCCTGCGCTGGGGCGACGCCGCCGCGCGCCTGGCACCGATGACGCTGGTGATCGGCCTGCTCGCCGTGGGCGTGGCCGCCATCAACGCCCAGGCGCTGATCTGGCTGGCGCCGGTCGCGCTGCCGCTGCTGCTGGCGGTGCCGCTGGCGGTATCGACCAGCCACGTGGCGCTGGGCGCCTGGATGCGCTCGCGCGGCGTGCTGCTGATCCCCGAGGAATCGTGGTCGCCGGCCGTGCTGCGCCGGGCCTGGCGCCACGCGAGCCGGTTCGCGGTGTGAGGTAGAGGACTCCCCCTGCGCGGCTTCGCCGCTCAGCGATCGAAGTACAGCGCGAACGCGTTCGCGCCCCCGATCCGGGCCCTCGCCGCAGGGTCCGGCACCACGCTGGCGAGCCAGTCGATGGTGCTCTGGTAGGTGGTCGATTCCGCGCCCACGAACGGGCAGTCGCTGGCCCAGACCAGGTGGTCGTGGCCGACTTGGCGGTACAGCTCGCGCGCCTGCTCCGCCGCCTGCGGCCCGAGCCGGTAGGCGCCCGAGAGCTTGACCCAGGTGCGGCCTTTCTGGACCGAGCGCACCATGGCCTTGAAGCCTTCGCTCTGGACGCCTTCGACCGGGTCCGGGCGGCCCAGGTGGTCGATCACGACCTTCACCCCGGAGCGCTCGAGCACGGGCAGCACCTGCGGCAGGCGTGGCCCGTCGAGGTGCAGGTGCACGTGCCAGTCCAGCTCGGCCAGCCGGTACAGGAACTTGCGGTAGGCCCAGCTGTCCAGGTCGGGCAAGGTCTGCAGGCTGATGAACGGCAGGCGCACGCCCACCACGCCGTCGCGCGCCATCTGGTCGAGCAGGTAGCGGTCGGTCTTTTCCGGGTCCAGGATCACCGTGCCGCGCCAGCGCGGGTGCGCACGCAGCGACTCGATGATGTAGTCGTTGCAGTCGCCCCAGGGGCTGGCCGCGGCGATCACGCAGAACGGCACGCCGTGGGCGTCCAGCGTGGCCTGCAGTTGCTCGGCGGTGAATTCGTAGTCGGGACTGTGGCGCGGATCGGGCATCAGCGGCATGTGGCGGCGGAACACGTGCACGTGCGTGTCGACCAGCGGGGCGTCGGAGGGCGATTCGGCAGTCAAGCGGGGGATCTTTCTTGGCGTGGAATGGAGCGGCAAGGAGGCGGCCGGCGGCGTCACGACACCTTGATATTGGCCTGGGCGATGACCTGCGCCCACTTGGCCCGGTCGCGGCGGAACACCTCGGCCTGTTCCGCCGGCGTGCTGGCCTTCGACTCCGTGCCGAGGTCCAGCAGGCGCTGGCGCACCTCCGGCAGGGCCATGACGGCCTGCATGTGGCCGTTGAGCAGCGCGACCACGCTGGAGGGCGTGCCGGCGGTGGCGTACAGCGCGTTCCAGCCGGTGACGTTGTAGTCCGCGAGCCCGGACTCCAGCACCGTGGGCACGTTCGGCAGCCAGGCGGTGCGGGCCGGGCCGGTGCTGGCGATCACGCGCACCTGCCCGCCGTCGACCGCGCCCTTGAGCGCGGCATAGGACTCGAAGGCCACGTCGACGTCGCCGCGCAGCACGCCAGTGAGCACGTCGGGCGTGCTCTTGTAGGGCACGACGCTGGCGTTGATCCGGGCGACCGACTTGAACAGCTCGGCCGAGAGGTTCTGGGTGCTGCCGGGGTTGATGCTGCCCAGCAGCAACGGGCGCTCGCGCGCCGCGGCCAGCACGGCGCGCAGATCGCCCAGCGGTCCGTCCTTGCGCGTGATGAGGATCAGGTCGAACAGCGCCATGGTGGAGATCGGCGTGAAATCGGTCTCGGGGTCGTAGTCGAGCTTGAACAGCGACTTGCCGATGGCGGTGCCGTTGGAGAACAGGATCAGCACGTGGCCATCGCGCGGCGCGTTGAGCGCCGCGGTGGCCGCCACCACGCCGCCCGCGCCCGGACGGTTCTCGATCACCCAGGGGTGTCCCATGCGCTCGCTCAGCTTCTGCGCCACCAGCCGCATGGAGATGTCCGCCAGGCCGCCGGGGCCGAACGGCACGATCACGCGGATCGGCTGGGTCGGGTAGGCGGGCTGCGCCTGCAGGGCACCGGTGCCGGCGCCCAGCGCGGCCGCCGCGCAGCCGAACAGAAAGCCGCGGCGGCGCGCGGGAAACGGAAGGGCCGGCAGGCGGCGTGGCGGTGCGGTCATGGCGGTCTCCTGACGGTCTCTAGGTATGGGAAAAGTCTAGGACGCGCCTTCCTTCGCCACAAATGAATTGTTCTTGCGGATCCATGTGCCAGATTCATCTTGTGGACGAACCTCGCGAGAGCCGGGTGGCGGCGCGCCACCGTGGGGGAGTCGGCTTCGTCTCCGAACCAGGAGATCAGGGGTGCCCAGCGATGCGCTGACGGATCGAGGCCACCAGGCGGTCGCGCACGAAGACCTCCTGCCCGCTCAGCGCCGCATCGCGCCGCGTGACCACCGTCAGGGTGCGCGTCACCCGGGGCTGCTCCAGCGGCACGGCGCACACGCCGGGTCCGCAGTCGGCCGCCAGCAGGGGCACCACGGTCAGGCCCAGTCCGCCGCGCACCATCTCGACCGCCATCGCGGTGTGCTGCGCCTCCAGGCGCCAGCGCAACTGCTCGCGCAAGGCGCCCAGCGATTCGTCGATGGTGACGCTGTTGCCCGAGGTCATGCTGATGCGGATCAGCGCCTCGTGCCGCAGGTCCGCCCAGGACACGCGGTGCCGCCCGGCCAACGCATGGGCGGCCGGGCACAGCAGCACGAAAGGCTCCTCGCCGATCGGCTCCGCGACGAGCTCGCCTCCGGCCAGCCGGGGGCGCATCACGCTGAGGCCGAACGCCGCGGTGCGCGACACCACCAGTTCGGCGATTTCGTGCACGTTGCTGTCGAATACGCGCACCGGCGTCTCGGGCCAGCGCGCATGGCAGGCGCGCAGCGCATCGACCATCGCACCCGCGGCCAGCGTAGGCAGGCAGGCCAGCACCAGCCAGTCGTTGGCGTGCTGCCCGTGCTTGCGGACCGCCTCACAGGACATGCCCAGCTCATGGAGCGCGCTGCGCGCGCGCGGCAGCAGGGCACGGCCCGCGTCGGTCAGCGAGACCTCGCGCGTGGTCCTCGCGATCAGGCGCACGCCCAGGGTTTCCTCGAGCTTGCGCATGCGGTGGCTGACGGCGGTCTGCGACAGGTTGAGCTGCACCGCGGCGTGCTGGAAGCTGCCGGTCTCGACGATGGCCAGAAAGGCCTGGATGCCAAGGAAATCGATCTGCATGGAAGGACAAGCCCAATGAGGGGTTCACCGGCCGGCCGGCGGGGGCCGCAGGTAGCGATCGTCGGACCAGGTCGCGAGCCACTGCGGCCGAAACGCGACGAAGATCGCCACCAGCATGCCGGTCAGGAAAGCGTCGCCCCAGGCCATGAGCCAGCGGCCCACCAGCGCCTGCTCCAGCGCAACGCCGCCCACTAGGTGGTGCAGCAGTTCCATCACCACGCCGGAGAGGAACACCGCCATCGCGGTGCCCAGGAACCCCCGGCCCAGCGTGTAGATGAACGGGTTGGCCGGCAGGAAGCGCTTGAGCAGCGCGCCAAAGCCCAGGGCCAGCGTGGCCGGGACCAGCCCGACCCAGACCCATTGGGACAGCACGGCCGGCGCGCTGGCCGAGCCGAGCCACCAGACCACCAGCGCCACGAGCGCCAGCAGCGGCACCGCCAGCGGCCAGCCCAGCACGAGCACCAGCAGGCTGGCGCCCGAGAGCTGCAGCGGCACGCCCGAGGGCAGCTTCTGCGGCAGCAGCCAAAACCCCGGCAGCAGGACCAGCGCGGCCAGCGCCGGGGTCAGCAGCGGGCCGCGCAGCATGCGCCAGGGCCGCATCGACAGCGCCGTCGCCACGGCCACGAGGGACAAAACGGTTTCGAAAACCCCTGCCAGAACCTGCGACATGCCGGCCCTCCGTGTCATCGTCGCCCGGCGGCGCGGCGGCGGCCGCCGATCAACCCATGCCGGGCAGCCTGGGCAGGCCCTTCATGCCGCCCATGCGCTTCATCATCTTCATCATGCCGCCGCCCTTCATCTTCTTCATCATGCCCTGCATCTGCTCGAACTCCTTGAGCAGGCGGTTGACCTCCTGCACCTGCACGCCGGCGCCGGCGGCAATGCGGCGCTTGCGCGTGGCCTTGATGATCTCGGGCCTGCGGCGCTCGGCCAGCGTCATGCTGCAGATGATGCCTTCCTTGCGCCGGATGTCCTTTTCGGCGCGGTCCATGTCGACCGCGCCCGCCTTGGCCGCCAGCGCGCTGGGCAGCTTGTCCAGCAGATTGGAGAGCCCGCCCATCTGCTTCATCTGGCGCAACTGGTCGAGGAAGTCGTTGAGGTCGAAGCCTTCGCCGCTCTTGACCTTGGCCGCGAGCTTCTGGGCGGCGGCCATGTCCACGCCCGCGGACACCTGTTCGACCAGCGCGACGATGTCGCCCATGCCGAGGATGCGGCCGGCGTGCCGCTCGGCGTCGAACACCTCCAGGCCGTCGATCTTCTCCGACACGCCGGCGAACTTGATCGGCGCGCCGGTGATGGCGCGCACCGAGAGCGCCGCGCCGCCGCGCGAGTCGCCGTCCAGCTTGGTCAGCACGATGCCGGTCAGCGGCAGCGCCTCCTTGAAGGCCTTGGCGGTGTTGATCGCGTCCTGGCCCTGCATGGCGTCCACCACGAACAGCGTCTCCACCGGCTTGAGCACGGCGTGCAGCTCCTGGATCTCGCGCATCAGCACCTCGTCGATCGCCAACCGGCCCGCCGTGTCGACCAGCAGCACGTCGAAATAGTGGCGGCGCGCGTGGTCGAGCGCGGCGCGCGCGATGTCCACCGGCTTCTGGTCGGGCGTGCTGGGAAACCACTCGGCGCCCGCCTGCGCGGTCACGGTCTTGAGCTGCTCGATGGCGGCGGGGCGGTAGACGTCGCCCGACACGGTGAGCACCTTCTTCTTGCGCTTCTCGATCAGGTGCTTGGCCAGCTTGGCCGTGGTGGTGGTCTTGCCCGCGCCCTGCAGGCCGGCCATCAGGATCGCCACCGGCGGCTGGGCGGCCAGGTTGATGTCGGCCACGCCCTGGCCCATGGTGGCGGCCAGCTCCTTGTTGACGATGCCCACCAGCGCCTGGCCCGGCGTGAGCGAGCCCACCACCTCCTGCCCGAGCGCCTTTTCCTTCACCCGCGCGATGAAGTCGCGCACCACGGGCAGCGCCACGTCGGCCTCCAGCAGCGCCATGCGCACCTCGCGCAGCATGTCGGCCACGTTGTCTTCGGTGATGCGGGCCTGGCCGCGCATCTCCTTGACGATGCGGGAAAGGCGTTCGGATAGGGCTGAGGCCATGCTGGGCAGGAACTGGAGGGAATGGATGCAGACCGCCGCGGGCAGGCGGGCCGGTCGGATCAGCCCGATCGGGCCGCACGAGGCCCGTTAAACTGTGCAGATGATTTTAGCCGCGCCCTCCTTTTCCACGCCGCGCGCGTCCTTTCCAGGGTGATTCCGGGATGAATCTGCTGCCCGCGCTCGCGTCCAACCCGCTGGCCGTCGCCCTGTCCGGCGGCGCGGCGGCGGCTTACGCCGCGCTGGCGCTGACCCACGCCCGCATGTCCGCGCCGCGCAGCCGCGGCCTGCTCGTGCTGGCCTGGCTGCTGCACCTGGGCGCGCTGGCGCTCGGGCTGTTCGAGCAGCCGGCGCGGTTCGGCTTCGCGCCGGCTCTATCGGTCACCGCTTGGCTGGTGCTCACGGTCTACCTGATCGAGAGCCGGCTGTATCCGCAGATGCGTGCGCGCTGGGCGCTGGCGGTGCTCGGCACGGTGGTGGTGCTGCTCGCACTGGTGTTCCCCGGCCCGCGTTTCCCCGCCCTGCACTCCAGTTGGCTGCCCCTGCACTGGGCCCTGGGCATCGCCTCCTACGGCCTGATCGCGGCGGCCGTCGTGCACGCCTGGCTGATGCAGCGCGCCGAGCGCGCGATGCGCCTGGGCCAGTCGGACGAGGCCGCCATGCCGCTGTTGACGCTGGAGCGTCTGACCTTCCGCTTCGTGGCCGCCGGGTTCGCGCTGCTCAGCGCGACCCTGCTGGCGGGCTGGTATTTCTCCGAGATCCTCAACCAGCGCTGGGTTTGGGACCACAAGACCACGTTCTCGGTGCTGTCCTGGATCACCATCGGCGTGCTGCTGTGGGGGCGCTGGCGGCTGGGCTGGCGGGGCCGCGTGGCGGCGCGCATGCTCTACGTGGCGGCCGGCTTCCTCCTGCTGGGCTACGCCGGCTCGCGTTTCGTGCTGGAAGTGCTGCTCCAGCGCGGATGAAATGAACACCCCCCTGCGCCGCTGCGCGGCTTCCCCCCTCTCTGGCGCGCCGCTGCGCGGCGCTTGGAGGGGGGACGACAGCTCGGGCCGGCGGAGCCGGACCCTCGCGGTCCCTGGGTTTGCGTCGGCTCGCTGCGCTTGCCTCGGTCTCAGTGCTGTGAATAACTGAAATGAAATACCTGCTCGTCCTGGTCGTCGTGCTGGTGGCTTTCTACATCTGGCGCAACAACCGCATCGCCGACCGCTCCGGCGAGCGCGATGCCCCCGCGCCGCCGCCCCGCCGTCCCGCGCCGCCGGCCATCATGGTGGCCTGCCTCGAATGCGGCACCCACCTGCCCGAGGGCGAAGCGGTGCAGGGGCGGCTGGGCGTCTACTGCTGCGCCGAGCACCGGCAGCAGCGGGAAAACACATGACCGCCCCTGGCGACCACTGACATGGCCCGGGACGTGAGTTCTCAGTTCGCGCCTTCGTGGTATTCGGCCTTCGAAGGTCGCTCGTACCAGAGCCGCGAGCAGCGCACCCGGGCCTTCGTGCGGCTCTGGCGTGCCTTCATGCGCGCGCGCGTGCTCATCGCCGTGGTGCTGCTGGTCCTGCAGGTGTTCATGATCTCCACCGTCAACGGGCGGCCCTGGCTGGTGGTGCTGTGCACCGTGCACCTGGGCCTCACGGTCGCGATGCTGTACGCCTGGCGGCCGGTCGAGCAGGGGCAGCCGCTGCACCTTCAATGGCTGCTGACCATCGGCGTCGACGTGGTGGTGTTCGCGGCGCTGCAGTTCTTCCAGGTCGGCGGCATCAACTACACGCCCTTGTTCGCCCTGCCGGTGCTGATGGCCTCGATTCTCGGCCCACTGATGCTGGCGCTGGCTGCGGCGGCCTGCGTCACGCTCTACCTGCTGTCCGAAGCCTGGCTGAGCGCGCCCCTGCTCAGCGACGCCTCCACCGCCCGCTTCCTGCAGACCGCCCTGACGGGCACCGGCTTCTTCCTGGTGGCGGTGCTGGCCAACCAGCTCGCGATCCGGCTGGCCCGCGAAGAAGCCCTGGCCGCCAGCAGCCAGGCGGCGGCGCGCACGCAGGCCCAGGTGAACGCGCTGGTGATCGAGCACCTGAGCGTGGGCGTGCTGGTGGTGGACCCGCACGGCGTGGTCCGCAACGCCAACCCGGCGGCCCAGACCATGCTGCTCGGCGAGGCCTCGCCCCAGCCGGCCAAGCTGCTGCTCTCGGCCCGCCCGAGCTGGGAGCACCTGTCCGCCCTGGTCAGCCAGACCTTCGCGTCGGGCCAGTCGCTGGAGGTGGAAACCACCATCGACAGCGAGACGCGGCCCAGCCAGCGCCTGCACGCGCGCACCAAGCTCACCGCGCAGGCGGGTCGGCAGTCCGGCCTGTGCGTGCTGTTCCTGGAAGACCTGCGCGAGGTCGAGGCGCGCGTGCGCACCGAGAAGCTGGCCTCCATGGGCCGCATGTCGGCCGCCGTCGCACACGAGATCCGCAACCCGCTGTCGGCCATCGCCCAGGCCAACGCGCTGCTCGACGAGGAGGTCCAGGCGCCGGCCCAGAAGCGCCTGACCCGCATGATCGACCAGAACGCGCAGCGCCTCTCGCGCATCGTCGACGACATCCTCAACGTCGCGCGGGCCCAGCCCAGCCAGGGCCTGGGCGTCTCGGCGCCGCTGCCGCTGGACCAGATGGTGCGCCAGATCACGCAGGAGTGGGCGCAGCAGCACCAGTCCCAGCGCGCCCTGGGCGTGCACACGCACGCCACCGCGGCGCACGTGGCCTTCGACCCGGAGCACCTGCGCCGCCTGCTCGTCAACCTGCTCGACAACGCGATCCGGCACGCCAGCGGCAAGCCCTCGTCGATCCGCCTGATCACCCAGACCAGCGGCAGCGAACACATCCGCCTGTCGGTGTGGAGCGACGGCCAGCCGCTGGAAGCCAGCGTGATGCGCCACCTGTTCGAGCCGTTCTTCTCCTCCGAGAGCCGCTCCAGCGGCCTGGGCCTGTACATCTGCCGCGAGCTGTGCGAGCGTTATGGCGCACAGATCGCCTACCAGCGCACCCGGCTGGACCAGCAGGAGGGCAACGAGTTCTACGTCCTCATGCCCGCGACCCTGCCGCCGCCGCCCCGGGCCGCCCATCCGGTGCAGCAGAGCCTGTCCTATCCGATGATCGACCCCGTGACCACGCACGCGAGCGGCCTGGGGAGTGGCCTGGGCAGCACGCTCTCCGGCGACCCGCCGCTGGCAACCCGTTGACGAAGCCACCGCCCATCCGGCCGCGCCAGACACCGATGACCTCCGCCACCCCAGCGTCCGTGCTCGTCGTCGATGACGAACCCGATCTGCGCACCCTGTACGAGCTCACGCTGCTGCGCGAAGGCCATGCGGTCGTGGCCGCGCCCGACCTGACGCAGGCGCGCGAGTGGCTGGCGCAGCGGCGCTTCGACGTACTGATCACCGACATGCGCCTGCCCGACGGCCTCGGCCTGGAACTGCTGCGCGAGATCGGCGAGCAGCAGCGCGGCGAGAAATGCATCGTCATCACGGCCTACGGATCGGCCGAGAACGCGGTGGAGGCGCTCAAGTCTGGCGCGTTCGACTACCTCACCAAGCCGGTCGACCTCAAGCAACTGCGAAACGCGGTCGCCGCCGCCATCCAGAGCCGGCGGCCGGCGGGCGCGGACGGCGCCGCGCAGCGCACCCCGGCCGGCGACGCGGCGCGCGCCAGCCCGGCCCCCGGCGCGCCATCGCTCGAGCGCATCGTCGGCCGCTCACCGGCCATCGTGCAGATCAAGAGCCGCATCGAGAAAGTCGCCACCAGCATGGCGCCGGTGCTGATCCTGGGCGAGTCCGGCACCGGCAAGGAACTGGTGGCCCACGCAGTGCACGAGTGCAGCCACCGCAGCGCCGGCCCGTTCATCGCGGTCAACTGCGGCGCGATCCCGGAAAACCTGATCGAGGCCGAGTTCTTCGGCGCGCGCAAGGGCGCCTACACCGGCGCGACGCAGGACCGCGAGGGCTATTTCCAGGCCGCGAGCGGCGGCACTCTGTTCCTGGACGAGATCGGCGACCTGCCGCTGGCCATGCAGGCCAAGCTGCTGCGCGTGATCCAGGAGCGGCGCGTGCGCGCGCTCGGCGGCGTGCAGGAAGAGCCGGTGGACGTGCGGCTGGTCAGCGCCACCCACCGCGACCTGGCCCAGCTCGTGCAAGGCGGCCAGTTCCGGCAGGACCTGTTCTACCGGCTCAACGTGATCGAGCTGCGAACGCCCGCCCTGCGCGAGCGGCGCGACGACCTGCCCCTGCTGGTCGATGCGCTGCTCGTGCGCCTGTGCGCCGAGTCCGCACAGGGCTCGGTGCCCGCGCTGTCGCCGCGCGCGCTGGCCTGGCTGCGCTCGCGCGAATTGCCGGGCAATGTGCGCGAACTCGAGAACCTGCTGCAGCGCGCCCTCGCGCTCAGCAGCGGCGACACACTCGAACCGGAAGACTTCGGCGACGCCGCCGAGGATGCGACCGACGAGCTGCCCACGCAGCCCGTCCCGCTGCCAGACCCACCCGAAGCCGCGCGCGCCGGCCCGGCCGCACCACCACCGCCGCCCGACGACATTCCGCCCGACCTCCAGGCCTACCTGGACGAGCAGGAGCGCCAGGTGCTGCTCAAGGCCCTGCGCGAATGCGACTTCAACCGCACCGCCGCCGCCGCGCGCCTGGGCCTGAACCTGCGGCAGATCCGCTACCGCATCCAGCGTCTGGGCATCGCCATGCCGACCGATGACTCCCCGGCCTGATGAAGCCTGGCGCGGCGGCTGGCTGATCGGCGCGCGGCAATGCCCCTCGCCCAACCACGGGCCGCGCCCCGCCGGCGCGCACGTCGACCTCATCGTGGTCCACTCGATCAGCCTGCCACCCGGCGTGTACGGCGGCCCCGAGGTGGAACAGCTCTTCACCAACACGCTCGACTGGCAGGCCCACCCCTACTTCGAGCAGATCCGGGGCCTGGAGGTGTCGGCCCACTTCTTCGTCCGCCGCGACGGCGAGCTGGTGCAGTTCGTCGATGCCGATGCGCGCGCCTGGCACGCGGGCCCCTCCCGCTGGCAGGGGCGCGAGAACCGCAACGACGACTCGATCGGCATCGAGCTCGAGGGCCTGGAGGGCAGCACCTTTGAACCGGCCCAGTACGCCACCCTCGCCCGCCTGTGCGCCGCGCTGGCGCGCCGCTACCCGGTGGCCCAGGTGGCGGGGCACGAACACATCGCGCCGGGCCGCAAGCAGGACCCGGGACCCGGCTTCGACTGGGACCGCCTGCGCCGCGCGCTGGGCTGGGCGGCGGCCTGCTTTCCCGACCGTTCGGCGGACGACGAACGGCCTCCCCCGCCCCCCTGAAACGGCACGCCCGGCACCCGTCCCGCAGCCCGACGCAGCGGCGCGGCATGCCAAGGCAAATTCCGCCGGACGCCGCGCCGGCACTGGATTTTTCCGCGCGCCGCAAGACCACGCCAGCCTTTGCGGGCCATTGCCTGCGTGGACCGCCATGCGTGCCCGGAACGCGTCGGTGCGGCGTCCAGGGTTTTTTTCAAAACACTACAGGTAGTGGCTTGAATGGGGTCTGGACACCAGATATAGTGTGCGTCGTGAGTCTCGGATCCCGACCATTCCGCACAGTTTCGCCTGAGCCCCGCCCCCCCGATGCCTTCGGATGGCTTTCGCCACGGGCCTGTGCCTGCCCGATCGATCGGGCGATGACGGCGGTACCTTGACCACGCAGCCTTTGCCCGGCACCGGACATCCCTCCGGTGCAGTCACCGCACAACAAATGAATGAAAGAGGAACCATGCTGACCGCTTCTCCCGACATCTCTTCTCCACAGGCCCCGCTGAAGCCTTCGGCCAGCCTGGCCGGTGCCGCTTCGCCGGCCGCGGGCAGCTCGGTTTTCGCCCATTACCAGATCATCCGCCGCAACGGCGCCGTGGTGCCGTTCGAGCCCAGCAAGATCGCCGTGGCCATGATGAAGGCCTTCCTCGCGGTGCACGGCACGCAGGGCGCGGCCTCGGCCAGCGTGCGCGAAACGGTGGACGAACTGACGCAGAACGTGGTGCGCGCCCTCATGCGCTCGCGCCCGGGCGGCGGCACCTTCCACATCGAGGACGTGCAGGACCAGGTCGAGCTCGGCCTGATGCGCGGCGGCCACCATGAAGTGGCGCGCGCCTACGTGCTCTACCGCGAGCGCCGCGCCCAGGAGCGCGCGCAGCAGGCGGCGGCCGCGCAGCCGGCCGAGCCCACGCTGCACGTGGTCGACGGCGGCCAGCGCGTCCCGCTGGACCTGCGCCGCCTGCAGGACATCATCGCCAGCGCCTGCAGCGGCCTGGGCAAGGACGTGCAGGCCGAGCCGATCGTGGCCGAGACCAAGCGCAACCTGTACGACGGCGTGCCCATGGACGAGGTCTACAAGGCCTCCATCCTGGCCGCGCGCACGCTGATCGAGAAAGACCCCGACTACACCTACGCCACCGCGCGCCTGCTGCTGCACACCATCGTCAAGGAAGTGCTGGGCGAGGAAGTGCCCGCCACCGACATGGGCGCGCGCTACGCCGAGCACTTCCCGCTCTTCATCAAGAAGGGCGTGCAGCACGAGCTGCTGGACGAAAAACTGCTGCAGTTCGACTTGGAGCGCCTGGGCGCCGCGCTCAAGCCCGAGCGCGACCTACAGTTCGACTACCTCGGCCTGCAGACCCTGTACGACCGCTACTTCCTCCACGTGCGCAAGACCCGCATCGAGCTGCCGCAGTCGTTCTTCATGCGCGTGGCCATGGGCCTGGCGCTGGGCGAGATCGACCGCGAGGCACGCGCCATCGAGTTCTACGAGGTGCTCTCCTCGTTCGACTTCATGTCGTCCACGCCCACCCTGTTCAACGCCGGCACGCTGCGCTCGCAGCTCTCGAGCTGCTACCTGACCACGGTGCCCGACGACCTGGACGGCATCTACGAGTCGATCAAGGAAAACGCCCTGCTCTCCAAGTTCGCCGGCGGCCTGGGCAACGACTGGACGCGCGTGCGCGCCCTGGGCAGCCACATCAAGGGCACCAACGGCGAGTCGCAGGGCGTGGTGCCCTTCCTCAAGGTGGTCAACGACACCGCCGTGGCCGTCAACCAGGGCGGCAAGCGCAAGGGCGCTGTCTGCACCTATCTGGAGACCTGGCACCTGGACATCGAGGAATTCCTGGAGCTGCGCAAGAACACCGGCGACGACCGCCGCCGCACGCACGACATGAACACGGCGAACTGGATTCCCGACCTGTTCATGAAGCGCGTGATGGAAAAGGGCGACTGGAGCCTGTTCTCGCCCAGCAGCGTGCCCGACCTGCACGACACCTTCGGCGCCGAGTTCGAGGCCGCCTACGTCGCCTACGAGGAAAAGGCCGCGCGCGGCGAGATCAAGCCCTACAAGAAGATCCCCGCGATCGACCTGTGGCGCAAGATGCTCTCGATGCTGTTCGAGACCGGCCACCCCTGGATCACCTTCAAGGACGCCTGCAACGTGCGCAGCCCGCAGCAGCACGCCGGCGTGGTGCACAGCTCCAACCTCTGCACCGAGATCACGCTCAACACCAGCGACACCGAGACCGCCGTCTGCAACCTCGGCTCGGTCAACCTGCTGCGCCACCTGAAGGACGGCGAGAACGGCAAGGTACTCGACCACGAGAAGCTCAAGAAGACCATCGCCACCGCGATGCGCATGCTCGACAACGTGATCGACATCAACTATTACGCGGTCAAGAAGGCGCGCGACTCCAACCTGCGCCACCGCCCGGTGGGCCTGGGCGTCATGGGCTTCCAGGACGCGCTGTACGAGTTGCGCGTCCCCTACGCCTCCAACGAAGCCGTCGAGTTCGCCGACCGCTCCATGGAAGCCGTCTGCTACTACGCCTACTGGGCGTCCACCGAACTCTCCAAGGAGCGCGGCCGCTACAGCAGCTTCAAGGGTTCGCTGTGGGACAAGGGCATCCTGCCGCCCGACACCCTGGACCTGCTGGCCAAGGAACGCGGTGGCTACGTCGACGTGGACCGCTCCAGCAGCCTCGATTGGGACGCCCTGCGCCAGAAAATCGCCCGCGACGGCATGCGCAACTCCAACTGCGTGGCCATCGCCCCCACCGCCACCATCTCCAACATCATCGGTGTGGACGCCTCCATCGAGCCTTGCTTCGGCAACCTCTCGGTCAAGTCCAACCTGTCGGGCGAGTTCACCGTCATCAACGGCTACCTGGTGAAGGACCTCAAGCGCCTGGGCCTGTGGGACGACGTGATGGTGATGGACCTCAAGCACTTCGACGGCTCGCTGCGCCCGATCGACCGTGTGCCGCAGGACGTGAAGGCGCTGTACGCCACCGCCTTCGAGGTCGAGCCGGTGTGGCTGGTGGAAGCCGCCGCGCGCCGCCAGAAGTGGATCGACCAGGCGCAGAGCCTGAACATCTACATGGCCGGCGCCTCGGGCAAGAAACTTGACGAGACCTACAAGCTCGCCTGGCTGCGTGGCTTGAAGACCACCTATTACCTGCGCACCACCTCGGCCACGCAGATCGAGAAATCCACTGGCCGTACGGGGCAACTCAATGCGGTGTCGGTGACGCCGAGCGCACCGGTGGCCGCGGCCGCAAGTGCAACGGCAGTTGCGAGCGAACCCGCCACCGACGTCAAGTTCTGCGCCATCGACGACCCGGGTTGCGAGGCCTGTCAGTGAATCGGATTGCGTGCAATCGAACCCCGTCGCGATGCAATGCGTTGATTCATTCGATGCAACACCGCAACAAAATTCGTGAGCATGCGGTCTGATTGCTTTGCAATTCGCACAGACACTTTGATAATTCACTGAATCGGACCGACCCTTATGTTGAACTGGGACGAACCCACAACACCTTCTTCGACGTCGACGCACAGCCCCCGCCCTTCCGGCCAGCCGGGCTTGCAAGTCTCATCCATCGGTGAGACCACCGCCGCCGTCACCCGTCACGTCGCCTCCTCCGCCACGCCGTCGAGCCAGGCGGCCGCGCCGCAGCGCCGCATCAACGTGGCCGACAAGCGCATCATCAACGGCCAGACCGACGTCAACCAGCTGGTGCCGTTCAAGTACAAGTGGGCCTGGGAGAAGTACCTGGCCACCTGCGCCAACCACTGGATGCCGCAGGAAGTGAACATGAGCCGCGACATCGCGCTCTGGAAGAACCCCAACGGCCTGAGTGAGGACGAGCGCCGCATCGTCAAGCGCAACCTCGGCTTCTTCGTCACCGCCGACTCGCTGGCCGCCAACAACATCGTGCTGGGCACCTACCGCCACATCACGGCGCCCGAGTGCCGGCAGTTCCTGCTGCGCCAGGCGTTCGAGGAGGCGATCCACACCCACGCCTACCAGTACATCGTCGAGTCGCTGGGCCTGGACGAGGGCGAGATCTTCAACGCCTACAACGAGGTGGCCTCGATCCGCGACAAGGACGAGTTCCTGATCCCGTTCATCGACGCGGTCATGGACCCGGACTTCAAGACCGGCACGCCCGAGAACGACCAGAAGCTGCTCAAGAGCCTGATCGTGTTCGCCTGCCTCATGGAAGGCCTGTTCTTCTACGTCGGCTTCACCCAGATCCTCGCGCTGGGCCGCCAGAACAAGATGACCGGTGCCGCCGAGCAGTACCAGTACATCCTGCGCGACGAGTCCATGCACTGCAACTTCGGCATCGATCTGATCAACGCGATCAAGATGGAGAACCCGATGCTCTGGACCAGCGAGTTCAAGGCCGAGATCAAGACGCTGTTCCTCAAGGCCGTCGAGCTCGAATACCGCTACGCCGAGGACACCATGCCGCGTGGCGTGCTCGGGCTCAACGCCTCGATGTTCAAGGGCTACCTGCGCTACATCGCCAACCGGCGGGCCACGCAGATCGGCCTGGAGCCATTGTTTCCGAACGAAGAAAACCCGTTCCCCTGGATGAGCGAGATGATCGACCTCAAGAAGGAACGCAATTTCTTCGAAACCCGTGTGATCGAGTACCAGTCCGGCGGAGCGCTTTCCTGGGATTGATGCCCCGCCGAACGAGCACGAGACAGACCCTCATCGACATGTGTTTCGCTCATTCAAGACCCTGTTTCCCGCGCCGTGGCGCGGGCAGCAGGGTCTTGTCACAGGATTCAACACCTTGGAGCCATTCGTGGATGCATCCACACGGCTCCAGGGCGCTGAATCGCTTCACCGGCGGCAAGACCGGATGAAGTGCTCTTTGCAACTTGATCAAGGAGAAAACAATGGCAACTGCAAAAAAAGCCCCGGCCAAGAAGGCCGCCGCGGCTAAGAAGGCTCCGGCCAAGAAACCCGCTGCGAAGAAGGCAGCGCCGGCGAAGAAGGCACCGGCGAAGAAGGTCGCTGCCAAGAAGGCCGCTCCGGCGAAAAAGGCCGCCGTGAAGAAGGCGCCGGCGAAGAAGGTCGCCGCCAAGAAGGCCGCTCCGGCGAAGAAGGCGCCGGCGAAGAAGGTCGCTGCCAAGAAGGCCGCTCCGGCCAAGAAGGCGGCAGCCAAGAAAGCCCCGGCGAAGAAGGTCGCCGCCAAGAAGGCCGCTCCGGCCAAGAAGGCGGCAGCCAAGAAAGCCCCGGCGAAGAAAGCGCCGGCCAAGAAGGCAGCTGCGAAGAAAGCGGCCCCCGCAAAAAAAGCTGAGCCGGCCAAGAAGCCGGCTGCCCCTGCTGCCCCGGCAGCGCAAACCAAGCTCAATCCTCAGGCAGCCTGGCCGTTCCCCACGTCCAGCAAGCCCTGAGTCGGCCTTGAGCTGACCCGTAAGCCCGGCCTCGCGCCGGGCTTTTTCATGCCGTCTCAGAGCCTGTAGTTCTGGCCTCCGCGGCTAGCGATCTTCGCCGCCCCCAGCCGGTTGCCGAGTTCGGCGCAGCGCGGCAGCGGCCAGCCTTGTTCCAAGCCATACAGCAGGGCCGCACGGAACGCATCGCCGCAGCCAGTCGGGTCCACCACGGCCGAGGCGGCCACGCCGGGCACACGGGTCTTGCTGGCGCTGTCCCAGACATCGCAGCCCTGCTCGCCGAGCGTGACGACCAGCCCCTGCACCTGCGCGGCGATCTGGTCCAGCTCGAGGCCGGTGCGGTCGCACAGCATCCGGGCCTCGTAGTCATTGAGCGTCACCCAGCTCGCCAGCTCGATGAACTGCCGCAACTCCTCGCCATTGAACATCGGCAAGCCCTGGCCGGGATCGAACACGAACGGCACGCCGGCTTCGTGCAACTGACGCGCGTGCAGGAGCATGGCCTCGCGGCCGTCGGGCGAGATGATCGCCACCCGGATGTCCTCGCGCCGGGGCACCGGGTTGCCGTGCGCCAGGGACATTGCGCCAGGATGGAAGGCCGTGATCTGGTTGTTGTCGCGGTCGGTCATGATCATGGCCTGCGCGGTGTAGGTGTCCGGGGCGACCATCACGTGCCGCGTGTCGACCCCCAGCGCCCCGAGCCGCTCGAGGTACTCGGTCCCATCGTTGCCCAGCGCGGCCAGCGGCACCGCCTGCGCACCCAGTTGCCGCAGGCCGTACGCGATGTTGCCCGCGCAGCCGCCGTATTCGCGCCGCAGGCCGGGCACCAGGAACGACACGTTGAGGATATGCAACTGACTGGGCAGGATCTGGTCGGCGAACCGGCCCTCGAAGGTCATGATGGTGTCGAAGGCCAGCGAGCCGCAAACGAGAATGGACATGGAGCGGGATTTCCGGAGTCAGGGATAAAAGACCAGGGCGCGGTAGCCGGCCATGGGGGTGGTATCGCCCAGCGCGAGCGCCAGGCTGAAACTGACGGTCACCGAGCCCTGCGCCGGCAACAGTTCGGGCGCATCGGGCCATTCCTCGGGCAGGAACACGCGGCGGGCGATGACCGCGTCGCGCGTATCGGTGAGGCTGAGTTCGAGCGCGGGCATGGCCAGCGGCATCGGCGCGGTGTTCTTGAGCACCAGGTCGAACGAATAGAAATCGCCGAGCCGGCGCACCAGGGACGTACTGTCGATCACGATCGCATCGATGCGCCGCACCGGCGCCAGGGTGCAGCCCAGCACGCCGCAGGCCCTGGCCAGCAGCGGCTGCAGATCAGGCCGGGCCGCGGCCAACCGGTCGCGCTCGTGCCAGGCCCACTGCCCCGCCAGCAGGGCCGCCAGCAACAGCGCCAGCAGCGCGAACAGGGCGCGCATGCCGGGCGATTGCCAGAAGGCGCGGCGCTGCGCCTGGCGGATGAACCCGGGCACCACCGATTCCGGGTTGTCGGCGCCCGCCTCTGGGTCCGTGAAGGCGGTGGGCGCTTTCTCGTCCGGCGCGGCGGCGGTTTCGCCGGCTGGCGCCGGCGCTTCTGCCGGCTCGTCGGGCAGCTCCTGCGCCGGCACCACGCGCCCCACGCCTTCGGCGAAGCGCTGCAGATCGGAGTGGAAATCCGACACCTCCCCGTCGTCCGCCTCGTCAGCGTCATCCGACTGGGCATCGTCTTCGCGGGCCTCGCGGTAAGAAAGGGCCGGCGCCTGCTCGGGCTCCGGCTCAGGTTCCGGCTCCGGCCCAACGGGAGGCAACGGCCCGACGTCCGCCACCGGCTCGGGCACAGGGTCCGAAGCCGCTTCGAGTGGCGCCCATCCCCCCGCCAGATCGGCCTGCGCCAGCACGGCGGTTTCGGGTTCGTCGTCGGGCACCTCGGCGGACTCGGGCACCGGCACCGGCAGCGGGGGCAAGGGCGGCACCGGTGGCGGCGCCAGCGCGTCCGCGGACGCGGCCTCGGGCGGCGTCCAGGGCCGCAGGTAGAGCGTGGCATCGAACACGTCGGAGCAATGGCCACAACGCACCCAGCCTTCGGAGATCTTCAGTTGGTCGGCGACGACCCTGAACGTCGTTCCGCAAGCGGGGCAACGGGTGGTGAAGCTCATGCGCCGATTATTGCAGGCGGGTTGCACTGCCCGACGCACAACGCATGAAGTGGCCTCAAAACCCGGAGACAGCGCGGGACGGCTCCGCCGGCCCTAGCTGTCGTCCCCCCTCCAAGCGCCGCGCAGCGGCGCGCCAGAGAGGGGGGAAGCCGCAAAGCGGCGCAGGGGGAAGCTATCTACATGCCGTCATGAGGATCCAGCCTTCGTCCTCGTCGTGCACGTCCAGCGCCACCCAGGGCGCATAAGCAGCGCGCAGCTCCTCGGCCTGCCGCGCCAGGATGCCGGCCAGCACCAGATGGCCGCCGCCCGGCCGCACGTGGGCGCACAGCAGGGGCGCGAGCACCCGCAGCGGCGTGGCCAGGATGTTGGCCAGCACCAGGTCGTATTCGCCGTCGGCCCGCTCCGGCAGGCCGGCTTCGAGCGCCACGTGGTTGGCTTCGGCATTGAGCCGGGTCGACTCGACCGCGGCCGGGTCGATATCCACCGCCACGATCTCGCGCGCCCCGAACTTCGCGGCGCCGATGGCCAGGATGCCCGAGCCGCAGCCGTAGTCGAGCACCCGCTGGCCGGTGGGCGCGTGACGGGCGATCCAGCGCAGGCACATGCGGGTGGTGGGATGGGTGCCGGTGCCGAACGCCAGCCCCGGATCGAGCCGGATCACCGGGTCGGCGCTGGGCGGCGGCTCGTGCCAGGTGGGCACGATCCAGAAGCCCGGCGTGATCGGCACCGGAGCGAACTGCGACTGCGTCAGGCGCACCCAGTCCTGCTCGGGCACCGCGCGCACGCCCTGCACCGCGCAGCCTTCGAAGAAATCCTGCGGCTCGAGCAGGCCGGCCGCCTCCTGCGCTTCAACCTCGGAGGCAAACAGCGCCACCACGCGCGAACGCTGCCAGCCCTCCTTGGGCGGCGGCATGCCGGGCTCGCCGAACAGGGCCGACTCGGCCTCGGTCATGGCGTCGGCGTCTTCCACCGAGACGCTCAGCGCATCGAGCGCCACCAACGCGTCGCCCACGGCCTCCACCGCCGCCTCGGGCACCATCAGCACCAGCTCGAAGAGAGACGACATGGCGCTTAGCGCTCACGCTGGGACAGCCACTCTTCCAGGTAGTGGATGTTGGTGCCCCCGGCCACGAAGCTCGCGTCCACCATCAGCTCGCGGTGCAGCGGCACGTTGGTCTGGATGCCCTCGACCACCGTCTCGGCCAGCGCGGTGCGCATGCGCGCCAGCGCCTGCTCGCGGGTGTCGCCGTGCACGATGATCTTGCCGATCATCGAGTCGTAGTTGGGCGGCACGA
>CAZAPJ010000061.1:0-29303 GCA_964487025.1 uncultured Hydrogenophaga sp.
CGCTGCGCGGCGCTTGGAGGGGGGACGACATCTCGGGCCGGCGAAGCCGGACCCTTGCTGTCTCTGGGTTTTGGGTTCTCTCGCTCCGGAGGCTGATGCTCTCCTTATCCGCAGCATCTAAGAATCAAGAAGGAGACACTCATCATGCGCTGGATCAAGCGGCTCGCGGCTTTGCTGGGTTTCGTGCTGGTGCTGCTCGTGGCGCTGGCGGCGTTCTATGTGCAGCGCAGCCTGCCGCAGATGAGGGGCAGCCTGACGCTGCCGGGCCTGTCGGCGCCGGTGAGCGTGCACCGGGATGCCAGCGACGTGACGCACATCCTGGCCAGCCGATCGGTCGATGCCTGGATGGCCCTGGGCTACGTGCACGCGCAGGAGCGCGGCTGGCAGCTCGAATTCAATCGCCGCGTGATGCGCGGCGAGTTGTCCGAGGTGCTGGGCCCGGCCACGCTGGAGACCGATCGCCTGATGCGCACGCTCGGCATCCGCGAGGCCGCGCGGGCGCAGTACGCCCGGCTGCCACCCGACGCCCAGGCCGCGCTGCAGGCCTACAGCGCCGGCATCAACGCTTTCTTCGGCCACGCCGGCCAGGCCCTCACGCCCGAGTTCCTGCTGCTGGGCATCGCCCCCGGCGAAGCGGCGCGCGCGGGCCGCTACTGGGATCCACTGGACAGCGTGGGCTGGTCGATCATGATGGCGCTGGATCTCGGCGCGAACTGGGGCAACGAGTTCGCGCGCCTGTCGGCGCTCAAGGCCATCGACACCCCAGCCTTGTGGGAGCTGTTTCCTCCGTATCCCGGCGAGGCCCCGGCGTCGGCGGTCGACCTCGCCGGCCTGTACCGCGGCCTGGGGGTGTACCGCGAGACCGCGGCACCCAGGCCCGCCCGTGCGGCGGCTCCCGAGCCCCGCGACCGCTGGCACGCCCGCCTCGGACAGGACATGCAGGATTGGGCGAACGCACTCGGCGACGGGGAGGGCAAGGGCTCGAACAACTGGGTGGTGGCGGGCGCGCGCAGCGCCACCGGCCACCCGCTGCTGGCCAACGACCCCCACCTGGGGCTGAGCGCGCCGGCGATCTGGTACTTCGCGCGCTTGCAGGCGCCCGAGGCCGACGGCATCGCCGGCATGGACGTGATGGGCGCCACGCTGCCCGGCACCCCGTTCGTGGTGCTGGGACGCACCACCGAGGTCGCCTGGGGCTTCACCAACACCGGCCCCGACGTGCAGGACCTCTACCTCGAGCAGATCAACCCCGCCAATCCGGCCCAGTACCGGGTGCCCGCACCGCCGGGCAGCGAAGCACCCGCCTGGGCCGATTTCTCCACGCGCGAGGAGGTCATCCGCGTCAAGGGACAGGCCGACGTGCGCCACACCGTGCGCAGCACCCGCCACGGCCCGGTGCTCAGCGACGCCCAGGCGCTGCACGCGCAGGTGCTGGACACCAGCCGCTTCGTGCTCGCGCTGCGCTGGACCGCGCTGGAAGCGGACAACCGCAACGTGGTCGCCACCCTGGCCGCCAACCGCGCGCGCTCGGTGCAGGACCTGCTCGATGCGTTCCGCGATTTCGACGCGCCGATGCAGAACGTGGTGATGGCCGAGCGCGGCGGCCGCATCTTCTACAAGGCCGTGGGCAAGATCCCGCTGCGCGGCCCCGGCAACGACATCCGCGGCGTGGCGCCGGCGCCCGGCTGGGAGGCGCGTTACGACTGGACCGGCTGGCTGCCCTACGAGGAAACGCCGCAGGACGACGGAAGCGCGCGCGGCTGGATCGCCACCGCCAACCAGCGCATCCATGGGCCGGACTATCCGCATTTCCTGACCCAGGACTGGGCTGCGCCGTACCGTCAAGAGCGCATCGAGGCCCTGCTGGAAAAAACGCCGCGGCACAGCATGGCGTCCTTCCAGGCCATGCACGCCGACCAGCACGCCGCGGCCACATTGCGCCTGCTGCCGTTCCTGCAGAAGACCCGGTCCAACCACCCCCTGGCCGCCGCCGCGCAGGACGCGCTGCGCGGTTTCGACGGGGAGATGCGCGCCGACCGCGCCGCGCCGCTGATCTATTCCGCCTGGATCGACGCGTTCACGCGCCGCGTCATCGGCGGCCGCCTGGGCCAGGAGCGCTTCGAGACGCTCTACGGCAAGCGCCTGTTCCGCAACGCGGTGGAAGGCATCCTCGAACGCGACGACGCCAGTTGGTGCCGGGAGGAGGGTGGCTGCGCAGGTGCCAGCGCAGCGGCGCTGGGCGATGCGCTCGACCAGTTGCAGAAGGTGCACGGCAGCGATGTCGCGGCCTGGCGCTGGGGCGATGCCCACCCGGCCATCTCCATCCATCGGCCCTTCAGCAACGTAAAAGCCCTGGCCCGCGCCTTCGAGGTCCGCACCCCGACCGGCGGCGACCCGTTCACCATCAACGTGGGGCAGTACCACCTCGACAAGCGCGACGCCCCATACGCCAACCGCCACGCCGCCAGCCTGCGCGCAATCTACGACCTGGCCGACCTGGACAATTCGCGCTTCATCTACCAGACCGGACAGAGCGGCAACGTGTTTTCCAGCCGCTACCGCGACATGCGCGAGGCCTGGGTGGATGTGCGCTACCGGGCCCTGACGATGAACCCGGCGGAATGGGTGTCGACGCTTGAGCTGCGGCCTTGACGGCCGCAAGCGGCGGGCTTGCCTTCACGCGCTCGTGATCAATCAAGCAGGCGTCGCATCTCATTAATTTTACATAAACTTTCTTGACGCAATTTTCGATAAAAAATATTCATCGAGAGAGTGAAGAAAAGCAACAGGTAAAGCCCCGTTGCTTCCTCTCACTCAGGCCAAAACCCAAGCTCATCTTGAAGTGTGATGCTGAGACCAACAAGCGCACCATAGAGAAATAGCTTGAATGCCGCTCCAAGACCATCCCGACGCCAGACACGAAATAGCCAAATCAACTGAAAAAGTGAAATAAAAAGCAAAACAAAAAGCATAGGTACTCTCGGCATGGGGCCTCCTTTGAAAACCCAGTGTAGAGAGGGGAGAGCGTTCCACTTTGAGCGTTGAAGTGAAGGCCAATGACTGGCCTACGTTGACATGGGGCCTGCTGCCCCATACCCCTGCCCCCATGCCCTACGGGCCGGGCTCGCGCCCTCATGGGGCCCCCGTGTTGTCCCCAGCAAAAGCAAGCCAGCGCTTCGTCAGCCTGATCCGGTCATCAGCGCTCGGAAGGGCGGCGATCAACTGCAGAACCCGTGGAGCAGGCTTCGCCACAGGACGAACGACCAATGGTCGGCGTTGAAGACGATCCCGCCAGCGCCGAAGGAAGCCAGCAGGAGGGCTCCAATCCCAAGGGGGGAGAGCAGAGTAGGCCCCGTGCTCGTAGTCGCTGCGGAAGATTTGGCGGGTGTCGTAGGCGTCATGAAGGTCTCTCCCGGTGTAGGTCCAGCGGTCGGCGATCACGCTGTTGGCGCCCTGGCCGATGCGGGCGACAACCAGATGGAAGAAGGGCAGGTAGCCCCATTTGCGAAAGGCATCGGTGCCCATGGCCGCGCCAAGTGCATCGCCGATCTGCGCGATGAACCAGCCGATGAAGGGAATCTTCACCTTGTCCATGCGCACGCAGTTGCACGAGTATTCGACCAGGGCCTCTCGCACCTGCTTGTCGATCATCACGACATCCTGCACGATGAGGTAGACATCCCAGCCCTTTTTGCGGGCGTGGATGAGCCAGTCCAGCAGGTCGGCGCGGTTCTTGTCCTGAAAGCTGCGGGCGTTGAGCCACGTGCCCAGCTCGTCAAGGATCAGGATGCCGTTGCGGCTCTCGTCGTAGCTGTCCGGGTTGCCGTGGCCAATGGCATCGAGGTCGAAGGCGGTTGGCTTGTCGGGGATGCGGATGTAGCGCCCTGGCCGCTTCGGGCTCAGCTTCTCGATGTTGATATCGAGGTTGCCGGCGACGCGGCGGCCATAGAACATGGCCTGCTTGGCCATCCACACGCAGAACTTGCTTTTGCCCGTGCCAAGCTTGCCCTGCACCGCGTAGACCGCCATCACATCCCCGCTGTGAGGCTGACCGCTCGGGCCTGGAGCTTGTAGGTGCCCACGGCCAGGACCGCGCTCATGTAGAGCGTCATGATGGTGCCCGAGATCGGCGGGAAGGCCAGCCCGATGAACTGTCCATAGGACGTATTGAACAGCATGGACAGCAACGGCGAGATGTAGCCGTTGAACGTGGTCACCAGCCCGGACGCGAGCGTGACGAGCACCGCCACGGCCGCGATGCGGATGGCCAGCTTGGCGGCGAATATTTTGGCCAGGAAGATGCCGAGGGCAGAGAACAGCGAGCCGAAGAAGGCAGCGAAGATGGGCATGGTCAGACTCCCGTCGCGTTGCGGAACAGGGCGATCAGGCCGAAGATGCCCGCAGCAACCCACAGCATGGACATGAGGTCATGGATGATGGGTTGCCACTGACATACGTCGATCGCCAGATTGTTGAAGGCCGACAGCACCAGCGGCGAACAACCGGTTGGAAATTGGAAGGTCCAGGACCACTCCGGAAGGCTGATGTCCTCGTGGTCGCCGAAGGCGGTATTGGCGTCGGTCTGCACCTTGTCAAGATCGGTCTTTGCGGTCTCGAAGCGAGGCGCGCCGTCCGATGGCACGCCGGTTTCGTCCACCTTGACATTGCACGGCGGCAGGCCGGCGATGCCGCACGGAGGCTTGAACTCTGGTGCCTCGGGCATCGTGGGTTGAGACGTGATCGTTTTTTCATCCACGATGTCATTCGTCGTGTTGTCACGCGTGACAATGTTCGTCGTAGTCGTCGTCGTTACCTTGTCGCCTTCGTAGGTATGGTTGTGCGTGGTCGTGGATGTCGTCGTGGTGTTATCCGTGACGTTGACCGTGGTCGTAACCGGCCCTGGCGACGTGGCCGGGCCAGTGATGACCTGCGGCGTCGCTTCCAGTGCATCGCCAGCCCTGATCGCGTCCGCAGTGGCTTCGGCGATCTTGGAGGAAGGCCCCCAAGTCGTCTGCCCGGTCAGGGCATCAACGAACGCATCGACGTTCGATGACATCCAGGGATCGGCATCGGGAGCCCGAGGGGTCCGGGTAGGCGTGACATAGATGTAGGAAGTCGAACCAGTAATCCTATGCACTTCCTTGATGTAGCAACGCTGATTTGGTACATCCAGCGCCTGCAAGGTCGGCAGGTAGTTCGTTTGATTTGTGTTGTAGTGACCCACGCTCAAAGCCACGTAGGTGGAGCAAAAGCCAGCTAACGAACCCTCAGAAATTGGAGTCGTTCCCCCATGCAGGGCGGTATAGGTGTAGCAGTTCGATGAACAGGCTTCCGGGTTCTGTTCCTTGACCACAAGCGAGCCGGACGAGTTGTCCAGGTCGAAGCCCAGTTCCTGCGCCAACTCCCACAGCGCAACGCCAGTACCGAGGATGCCCACAATGCCGGTCGCCTTCATGGCGAAACGGCCGAGGGCGCGAGCGACATTCGGCCGAGAGACGCCCCCCGAGACATCCACAGGGATGCTCCCACCGCCAGCAAGCGGCATGCGCTCTGCCGACTTGAAAAGCACGGTGCCATCGCTGGCATAGGACACCGCATGGGCACCGACGTTGCCGGAGCCGATCACCTTCGGGCGGAAGGTCGTTGCGTTGCCCGTTGAGGTGCTGCTGTACGCGAGCACAGCAGACGAAGCGAGGGCCGCGAGCAGCCCGATGATGAATCGAAGCATGCTGCGGCCCTCCCGATCAGGCTGCGCCGCGAATCTTCTTGACGTACTTGATGCCGATCATGAAGACCACGGCCACGGCGGCCAGGGTCACCAGCGCGCCGGCGTAGCCTTCGACCTTGGTGGTCACCGTGGTCATGGCGGTGTCGAACGGATCGGTCGATTGCGCCAGCGCCAGGACCGGCAGCGAGGTCGCCACGGCGATACCGACGTTGCGGAAACCCGATTGCAGTTTGTTGAACATGAAAAACTCCTTTGAAGAAACCCGGGAAGCCGCCCGGTCGGTATGCCGAAAGGCATTCGGTCAGGCAGCGCTCTTGATGGCCCGGATGAACGCGGAGGTCTTCCCCGCGCTGTAGCCCACGGCCCACAGGCCGAAGAACGCGCCTACGATCTTGAGAACGGCAACGGTGGTGATCACTGCCGGTTCCCCGCTTGGAAGCCCATCGAGAACACGCCCACGGCGAGCGCCCAGAAGATGGCTTGCAGCACGTGATTGGTGTCAGTCCAGTCCACGGAAGGCCCCTCCCTGTCGCATGTACGAATCCCAGGCCGAGGCCGGGTAGACCGGCATGAGTTCCTGGCGCGGGTGAAAGCTGGTGCGCGTGTAGGTGTAGTGACCGCACGATGCGAGCAGGAACACCACGACAGCGGACGCATAGAGGTTTCTCATGCTTGGCCCTTAGTGAATCGTTCGGGGATAGGTCGAATACGCCCCGTGGTGGAAGCGCGGTTCAAGTTCGCGTAGGGGGCGCAGGGCGAGGCCTGATGGCACAAGCTGCACCTCGTAAGCCGGGGGGAGAAGTTCTCCGGTGTCACGCACCAGATAGCCACGGGCTGTCCGCTTAACGTCGCCCACGCCGTGAGACGATTTGACCCATTCGGGAAGGTTGAACCATGAGCGCACGGCGCGCCCTTCGGTGTTGAGGCCGCCGATTCCATAGAGGCGCAGTCCTTTCGGGAAGCGGGTCAGTTCGCCCAGCTTCGACAGGTATTTCATGAGGTAGCCCACGCCGGCTTTCGCCTTTTGCGTGTTGGTCATGCCGTGGGTCCAGAACGCTTTGCGCTTGGCCCTGGCGCGGTCCCAGTGCGGCATGTTCACGCCGCGAGGGAGCCAGCAGAGCAGGTGGTAGTGCACGGCCCCACGGCCTTGCAGTTCCGCCACCCAGGTATAGCGACAGGCGATGCCCAGGCCCTTGCACCAGCGGCGATAGGCATTGACCGCCTCCTTGATGTGCTCGGCCTGCCAGTCGTTGACGCCGCGATAGGTGAGGGTGACGAACCAGCAGACCGGAGGGCGGTGCCCGTGGTCCGCGATGCCATGCAGATGGCCCGAGGCCCACACGGCCTTTTTCAGGCGCTTCACGCGACGTTCCGCGCAGGCCGAAGGGGCGAGATTGACAAACAACTGGTTTACCGTTGTTTTAGATGGGACAAGCCCCGCCGAGTGGCCCGCCCAGCCCCCTGGCTGCGCCAGGGGGGCAGGGCGCGCCATCGGCGTTCCGGTGGCGATCACAGAGCGCCCCCGGTGGCCTTGGCGATGGCGGCGCGGGCCTCTTCCAACGATGCGAAGGTCCGGACAGTGCCGGCCTCATCGCGCAGGTATTCCGGGCCGAGATAAACGCCGGATGTTCCGAGCCGTTCGCGCCACACACACAATCGCGCTTTCAGCTCCCCCGGCTTGCGTAGCAGACTGGCCGACTCCCACGGCCCCGACGTCTGCTGCGCGCTCATGCCACACCCCCGAGCGCTTCGAACTCGGCGCACATGTAGCACTCAGCGGCGCGGCGCTCGGCGTCCTGCATTGCCTTGCGCACGGGTTGCGCGGCGTGCTGCCAGCCGTTCACGTCGAGCGTGTCATGCAGCTTGCGCAGTCGCACGGCCTGGCGCTCATGCTTGGCCGCGAGGTCCAGCAGTTCCTGGCCGGTCGGCTCGAACATCGAGAGTTGTTCGGCGCTGCTCATACGGAGTAGCCCCCGTGATAGCCGGCCATGCTGTTGTAGCCGTGGAAGCGGTGGCAGTCAGCCGCGCAGCGTTGTTTCCAGGCCCCGCAAGGATTGGTGAATGCGTTCTTCATACGCCCCACCCCGAAGTCGGAACCTGACCAACCGTGAGCGTGCAGTCAACGGTGAAGCCCTCAGGGCGAGCCTCAACGGTGAGGATGACTCCATCTGCAGATGGAGCTTCGAGAAGGGCGAGCCGGGCGGCGGCTGCAAGGTGACCAAGCAGCTCCATGCGGGCGAGGCTCGGTTCTTCATGGCGCGCTTGCATGGCGCACCCCTCAAGCCTTCTTCATGGACACGAGGCGCGGAGCCACCGCGAGCCCCCCGTTATGGTCCACGTAGATGGAAGAGGGGTGCAACTGGTATTCACCAGCGGGGTGAAAGAGGAATGCGCCGTCCTCGGATTTGTCGAGCTGAATCTCGATCTTCTCGGGGAACGGCATGGCTTCGCCGGTCTTCTCGTAGGTGTGGACCCAGGCGGTTTGCAGGCCCATGTGGTAGGGCTTGCCCGAGACTTTGCCCACGCCCTTCATTTCACGGACGGCGGTCGAGGTGATAGTGACTTTCAACATGGTGGCTCCATTGGTTCGGTTGCTGTAGAGTCGGAGCCGTCTTGGCAGACACCCCGATTTGCTTAGTCCGGTTTGGACTAAGCGCAACCTTAGGCCAACTTGGCCAAAGGAGCAAACGCATGAAAAACGAGCAGTTGGCCCAGCTAATCGAGGTCGCCGCCGCTCAGTTCGACGGAAACAAGAGCGAGCTTGCGCGCCACATCGGCGAAACACCCCAGCGCCTGTACCAATGGGAGATGGGCACTCGGCCATGCCCAGTTGAAAAGGTGGCCTTGATCGCTGCGGCGGCAAATCTCCCGGCAGATCAATGGCTTACACGCGCCGTCCTGTGGAAACATGAAGGAACAGAAACCGGCGAAAGGCTGAAATCAGCGCTGGGAAAGCTGGTGCGAGCGACTGGCGCGGCGCTCGTTTTATGTATAGCCGTCGCGCTATTTGGGACTGGTCAGACGGCCAATCAAGGCCTTTTCGCCGGCCCATGAATTTGACATAACATACATTGTGGAATATCAAAGAGACGCCCAAAGTTGAAGCCGATCAAGTCTGTGAGCTGGTTGCGACCAGTGCGACTTGATCCCGGCTTTCGGTCACCTTGCCCGCTTCGAGCCGCACCACGTCTTGTGCGAGGTGCCTGACGTCTTCGTCATCGTGCGTGATCAGCAGCATGGGCAGATCGAGTTGCGTTTGCAGTTCCTTGAGTTCGTGGCGGAGCCGTTCGCGCAGTCCCTTGTCCAGGGCCGCAAACGGTTCGTCCAGCAGCAAGGCGGTGGGTTTGGACACCAGGGCGCGTGCGAGCGCGGTGCGCTGCCGTTGCCCGCCGGATATCTGGTGCGGATGGTGTTCCGTGATCGCTTCCAGGTGGAAGGTGGTGATCCACCGGTCCACGTCTTCGTTCTGGATTCGGGGACGGGGGTTCAGCCATCCCTTTTGCAGGGCGAACGCGATGTTCTGCCGCACGGTCAGGTGAGGAAACAGCGCGTAGTCCTGGAACATGTAGGCCAGGTGCCGTTCCTGGGACGAGGTCATGATGCCTTGCGCCGTGTCGGCCAGCACCCGCCCCGCGACCGCGATCCGCGCGCGTTCGGGCTTCACGATGCCGGCGATCATCCGCAGGGTCTGCGTCTTGCCGGCGCCCGACGGGCCGAACAGCACGACACGCTTGGCCGTCGAACTGAAGGCGACGTCGACCGTGAACGTCGACGTGCCTTGGTGCAGCATCTTGTGCAGCTCGATGTCCCATGTCGCGGCGGCAGACATGCTTGTTCCCTCCTCCCTCGTGCCTTCAGGTGCGGGCCCCGACCCGTCCGGGCACGAGGTATCCCGCCGCCAGCAGCACCGCGATGCAGGTGAGCGAAGTGACCGCTACGAGGAAATTGGCGGTCTGGTCCTGGCCGGCCTGCACGGCCTCGTAGACCGCGATGGATAGCGTCTGCGTCTTGCCCACGATGCTGCCCGCCACCATCAAGGTTGCACCGAACTCCCCGAGCGCACGGGCAAACGCGAGCAGCAGGCCGGCCAGCACGCCGCGCCACGCCAGTGGCAGGGAGACCCGGAAAAAGATCGACCACTCACGGATGCCCAGGGTACGGGCCGCGTCTTCCAACTGAGGATCGACGGTTTCGAACGCCGTCCTCGCTGCCTTGAACACCAGCGGAAAGGACACGATCGTGGCCGCGATGATCGCGGCCTCGACCGTGAATATGAGCCGGATGCCGAACTGCTGGAGCAGCCACGCACCTAGGACCCCCTGGCTGCCAATGACCACCAGCAGGTAGTAGCCCAGGACGGTGGGTGGCATGACCATCGGCAGCGTCAGCGCGGCATCCAGCAGATCACGGCCGGGAAACCGCCAGCGGGCCAGCACATAGCCCACGCCCGTGCCCAGCAACAGGTTGAGCACCGTTGCCCAGCCGGCCACCTTGAGGGTGAGGGCCAGCGGGACCCAAGCCTCCGCCACCGCGTGGATCTCGTATGGGGATCGGAGCGAGTCAGGGCTTGCCGAAACCGTACTTGGCGAGCACCGCCTGCGCCGGTGGCGTGAACAGGAACTCGACGAACTTCTCGCCCTGCGCGGCGTTGGGGCCGGCCGGCAGCGGTGCGACGGGATACAGGATGGGCGTGGGCGTCGGCACGGTCAGCGCGACCTTCACCTTGTCCTGCATGATGGCCGCATCGGTCGAATACACGAAGCCGGCGTCGACCTCCCCGCGCTGCACGTAGTCGAGGGCCTGGCGCACGTTGGTCGCGCCGACCATCTTGGGCTCGATGGCGCTCCACAGGTTCGCGCCTTCCAGCACGCTCTTGGTGTAGCGCCCGACGGGCACGCTGGCCGGCAAGCCGATGGCGATCTTCGCGTAGGCCGCCTGGGTGAGGTCACCCACCGCCTTGGGCACGTTCGCGCTGGCGCTCGGCACGATGACGACCAGGCTGTTGGAGACGAAGTTGCGCCGCTGCGCTTCCTTGACGAGGCCCTGGCTCTGCGCCTGGTTCATGGTGTCCTGGTCGGCGCTGGCGAACACGTCGGCCGGCGCGCCCTTGGCGATCTGCTGCAGCAGGACGCCGGAGGCCGCGAAGTTGAACTGCACCTTGGTGCCTGGGTTGGCGGCCTCGAACAGCGGCCCGATTTCGCGGAAGGCATTGGTCAGGCTGGCCGCCGCCGACACCGTGAGATCGGCCGCATGGGATGCGACCGAGGCAGCGCCGAAGGCCACGGCAAAAGTCAGCGAGCGAAGCAGGCGGTTTTTCATGGGAGGTTCTCCAAGGCAAGCGGTTTTCGTAAGATACGAGTATATACATCGGTACACGAATCGTCCGATGAGGGAAAAGTAAATCGAGGGATTTTCCGCCGACCATCGCGATTCCACTTCATATACAGCGCAAATCCCGCATCACCCCACCCTGCCCTCCATCCAGAAGGAAACCATTCATGAAGATCAGCGCCCGCAACGTCCTGCCCGGCACCGTCATCGCCATCGTCCGCGGCCCGATCACCACCGAGGTCACGCTGGAGATCGCGCCCGGCGTGCAAATCGTCTCGACCATCACCACCACGGCGGCGGACAACCTGGGGCTCAAGCCGGGTGCCAAGGCCTACGGCGTGGTCAAGGCCTCCAGCGTCATGGTCGGCATCGACGATTGACCGCCGGCAAAAGCAAAAAAGCCAGACCGGGCAAGGCCCGGTCTGGCTTTCTGGGATCGGGGACGGAAATCCCGCCGATCAATCCTCGACGAAGGCTTCCTCGCGCTTCTTCTTCACCGACGGCAGCAGCACGATCACCAGCATGATCGCAGCAACGACGAGCAACGAGGCGGAGATCGGGCGCGTCACGAACACCGACCAGTCGCCGCGCGAGATCAGCATGGCGCGGCGCAGGTATTCCTCCATCATCGGCCCGAGGATCAGGCCGAGCAGCAGGGGAGCCGGCTCGCAGCCCAGCTTGATGAAGATGTAGCCGATCAGGCCGAACAACGCGACGATCCAGACGTCGAAGCTGTTGTTGTTGGTCGAGTACACGCCGATCGCACAGAACAGCACGATGGCCGGGAACAGCCAGCGGTACGGCACGGTCAGCAGCTTGACCCACATGCCGATCAGCGGCAGGTTCAGGATCACCAGCATGGCGTTGCCGATCCACATGGAAGCGATCAGGCCCCAGAACAGCTCGGGGTTCGAGGTCATCACCTGCGGGCCGGGCTGGATGTTGTGGATGGTCATCGCACCCACCATCAGCGCCATCACCGCATTGGGGGGAATACCCAGGGTCAGCAGCGGAATGAAGGAGGTCTGGGAACCGGCGTTGTTGGCCGACTCCGGTGCCGCCACACCGCGGATGTTGCCCTGGCCGAACGGCACCTCGCCCGGACGCAGCTTGGTCTTCTTCTCGATGGTGTAGGCGACGAAGGACGACAGCAGCGCACCGCCGCCCGGCAGGATGCCCAGCATGGAGCCGAGGGCGGTGCCGCGGATCACCGCGGGGAACATGCGCTTGAGGTCATCCTTGGTGGGCATCAGGCCCTTGACCTTGCTGGTGAACACCTGGCGCTTGTCTTCCGGGATCGACAGGTTGCTGATGATCTCGCCGTAGCCGAAGATACCCATGGCAATGGCCACCAGGCTGATGCCATCGGTCAGTTCCGGAATGTCGAAGCTGTAGCGCGCCACGCCCGAGTTCACGTCAGTGCCGACCAGGCCGATCAGCAGGCCCAGCACGATCATGGCCAGCGCCTTGAGCAGCGAACCCGAGGCCAGCACGACCGCGCCGATCAGGCCCAGGATCATGAGCGAGAAGTACTCGGCCGGTCCGAAGCTCAGCGCGACCTCGGTCAGCGGCGGCGCGAACGCGGCGATCACCAGCGTGCCCACGCAGCCCGCGAAGAACGAACCCAGCGCGGCGGAGGCCAGGGCGGGTCCCGCCCTCCCCTTGCGCGCCATCTGGTAGCCGTCGATCGTGGTCACCACCGACGCCGACTCGCCCGGCAGGTTGACCAGAATGGCAGTGGTGGAGCCACCGTACTGCGCGCCGTAGTAGATGCCGGCCAGCATGATCAGGGCGGACACCGGCGGCAGGCCGTAGGTGATCGGCAGCAGCATAGCGATGGTAGCCAGCGGGCCGAGGCCGGGCAGCACGCCCACCAGCGTGCCGACCAAGCAGCCGATCAGGGCATAGAAAAGGTTCTGGAGCGTGAATGCGACACCGAAGCCCAGCGCAAGGTGCTCAAAGATTTCCATTTGTGGTGTCTCCGTTCAGTTCGTCAAGAAGGCAGGCCACACAGGGAACTGCAGGTTGAGCGCGTAGACGAAGCTGAAGTAGCTGCCCACCGCGAGGATGGTGGCCAGGATCAGCGACTCCTTCAGCTTGTGGCCCGGGCGCGCGTAACCAGCGATGAAGATCAAGCCATAGATGGCGACGATCAGGCCAAAGGAGGGAAAGCCTATTGACGGCAATCCCACCAGCAACGCGCCAAACGCGAGGTTGGAAGTCAGGATGAAGATCAGCGGGCGCCAGGCGATCTCGCCCACGGGATCACCATCAGGCGCTCCCTTCTTGAGCGAGCCGATCAGGATCCCGAGCCCCATCAGCGCCAGCACGATGCCCAGCAGGAACGGAAAATAGCCTGGCCCCATGCGGGATGCCTCGCCGATGCTGTAGTTGGTGGCGCCGATGGAAAAGCCGGCGCCGACCACAATGAACATGAGCCCGGCTAAAAAGTCTCTCTGGCTTCCGATTTTCACTAGCTTGTCTCCTCAGACGATAAAAATCCGGTCGATTGTGCTGCGCTGCATCGAATCCACCCATGTGGATTACACCTATTTGACAGGCACCAGCATGCCCGCTACCAGCGGCCCCGTGGCTGGCGGGCACGGACGAAGGCGGCAATGATCTCGGCCGACTCCGCGCGGTTGGCCCGATGGGCGAAGTCGATCGCGGTCAGGCCCAGCGCGTTCTTCTGCAAGGGATCGGCACCCTCTTCCAGCAGCAGCTTGACGGCGCCCGGTGTGCCGTAGTGGGCGGCCATCATGAGCGGCGTGGTGCGGTTGGGCGATTCGGCATCGATGAAGGCGTGGTGCTCCAGCAACAAGCGCACCAGAGCGGTGCTCTGCGGGCCGTTGTGGGTGGCCGCATAGTGCAGCGGGGTCCAGCCGGGCTTGTTGACTTCCGCCTGGCGCTCGACGACGAGGCGCCGCGCCAGGTCCAGGTGGCCCTTGAGCGCCGCCAGCATGAGCGCGTTCTCGCCCTTGGCCGTCAGGCGGTTCACGTCCACGCGCGGGTCGCCGATCAGGTGGCCGGCGACGGCCGTGGCGCCATCGCGCAGGGCCAGGTACAGGGCATGCTCGCCGGCCGGGTTGAGCGTGTTGAGGTCGAATCCGCGCCGGGCCAGGTCTCGCACGGCCACCACGTCGTCGCGTTTGATGGCGGAGAAAAAGTCGTCGAAGGAGTTGGCTGACAGCGGTCCTGAGAAGACAAGAAAAATCAAGAAAAGGTATTTAAAAACAATAGACTTTTTCATGATTTGAATGTATTTATTGAAGTTCAATCGCGCCCCGTCCCGATGGGGGCCTGTGCCGCCACCCGGTCGAACAGCCGCTCGAAGTTCCGGCTCGTGGCCTCGGCCACCACCTCCAGCGGCAGGCCCTTGATCTCGGCGAGCTGGCGCGCCACCCACGGCACCAGCGCCGGCGAATTGGCCTTGCCCCGGTGGGGCACCGGAGCCAGGTAGGGGCTGTCGGTCTCGATCAGTGTGCGGTCCAGCGGCACGAAGCGTGCCACCTCGCGCAGCTCGACCGCGTTGCGGAAGGTCAGAATGCCCGAGAACGAGATGAAGAAGCCCAGCTCCAGCGCGGCCCGGGCCACGGCCCCGGTTTCGGTGAAGCAATGGAACACCCCGCGCGAAGGCGCCGTGCCCTGCCCGCCGCCCGATCCCAGCCCGCCCTCCTCGCGCAGGATCGCCAGCGTGTCGTCCGAGGCGCTGCGGGTATGGATCACCAGCGGCAGGCCGCTCTGGCGGCCGGCGCGGATGTGCGTGCGGTAGCGTTCGCGCTGCCAGGCCATGTCGGCCACGGTGCGCCCGCCGAGGCGGTAATAGTCCAGACCGGTTTCGCCGATGCCCACCACCTTGGGCCGCGAAGCCCGTTCCAGCAGGTCGTCGAGCGACGGCTCGCGCGTGTCCTCACCCTCGTTGTCCGGGTGCACGCCCACGGTCGCCCACAGGTGCGGCTGGCCGAGCGCGATCTGGTGGACCGTGTCGAACTCTTCCAGCGTGGTGCAGATGCACAGCGCGCGCTCCACCTGCGCGTCGGACATGGCCTGGAGGATCTGCGGCAACTGCTCGCGCAGCTCGGGGAAGCTCAGGTGGCAGTGGGAATCGGTGAACATGCGGGGCGCGGCGCGACGGGGAAGGCCGCCAAAACGGCTGGCGAAAGCCCGATTGTGGCCTTGTTGGCGACCGCATCGGCTGCGGCGCCCTGCTCGAAGGCGCTCAGAGCGTCTGGGTGGCCCGGTCCGAACCCAGGGTGGCGCCGAGGATTTCCTCGATCTTGAGCTTGAGCTGGCGCGATTTCTCGTCCGCGGGGAAGCGGATGCCGACGCCCTGCGTACGCCCGCCCTGCGCCTTGGCCGGCGTGACCCAGGCCACCTTGCCCGCCACCGGGTAGCGCTGCGGGTCGTCCGGCAGGCTCAGGAGCACGTACACGTCGTCGCCCAGCCGGTACTCGCGGGCCGAGGGAATGAAGATGCCGCCGTCGGCGAACAGGGGAATGTAGGCCGCATACAGCGCCGCCTTCTCCTTGATCGAGAGCTGGATCACGCTCGGCCGGGCGGCGCTGGCCGTATGAGAAGGGCTGGTGCTCATGGGAACGGCAAGTTTAAGGGCATTCCGGTGCCGGGCGGGCGGATGGACCGAGGCTGCAAAGCCCCGAAAAGCCGGGGTTTCCGTGCCATCCGTGACAAATTCGCGCTCATGGCCGGGCTGGCGGCGCGGCCTGGGCCTCGAGCACCCGCCGCGCGCGCGCGGCCCAGGCCTCCTGCGTCAGGCCCGGGCTGTAGGGGTGCTCGACCGTGCGCGCGGCGGCCATCAGCTCGCGCGACCACTGGGCCAGCACGCTCCAGCGGGGCGGCGGCGGCAACTGGTCTGCGGGAAAGAAGCGCGCCGGCGCGCCGGCGGCGCGGGCCATCAGGTCGTGGCAGAGCTTTTGCAGCACGGCCAGTTGCTGCGCGGGGGACCAGTCGGCCAGCAGGGCCCAGTCGCCCCGCGCCAGCGAACGCGGCAGCCCGGCCCAGGCGTCGCTTGGCAAACCCGAGCCGGCCAGGGCCAGCGCGTCCTCGGGCCGCCCGCCGGCCGCGCGCAGCCAGACCTCGGCCTGCTCGCGGCCGGTGCCGGCGGGCGCCTGCGCGAGCAACCAGTCCAGCGCCTCGGCTTCGGCCGGCCAGCCCATCGCATGGGTCTGGCAACGGCTGCGGATGGTGGGCAGCAACTGGTGGGCCGCTTCGGTCGCCAGCACGAAGCGCACCTCGCCCACCGGCTCCTCCAGCGTCTTGAGCAGGGTGTTGGCCGATTCGACGTTCATGCGCTCGGCCGGATGGACCAGCACCACCTTGCCGCGGCCGCGCGAGTGGGTGAACTGCGTGAACGCCACGGCTTCGCGCGCCGCTTCCACACGGATCAGCTTGCTGGCCTTGCGCTTCTTGTCGTCGATCTCCTTTTGCGCGCCTTCGTCCAACGGCCAGCCGAGTGACAGGCTCAGGGTCTCGGGCATGAGCGCGTACAGGTCGGCATGGGTGCGCACGTCGATGGCGTGGCAACTGCCGCAAGCGCCGCAGGCACCTTGCGGGCCGGGCCGCTCGCACAGCCAGGCGCGCGCCAGCGCCAGCGCCAGCTCGTACTGGCCCAGCCCCGAGGGGCCGGCCAGCAGCAGGGCGTGGCCGCGCTGCCCGAGCAGGGTTCCGAGCTGGCGCTGCAGCCAGGGCGCGAGCGCGGTGCTCATCGTCGCTCGCCCTCCTCCATGGGCGGCAGCCAGCCGCGCGCCGCGAAGGCCGCGTGCACCGCGTGGCCAACCGCCTCCCGAGGCTGGTCCGAGGCGACGCGGACGAAACGGGCCGGGTCTTCGCGCAGGCGCTGGGCGTAGCCCTCGGCCACGCGCTCGAAGAAGGCGGCCGGTTCGGCCTCGAAGCGGTCCGGCACCCGGGTGCCGGCCAGGCGCTGCGCGGCCACTGGCGCCGGCAGGTCGAACCACACGGTGAGGTCCGGCTGGCGCAGGCGGCCGCTGCCGTCGGGGCGGGCCTGCACCCAGCGCTCGAGCACGCGCAGCACGTCCAGGTCGAAGCCGCGCCCGGCGCCCTGGTAGGCGAAGGTGGCGTCGGTGAAGCGGTCGCACAGCACGGTCTCGCCGCGCGCGAGCGCGGGCTCGATGACCTGGCGCAGGTGGTCGCGGCGCGCGGCGAACATCAGCAGCGCCTCGCACAGCGGGTCCATCGGCTCGTGCAGCGCCAGCTCGCGGAGCTTTTCGGCCAGCGGCGTGCCGCCCGGCTCGCGTGTGAGCACCACGCGCCGGCCCTGGGCGCGCAAGGCCTCGGCCAGCGCGGCGATGTGCGTGGACTTGCCGGCGCCGTCGATGCCCTCGAAGCTGATGAAGAGTCCGGCCGGATCCATGGAAAAGAAAAAATCAGCGGCGCAGGATGTAGCGCCGCACCGCCGCATTGTGCTCTTCCAGCGTGGTGCTGAACTGGCTCGAGCCGGTGCCGTCGCCGCGCGCCACGAAGTACATCGAGGGCGTCGCCAGCGGCCGCACCGCGGCCATGAGAGAAGCCATGCCCGGCATGGCGATCGGCGTGGGTGGCAGGCCGGCGCGGGTGTAGGTGTTGTAGGGCGTGTCGCGCTCCAGGTCGGCGCGGCGCAGGTTGCCGTCGAAGCGGTCGCCCAGGCCATAGATCACGGACGGATCTGTCTGCAGCCGCATGCCGATGCGCAGCCGGTTGGAGAACACGCCGCCGATGCGGCGCCGGTCGCTGTCCAGGCCGGTCTCCTTCTCGATGATGCTGGCCAGGATCAGCGCCTCGTCGGGCGTGCGCAGCGGCGAGGCGGGGTCGCGCTGGGCCCAGGCCTCGGCCAGCCGCTCTTCCATGGCCTTGGCGGCCTGGCGCAGCACGCCGGACGCCGGCGAGCGCTTGACCACACGGTAGGTGTCGGGGAAAAACCGCCCTTCCGGATGGCGGCCCGGGTAGCCGATCAGCGCCATGATCTCGCGCGGGCCGAGGCCCTCGAGGTCCTGCGTCAGGTCGGGTGAGCCACGCACGGCCTGCAGCACCTGGCGCAGGTTCCACCCTTCGATCAGGGTCACGCTGCGCAGCGCCTGCTCGCCGCGCACCAGCTTGGACAGCAGGCGGCGCGGCGTGGTGCCGGGGGCAAATTCGTAGCTGCCGGCCTTGATCCCGCGCGACTGGCCGGAAAGGCGGAACCAGCCGTACAGCAGCCACGGCGGCGCGCCGACGCCGGCATCGGACAGGGTGCGGGCGATCGCCTGGGCCGACGCGCCCGGCGCGATCGTCACGTCCAGCGGCGCCTGCTCGGTGACCCCGGCCGGCAGCGGCAGCGGTTGCTTGAGCCACCACAGGCCGGCGGCGCCGGCCAGCAGCGCCACCAGCAGGGGGTACAGCACGAGCAGTTTGAACAGGCGGGTCACAGGCCAGGGTGTCGACAGGGGCAAGGCGGGAGCGCCGCGGCGGAAAACCGGGCCGGCCATGATAATCGAGCGCTCTCCCTTGCCAGGGTTCCGCCAGCCGGCTGGATTGCCCGCCGATCGGATACCCGTGTCCTGTTCCGCCAACCATTCGCCATGAGCCTGACCTCTTCTCCCGCCCAGCCAGCCACCGCCGCGGCAACGCGTGGCGTGGCGCCGCTCGCGTCGCTGGGCGTGATCCGCGCGGAAGGCGCGGACGCCGCCGCTTTCCTGCACGGGCAGCTCACGCAGGACTTCTCCCTGCTCGGCCTGTCCGAGGCCCGGCTCGCGGCGTACTGTTCGGCCAAGGGCCGCATGCTGGCCAGCCTGGTGGGCTTCAAGCGCGCCGGAGACGACATCCTGCTGGTCTGCAGCCGCGACCTGCTCGCGCCCACGCTCAAGCGCCTGTCGATGTTCGTGCTGCGCGCCAAGGCGCGGCTGAGCGATGCCACCGAGGCGTTTCAGGTCCTCGGCCTGGCCGGTGACGCGGTGCCCGAGGCGCTGCCGGCGCCGGCCTGGAGCCTGTGGCGCGATGGCGAGGCCTGCGTGGTCCGGCTGCCGGCCGCCGAGGGCGTGCCGCGCGCGCTGTGGGTGGCGCCGGCCGGCCAGGCCCAGCCGCCCGGCCCGGCCCTGTCCGCCGAGCAATGGGCCTGGCTGGCGGTGCGCAGCGGCGTGGCCACGCTCACCCAGCCGCTCGCCGAGGCCTTCGTGCCGCAGATGCTCAACTACGAATCGGTCGGCGGCGTCAATTTCAAGAAGGGCTGCTACCCGGGGCAGGAGATCGTGGCGCGCAGCCAGTTCCGCGGCACGATCAAGCGCCGCGCCTACCTGGCGCACGCCGAGGCCGCGCTGTCGGCCGGGCAGGACATCTTCGGCCCGGACGACCCCGAACAGCCCTGCGGCACGGTGGTCGAGGCCGCGCCCCACCCGGCGGCGGGCTGGGACGCCATCGTCTCGCTGCAGACCAGCGCCGCGGCGCAGGGCGGCCTGCGCGCCGCCAGCGCCGAAGGCCCCGCGCTGACGCTGCTGCCCCTGCCCTACCCGCTGCTCGAAGACATCTGAACCGGCGCTGGCGCCCCGGTCGCGAACGAGCATGTGCCTGATCGCCTTCGCGCTGAACGCGGCCCCCGGCCGGCCGCTGCTCATTGCGGCCAACCGCGACGAACACCTGGACCGCCCCACCGCGCCGCTGCACCGCTGGGCGCTGCCCGGAGGCGTTGAAGTCGTCGGCGGGCGCGACCTGCGCGAAGGCGGAACCTGGCTGGGCCTGAGCGCCCAGGGGCGCGTGGCGATGCTGACCAACGTGCGCCAGGCGACGGCCCATCCGGGCGCGCGCAGCCGGGGCGAGCTGGTGACCCGCTGGCTGCAGGACCCCGCGGGCGATGCGGAGCGCTTCGCGGCCGGCCTCGACGCGGCCGCGTACGCCGGTTTCAACCTGGTGGTGGGCGACTTCCACGCACGCCGCTGGAGCTGGCTGAGCAACCGCCGCCCGGACGATCCCCATGCGCCCGACGTGCCGGCCACCGCCCTGCACCAGCGCGCGCTGGGCGACGGCGTGTACGGCCTGTCCAACGCCAGCCTGGACACGCCCTGGCCCAAGACGCTGCGCCTCAAGCAGGCGATGCACGACGCGCTCGCCCGGCCGGGCGCGGCGGACCTCCAGGACGGCTGGGCGGCGCCGCTGCTGCAGGCCCTGTTCGACGACCAGCCCGCGCCGGCCGCGGACCGGCCCCGCACCGGTGTGCCCGCGGATGCGGAGCGCGCGCTGTCCAGCCCCTTCGTGCACATGCCGCAGCGCGGCTATGGCACGCGCAGCAGCCTGCTGGTGAGCGCCCGCGCGGACGACGCGCCGGGCTGGCGGGTGGAGGTGATGGAGTGGACCCACGAGCTCGCGCAGGCCGAACGCCCTTCCCCGGACAAGGCGAGGCTTCACCAGGAAAACCTGCGCTGGTAGCCGCTGGTAGGGCGAACCTCCGTTCAGAGCGTTTTCACCATCTCCTGGTGGGGAATGCCCGCCTCCTCGAACACCTCGCCCCGCGGTTCGAAGCCCTGGCGCCGGTAAAAGCCCATCGCGCTGTGCTGCGCATGCAGCACCACTTCGGTATCGCCACGCGCCCGGGCCGCGTCCATCAGCGCCCGGAGCACGTCGCGGCCGAGCCGGCTGCCGCGCAGGCTGCGCGCCACCGCCATGCGCCCGATCTTCGACACGCCGGGCGCGTGCGGCGGCAGCAGCCGGCCGGTGGCCACCGGCCGGCCCAGGCGATTGAACGCCACGGCGTGCAGCGCCACCGCGTCGGCCTCGTCCCACTCGAGCGCGGCGGGGATGCGCTGCTCGTCCACGAACACCGCGGTGCGCAGGCCGCCGGCCGCCTCGCCGAGCTCGCTCCAGGGGCCGACCCGCAGCGAGCACATCGCCTCGCCCGCCTCGAAGCCGGCCAGCGCCTCGCGCAGCGCGGCGGGCACCGGGCGCGCCGTCTGGGTGGCCGGATCGGCGAACACGTAGACGATCTCGCCCGTGACCAGGTGCGCGTCGCCACGGAAGATCGCTCCCTGGAAGTTCAGCGAGGAATTGCCGATGCGCTGGCACTTCATCGCCACGTCGAGCTGGTCGTCCATGCGCGCCGAGGCATGGAATTCGATCGTCGCCTTCACCACGTACAGGTCACCGCCCAGCGACGCCAGGGTCTCCTGGTACGGCAGGGCCAGGGCGCGCCAGTACTCGGTGATCGCGGTGTCGAAGTAGGTCAGGTAGTGGGCGTTGAACACGATGTTCTGCACGTCCACCTCGGCCCAGCGCACGCGCAGGCGGTGAAAGCAGCGGAAGCCGGCACGGGCAAGAGGCATATCCATCATCCTTGGTGCGATGCGCCATCAAAGGCTTCGCGCAGGGCCTTCGCCGCGTCGCGGTGCGCCTGCAGGGCCTGCGGAATGGCGCGGCCGAAGTTGATGAAGCCGTGCACCATGCCCGCGTAGATCTCGAGGTCCACCGGCACGCCCGCGTGGCGCAGCCGGTCGGCGTACATGACGCCCTCGTCCACCAGCGGGTCGCACTCGGCCAGGCCGATCCAGGTCGGCGCCACGTCGTCGAGCTCGCGCACGTGGCCCTGTTCGTCGACGCCGTCGAGCGGGGCGAAGCGCCAGTCGTCGCGGTCGGCCGGGTCGAGCAGGAAATGGTTGAAGAAGTACGTGATGTGCGGCTCCTCCAGCAAAAAGCCCTGCGCGAACGCCTGGTGGCTGGCGGTGTCCTGGTGGCCGGCGCAGCCGGGGTAGAACAGGCACTGGAGCGCCAGCGGCCAGCCGGCGTCGCGCGCCGAGATCGCGGTGACCGTGGCCAGCGTGCCGCCCGCGCTGTCGCCGCCCACCGCGATGCGCGCGGGGTCGAGCGCCAGCGCGTCGGCCTGGCCGCGCAGCCAGGCCAGCGCGTCCCAGGCGTCCTCCACCGCGGTGGGGAACTTCCAGCGCGGCGCCAGCCGGTAGTCCACCGACAGCACCGCGCAGCCCGCCAGCGAGGCCAGATGGCGGCACAGCGGCTCGTGGCTGTCCACGCTGCCGATCGTGAAGCCGCCGCCATGGAAGAACAGCAACACCGGCAGGCGCGCGCCGCCGGCCGAGGGGGCGAACAGCCGCGCCGGCAGTTCCCAGCCGTCGCGCGCCGGAATGCGCAGCGCCTGCACGCGTTCGAGCGGGTGTGGCGAAATGTCGAGCACGGGCGCGCCCGCGAGGTAGGCGGCCTGGGCCTGGTCGGGCGTGAGCGTGTGCAGCGGCGGGTGGCCGGCGCGGTCGATGCGTTCGAGCAGGCCGCGCATGGCGGGCGTGAGCAGGCTGCGGGAGGCGTGGGCGTGTGGCATGGGTCTGGGGGTGGCAGGCCAGGGTCCGTGGCCCTGGCTTGCGAAGCGAAACGTATAGTGTCCAACCATACCCGGAATGCGCTCGGGAACGGAGACACCCATGGCCCAGATTTTCTACGTCACGAATACCCTGATCGATTTCGGGGTGCTCCAGGCGCTGGACGCCGAATGCGCGCGGATCGGCATCGGCAAACCGCTCGTGGTCACCGACGCCGGCGTGAAGACCGCCGGCCTGCTGGACAGGGTGCTGGCCGCCCTGCCCGGCCGACCGGCGGCCGTGTTCGACCAGACGCCCTCCAACCCGACCGAGGCCGCCGTGCGCGCGGCGGCGGCGCTGTACCGCCGGATGGGTTGCGACGGCCTGATCGCCCTGGGCGGCGGCAGCGCGATCGACTGCGCCAAGGGCGTGGCCATCGCGAGCGGCCACGAGGGCCCGCTGAGCCGCTACGCCACCATCGAAGGCGGCTCGCCGAGGATCACCGACCGCGTGCCGCCCCTGATCGCGGTGCCGACCACCGCCGGCACCGGCAGCGAGGTGGCGCGCGGCGCGATCCTGATCGTGGACGATGGCCGCAAGCTCGGCTTCCACAGTTGGCACCTGGTGCCCAAGACCGCGCTGCTCGACCCCGAACTCACGCTCGGCCTGCCGCCCGGACTGACCGCGGCGACCGGCATGGACGCGATCGCCCATTGCATGGAGGCGTTCATGGCGCCGGCCTTCAACCCGCCGGCCGACGGCATCGCGCTGGACGGCCTGCGGCGCGGCTGGGCGCACATCGAGCGCGCCACCCGCGACGGCCAGGACCGCGAGGCCCGGCTGAACATGATGAGCACCTCGATGGAGGGCGCGATGGCGTTCCAGAAAGGGCTGGGCTGCGTGCACTCGCTCAGCCACAGCCTGGGCGGGCTCGACCCCCGGCTGCACCACGGCACGCTCAACGCGGTGCTGCTGCCCGAGGTGGTGCGCTTCAACGCGGCGGCCGACTCGATGAAGCAGGAGCAGCGCCTGCAGCGCATGGGACAGGCCATGGGCCTGACCACCGGCAGCGACATCCCGCGCGCCCTGCGGGACATGAACGCCCGCCTGGGCCTGCCCGGTGGCCTCGCGGCGATGGGCGTGAGGCCGGACATGTTCGACGCCGCGATCGCCGGCGCCCTGGCCGACCACTGCCACAAGACCAACCCGCGCGAGGCTTCCGCGCAGGACTACCGGGACATCCTGCTGGCCTCGATGTAGGCGGACCTATTCAAGAGCCGCGCGGCGGCGCAGGGGGGTGTTCACCGTCCCACGTGGAGCTGGCCGCGCGCCTCGGCCAGCTCCACCTGGCGCTGGCGCTCGGCCAGCCGCGCCTTTTCCTGCGGGCTGCGCTGGTCGTGGCAATGGGCGCAGCTCACACCCTTGACGTAGTGCGGCGAGGCCTTGTCCTCGGGGCCCAGCGGCCAGCGGCACGAGCGGCACAGCTCGTGCGGCCCCGGCGCCAGGCCATGCCCCACGCTGACCCGCTCGTCGAACACGAAGCACTCGCCTTCCCACAGGCTGTGCTCGGGCGCGACCTCCTCGAGGTACTTCAGGATGCCGCCTTCGAGGTGGTAGACCTCGTCGAAGCCGCGCATCTTCATCAGCGCGGTGGACTTCTCGCAGCGGATGCCGCCGGTGCAAAACATCGCCACCTTGGGCTTCTTCCCGTGGGCCTGCAGCGCGGGCTGCGCTTTCAGCCAGGCCGGCAGCTCGGTGAAGGTCCTGATGCCGGGGTTGACCGCGCCGCGGAAGCTGCCGATTGCCACCTCGTAGTCGTTGCGGGTGTCGATCAGCACCACCTCGGGGTCGGCCAGCAGCGCGTTCCAGTCCTGGGGCTTCACGTAGCGGCCGACGGTGCGGCAGGGGTCGAGCCCCGGCACGCGCAGGGTCACGATCTCGCGCTTGAGGCGCACCTTCATGCGGTGGAACGGCGGCTGTTCGCTCCACGACAGCTTGCACGGCAGCCCGGCCAGGCGCGGATCGGCGCGCAGGTGGGCCAGCACCGCCCGAACGCCCGCCTCAGGGCCGGCGATGGTGCCGTTGATGCCCTCGGGCGCCAGCAGCAGCGTGCCCTTGACCTCGTGGGCTTCGCAGCAGGCCAGCAGGGGCTCGCGCAGCGCGGCGTGGTCGGGCAGGTCGACGAACTGGTAGAGCGCGGCGGTGAGGAAAGCGGTCATGGGCCGCGATTATCCCGCCAGCGGTCGGCGCAGGTGGCGCGGCCGGGCGGTTGCAGTCCTTGCATTTGGTTGCATCAAAGGGGTTCCACGCGCGACAGGTCGGGCTTGTCGAGCCAGCGCTCGAATTCGTTCGCCAGTTGTTCGCTGGCGGCCGCGGCCGCGCTCCAGGCCTTCACGCGGGCCGGGAAGTCCTGCCCGTAGCGGATGAAGTCGCTGCGGTCGGGCAGCTTGGCGTTGGGCAGCGCGGCGACCCAGGCCGGATCGGGCGCCAGCAGCAGCATGTTGTCGAGCGCGGCGCTCGCGCGGTGGCGCTTCTTCCAGCGCTTGTCCAGCCAGCCCGGCACCACGGCCTGCTGGAAATGCGGGTACAGCACGATCGGCGCCGCGGCAGGCGGCTGGTAGTGCAGGTGCAGGTGGTAGTCGGTGAGGCCGCCGTCCCAGTAGGCGCCCGGCGGCGCGCCGGCGATGCGGCGCACCGGCTGCATCGCGAAGGGAATGGAGCAACTCGCCTGCAGGATGTCCACGAAGCTGTCCTCGAACATGGCCACCCGGCGGGTGCGGAAGTCCTGGGTCGAGAACGGCAGCGGGCTCTTGGCGCCCGAACCCGGCGGCACCGAGGAAAAGACCACCCGCTCCAGCCAGTTGCCCAGCGCCGGGCGGTCGCTGGCGTTGGCCAGGAACGCGCCGAGCAGGCCCAGCGGCGTGCGCAGGGGTCCGTCCGCGCGCAGCAGCCGGCGCCCGCGCGAGCTCAGGATGTGCAGGTGGTAGCGCGCGTGGCCCAGCACCTCGCCGGTGCGCCCGCCATAGAACTCGTGCAGGCTCTGGCGGAAGCGCTCGCTGACCTGTTGCGGCCCGGGGCGCTTGCGGCCCGGCGGCGGTTCGTAGTGCTGGTGGATGTAGTCGTGCTCCAGCCGCAGGAAGGCCGCCGCCGGGTCGCTCAGGCAGGCGGTCGCCATGCGCCAGGCGCCGATCGAGGCGCCCACGAGGTGCACGGGCTGCTGGCTGGCGGCCAGCCAGCGGCCGAAGATGAAGCGGTCCAGCGGCCCGAGGATGAGGCCCTTGGGGCCACCGGCGGCGGCGGGGATGATGCCCACATCTTGTGGGCGCAGACCTTGGTGTTCCAGGTGTTGCCGGGCCCTGGGGCCGGCGTAGAGGCGCAGCGATTGCATACGGCTGCGATTGTCTCGCAGCCGCGCGGTTCACATTTTCCCGGCCGTTACATCGGTTCGGACGTGGATTCGCTCTCCGAGTGGCGCGTGAGGGAGGGAATTTCCTCGGCCACCACCGTGTCGGGATCGATGCCGAGCACCAGGCCGACCGGATCGGGGTAGGTGTTGATCAGCAGTTCGCTGCGCATCGCCTGCTCTTCGGCGCGCGCGCGCCAGGAGCCGATGTGGATCACGCCCGCGATCGGCTCGTAGACGTCGTTGTCGAACGGCGCGGTCTGGTGCTCGATGGCGTTGATCATGCGCTTGGGGAAGCGCCAGTCCCGCGCCAGCGCCGCGCCCACCTCGGCATAGCTGTAGCCGAACAGGCCGCGCTCGGCCTTGGCGCGCTTGAGGTCGAGCAAGGGCACGCTGCGGTCCAGGTCCTGCATGGCTTCGGGCATGCCGACGTGCATCACCAGTTCGCCGATGCAGTGGATCAGGCCGGCGGTGTAGGCCGTGTTCTCGTCGATCTTGATCGGCATCGCGATGTAGCGCGAGAGGTTGGCGGTGTTGAGGCTGTAGCGCCAGAACTGGTTCAGGTTCACGCTGCCCAGCGTGTGGAAGCCCTCGCCCAGCGCGGCGGCGATCACCAGCGCGCGCACCTTGATCAGCCCCAGGATGTTCATCGCGTCGCGGGCGTTGGAGACCTGTCGCGAGAGGCCGAAGAACGCCGAGTTGGCGGTCCTGAGCAGCTTGGCGGTGAGCACCGGGTCTTCCTGGATGGTGGCCGCGATCTGCAGCGCATCGACCTCGTCCTGGTCGAACGACTCGATCAGCCTGCGCACCACCCGGGGCGCCGAGGGCAGTGCGTTCGGTTGCTTGAGCAGCTTGTCGATGTGCATGGTGAGCCCTTTGTCTATGGGTTTCATCGTCGCCCGGGCGACACACTTGAGCCCTTTTTCCGGCCGGCCGTCATTCGACGAACGCGCTCAGCGCCTGGCTGAACGACCATTCGGTCGGGTCCTTGCCGAGCACGCTGTCCAGGTCGAGGCCGAGCGTCAGGCCGACCAGGTCGGGAAAGGTGGAGGCCAGCCCCTGGCTGTCGAGCTGGATCTCCTCGGCCCGCGCGCGCCAGGACGCCAGGTGCAGCACGCCGCCCAGCGGGTCGTAGGCCTCGCCCTCGAACGGGGTGATCTGGTTGGCCAGCGCGGACACGATGTCGGGCGGGAAATGCCACTTTTCCGCCATGCCCGCGCCGACTTCGGCGTAGGTGTAGCCGAACACGGCCCGCTCGGCTTCGGCGCGGCGCAGGTCCAGCGGCGGCGTGCCCATGTCGAGCGGGCCGACTTGCTCGGGCATGGCGATGTGCATGATCAGGTCACCGATGGCGTGGATCAGGCCGGCGGTGAACGCGTTGCCCTGGCTTTGCCGCAGCAGGTTCGCCAACGAACGCGAGATGTCGGCCACGCGCAGGCTGTAGCGCCAGAACAGCCGCAGGTCCACACCCGGCACGTTCTTGAAGCTCGACCCCAGCGCGGCGGCCATCACCAGCGAACGCACATGCGTCAGGCCCAGCAGCGCCACCGCCTCGTCGGCGTTGCCGATCTGGCGGCTGACGCGGAAGAACGCCGAGTTCGACAGCCGCAGCACGCGGGTGGTGAGCGCCGGGTCGTGCGAGATCAGGCTGGCGATCCGCTTCGGGCTCGGGTCTTCCTTGTTCATCTCGGCCAGCAGGTCCGACACCGTGCGCGACATCGCGGGCAGCGCACGGGGGTAGTTCAACAGGGCTTCGAGTTGCATGGCGCGAGGATGGGGTTCCGTCTTTCCTTCCCTATCGGCGCCGGGGCTGCCGACTTGAGTTGCGGCGCCAGCGCCGGCGCCGGCATGCCTGCCAGAATCCGGGCATTCCGCACCCTCGCGAACGCTATCGCCAACGCCGGCCCCGCATGTCCTCCGTTTCCCTGCGCACCCTTCTCGAAACGCGCCAAGTGGTGATCTATTTCACGGCCGTGGCGTTGGCCGGCGCCCTGGCCTGGCGGTGGCCGGCCTCCACCGCGCTGGCGCCGGCGATCGACCCCCTGCTGGCGCTGATGCTGTTCGTGACCTTCCTGCAGGTGCCGCTGACCGAGCTGCGGCGCGCCGGGGCGGACCTGCGCTTTCTCGGCGCGCTGCTGCTGGCCAACTTCGTGGCCGTGCCGGTGCTGGTCGCGCTGCTGCTGCCCTGGATGCCCGCCGACCCGCTGCTGCGGATCGGCGTGCTGCTGGTGCTGCTGACCCCCTGCATCGACTACGTGGTGACCTTCGCCCACCTCGGCCGGGCCGACGCCAGGGCGCTGCTGGCCGCCACGCCGGTACTGCTGGCGGCGCAGATGCTCCTGCTGCCGGCCACCCTGGGGCTGTTCATGGGCGACGCCGCCGCCGGCCTGGTGCGCTGGCAGCCGTTCCTGCACGCCTTCGTCTGGCTGATCGCGGCGCCGCTGCTGCTGGCGGCGGCCTGCCAGGCCTGGGCCGCGCGCTCGGCCGCGGGGGAGCGGGTGGTCGGTTGGCTCGGCCTGCTGCCGGTGCCGGCCACGGCTGCGGTGCTGTTCGTGGTGGTGGCGGCCGTCGCGCCGCAGCTCGGCCTGGCGCTGGGTGCCGTGCGGCAGGTCGCCTGGCTCTACGCGGTGTTCGCCGTGACCGCGCCGTTGCTCGGCTGGGGCGCCGCGCGCCTGTGGCGGCTGCCGCTCGAGCAGCGCCGCGCGGTCGCCTTCAGCTCGGCCACGCGCAATTCGCTGGTGGTGCTGCCGCTCGGGCTGGCCATTCCCGGGGCCGTGCCCTGGGTGCCGGCGGTGATCGTGACGCAGACCTTGGTGGAGCTGGTCAGCGAGCTGGTTTACGTCAAGGTGCTGGCCGGGGTCGGCGCTGGCAGGGGCCGGAGGGCGCAGTAGCGCCTGCAGCCCGCACCCCAGCGGCCGGGCGGCCTATTTTTTCAACCGGGCGAACGCGGCGGCCATGGCGGACGGGGGCGCGGCCTGGCCCATGCGCTCACCGCGCACCGCGCCGCCGCGCGCGGGCTCGAAGCGGTTGCGCGGCTCGCCGCGCCGCGCCGGGGCCTCGCCCAGCTTCATGGTGAGGCCGATGCGCTTGCGCGCGATGTCCACCTCCAGCACCTTGACCTTGACGATGTCGCCGGTCTTCACGATCTCGCGCGCGTCGTTCACGAACTTATTCGACAACTGGCTCACGTGCACCAGCCCGTCCTGGTGCACGCCCAGGTCCACGAAGGCGCCGAACTGGGCCACGTTGCTCACCGTGCCTTCCAGCACCATGCCTTCGCGCAGGTCGGCGATGTCGTCCACGCCGTCGTTGAAGCGCGCCACCTGGAAGTCCGGGCGCGGGTCGCGGCCGGGCTTTTCCAGCTCGCCCAGGATGTCCTTGACGGTGATGACGCCGAAGCGCTCGTTGGCGAACAGCTCCGGGCGCAGCGTCTTGAGCATGTCGGCCCGGCCCATGAGCTCCGCCACGGGCTTGCCGGTCTTGGCCAGGATCTGCTCGACCAGGGGATAGGTCTCGGGGTGCACGCCGGTCATGTCCAGCGGGTTGTCGCCGCCGCGGATGC
>CAZAPJ010000062.1:0-28121 GCA_964487025.1 uncultured Hydrogenophaga sp.
CCTGCCTGCGCAGGCTTGGACGTGCCCGAAGAGCAGCCGCCTCTGGCGGCCGCACGGAGCCGCGCAGCGGCGCAGGGGGGAGTCAATCTGTATTTCGGATCATGGTGCCCAGGCCTTGGCCGAGGGACATGCTTCCGTCGACCAGCTTGAAGCTTACGGTGGGGGCGCTGAAATCGGTGAACGGCGCGCCCATCGCGATCTCGCCGTCGCTGTGCAGCAGGCATTCCTGGCGGCGCAGCGCGATGACGTGGTCGCCGCCGGTGAAGCGCACCCAGGTGCCGTAGCTGCTGACGTCTTCCAGCACGTAGTTGCCGGACCGGATGTCGATGCGGGCGTGCATGCGCGAGACGCGCGGGTCGCTGACCACGAAGTCGGCCTCGGGCACGCGCCCGATCTTGGCCGGCAGGTCGGTGGCGTTGAAGGACTGGGTGGCGTCGAGCCAGGACAGCTCGATTCCGCCGAACACCGACTCCGCGGAGTTGCGCAGCACGTGCAGGTCGGCCGGCAGGGTCAGGAATTCCGACGCCATCTCGGGCTGCCACTCGATGCGGAACACCTCGCAGGGCTCCACCCTGCCCTTGATGCGCATCGGGCCCAGGCTGCGGCTGCGCACGCTGCTGCGGGGGTCGAGGTTGCGGATCACGGTATCGGTGGCCATGATCTGCTCCGGGCCGGCCAGGTCGCTCAGGCGGGAGGCGAGGTTGACCGCGTCGCCGAAGCAGTCGCCGTCGACGACCACCACCTGCCCGCGCGCCATGCCGACCTGCATCATGAGCTTGAGGCGCTCGGGCCACTGCGCGGCGCGCTTGGCGTGCTCCTGCTGGAGCTGGACCATCGCGTCCACCGCGTGGCGGTTGCTGGAGAACGACAGCAGCACGCCATCGCCGAGCATCTTCACCACCTTGCCGCCGTTTTCCGCCCCGATATGGCCAATCCACTGCGTCAGCTTGGTCACGGCCTTCGTGGCGCGATCGTTACCCAGTGTTTCAAACACGGAGACGCTGCCAGTCAGGTCGACGAAAGCGATGGTCAGTTCGGCCATGGAGACAGAAGGAAATAGCGAATTACATCACACCACCCCCCGTATCGGGCCCGATCGGCAGCGGGTTTTGCACTGACAGATCGTGCAACCGGGCTGCCTTTCCTCCATCCGCGGGGCCCATGGCGCTTCGCGACGTGGACAGGCTTCAACGATGTATTGCAGAAAAAGGTACTACAAACTTCAGAATAACTCTAAGAAAAGGGGGCAAACACTTGATTTATTTGTTGTTTTTCAACCAGGTTGCATAAATTAACATTGCGATAAACAGGAAACAAGACGTATCCTGCATCCAATTTGCAGAAAGTTGTTGAGGCCACTTCATGCGCTGGTTCAAACCCGTCATCCGAAACAGCATTTCTGCCCTGCTGGGGCCGGAGATGCGCAGGAGTTCGCCCGAGTCGCTCGAGCCGGTGCGCGCCGCGATGCTGGCCGTGCTGGGCGAGGAAGGCGCGCAGGCCAGCCCGGAGCTGCGCCGCAAGCTGCAATACCTGCACGATGCGCAGTCGCTGTGGTTCGCGCGCGCCGAGATCGTGTCCGTGCTGAGCCAACTGCAGGGCGAGGCGCTCGCGGTGCACCGGGTGCAGGGCCTGCTGCCGATGTTCGAAGGCCTGGTCCCGCGCAGCCTGATCGATTCGGGCCGCGCGCGGCGCTGATCCCGCTTCCCCCTTCCCTCCTTTGTTCCCCCGGGGGTCACCCCCAGAACAGCAGGGCGTCCCGCCCTTCCACCAGCAAATCCACCCGGCGCCCGACCGGCAGCAGCACCTTGGTCGGCACGTGGCCGAACGGCAGCCCGGTCAGCACCGGCGTGCGGATTTGCGTGCGCAGCCAGTCGACCACCGTCTGCAGCCGGTAGCCGCGGTCGTAGCCGGGCACCAGCGCATAGCGGTTGAACGCGCCCAGCAGCACCACCTTCTGCCGTCCGAGGATGCCGGCGTGCAGCAGCTGCGTGAGCTGGCGCTCGATGCGGTAGGGGTGCTCGTTCGTGTCCTCGAGGAACAGGATGCCGCCCTGCACCGCCGGCAAGTGGCGGCTGCCGACGAGCGCGGCGATCACGCTGAGGTTGCCGCCCCAGAGCGTGGCGCCGCTCAGCCGCAGCCCACGCGGCGCCACGGCGAGCGCGTCCTTTGCGGGCAGCCGCCAGCCGGCGCCTTCGCCGTGGCCGTCCAGCAGGTCGCCGAAACAGGCCTCCATGATCTCGTCCGGCGCCTCGGCGCCGAAGTCCTCGCCCAGCGCCGGGCCGGCCCAGGTCACGCTGCCGGTTCGGGCCAGCAGCGCCATCTGCAGGGCGGTGAAGTCGCTCAGGCCGACGAACCGGGTGCCGCGCTCGATCGCCCTGGCGATCTGCCTGGCCGGCAGCCGGTCGAGGATGCGCGTGAGGCCATAGCCGCCGCGCGAGATCAGGGCCGCGTCGGCGCCGCTCGCCGCGGCGCGGCCGATCGCGGCCAGCCGGGTCTCGTCGTCGCCCGCGAAGCGCATGTGGTGCGTGAGCGCCGCCTCGTCCACCTCCACCTCGTGCCCGAGGGCCTTGAGCCGCGCCACGCCGCGCCGGAACGCGGCCTTGTCGCGCACCGCGCTGGAAGGAGAGTAGATATAGAGATGGCTCATGGTGGGAAGGGTGGAGCGGAAGGCGCCGATTATCCGGCGCCCACCTTGAAGTATTCCACCGCTGCGCGCGCCAGCGCTTCGCCGTGCTCCGGCACGAAATGCCCCGCCTGCGGCAGCCGCAGCGGCTCGGCGCAGCCGCGCAGATTGGCCCGCAGCGCGCGCATCACGGGCTCACCCAGCACCGGGTCCTGCTGGCCGATCGCCATGAGGCAGCGGCCCTGCCAGTCGTCGCGCCAGAACCCGCGTGCCCGGCGCGAGAGCGCAGCACCCTCGTCGTCCGGGTGCTCGGGCACCCGCTGGGGAAAGGCGCGCAGCGCGGCCCGGTGGCCGGCGTCGGGGAACGGCGCCTCGTAGGCGGCGCACTCCTCGCGGCTCAGGTGCGGGTTGCCGCGCGCGAACAGGCGCGCCACGCTGTAGGCAGGCTGCTTCGCGCACATCTCGCGCCAGGCCAGGAAGCCGGGCGGCAGCGGTGCGTCGCCGGTGGCCAGCAGGGTGTTCATCGCGAGCAGGCCGTGGTAGCGCTCGGGCGCCTCCATCGGCAGCGTCAAGCCCAGCAGGCCGCCCCAGTCCTGCACCACCAGCACCACGCGGCGCAGGTCCAGCCGTTCCACGAGCTCCAGCAGCACCTGCCGATGCCAGCCGAAGCGGTGCGCGCCGTCCTTCTTGGGCTTGTCGCTGCGCCCGAAGCCGATCAGGTCGGGCGCGACCACGCGCCCGCCCGCGGCCAGGAAGACCGGGATCATCCTGCGGTACAGGTAGCTCCAGGACGGGTTGCCGTGCAGGCACAGCCAGGTCAGCGGCGCATCCCGGGGACCCTCGTCCAGGTGGTGCAGGCGCAGGCCGGCCAGCGACGGCAGGTCGCTCAGGTAGTGCGGCGGCCAGGGATAGCCGGGCAAGGCCTGGAAACGGTCATCCGGGGTTCGCAGGGCGTCCTCGCGCAAGGGGTGCGGGTTGGTTGTGCGCCGGGATTTGAAGAACGCCTGCAAGGGCTCGCCGCACTCGCGCGCGAGCACGCCGCCCTGGACCTCGGTCTGGTGGTTGAGCCGGGGCTGCGCGAACAGGTCCAGCACCGAGCCGGCCGCGCCGGTCTTGGGATCGGCGGCGCCGAACACCACGCGCGCCAGCCGCGCGTGCAGCATGGCGCCGCTGCACATGGCGCAGGGCTCGAGCGTCACGTAGAGCGTGCAGCCGTCCAGCCGGTAGTTGCCGAGCGCGCGAGCCGCCGCGCGCAGGGCCGCGATCTCGGCATGCGCGGTCGGGTCCTGGCCCTCGATCGGCGCATTGCGGCCGCTCGCGATGACCCGACCGTCCTTGACCACCACCGCGCCCACCGGTACCTCGCCGGCCTCGGCCGCCGCGCGCGCCTCGGCCAATGCCAGGCGCATGAAACCCTCGTCGGAGGACGTCGCGGCGGACGAAGGCGTGGCAGACCCCATGCGGGCGAGTGTAGCGAGCGCTCTGTGAACAGGCTCTTACACCTGCACGCCACTGACGGGAAACTTTCGGCCTCCGCGGCCTCCTTACCGAGGTTGATCGCATGGCGCCACGCGCCCTCGCACCGCATGAAAACCGCCAGAACCGAGCCGCGAGCCCCCGCCGCCTCCCGCCGTTGGGAACTGGACGCGATGCGCGGCCTGATGCTGGTGCTGATGACCCTGACCCACCTGCCCACGGTGCTGGCCGGCCCGACCGGACAGCCGCTGGGCTTCGTGTCGGCGGCCGAAGGCTTCGTGCTGCTGTCGGCCTACATGGCGGGTTTGGTGTACAGCACCAAGGCGGACACGCAAGGCCCGGCGGCGATGAAGAGCGCGTTCTTCAAGCGGGCGCTCAAGCTGTACGCCTGCCAGCTCGCGCTGCTGCTGTTCGCCTTCACGGTGATCGCCGCCATCGGCATGCTCGACCGCGAAGACGCGGTCATGAGCCTGCTCGGTTTCTACCTCGAGCAGCCGGCGCTGGCCCTGATCAGCGCCAGCCTGCTGCTGTACAACCCGGCGCTGCTGGACATCCTGCCGATCTACATCGTGTTCATGCTGGTCAGTCCGCTGCTGTTGCTGCACGGCAGCCAGCAGGGCTGGCGCGGCGTGATGGCGCTGAGCCTGCTGCTGTGGTTCGGCGCGCAGTTCGGCCTGGGTCCGGCGCTGCACGGCCTGGCCGCCGACTGGCTGCACCTGCCCTTGCGCTACCCGGACATGGGGGCCTTCGAAACGCTGGGCTGGCAGTTCCTGTGGGTGTTCGGCCTCTGGCTGGGCACGGTGCACAGCCAGCCGGGCCACGTGCCCACCCGGTTCCCGCACTGGATGGTGGGCGCGGCCCTGGCGCTCGCGCTGGTGTCGTTCGTGTGGCGCCACGCGGTCGGCCAGGTCCCGGTGCCGAACAGCGGTTCGCCGATCAACCTGATGTTCGACAAGTGGCACCTGGGCCCGCTGCGGCTGCTGAACGTGATGGCGCTGCTGGTGCTCGCGATGCATTTCGCGCCCTGGCTCAAGCGGCACATGCCGCGCTGGCGCCCGCTCGAGACGCTGGGGCAGGCGTCGCTGCCGGTGTTCTGCGCCCACCTGGTGGTGGCCCTGCTTGCGCTGGCGATGTTCGGCGCGGCCCGGCCAGGCCGCCCCTGGTCGGTGGACCTGCTGATCCTGTTCGTCGGTTTCTACACGCTCTGGGTGGTCGCGCGGGTCTCGCAGGCGCTCGACCGGCGGCAGGCCGCCTACCGCACCCGCGCCAAGGCAGCGACGGCCATCGCCGCCACCGGCCTCATCCCTTCAGGTGTGCCGCGATGACGCGCCGCCACAGCGCATAGCCGTCGGCGTTGAGGTGCAGGCGGTCGCCGGAGAACAGGTCCGGGCGCGGCTGCCCGCCGGCGTCCAGCATGAGCGAGTGCACGTCGATGAAATCCAGCCCGGGATCGAGCCGGCCATGGGCTTCGATATGGGCCCGGATCCGTTCGTTGGCCTCCCGGATTGCCGGCAGCAGGTGCGCCCGGGCCGGGCTGGGCTTGATCGAGACGAAGGCGATCCGGCTCTCGGGCAGTGCGGCCTGGACCGCGTGCACGAACGCCTGGAAGCGCTCGAACACCTCCTGCGGCGAAGCGCCTTCGGCCAGGTCGTTCTCGCCGGCGTAGAGCACCACCAGGCGTGGGCGGTAGGGCAGCACCAGCCGGTGCGCCAGCCCCACGCAGTCGCGCAGTTGGGAGCCGCCGAAGCCGCGCTTGATCACGACCGGCTGGTCGGCGAAGCTGGTCTCGAGGTCGCTCCACAGCCGGATCGACGAACTGCCCACGAAGACCACCCCGCCCGGCACAGGCGCCTGCCGCTGGTCGGCCGCAGTGAAGGCGTCCAGGCTGGCCTGCCAGCGCGAATCCGCGCTCGGCCTCGTGGCGGCAGCGGGCGACAGGGCGGCAACCTGGTCCTGGGCCCGGGCGGCGGGTGGCGCGCCCAGGCCCAGCGAACCGGCGGCCGCGCACAGGGCGAGCCAGTGGCGCGCGGTGTGCGGCAGGCGAAATCCGGACAGGGGCATGGGGGGAGAAAACCAGGAAGCGGCGAGAATGGATGTGCAGTGTAAGGACCACCCCCGGCCGCGTCCACGCGAAGCGGCGTCGGGCGCCACTTCCGGGCTCGCGGCGATGCATTCTCACCACACCGGGGCATTCGCCGAGCGGTTTGACCTGCATCAAAGCCGCGTGGATTCGCTGGCCCCGGCGCGGCGCGAACCTTGAACTGCCAGCGCCGCCTGTGTTCTATTGCGTGCCATGCTTCTTTCCGCCGTTCCCTCCACCCCCGCAACGCCCGCCCCCGCTCCCGACCATTGGCATGCCATCGAGGCCGATGCCGCCTTGCTCGAGCTCGCTTCGCGGCGCGAGGGGCTCGAGCCGGCCGAAGCGGGACGGCGCCTGGCCCTGTACGGCCCGAACGAGCTGCCGGCGCCGCCGCGCAAGCCCGGCTGGCTGCGCTTCCTGCTGCAATTCAACAACGCGCTGATCCTGTTCCTGCTGTCTGCCGCGGTGCTGGCCGGCGCGCTCGGGCACTGGGTCGACGCGGCAGTGATCGCGGCGGTGGTCACGGTCAACGCGATCGTCGGCTTCGTCCAGGAGGGCAAGGCCGAGGAGGCGCTGGGCGCGCTGCGCGCCATGCTGGCACCGAGCGCGCGGGTGCTGCGCGGCGGCCACCGCGAGATGGTGCCGGTGGCGACGCTGGTGCCCGGCGACGTGGTGCTGCTCGAAGCCGGCGACCGCGTGCCGGCCGACCTGCGCCTGCTGCGCGCGCGCGGCCTGCTGGTGGACGAAGCCATCCTGACCGGCGAATCGGTCGCCAGCGTCAAGACCGGCGCGGCCGTGGACGCCGCCTGCGCGCTGGGCGACCGCGAAGGCATGGTCTATTCGGGCACGCTGGTCGCGGCCGGCCAAGGCCTCGGCCTGGTGGTCGCCACCGGCGTGCACACCGAGATCGGGCGCATCGGCCGCCTGCTGGGCGGGGTGCAGTCGCTCGCCACGCCGCTGCTGCGCCAGATCAACCAGTTCGGCCGGCGCTTCACCGTGTTTTCGATGATCGTGGCTGCGGTGCTGTTCGCTTATGCGGCCGGCGTGCGCGGCATGGACTGGGTCGAGGCGTTGATGGTGGTGGTGGCGATCGCGGTCTCGCTGGTGCCCGAGGGGCTGCCGGCGGTGATCACCATCACGCTGGCGATCGGCGTGCAGCGCATGGCCGCGCGCCACGCCATCGTGCGCCGCCTGCCGGCGGTGGAGACGCTCGGTGCGACCACCGTGATCTGCTCGGACAAGACCGGCACCCTCACCCGCAACGAGATGACGGCCTGCCGGGTCGCGGTCGAAGGTGCCGTCATCCCGGTCGGTGGTTCGGGCTATGCCCCGGTCGGGGCGCTGGACCTGCCGCCGGGCCACGGCGCCCTGCCCGCCCCCGCGCGCCGGCTGATCGAGGCGGGCCTGCTGTGCAACGACGCCCAGTTGCTCCAGCCCGCGGCGGGCGAATGGCGCGTCGACGGCGACCCCATGGAAGGCGCGCTGGTCGCGCTGGCGATGAAGGCCGGACTCGACCCGGCCTCGCTGCGCGCCGGTTATCCGCGCGTCGACGAAATTCCCTTCGACGCCCAGCACCGCTTCATGGCCACGCTGCACGCGCGCGCCGACGGCGGCGCGGACCTGTTCGTCAAGGGCGCGCCCGAGCGCGTGCTGGCCATGAGCCGCCGCCAGGCCGGCCCCGGCGGTGCGGCGGGGCCGCTGGACGCCGCCCACTGGCAGCAGGCGATCGCCGACGCGGCTTCGGCCGGTGAGCGCGTGCTCGGCTTCGCGCTGCGGCGGCTCGACGCGGTGCCGGCCCAGCTCGGCTTCGAGGCCGTGGACGACCTGGTCTTCCTCGGCATCGTCGGCTTCATCGATCCGCCGCGCGCCGAGGCCATGGCGGCGGTGGCCGACTGCCATGGCGCGGGCATCGCGGTCAAGATGATCACCGGTGACCACGCTGCCACCGCGTCGGCCATCGCGCGCCAGCTCGGGCTGTCGGACCAGCCGGTCGTGGCCACCGGCCAGGACGTGGACAGCGTCGACGACGACGGCCTGCGCCGCCTGGCCCAGCGCGCCCACGTGTTTGCCCGCACCAACCCCGAGCACAAGCTGCGCGTCGTGCGCGCGCTGCAGGCCGAGGGCCAGGTGGTCGCGATGACCGGCGACGGCGTGAACGACGCGCCCTCGCTCAAGCAGGCCGACGTCGGCGTCGCCATGGGCCACAAGGGCACCGACGCGGCCAAGGAGGCAGCCCAGATCGTGCTGGCCGACGACAACTTCGCCTCGATCGTGGCGGCGGTGCACGAGGGCCGCACGGTCTACGACAACATCCGCAAGGTGATCGCCTGGACCCTGCCCACCAACGGCGGCGAGGTGCTGGCCATCATCCTGGCGATGGTGCTCGGGCTGACCCTGCCCATGACGCCGCCGCAGATCCTGTGGGTCAACATGATCCTGACCATCACGCTGGGCCTGGTGCTGGCCTTCGAGCCGGCCGAGCCCGGCGTGATGCGCCGCCGCCCGCGCAGCCCCAGCGCCCCGCTGCTCTCGCCCTTCATGGTCTGGCGCGTGGTGTTCGTCTCGCTGCTGTTCACGGCCGGCGCCTTCGGCATCCTGGCCTGGGCCGAATATCGGGGCCATGGCACCGAGCTGGCGCGCACCATGGTCGTCAACGTGCTGTGCGTGCTGGAGATCTTCTACCTGTTCAATGTGCGCTACCTGCACATGCGCTCCTTCACCTGGCGTGGCGCGCGCGGCACGCCCGCGGTGCTGTGGGCGGTGGGCGGCGTGATCGCGGCCCAGCTGGCCTTCACCTACCTGCCCTGGATGCAGGTGCTGTTCGACTCGCGCGACGTGCCGCTGGCCGATGGGCTGGTGATCATCGGCATCGGTATCCTTGTGATGGTGGTGCTCGAAATCGAGAAGGCGCTGCTGCGCCGCTGGAACGTGTTCGAGGAGTTGAGGTGACTCCCCCCTGCGCGGCTTCGCCGCTTCCCCCCTCTCTGGCGCGCCTGCGGCGCTTGGAGGGGGGACGGCACCTGTGGCCCGGCAAAGCCGGTTCCACGGTGCCTCTGGGTTGGGGCGCCTTCATGCGCTGCGGGGTGCGCCCCGGCCAATAGACATCTGAAAGGATCCCGAATGTCCGCACCTGCCACGCTTCTGTTCGCAACCGACCTCAGCAGCCGCTGCGATCGGGCGCTCGACCGCGCGTTGATCACCGCGCGCCAGTGGCAGGCGCGCCTGGTCGCGCTGACCGTGGTGGAGCCCGGCCCCGAGTACCCGACCGCTGCCACCGCGCTCCCGGGCGGCAGCGCCGAGCAGGCGCGCGAGAGCGCGCTGCGCCACGCCGAGCGGCGCCTGCGCGCGGACCTGGCGGTGGAAGACGCGCTGCCGCTGACGCTGCGCGTGGCCCAGGGCCCGGTGACCGAAGCGATCCTCGCGGCCTGCCGCAGCGAAGCCGCCGGCCTGATCGTTACCGGCGTGGCGCGCAACGAGGCGCTGGCCCGGGTCGTGCTCGGGTCGACCGTCGACGACCTGGCGCGCCAATCGCCGGTGCCGCTGCTGGTGGTGCGCAACCGCGCCCGCGCGCCGTACCGCGAACTGGTGGTCACGAGCGATTTCTCGCCGGTGTCTCGGCACGCGCTGGAGACCGCGGCGGCGCTGTTCCCCGAGGCCGGCTTCACCCTCTTCCACGCCTACGCCAGCCCCTACCCCGCGCTCGCCGGCATGGACAAGGCGCAGGCGCGCAGCGACGGCCACCGCCAGGCCGAGGCGGCGGCGCGCGCCTTCCTCCAGTCGTGCGACCTGCCGCCCGAGCTGCGTGGCCGGATCCGCCTGCTGCTGGTCCAGGGCGACGCCAGCGTGGCGCTGTACGAGCATGGCCTGCGCCACCCGGGCGACCTGGTCGTGCTCGGCACGCAGCGCCGCCGCGGGCTGCTCGGCCTGCTGCTGGGCAGCGTGGCGCAGCGCATCCTCGAACAGACCGAGAACGACGTGCTGATCGCGCCCCCCGGGCATTGATCGGCGTCAAATGCCTTGCGCGCCAAGGGGTTGGCGCAGTCCACATAAGATACATTTAAAATAAATCTTATTCCACTGACCCGCAGCGGACTTACCGGAGCGTTCGACATGCAGCCCAACGACTCGCGCAGCGACCTGTGCAGTGAACAGGACATCACCGATCTGGTGCATGCGTTCTACGCGCGCGTGCGGCAGGACGAGCAACTCGGGCCGATCTTCGACCGGCACGTCGACGACTGGGACCACCACCTGGCCAAGCTGGTGGACTTCTGGTCGTCCATCCTGCGCCGCACCGGGCGCTTCACCGGCGCGCCGATGCCCAAGCACGCCGCGCTGCCGGGGCTGAACGCGCAACTGTTCCAGCGCTGGCTGGCGCTGTTCCGAGACACCGCGGCGCGGCAGCCGAACCAGGCGATGGCCGCGCAGGCCTGCGCGGCGGCCGAGCGCATCGCGCAAAGCCTCTGGATGGGCTACCAGATCAGCCGCGACCCGCACGCCCTGCCCTCGGCGCTGGCCCCAGCCCATGGCTGACCTGCTGCGCATCGAGGAACCCGCGGCGCGGCGCGCGGCGAGCGCGCCGCAGTGGCGCGCGTTTCTCGAACTGGGGTTCCGGCCGCTCTACCTGGCGGGCTGCGGCTGGGCCGTGGTGTCGATCGCGCTGTGGGTCTTCGCGCCGCAGGCCCTGCAAGGGGTTCTCGGCGGCGTGGCCTGGCATGCCCACGAGATGCTGTGGGGCTTCATCGCGACCATCGCGGTCGGCTTCCTGCTCACGGCGGTCAGCAACTGGACCGGCATCAACCCGCTGCAGGGCCCCGCGCTCGCCGGCCTGTGCCTGCTGTGGCTGCTGGCCCGCGCGGCCTACCTGATGCCAGGCCAGGCGGCCTTCCTCTGGGCTGCCGCGAGCGAGCTGCTGTTCTTCGCCTGGGCCGCGCTCGCGCTCGCCCGCTCGATCTGGCGCACGCGCAACCGGCGCAACGCCGGGGTGCCGTTGCTGCTGCTCGCGCTGGGCACGGCCGACGCGCTGTTCCTGCTGGCGGTCTGGCGCGGCGACCATGCGCTGCTGATGCGCCACTTCAACACCGGCCTACTGTGCATGGCGGTGATCGCCCTGCTGATCGCGCGCCGCGTCATCCCCTTCTTCGCGATGCGCGCGCTGCCCGGCCTGTCGGTGCCCATGCACACGCGCAGCGGGCAATGGCAGCTCGCGGCCGGCGCGGTGGCCATCGCCGCCAGCCTGGCGGCCTGGCCGGTGCCGATGGCGCTCGGCCTGGCGGCCGCTGGTGTGTTCTCGCTCGTGCAGGTGTTCGCCTGGCAGCCGTGGGCGGTGCGCCGGGTGCCGCTGCTGTGGATCCTCTATGCCGGCCACGCCGCGCTGGGCCTGGGCCTGCTGGTGGCCGCCGCGCACGCGGCCGGCTGGGTGGCGCGCACCGCCTGGCCGGCCCACGTCATCGGCATGGCTGGCTTCTCGGTGCTGATCATCGGCATGGTCACGCGCACCGCGCTCGGCCACCTGGGCCGGCCGCTGCGCACCGACCGCAGCATGGTGACCGCCTACGGCCTCGTGATCGCCGCGGCGACCTTGCGCCTGCTGGCCCTGCTGCCCGGCGGTTTCATGCTGACCGCGCTGCACGCTTCCGCCGCCGCCTGGATGCTGGCCTTCGCGCTCTACCTCTGGCGCTTCTTCCCCATGATGATCCGCCCCCGCATCGGCCAGCCTTTTCCCCAGCCCTCTCCCGGCGCGAGAGGCAGCCTCAAACCCAGAGACAGCGAGGGTCCGGCTCCGCCGGCCCAAGCTGTCGTCCCCCCTCCAAGCGCCGCAGGCGCGCCAGAGAGGGGGGAAGCCGCGCAGCGGCGCAGGGGGGAGTCATGAAGCTTACAGTGATGACCGACTACGCCCTGCGCCTGCTGATGTACGTGGCGCAGCGCCCGGAGCGCCTGTGCACCATCGCCGAAGTGGCGCAGGCGCACGGCATTTCCGAAGCGCACCTGATGAAGGTGACGCACCAGTTGGGCCTGCAGGGCTGGATCGAGACCGTGCGCGGCAAGGGCGGCGGCATGCGGCTGGCGCGCACGCCGGCGCAGATCAACCTGGGCGCGGTGGTGCGCGGCATCGAGCCGGACTTCGACCTGGTCGAATGTTTCGCCGACGGCGACTCCCGGTGCCGCCTGAGCGGCCATTGCCGCCTCGCGGGCGTGCTGGGCGGCGCGCTGCGGGCGTTCAGCGAACACCTGAACGCCTTCACCCTGGCCGACCTGCTGCCCGGCTCGGACCTGCCGCTGGCCGCAGCCGTGCTGCTGCCGCCGCCGCGGCGTGGCAGGAGGGTGGTCCCGTGAGCGCGCCGGGCCGCTCCCAAGCGCTCAGCCCGCAGCGCGTGGCGCGGAGGGTAGACCAGTGAGCGGCTACGGCCTGTTGCTGATGCTGCACCTGCTGGCCGCCGTGGCCTTCGCCGGCACGGTGTTCTTCGAAGTGGTCATGCTCGGCGGCGTGCGCCGGCACCTGCCCCAGGCCACGATGCGCGAGGTGGAGCGCGCGGTCGGCAACCGGGCGGTCGCCGTCATGCCCTGGGTGCTGCTGACGCTGTATGCCACCGGCATCGGCATGGCGTGGCAGCACCGCGCCGTGCTCGAGCAGCCGCTGGCCAGCAGCTTCGGGCTGCTGCTCGCGCTCAAGATCGCGCTGGCCCTGAGCGTGTTCGGCCACTTCGTCACCGCCATGGCGTGGCGCCGGCACGGCCTGCTCAACGGCCGGCGCTCGCACCGCCTGCACCTGAGCGTGTTCGGCCACGTGCTGGCCATCGTGCTGCTGGCCAAGGCGATGTTCTATGTGACATGGTGAAGCGGAGCAACGGGTGATGGCTTTCCTGGCCGAGTCCTACCCCTGGATCAAGGCGGCGCACGTCTTGCTGGCCCTGGCCAGCGGCGGGCTGTTCGCGGGCCGTGGACTGGGCGTGCTGATGGGCTCGACCGTTCCGCTCGCGCCGCCGCTGCGCCGGCTCAGCCAGGGGATCGACACCGCTTTGCTGATCGCGGCCCTGCTGCTGCTCGCCACGCTGCAGATCAACCCGTTCGCCATGCCCTGGCTGCAGGCCAAGCTCGCGCTGCTGGTGGCCTACATCGTGTTCGGCACGCTGGCGCTGCGGCGGGCGCCGACGCTCGCGACCAAGGCCATGGCCTACGCCGCCGCGCTGGCCTCCTTCGCGAGCATGTTCGCCGTCGCGCGCTCGCACGACCCGCTGGGTTTCCTCGCGCCGCTGCTGCGCTAGCAGCTCACACCGCGGTTCATGCGGTGCGCTTGTCGAGGCGTTCCTGGAGGTGGCTGCGCGCCAGTTCGATGAAGGCCTGCGCCATGCGCGGCACCGGCTTGTCGCGCACCACCAGCGCGCACACCTTGACCGGCACGCGCGGACTGAAGCGGTGCGCGGTGTAGGTCGGGTTCGGCTGGTGGCGCGCGGTCAGTTCGTCCACGAAGCCGATGCCCAGGCCTTCCTCGACCAGCGAACGCGCCACGTTCGAGAAGCGCACCTCGATGGCGGGGTTGTAGTGCTCGCCGGAGCGCTCGAAGGTGGTGTCGATCAGGCCGCCCAGCGGACTGCCCGGTGAGGGACCGATCGCCGCGCGCTCGCGCACGTCGAACGGCGTGAGCACCGGCTGCCCGGCCAGCGGGTCGCCGGCCGGGCAGATGCACATCATCTCCGCCTCGACCAGGACGTCGCGCACCAGACTGGGACGCGCCGGCGGGCGCATGGCCACGCCGACGTCGGCGCTGCCGCTCTCCACGCCCTCCAGCAGTTCGTCCATGCGCACGGTCTCGAGCGCCACGCGCACGTCCGGGTGCTCTTCCAGGAACCGCTTGAGCGCGCGCGGCACGAGCAGTTGGGACAGCTCGGCGGTCGAGAGGATGCGCAGCACGCCGGCGCGCCCGGTGCGCAGGTCCCAGGCCTTACGCTGGATCGCCTCGTGCACGCGGAACAGCGGCTCCGCGTCGGCCAGCAGCACGCGCGCGTCCGGCGTGGGCAGCAGGCGGTTGCTGATGCGGTCGAACAGGGGCACGCCGATCTTGGCCTCGGCGAGCTTGATGGCGTTGCTCACCGCGGGCTGGGACATGCCGAGCTCCTCCGCGGCGCCGATGGTGGTCCGGTAGCGCATCACCGCGCGCAGCACCTCGAGCTGGCGCAGGTTGATCAGGGTCCGGGTCGTGGGATCGCTCATGGCAACTCTTGCAAAAGGAGGAAATCCATTTTGGTGCAAAACCCGCGCCATGCCGCTTTTGGCGCGGAGCCCCATCGAAGGGCGGGCCATGCACCACGCCGCGGCATATACCCAGACTTTATAGTCGCGCCCCTTAAACGAATTGAAGCGCGTGCGCCGCCGAACTTATCCTTGAACGCCCTTCCCGTCCATCGCCCGGGAAAACCCACCAGGAAAGGATTCCGACCATGCTGCTTCCCCGTTTGCGCGCCGCCCTCACCTTCATCGCCCTCGCCGCCGGCGCCAGCCTGTCGGCCCATGCCCAGGCCTGCAAGCCCACGGTCGCCATTCCGGCCTCGGAACTGGCGGAAGCCGGCAAGCTGACGCTGACCACCAACCCCACCCTGCCGCCGATGCAGTACGTCGACGCGACCGGCAAGCTGATGGGCATGAACATCGACCTGGGCGAGGAAATGGCCAAGCGTCTGTGCCTGACGGTCAACTTCATCCGCATGGACTTCCAGGCCCAGGCGCCCGCGCTGCGCAGCGGCCGCTCGGACGGCATCCACACCGGCATGTTCTGGACCGAGGAGCGCTCGCGCGCCATGTTCCTGGTGCCCTACGGCATGACCGCCCTCGACCTGGTGTCGGCGCCCAACCGCAAGATCACCCTGGCCTCCGTCGAAGACCTGGCCGGCATGTCGGTCGGCGTGGAGGCCGACACCTACATGGAGCGCTGGCTGCGCAACCGCCTGAAGGAGCAGGAGGCCAAGGGCGCGTGGAGGCCGACACCTACATGGAGCGCTGGCTGCGCAACCGCCTGAAGGAGCAGGAGGCCAAGGGCGCCAAGCCGGTCACCATCCGCTCCTTCCCGACCACCGCCGACGCGATGGCGGCGCTGCGCGCCGGCCAGGTCGACCTGATCGCGCCGCCGGACTACACCGGCAAGGACTACGTGCGGCGCGGCCAGGCGAGCATGGTGCTCGCCAGCCAGGGCGGCACCCCGACCGCCATGGCCTTCCGCACCCGACTGCTGGCCGACGCCATCTCCAAGGTGCTCAACGACATGGCCCAGGACGGCACCTACGACAAGCTGTTCGACAAGTACGGCGTGACCAAGCTGCCCGACCGTCCGTTCGCCATCCGCGGCCCCGGCCCGAACTGAGCCTCCCCTCCACCGACCGCTGACCGAACCGCATGGAACTCTTCAATTTCTCGGCCTTCACCGGCTACCTCACCAACGAGTTCCTGCTCTGGGGCGCGGGGGTCACGCTGGCCATGACGGTCGTGACCGCGCTCAGCGGCATCGTGCTGGCCATGCTGGTGGCCGCCATGCGGATGTCGGGCAACGTCGTGCTGTCGCAGATCGCCAGGTTCTACATCTGGCTGTTCCGCGGCACGCCGCTGCTGATCCAACTGGTCATCATCTATTCGGGCATGCCGCAGCTCGGCCTGAAGCTGGGCGTCGTGGAGTCGGCGCTGATCGCGCTGATCCTCAACGAAGCGGCCTACATGTCCGAGATCGTGCGCAGCGGCTTCATGGGCGTGGCGGCCGGCCAGCGCGAGGCCGCCGACGCGCTCGGCCTGCCGCGCTGGCTCGTGGTCTGGAAGGTCACGCTGCCGCAGGCCTTCCGGCTGATGATCCCGCCGCTGGGCAACTCGATCAACGGCCTGCTCAAGGCCACCTCGATCACCTCGGTGATCTCGATGGAAGAGCTCATGCGCCGCAGCCAGATGGTGATGCAGGAGCACTTCCAGGTGCTGGAGGTGTTCTGCGTGGCCGCGATCTACTACCTGATCATGACGACCGCCTGGGGCTTCATCCAGGAGCGGCTCGAGCAGCGCTTCGGCGCCTCGGTCCGGCCCCGCAACGCCTGATGGCCGCGGTTCGTCCATCCGTCCTAGCCACCCCATGACTCAGCAGCAGCTTCTCCTGGGCGGCGTGACCGTCGCCACCATCCTCCCGTTCCACCCCGACGGCTCGATCGACTGGCCGGGCTTCGAGCGCCTGCTGGCCTACTGCGCGGCGCCGGCCGGCACCACCGCGGTGTTCGTCAACGGCCATGCCGGCGAGAGCTCGGCCCTGACCCCGCGGGAGCGGGCCGAGGTGATCCGCTTCGCGCGCGAGCGCCTGCGGCCCGGCCAGAAGCTGGTGGCCGGCGTGGTGGCCGAGACGGTGCCGGACGCCGAGCAGCAGGCGCGCGAAGCGCGCGAGGCCGGCGCCGACGTGCTCACCGTGTTTCCCCTGCCGCCGTCTCCGGCGCGCACCGACGAGGACGTGCTCGCCCACGTCGAGGCGATCGCCCATGCCGGCGGGCTGCCGCTGGCGCTGTTCCAGTACCCGATCGGCTCCGGCGCGGCCTACGGCACCGCGCTGCTGGCGCGGCTGGCCAGGCTGCCCTCGGTGGTGGCGGTGAAGGAAGGCAGCGACACCATGACCCTCTACGAGGACAACTGGCGCGCCATCAAGGCCGCCAACCCCGCGGTCGCCGTGCTGCCCTCCAACTTCGACTGGTTCCTGGCCCAGCTCGCCGTCGGCGGCGACGGGTTGCTGTCCGGACTGGCAAGCCTGGTGCCGCAGGAGCTCGACCGGCTCTGGGCCGCCAGCCAGCGCGACGACCTGGTGGCGATGCGCCAGTCCAGCGACCGGCTCTACCCCCTGGTGCGCGCGATCTACGCCCTGCCGCGCTCGGACATGTACGCCCGCATCAAGGCCGCGCTCTGGCACCTGGGCCTGATCGCCTCGCCGTTCGCGCGCACCGCCCAGCCGTTGTCCGGCGAAGAAAACGAGCGCCTGCGCGCCGCGCTGGCACAGGCCGGCCTGTCTCCGGCACCAAAGACTGCCCCCCCGCAAAAGAAAGAGGCCGCCACATGACCACCGAAGCCACGCCCATGATCCGCTTGAGCAACGTGCACAAGTGGTACGGCGACTACCACGCGCTCGACGGCATCGACATGACCGTCCGCCACGGCGAGCGCGTGGTGATCTGCGGGCCCTCGGGATCCGGAAAATCGACCCTGATCCGCTGCATCAACCGGCTGGAGAACCACCAGCGCGGGCAGATCCACGTCAACGGCATCGAGCTCAACAGCGACTCCAAGAACGTGGTGGCCGTGCGCCAGGAAGTGGGCATGGTGTTCCAGCAGTTCAACCTGTTTCCGCACCTCACCGTGCTGCAGAACCTGACGCTGGCGCCGATCTGGGTGCGCAAGATGAAGCGCGAGGATGCCGAGACCCGGGCCATGGACTACCTGGCGCGCGTGCACATCCCGGACCAGGCGCACAAGTACCCCGGCCAACTGTCCGGCGGCCAGCAGCAGCGCGTGGCGATCGCCCGCTCGCTGTGCATGCAGCCGCAGGTCATGCTGTTCGACGAGCCCACGTCGGCGCTCGACCCCGAGATGATCAACGAGGTGCTGGAGGTCATGACCGAGCTGGCGTCGGACGGCATGACGATGATCTGCGTGACCCACGAAATGGGGTTCGCCCGCAAGGTGGCCGACACCGTGGTGTTCATGGACAAGGGCCAGATCGTCGAGGTGGCGCCGCCCCGGGAGTTCTTCGGCCAGCCCCGCAACGAACGCACCCAGTTGTTCCTGAAGCAAGTGATGACGCATTGACAGCGGACTCCCCCCTGCGCCGCTTTGCGGCTTCCCCCCTCTCTGGCGCGCCGCTGCGCGGCGCTTGGAGGGGGGACGACAGCTTGGGCCGGCGGAGCCGGACCCTTGCTGTCTCTGGGTTGGGGGTCGCCTCGCTTCGTTCGCGCTTTTCCGTCAACCAAGGAGACTCGACATGAATGCAGTTCCGCACGCCGCCACGGACCCGCTGGCCCACTACGAGCGCGACGGCTATGCGTTTCCCATCCGTGCCATCGATACCGAGCGCGCCCGCTCGTACCGGCGCCGGCTCGAGGCGTCGCAGGCAGCGCTGGGCGGGCGTTTCGAGGGCAAGGTCCTGCTCAAGCCGCACCTGCTATTCACCTGGCTGGCCGAGCTGGTCACCGAGCCGGCGGTGCTGGACCTCGCGGCGCGCGTGATCGGTGACGACATGCTGCTGTGGTCGACCGAGTTCTTCATCAAGCAGCCGGGCGACGAGCGCTTCGTGTCCTGGCACGTCGACGACACCTACTGGAACATCGACCCGGTCGAGCAGGTCACGGTGTGGATCGCGCTGTCGGACATCGGCAGCGGCAACGGCCCGCTGCGCTACATCCCGGGCAGCCACCGAGAGGCCCGCCTGCCGGTCGCGACCCAGACCGGCGGCGGCAACATGCTCATCAGCGGCCAGACCGCGCAGGGCGTGGACGAAGCGCGCGCGGTCGACGTGCTGCTGCGCGCGGGCGAGGTGGCGCTGCACGACGGCCGCACCCTGCACGCCTCGGGCAAGAACACCGGCAGCGACGCCCGCATCGGCATCGCAGCGCGCTATGTGCCCACCCACGTGCGCTGCACCGCCAACCGCGAATCGGCCTTGCCGGTCCGGGGCGTCGACCGCTTCCACCACTTCGACCACGAAACGCCCCCCGCCGCCGACCTCGACGACGCCGCGCGCGCCGCCCACGAACGCGCCGTGGCCGCCCGCATGCAGGCCATGTACGAAACCCGCATGGCCGCAGCCGCCAACGACGGCGCCGCCGGCAAGAGCTGAGCGCGAGCGAAGCGAGGCGACCCCCAACCCAGGGACAGCGAGGGTCCGGCTCCGCCGGCCCAAGCTGTCGTCCCCCCTCCCAGCGCCGCGCAGCGGCGCGCCAGAGAGGGGAGGAAGCGGCGAAGCCGCGCAGGGGGGTGTTCACTGCTCTCCGCGCAGGGGGGAGTCCAAGGCCCTTACCCTCGCCTCGCCCGCCTCGAGCAGCAGATCCGTGTCGTTGCTCGCGAGCACGAAGCGCATGCCCTCCTCGTCCATGCAGCGGCGCAGCAGGGCGGCGTCGGCGATGCCGCCCAGGCCCGGGGCCTTGCCGTGCGCGCGGCAGGCGGCCGCCACCGTGCGCCGCGCGGCGGCCATCTCGGGGTGGTCGAGCTGGCCCGGAATGCCCAGCTCGGCCGACAGGTCGTTGCAGCCGATCATGAGGACGTCGATGCCGGGCACGGCGGCGATCGCCTCGGCATGGCGCAGCGCCTGCGGCGACTCCAGCATCGCCACCGCCAGCGTCTGCGGGTTGGCCAGCGCCATGGCCTGCGCGGCCGGCCAGCGCCGGTAGCCGAACTGCGGCTGCAGGCCGAAGAACGAGCGCCGCCCCAGCGGCGGGTACTTGCAGGCCTGGGCGAACGCTCGGGCTTGCTCGGGCGTGTCCACGTGCGGCGCCACGATGCCCACCGCGCCGCCGTCGAGCAGCCGCGCGATGTCCGGCGAGCCCTGGTCCGCCACCCGGACCAGCGAGGGCAAGCCCGCCGGCAGGCCGGCGGCGGCGAGGTCCACCGCCGCGTCCACGCCCAGCGGCCCGTGTTCGAGGTCGATGAACAGGAAGTGGAAGCCGCAGCGGCGCGCCAGTCCGACCGCGGCGACCGAACGCAGTTGCTGGATGCCCAGCCCGAGCACGGCCTGGCCCGCGGCCAGGCGGCCGGCCACCGGGTTGAGGTGGTGTTCCTCGGACGGGGCGGCGGCCTCAGAAGCCACCGACTTCGCCGCGGCGCACGAAGCGGCCGCGCCCCGGTGCGCCCAGCCACCGCTCGCCATCGACGATCAGCTCGCCGCGCGAGAACACCTGGCGCACCTGGCCATGCACGTGGTGGCCTTCGAACAGGCTGTAGTCGCAGTGGCTGTGGTGGGTATGCGCCGAGAGCACCTGCTCGGCCTGCGGGTCGAACAGCACCACGTCGGCGTCGCTGCCCACGGCGATCGTGCCCTTCTGCGGGAACAGGCCGAACAGCTTGGCCGGTGCGGTCGAGGTCAGCTCGACGAAGCGGTTGAGCGAGATGCGGCCCTTGCGCACCCCGCCGTCGTAGATCACGGTCATGCGCGTCTCGATGCCCGGCGCGCCGTTGGGGATCTTGGAGAAATCGTCCTTGCCGTGCATCTTCTGGCGCACGCGCCCCAGGTGGCCCTCTTTCATGCAGAAGGGGCAGTGGTCGGTCGAGACGAGCTGCAGATCGTCGGTCTTGAGCGCGGTCCACAGCGCGTTCTGCGATTCGAGCGAGCGCAGCGGCGGGCTCATCACGTACTTGGCGAGCGAGAAGTCGTCGCTGTCGTAGACCGATTCGTCGAAGAACAGGTAGTGCGGGCAGGTCTCGGCGAACACCGGAATGCCCGCGTCGCGCGCCTCGATCACGTGCGCCAGCGCCTCCTTGGCCGACAGGTGCACGAAGTACACCGGCGCCTGCGCCAGCTCGGCCAGCTTGATGCCCCGGTGCGTGGCCTCGCCCTCCAGGATCGCCGGCCGCGTGAGCGCGTGGTAGCGTGGCGCGGTGTGGCCCTGTGCCAGCGCCTCGCGGATCAGCAGGTCGATCACGGTGCCGTTCTCGGCGTGCAGCGCGATCATGCCGCCGTGCTCGCCCACCATGCGCATGGCGCGGAAGATGGCCGCGTCGTCCACCATCACCGTGCCCGGGTAGGCCATGAACATCTTGAAGCTGCTCACGCCCTCGTGCCGGATCGCGTAGCGCATGTCGCCCAGCACCGCGTCGTCCACGTGCGTGACGATGACGTGGAAACCGTAGTCGATGCTCGCGCCCTCGGCCGCCTTGGCCTGCGCGCGCGCGATCGCGTCCAGCGGGCTGGTGTCCTGGTTCTGGAACGCGAAGTCGATGATGGTGGTGGTGCCGCCGAAGGCCGCAGCCCGGGTGCCGGACTCGAAGTTGTCGCAGGTGGTCGACTCGCCGAAGGTGTTCTCCAGGTGCGTGTGGCAGTCCACGCCGCCGGGCAGCACCAGCAGGCCGGCGGCGTCGACCACGCGCGTGTCCGGCCCGGCGTGCAGTTGGCGGCCGATCGCCGCGATGCGGCCGTCCTCGATCAGCAGGTCGGCGTGGTAGTCGTCGACCGCGGTGACGATGCGGCCGTTGCGGATCAGGGTGGTGTGGGTGGACATGGCGGCGGGGTTCCTTCCTGGGGCGGGGGTCAGGCGGGCAGCATGCCGGCGGCGTGCAGCGCGCGGCGCAGCATGCCGACCTCCTCCGGCGGCAGCGGCCCCATGGGCGCCCGCATCGCGTCCGACGGTATCCGGCCGAGCAGCTTGAGGCAGGTCTTCAGGCGCGCGGTTGCGTAGCCGCCGGGCGCCGTGCCGTACACCGCCTTGGCCAGCGGCTGGATGCGGTCGTTCCAGCGCCGCGCCGCCGCCAGGTCGCCGGCCTGCATGGCCCGGTACAGGCCCACGATCAGTTCCGGCGCCACGCAGGCCAGGCTGACCTGGCTGCCCTCGGTGCCGAGCGCGAAGCAGGTGAACAGGTGCTCGTCGCCCGAGGCCATCATCAGCACGTGCGGCGCGACCTCCCGCACCAGCCGCTGGTGGGTCTCGTAGGCCGCGGTCTCCCAACTGCCTTCCTTGACGCCCACCACGTTGGGCAGCCGCGCCAGCCGCGCCAGCACGTCCGGCGCGTAGGCCATGCGGCCTGCGCCCACGCCGGCCTGGTAGAGGAACAGCGGCAGGTCGATGCCCTCGGTCGCAATCCGGTGGTGCCGCACGGCCTGCTCGGCGTCCTGCGACAGTGCCCAGGAAAACGGCGGGAAGATCAGCACCGCGTCGGCGCCCGCGGCCTGCGCGTCCTCGACGTGGCGCCGCGCTTCGTGGCTGTCCTCGGCGTTGATGCCGCAGACCAGCACGCTGCGCGGCGGGCATTCGTCGCGCGCCACCTCCAGCACCCGCCGCTTCTCGGCCCGGCTGAGCATGAAGTTCTCGCCCGCGTGGCCGTTGACCAGCAGGCCGGTCATCCCTTCGGCGCGGGACACCTCGCGCAGGTGCGAGGCGAGCGTGCGCTCGTCGATGGCACCGTCGCCGAGCAGCGGGCAGATGGTGGCGGCGTAGACGCCGCGGAAACGGTCGGGTGAAGCGATCGGCATGGGGGTCGGTGGAGGGGAAGGATCGGTCGGATGGCGGGCAACCGGCCCGCGCCAGCCACCATAGCGCGCGCGCATCGCGCGCACCAATCAGGAAAGCGGCTCCGCCTATAAGCCCGCCCTATAGCCCTTTGCCGGGACCGATGTATATGCGGCGGACTGATAGTCGCGCGGCCATATTGAATAGGCCGCGAAGGCGAACGCGGGGCCGCCCTCCGCTATTCTGGAAAGTGGCTGCCAGCCCTGGCGCCGAGCCCATCTGGAGCCTGCCTTCATGCTGTCTGGAATCCGCGTCATCAGCTTCAACCACTTTCATGCCGGACCCATGGCCGCGCAGTTCCTCGCGGACCTCGGCGCCGACGTGGTCGCGGTCGAGCCGATCGACGGCGCGTTCCACCGCAACTGGGCCGTGGCCAACCGCTTCGTCGCCGGCCAGAGCGTCAACCTGCTGACCACCGGCCGCAACAAGCGCAGCCTGGCGCTGGACATGAAGTCGCCCGAGGGCAAGGCGATCGCGCGCCGCCTGCTCGAAACCGCCGACGTGGCGATGGAGAACTTCCGGCCCGGCGCCATGGAACGCATGGGCTTGGGCTACGAACAGGTCAAGGCCTTCAATCCGCGCATCGTCTACGCCTCGGTCAGCGGCTACGGCGCCAGCGGCCCGGACCGCGACAAGCCCGGCCAGGACCTGCTGCTGCAGGCCCGCTCGGGCCTGGCTGCGCGCACCGGCCGCGCCGACGGACCGCCCACGCCTGCCGGCCCGGTGATCGTGGACCAGCACGCCGCGGTGCTGCTGGCCATGGGCATCCTGGCCGCGCTGCTCGGCCGCGCAAACAGCGGCCAGGGCCGGCTGGTGCAGGGCAGCCTGCTGCAGTCGGCCATCGACCTGCAGGCCGAGTCGCTCACCGCCTGGCTCAACGGCGCGCGCAGCGATACCTCGCGCGGCCGCCACGGCCTGGCGAGCTGGTGCAGCGCCGGCCCCTCGGGCATCCACGCCACGGCCGATGGCTGGCTGGCGGTCTCGATGGCCTCGCCGGCCGACCTCGCGGTGGCGCTGGAACTGCCCGCGCTGGCCGGCCTCGCGCCCTCGGCCAGCTTCGAGCAGCGCGACGAGATCACGCGCGTGGTGGCCGAGCGCCTGGCGCAGAAGACCACCGCCGAGTGGCTGCCCGCGCTGGAGCAGCAGGGCATCTGGCACATGCCGGTGAAGGACTACGACGACCTGCGTTCGGATGCCCAGCTCGCCCACCTCGAGGCATTCGTCGACACCGAAGGCGCGGAAGGCGCCGCCGTCACCCTGCTCAACCACCCGCTGCGCTACGACGGCGCGCCGCCGCCGCTGCGGCTCACGCCGCAGAAGCTCGGCGCGCAGACGCGCGACATCCTGGCCGAGGCCGGCTACGGCGCGGGCGAGATCGACGAGCTGGTGGCCCGCCGCGTGGTCGGCGTGCCCGCCGCCACCGCCTGACGCGCCCGCCACCGGAAGGACCGCGCGATGCAGATCCAGATGAAGGTGGTGAGCTTCTGCCACTACCTGCAAGGCCCCGCCTGCACCCAGTACCTGGCCGACATGGGCGCCGAGGTGGTCAAGATCGAGCCCCTGTCGGGCGCGTTCGAGCGCCACTGGTCCGGCGGCAACTCGTGGGTGAACGGCGTCAGCGCCTTCCTGCTGTCGGCCAACCGCAACACCGAAAGCCTGGCGGTGGACCTCAAGCATCCCCAGGGCCGCGACCTGGTCCTCAAGCTGATCGACGGGGCCGACGTGGTGGTGGAGAACTTCCGCCCCGGCGTGCTCGACCGGCTCGGCCTGGGCTTCGAGTCGCTGCGCCAGCGCAAGCCCTCGCTGGTGCTGGCCTCGGCCAGCGGCCTGGGCCGCACCGGGCCGGCCGCGTCCCGCCCGGGGCAGGACTTGCTGATGCAGGCGCGCTCCGGCCTGATCGCCGCCACCGGCGGCACCGGCCAAGGGCCGGCGGCGGTGGGCGCGGCGGTGGTCGACCAGCACGGCGGCGCGCTGCTGGCCATGGGCATCCTGGGCGCCTACGTGCGCCGCCTGCAGACCGGCGAAGGCACGCTGGTGGAAAGCAGCCTGTTCGCGGCCGGCATCGACCTGCAGACCGAGGCGCTCACCAAGTACTTCGCGGTCCAGGACCGGCCCGACGTGTTCACCCGCGACCGCCACGTGGGGAGCTGGTACCACGACGCGCCCTACGGCGTCTACCCGCTGGCCGACGGCCAGCACCTGGTGCTCTCGATGAACGACCCGGTCAAGCTCGCCGCCGCGCTGGACAGCGAGCCGCTGCGCGCGCTGCAGCACATCGACCGCTACGCCGAGCGCGACCGCTACGCCCAGGCGGTCGCGGCCGAGCTGCACACGCGCCGCTTCGACGAATTGACCGAGCGCTTCGACGCGCACGGCATCTGGCACGAGCGGGTGCGCAGCTACGACGACCTGCTGAGCGACCCGCAGGCCCTGCACAACGAGGCGTTCCAGGCGATCGAGGTGCCGGGCGGCGGCCGCGCCCTGCTGGTCAGCCACCCGCTGCGCTACGACGGCGAACTGCCGGCCTGCCGCCGCATGCCGTTCCAGCCCGGGCAGGACAGCCTGGCCATCCTGCGCCGCATCGGCGTCGACGAGGCGCAGTGCCGCGCGCTGGCCGAAGCCGGCGTGATCGGCCTGCCGCCGGCATCGGCCTGACCCTCTTTTTCCACCCCTTTTCCTTCCACCCCCGACCCATGCTCGACTTTTCCATCCCCTCTGAAACCCGGATGCTGCTGGACACGGTGCGCCGCTTCGTGACCCAGGAAGTGCAGCCGCTCGAAGCCGACACCGAGAAGCTGGGCCGCGTGCCGCCCGAGGCGCTCGCCCGGGTGAAGAAGCAGGCGCAGGACCTGGGCCTGTTCGCGATGAACATGCCCGAGGACACCGGCGGCGGCGGGCTCAGCCACGTCGACATGTGCCTGGTGGAAGAGGAGCTCGGCAAGACCTCCGACGCCCTGATCCGCCGCATCTTCGGCCAGGTCTACCCAATGCTGCTGGCCTGCCAGGGCGCGCAGCGCGAGAAGTACCTGCTGCCCACGGTGCGCGGCGAGAAGATCTGCGCCATGGCCATCACCGAGCCCGGCGCCGGCTCGGACGCGGCCGCCATCAGCACCACCGCCACGCTCGATGGCGGCCACTGGGTGCTCAACGGGCGCAAGCACTTCATCAGCGACGGCGACATCGCCGACTACGTGATCGTGATGGCGGTGCACGACAAGGACAAGCGCGCGCGCGGCGGCATCTCGCTGTTCCTGGTCGACAAGGGCACGCCGGGCTTCGAGGTCACCAGCGTGCAGCCCATGATGGGCCACCGCGGCTACGGCCACGCCGAGCTGGTGTTCGAGAACTGCCGCATCCCGGCCGACGCGGTGATGGGCGAGGTCGGCGAAGGCTTCAAGCTCATCATGAGCAGCGTCTCGGGCATCCGCCTGGCGCACATCGGCGCGCGCGCCGTGGGCATGGCCAGCCGCGTGCTGGAGCTGATGCGCCAGCACGCCAACGACCGCAAGCAGTTTGGCCAGCCCATCGGCGAGTTCCAGATGGTGCAGCAGATGATCGCCGACTCGGCCACCGAGATCTTCGCCACCCGCATGATGGTGCTCAACACCGCCTGGGAGCTGGACCAGGGCATCGACTGCCGCGACAAGGTCTCGATGGTCAAGCTCTACGCCTCGGAGATGCTCGGCCGCGTGGCCGACCGCGGCATCCAGGTGTTCGGCGGCATGGGCTTCACCAAGGAGCTGCCGCTGGAGCGCATCTACCGCGACTGCCGCGTCACCCGCATCTACGACGGCACCTCCGAGATCCACCGCATGCTGATCGCGCGCAGCGTCATGAAGCGCGGCTTGACCCTCTGAGCCGCGCCGCGTTCCGCCCTTCCCCTGTCTTCACGCATCCCTCTGCCATGTCCGCACCCCTCAAGACCGGCGACAGCATGTCGTTCCGCAAGACCCTCACCGTGGCCGAGCAGGCCCTGTACACCGGCATCAGCGGCAACCTGGCGCCGCTGTACGTCGACCAGCGCGCCGCGCGCGAGGCCGGCCTCGACGGCGTGCTCGCGTTCGAGCTGCACGGCATCGCGCTGGCCACCACCGCGCTCAACCGCCTGGCCGGCCCGGCCTGGCGGCTGGCCGGCCTGCAGGTCGACTTCAGCGCGCCGGTGTTCGTCGGCCAGACGGTCGAGTCGCGCGTCGAGGTCACCGCCGCCGCGGCCGACGCCGTCGCCTGCGCCGTGACCTGCCGGCTCGCCGGCGCCGCCTCGGGCGACGCCGTGGTCGCTCAGGGCACGGCCCGCCTCGTGCCGGTGAAGTAGCCATGTACGAGCTCAAACCCTTCGACAGCCTGCACGTCGGCGACGAGGTGTCGGTGCGCAAGACCATCACCGAGGCCGACGGCGCGCTCTACATCGCCGCCACCGGCGACTTCGGCCCGGTGCACGTGGACGACAGCTACGCCGAGACGACGCGCTTCGGCCGGCGCCTGGCGCCCGGCATCATGGTGGCCGGCATCTGCACCAACGTGCTCACGGCCGAACTCGCCGGCACGCTGGGCGTGTCGATCGAGGACCGCTTCTGGTTCACCGGCCCGGTGTTCTACGGCGACACCATCGCCTTCCGGGTCTGGATCCACGCGATGGACGCCGAGACGCGCACCGTCACCTGGCAGGCCAGCGCCACCAACGAGGACGGCAAGGAAGTGCTCAAGGCCGAGGCCACGCTCAAGTTCCCGCGCGTCAAGCCCAAGACGGACGCGCCCGCGCCGGCAGCATGAACATCAACACCACGCCCCCGACGCTGCCCTCTGGCGTCGCCACCGGCACGCCCGTGCTGCACATCGTGCGCGTGGACGTCGAGCCCGAGCACGAGGCCGCCTTCAACCGCTGGTACGACGAGGTCCACGTGCCCGCCCTGCTCGCCTGCCCGGGCTGGCTGTCGGCGCGCCGCTTCGTCTCGCTGGAGGACGGCCCCAAGTACGGTGCCATCTACGAGATCGCCGGCGACTGGGTCTACGACACGCCCGAGTTCCGCGCCGTCGCCGGCTTCATGGAATTCACCCCACACGTGCGCAACTTCATGCGCCAGCGGCTCGCGCCGCTGGTGCCGGCCGCAGCGGCGGCGCCATGACCGCCACGCCGCTGCGCGCCCAGCCGCTCACGGCCGCGGCCTTCGCGCCGTTCGGCCAGGTGATCGAACTCCCCGGCGCGCGCCGGTTCGCCATCAACGGCGGCACCACCGAGCGCTTCCACGACCTCGCGGCCGTCGACACCCTGGCCGAAGGCGGGCGCCCGCTGATCAACCTGTTCCGCGCCCAGCCGCGCCCGCGGCCGGTGCGGCTGACCCTGATGGAGCGCCACCCCCTGGGCTCGCAGGCCTTCATCCCGCTCGCGCCGCGCCCCTACTTCGTGGTCGTCGCCCCCGACGCCAACGGCCGCCCCGGCCCGCTGCAGGCCTTCCTCACCCAGGGCTGGCAGGGCGTGAACTACGCCCGCAACGTCTGGCACCACCCGCTGCTCGCACTGGACGAGGTCAGCGACTTCATCGTGATAGACCGCGGCGGCGAAGGCCTCAACCTGGAAGAGTGGCCGCTGCAGACGGCGATCGAACTGGCCGGCTGAGATCTCCCCAGTACCACGCGCCCCACGAAAGCAAGACCCTGAGCGCGCGAGGCCACCTAAAACCCAGAGACAGCGAGGGTCCGGCTCCGCCGGCCCGAGATGTCGTCCCCC
>CAZAPJ010000063.1:0-27599 GCA_964487025.1 uncultured Hydrogenophaga sp.
TGACCGCGCCGGAACCGAGCATGGAGCCGGCCTTGGCGATGGAGTCGTAGTCCATCGTGCACTCCATCATGACGTGCGCGGGCAGCACCGGCGCCGAGGAGCCGCCGGGGATCACGGCCTTGAGCGTGCGGCCCTTGCGCACGCCGCCGGCGAGTTCGAGCAACTGGGCGAACGGCGTGCCGAGCGGGATCTCGTAGTTGCCGGGCAGCTCCACGTCGCCCGAGACCGAGAAGATCTTGGTGCCGCCGTTGTTGGGCTTGCCGCACTCCAGGTAGGCCTGTCCGCCGTGGCGGATGATCCACGGCACGGCCGCGAAGGTCTCGGTGTTGTTGATGGTGGTGGGCTTGCCGTACAGGCCGAAGCTGGCCGGGAACGGCGGCTTGAAGCGCGGCTGGCCCTTCTTGCCTTCGAGCGATTCGAGCAGCGCGGTCTCCTCGCCGCAGATGTAGGCGCCGAAGCCGTGGTGCGCATGGAGCTGGAAACCGAAATCGGAGCCCAGGATGCGCTCGCCCAGGTAGCCCGCCGCCCTCGCCTCTTCCAGCGCGGCCTCGAAGCGCTCGTAGACCTCGAAGATCTCGCCGTGGATGTAGTTGTAGCCCACCGTGATGCCCATGGCGTACGCCGCGATCGCCATGCCTTCGATGACGATGTGCGGGTTGTACATCAGGATGTCGCGGTCCTTGCAGGTGCCGGGCTCGCCCTCGTCGGAGTTGCAGACCAGGTACTTCTGGCCCGGGAACTGGCGCGGCATGAAGCTCCACTTCAGGCCGCTCGGGAAGCCCGCGCCGCCGCGCCCGCGCAGGGCGGACTCCTTGACGGTGGCGATCACCTGGTCCGGCGTCAGCCCCGCCGGCTGGTCGCCCTGCGGCGGCGCGCCATCCTGGCCGAGGATCTTGCGCAGCGCCTGGTAGCCGCCGCGCGCCTCGTAGTCCTTGATCGACCAGTTGCGGCCGTCGAGCCCGGCGTAGATCTGCGGCGTGATGTGGCGGCCGTGGAAGCAGGTCTGCACGCCGGTGGCGCGGAACTGGGAGAGGATCTGCTCGGCGTTCATGACTCGGCTCCCTCGGAGGCGCGCAGGCCGTCGATCAACTGGTCAAGCTTGTCGTTGCTCATGAAGCTGCACATGTGGCGGTCGTTGACCAGCATCACCGGCGAGTCGGCGCAGGCGCCCAGGCACTCGCTCTGCTGCAGCGTGAACAGGCCGTCGGGCGTGGTCTCGCCCATGGCGATGCCCAGCTTCTTCTCCAGGTGGTGCAGCGCCTTGGCGCCGTCGCGCAGCTGGCACGGCAGGTTGGTGCAGACGTTGAGCTTGAACTTGCCCACCGGCTGCTGGTTGTACATGTTGTAGAACGTGGTGACCTCGTGCACCGCGATCGGCTCCATGCGCAGGTACGTGGCCAGCGCCGCTTCGGCGGCCTCGCTCACGTGGCCCTGCTCCTGCTGGATGATGGCCAGGCAGGCCATCACGGCCGACTGGCGCTGCTCGTCGGGGTACTTGGCCACCTCGCGGTCGAAGCGGCGGATCGTGGCGTCGGAAAAGGACACCGGCGTGGCGCTGCTGCTGCTCATCGGTCGATCTCTCCGAAAACGATGTCCATGGTGCCGATGATGGCCACCGCGTCGGCCAGCATGTGGCCGCGCGCCATCTCGTCCATGGTGGCCAGGTGGGCGAAGCCGGGCGCGCGGATCTTCAGGCGGTAGGGTTTGTTGGCGCCGTCGCTCACCAGGTAGATGCCGAACTCGCCCTTGGGGTGCTCGACCGCCGCGTAGGCCTCGCCCTCGGGCACGTGGAAACCTTCGGTGAAGAGCTTGAAGTGGTGGATCAGCTCTTCCATGTTGGCCTTCATGGCCTCACGCGCGGGCGGCGCCACCTTGTGGTTGTCGGTGATCACCGGGCCCGGGTTGGCGCGCAGCCAGTCCACGCACTGCTTGATGATGCGGTTGGACTGCCGCATCTCCTCCATGCGCACCAGGTAGCGGTCGTAGCAGTCGCCGGTCTTGCCGACCGGGATGTCGAAATCGACCTGGTCGTAGACGTCGTAGGGTTGCTTCTTGCGCAGGTCCCACGCGATGCCGGAGCCGCGCAGCATGGGACCCGTCATGCCGAGGTTGAGCGCGCGCTCGGGCGGCACCACGCCGATGCCCACCGTGCGCTGCTTCCAGATGCGGTTGTCGGTCAACAGCGTGTGGTATTCGTCGAAGTAGACCGGGAAGCGCTTCGTGAAGTCCTCGATGAAGTCCAGCAGCGAGCCCTGGCGGTTCTCGTTGAGCTTCTCGAGCGCGCGCGCGTTGCGGACCTTGCTGGCGCGGTACTGCGGCATGGTCTCGGGCAGGTCGCGGTACACGCCGCCCGGGCGGAAGTAGGCCGCGTGCATGCGCGCGCCGGACACCGCCTCGTACATGTCGAACAGGTCCTCGCGCTCGCGGAAGGCGTAGATCAGGATGGTCGAGCTGCCGCAGTCGTTGCCGTGCGAGCCGAGCCACATCAGGTGGTTGAGCAGCCGGGTGATCTCGGAGAACATCACCCGGATGTACTGCGCGCGCAGCGGCACCTCGATGCCCAGGAGCTTTTCGATCGCCAGGCAGTAGGCGTGCTCGTTGCACATCATGGACACGTAGTCGAGACGGTCCATGTAGGGCAGCGACTGGATGAAGGTCTTGTGCTCGGCCAGCTTCTCGGTGGCGCGGTGCAGCAGGCCGATGTGCGGGTCGGCGCGCTGCACGACCTCGCCGTCGAGCTCCAGCACCAGGCGCAGCACGCCGTGCGCGGCCGGGTGCTGCGGACCGAAGTTCAGGGTGTAGTTCTTGATTTCAGCCATATCAAAGCTCCCCCCCGAAGCGGCCTTTGGCCGCCTCCCCCATCCGGGGGCAACGCCAGCGGCCCGGCAAAGCCGGTCCCGCGGCGTCTGCGGGGAAAGTCGCGCGCGAGGCCATGATTCCGTGGTTCATTGCAGGCCGCCGTAGTGGTCTTCGCGGATGACGCGCGGTGTGATCTCGCGCGGCTCGATGGTCACCGGCTCGTAGATGACGCGCTGGCGCTCGGCGTCGTAGCGCATCTCGACATGGCCCGAGAGCGGGAAGTCCTTGCGGAAGGGGTGGCCGATGAAGCCGTAGTCGGTCAGGATGCGGCGCAGGTCCTCGTGGCCGTCGAAGACGATGCCGTACAGGTCGAAGGCCTCGCGCTCGTACCAGTTGGCCGAGGCCCACAGCGAGGTGACGGAGTCGACCACGGGGAAGTCGTCCTCCGGGCAGAACACGCGCACGCGCAGGCGGTGGTTGTGCGTGACCGACAGCAGGTGGACCACGACGGCGAAACGCGCGCCCTCCCACCGGCCGTCGCCGTAGGCCTGGTAGTCCATGCCGCACAGGTCGATCAACTGCTCGAAGCGCGTCTCGGGCGCGTCGCGCAGGGTCTGCATGGCGCCGTGGTAGTCGGCGGCGCGCACGGTCAGCGTCACTTCGCCCCTCGTCACGTCGAGGGACTGGGCCCGCTCGCCCAGCAGGCCGGCCAGCGCGCGCTGGAGCGCCTCGGGGTCGACGGCGTGGAGAGACATGTCGGTATCGGTCATGCGCGTTCTTTCAGGCCGGTGGCGTGCAACGGGGTTGGCGCTGGCAGCGGAGCGCTCAGGCCCGCGCGATGGTGTTCGTGCGGCGGATCTTCTGCTGCAACTGGATGATCCCGTACAGCAGCGCCTCGGCCGTGGGCGGGCAGCCCGGCACGTAGACGTCCACCGGCACGATGCGGTCGCAGCCGCGCACCACCGAATAGCTGTAGTGGTAGTAGCCGCCGCCATTGGCGCACGACCCCATGGAGAGCACCCAGCGCGGCTCGGCCATCTGGTCGTAGACCTTGCGCAGGGCCGGCGCCATCTTGTTGCACAGCGTGCCGGCCACGATCATCAGGTCCGACTGGCGCGGGCTGGCGCGGAACACCTCGGAGCCGAAACGGCCGATGTCGTAGCGCGCCGCGGCCGCGTGCATCATCTCGACCGCGCAGCACGCCAGGCCGAAGGTCATGGGCCACAGCGAGCCGGTCTTGGCCCAGTTCACCACCGAGTCGTAGCTGGTGGTGACGAAACCCTTCTTGAATACGCCTTCAATCATGAACCGCTCCGGTGCTGCTACTGGGTGCTGCCTGCTTCGATCTCATTCCCAGTCCAGCGCACCCTTCTTCCACTCGTAGGCGAAGCCCACGGTGAGGATCGCGAGGAACACCACGCCCGCGATGAAGCCCGTGGCGCCGATGTCGGAGAAGGCCACCGCCCAGGGGATCAGGAATGCGATCTCGAGGTCGAACAGGATGAAGAGAATGGCCACGAGGTAGTAGCGCACGTCGAACTTCATGCGCGCGTCCTCGAACGCCTCGAAACCGCACTCGTAGGGGGAGTTCTTCTCGGCGTCGGGCAGGTTCGGGCCCAGGATGTAGCCCAGCACCTGCGGAATGATCCCGACAGCAATACCGACCAAGATGAAGAGGAATACGGGAAGGTATTGTTCGAGACGCATCTTGGGTCGCTTCCACTGACACGGCGTGGGACCGTGTTTCCAAAGATTGGTGCCGACGGCGAGACTCGAACTCGCACAGCTTTCGCCACTACCCCCTCAAGATAGCGTGTCTACCAATTTCACCACGTCGGCTGGTCTGGATTGCCGGGCCCGCGAGGAAAGGTGGCGGACCTTGCTGACAACCTAGGGAGTTTACCCTGAAACGCGGGTGCTTTCCGCAGCGCAGCAGGGGTTTTTGGCAGCGCGCCGCGCCGCGTCCTCGACCTAGGCGCGCGGCGCGGGCGGAGCGGATCAGTTGCCCGGGATCTGCTGCGCCGCGCCGCCTGGCGCGGCGGGCTGGCTCGCCGGTCCCGCGCCTTCGGGCACGGGCACGGGCGCAGGCGTGGTGGCTTGGCCGGGCGCGGCACCCGGGATGCCCTGCGCCGCACCGGCCGGCTGGGCCGGCGCCGCGATGCCGTCGAGCACGCTGCCCGAGCCCGGCGCTTCGCGCAGGTTGCCGAAGTAGGCCAGGCCCAGCGTGCAGGCCAGGAAGACCGCCGCGAGCACGGCGGTGGTGCGCGAGAGGAAGTTCGCGCCGCCCGTGGCGCCGAACAGGCTGGCCGAGCCCGCGCCGCCGCCGAAGGCGGCCCCCGCGTCGGCACCCTTGCCGTGCTGCATGAGGATGAGGCCGATCATGGTCAGCGCCGACAGGATCTGGACCACCAGCAGAAGGTTCAACAGGATGTTCATGTTCTCTCCGGGAAAATCTCTCAGGGCCGTATCAGCGGGCGGCGGCGATCACCTGCAGGAAATCGGCCGCCTTGAGCGACGCGCCGCCGATCAGGCCGCCGTCGATGTCGGGCTGCGCCAGCAGGCTGGCGGCGTTGGCCGCGTTCATGCTGCCGCCATACAGGATGCGCACCCGCTCGGGGTGCTGCGTGGCCGCCGCGAGCTGCGCGCGCAGCACCGCATGCACCTGCTGCGCCTGCTCGGGCGTGGCGGTCTTGCCGGTGCCGATGGCCCAGACCGGTTCGTAGGCCACCACGATCTCGCTGGTGCAATGCGCCACCACGTGGATCACCGCGGCCAGTTGGCGCTTGACCACCGCCTCGGTCTGCCCGGCTTCGCGTTCGGCCAGGGTTTCGCCCACGCACACGATGGGCGTGATGCCCGCCGCGAGCGCGCGCTGCGCCTTGGCCGCGACGAACTCGTCGCTCTCGCCGTGGTACTGGCGGCGCTCCGAGTGGCCGACGATGGCATAGCGGCAGCCGAAATCGTGCAGCATGGCGGCCGACACCTCGCCGGTGTAGGCACCCTGCTCGTGGCTCGACACGTCCTGCGCGCCCCAGGCGACCGGGCTGCCCTGCAGCAGGGACTGCAGTTGCGCCAGGTAGGGTGCGCTGGCGCACAGCGCCACGTCGGCCGCGGGCGGCGCGGCGGTCAGCCCGTCGAGCAGGGCCCTGACCAGCGCCTCGTTGGCGGCCAGCGAGCCGTTCATCTTCCAGTTGCCTGCGATCAGTTTCTTCATGCCCATGCGCCTGCTTGCAGCGTCCTCGTTGCCCCTGTCACGACCAGCTCAGCACCAGCTTGCCGATGTGCTGGTTGGACTCCATCAGGGCGTGCGCGGCGGCCGCGTCGGCGGCCGGGAACACCTGGTGGATCACCGGTCGGATGCGGCCGTCGGCCAGCAACGGCCAGACGTGCTCGCGCAGCGACCGCGCGATGGCAGCCTTGAAGGCCACCGGCCGGGGCCGCAGGGTGGAGCCCGTCACCGTCAGGCGCCTGCGCTGCAGCAGCGCGGCGTTGAACTCCGCCTTCGTGCCGCCCTGCACCGCGATGATCACGAGCCGCCCGTCCTCGGCCAGGCACTCGATCTCGCGGCCCACGTAGGCACCGGCCACCATGTCGAGGATCACGTCGACCCCCCGCTTGCCGGTGAGCTGGGCGACCTCGGCGACGAAGTCCTGCGTGCGGTAGTTGATGGCGTGGTCGGCGCCGAGCCGCAAACAGGCCGCGCATTTCTCGTCGCTGCCCGCAGTGGCGAACACGCGCGCGCCCCGCGCCTTGGCCATCTGGATCGCGGTCACGCCGATGCCGCTGGTGCCGCCCTGCACCAGCAGGGCCTCGCCGGCCTGCAGGCGCCCGCGGTCGAACACGTTGCTCCAGACGGTGAAGAAGGTCTCGGGCAGCGAAGCGGCGGCCACGTCGTCCAGTCCCTGCGGGACGGGCAGGCACTGGCCCACGGGCGCCACGCACCACTGCGCGTAGCCGCCGCCGGCCACCAGGGCGCACACGCGGTCCCCGACCTGGAATCCGGCCGCGGCCATCGCATCGGCGTCGCCCGACTCGATCACGCCCGCCACTTCCAGGCCGGGCAGGTCGGATGCGCCCGGCGGCGGCGGATAGATGCCCTTGCGCTGCGCCACGTCGGGCCGGTTCACGCCGGACGCGCTGACGCGGATCCGCAATTCGCCGGCACCGGGCACCGGCACTGGGCGCTCGGTCAGGCGCAGCACCTCGGGCGCGCCGTAGGCGCTGATTTCAACGGCTTGCATGGCGGACGGCAACGGCATCGCGGACGGCTCCGCTCAGGACTGCGGCTGCTCCGCGACCGGCTCGCCGCGCTCGGCCAGCACCTTCATCGACAGCTTGACGCGGCCCTTGTCGTCGGTCTCGAGCACCTTCACGCGCACCACCTGGCCTTCGCTCAGGTAGTCGGACACCTTCTCCACGCGCTCATGGGCAATCTGGCTGATGTGCAGCAGGCCGTCCTTGCCCGGCAGCAGGTTGACCAGCGCGCCGAAGTCCAGGATCTTGGTGACCGGGCCTTCGTAGACCTTGCCCACCTCGACCTCGGCCGTGATCTGCTCGATGCGGCGCTTGGCCTCGTCGGCCTTTGCCGAGTCGGTGGAGGCGATGGTGATGGTGCCGTCCTCGTCGATGTTGATCTGGGTGCCGGTCTCTTCGGTCAGCGCGCGGATCACGGCGCCGCCCTTGCCGATCACGTCGCGGATCTTCTCGGGGTTGATCTTCATGGTGAAGAGCTTGGGCGCGAAGTTGGAAACCTCGGTCTTGGCCTCGCCCATCGCGTCCTGCATCTTGCCCAGGATGTGCATGCGCGCTTCCTTGGCCTGCGCCAGCGCGACCTGCATGATCTCCTTGGTGATGCCCTGGATCTTGATGTCCATCTGCAGCGCGGTCACGCCGGCGGTGGTGCCGGCCACCTTGAAGTCCATGTCGCCAAGGTGATCCTCGTCGCCGAGGATGTCGGTCAGCACCGCGAAGCGGTTGCCTTCCTTGATCAGGCCCATCGCGATGCCGGCCACGTGCGCCTTCATCGGCACGCCGGCGTCCATCAGCGCGAGGCAGCCGCCGCACACCGAGGCCATCGACGAGGAGCCGTTCGACTCGGTGATCTCCGAGACCACGCGCATCGAGTACGGAAACTCGGTGCGGTCGGGCAGCACGGCGACGAGCGCGCGCTTGGCGAGGCGGCCGTGGCCGATCTCGCGGCGCTTCGGCGAACCCACGCGGCCGGTCTCGCCGGTGGCGAAGGGCGGCATGTTGTAGTGCAGCATGAAGCGGTCCTCGAACTCGCCGGCCAGCGCGTCGATGCGCTGCGCGTCGCGGTCGGTGCCCAGCGTGGCGACCACCAGGGCTTGCGTCTCGCCGCGCGTGAACAGCGCCGAGCCATGGGTGCGCGGCAGCACGCCGTTGCGGATCTCGATCGGGCGCACGGTGCGGGTGTCGCGGCCGTCGATGCGGGGCTCGCCAGCCAGGATCTGGCCGCGCACGATCGCCGCCTCGATGTTGAACAGCAGGCCTTCGACCTTGACAGCGTCGAACTCGACGCCATCGGCCTTGAGGCCGTCCATGACGGCAGCGTAGGCCTCGCGGCAGGCCTGGGTGCGGGCCTGCTTGTTGCGGATCTGGTAGGCCGCGCGCAGCTTGTCGCCGCCGAGCTCTTCCACCTTGGCGATCAGCGCTTCGTCGCGCGCGGGCGCCTGCCATTGCCACTCGGGCTTGCCGGCATCGCGCACCAGTTCGTTGATGGCGTTGATGGCGATGTTGGCCTGCTCATGGCCGAACACCACGCCACCCAACATGACCTCTTCGGACAGTTGCAGCGCCTCGGATTCGACCATCAGCACCGCGGCCTGCGTGCCGGCCACCACCAGGTCCATCTGAGAGCCCTTGCGCTCGGTCTGGCCCGGGTTGAGCACGTACTGGCCATTGACGTAGCCCACGCGCGCAGCACCGATGGGACCGTTGAACGGGATGCCGGAGATCGACAGCGCGGCCGAGGTCGCGATCATCGCGGCGATGTCGGCGTCCACCTCGGGGTTGAGCGACAGCGTGTGGATGACCACCTGCACTTCGTTGAAGAAGCCCTCGGGGAACAGCGGGCGGATCGGGCGGTCGATCAGGCGGCTGGTCAGCGTCTCCAGCTCGCTCGGGCGGCCTTCGCGCTTGAAGAAGCTGCCGGGAATCTTGCCGGCGGCATAGGTCTTCTCGATGTAGTCGACCGTCAGGGGGAAGAAGTCCTGGCCGGCCTTGGCCTCGCTCTTGGCGACCACGGTGGCCAGCACCACGGTGCCGTCCATGTCGAGCAGCACGGCGCCGCTGGACTGGCGGGCGATCTCGCCGGTTTCCATGGTGACCGTGTGGGAGCCCCACTGGAAGGTCTTGGTGACTTTGTTGAACAGGCTCATGGCGTTTTTCTCCTAAGGGCGCGGCCGCCACCCGGCGGCTCGCTCGGCGTGCAGGGTCGCTGCACAGAACCCGGAGAGGCAATCCAGAACACGATGCCATTCCAGCCAGACTGGGCCCGCGCCGCGGCACAGCCCGGTTGGAATGACACAGCTTCGCTCTGCGATCGACACTCCGGCATCAAAAAACAGTCCGGACGGCACTGGCCAAGCAAAAAACGCCCGAGCCAGCGAACCAACTCAGGCGTCTTGCGTCCAGTTGCCGTCCGCTTACTTGCGCAGGCCCAGCTTCTGGATCAGGGCCAGGTAGCGGTCCGCGTCCTTGGCCTTGAGGTAGTCGAGCAGCTTGCGGCGGCGGCTCACCATGCGCAGCAGGCCACGGCGGCCGTGGTGGTCCTTCGCATGGGTCTTGAAATGGGGGGTCAGCTCGTTGATGCGGGCGGTCAGGATGGCGACCTGCACCTCGGGGCTGCCGGTGTCGTTGGCGGCACGGGCGTTGGCCGCGATGACGTCGGCCTTGACGGATTGGGCAATCATGAAAAACAACTTCCTTGGCTTGACGGGCGTCCCGGCGCAGCAGGCGACAGGCCATCCGGCAGATTCCGGACCCCTGGGCCACATCGGGCGTGAAACACCGCCCATTCGGACGGCAACCGCAGATTATAGCCGAGGTGCCCGGGCGGGCCCGCTCACTGGAAACGAACCATGTTGCAGCGGTGCGGCATCTCGGCCTGGGCCGGGGACAGGCTGCGGATCACGCGGAAGCCATAGCCGGAGCCTTCGACGTCGAACCGCACCCCCGGCGCGCCCTGGCGGTCCATCACCGCCACCGCCAGCGGCTGCTGGAACTGGTGGTCGGCCGCGCGCATGCGGGCCGACTGCCCGGCCAGGGACACCTCCGCGCGCTCGAGCTGGGCCGCGATGCGGGTGGCGTCCGGATCGGCCCCGCCGGCGCCGGCGCGCTCGATCGCCTGCGCCAGCGCCTCGATCATGAGCTGCATGCGCAGGTGCACGTAGTCGTCGGCCGGGTTGGGGAAGCGCTGGCGGAACGCCTGGTAGAACGCCTCGGATTCGGGGGTGGGCACGTTGGGAAACCAGTCGGCCACCGCGACCACCTGGCCGATGCCGGCATCGCCCATGGCCGCCGGAGCGCCCAGCGCGTTGCCGTAGAAGGTGTAGAAGCGCCCCTCGAAGCCGACCTCGCGCGCGGCCTTCACCAGCAGCGTCAGGTCGTTGCCCCAGTTGCCGGTCAGCACGGCCTGCGCCCCGCTGGCCTTGATCTTGGTCGCGTAGGGCAGGAAGTCCTTCACCCGCGCGATGGGATGGAGTTCCTCGCCGACGATCTTCACGTCCGGCCGCTGGGCGGCGATCTGGGCGCGCGCCTCGCGCAGCACGGCCTGGCCGAAGCTGTAGTCCTGGCCGATCAGGTAGAGACTCTTGAGCTGCCGGTCCTCGCGCAGCACGCTCATGAGCGCGCTCACGCGCATGTCGGCATGGGCATCGAAGCGGAAATGCCAGAAGCTGCAGCGCTCGTTGGTCAGCGGCGGGTCGCCGGCCGAGTAGTTCAGGAACACCACACGGCGCCCCGGCTCGCGCTCGTTGTGGCGGTTGATCGCCTCGATCAGCGCGCTCGCGGCCGCCGACGAGTTGCCCTGCGCCACGATGGTGATGCCGCGGTCCACCGCCGCACGCAGCGCCGACAGCGACTCCTCGACCTGCCCCTTGTTGTCGAAGCGCTCGATCACCAGCGGCCGGCTGCCGCCCGGCAGCTTCACGCCGCCGCGGGCGTTCACGCGCTCGGCGGCCCACACCAGGTTGCGGAACACGGCTTCGCCGGTGTTGGCGAACGGCCCGCTCAACACCTCGATCAGCGCGACGCGGATCGGCGCCCCCGCGGCCGGCGCCTGGGCCAGCGCGGTGCCGGCGGCGCCCAAGCCGCCGGACAGAAAAAGCAAGGCCGCGGCACAGGCGCGGCGGCGCAGCACGGAAAACCACTTCATCGGAACACACTCCAGGTTGCGGGCGAAGGCCTGGCCACAGCAGCACCGGCACACCACCCAAGGGCGAGTGCGCCGGAGTTTAATTCATAATTACAGAGCCATTTCGGCGCGCCACCCCAGGGAGCATCCCCTTGCGCTACGGCAATGCCGCACCCAGCTCGGCCAAAGGCCAGCGCGGTTTCACGTCGAAGCGGTAGTCCGCCGCCTCGCCCGTCCAGCCAGCCAGGCCGGCCTGCACCCGCATCCCGGCGGCCAGGGCGATCATGGCGCCGTTGTCGGTGCACAAATGCAGCTCGGGGTAGTGCACGCGCACCCCGGCCTGGGCACAGGCCGCGCCGAGCTGCTCGCGCAGCCGCGCATTGGCGCCCACGCCCCCGGCCACCACGAGGCGGCGCAGGCCGCTCTGGCGCACCGCCGCCATGGCTTTCTTCACCAGCACCTCGACGATGGCGGCCTGCACGCTGGCGGCCACGTCGGCCTTCTGCTGCGCACTCAGCGGGTCGGCCAGGTGGGCCGTGGCCGGGCCTTCCGGGCGTGCGCCGGCCAGCTTCTTCACCTGGGTCAGCACGGCGGTCTTGAGGCCGGCGAAGGAAAAGTCGAGGTCGCCGCTGTGCAGCAGGGGCCGGGGAAAGCGGTAGGCCTGCGGGTCGCCCTGCAGCGCCAGCCGGGCCAGCGCCGGCCCGCCCGGGTAGCCGAGCCCGAGCAGCTTGGCCGACTTGTCGAACGCCTCGCCGGCCGCGTCGTCGATGGTCTCGCCCAGCAACTCGTATCGCCCCACCCCATCGACCCGCATGAGCTGGCTGTGGCCGCCCGACACCAGCAGCGCCACGAACGGGAACGCGGGCGGATCGGCGCTCAGGAACGGCGAGAGCAAATGGCCTTCCAGGTGGTGCACGCCGATCACCGGCTTGCCCAGCGCAAAGCCCAGCGCGCAGGCCACGCCGGAGCCCACCAGCAGCGCGCCGGCCAGGCCGGGGCCCCGGGTGTAGGCCACTGCATCCAGCGCCGACAGAGGCTGCCTGGCCTGGGCCAGCACGGCGTCGGTGAGCGGCAGCACGCGGCGGATGTGGTCCCGGCTGGCCAGCTCGGGTACCACGCCACCGTAGGCCTGGTGCATCTCGATCTGGCTGTGCAGCGCGTGCCCGAGCAGGCGCGGCGTGTCCTGGCCGCTGGCATCGACCAGCGCCGCGCCGGTTTCGTCGCACGAGGATTCGATTCCCAGGATCAGCATGCGGGAAGTGTACGGGCCGGCCCGCCGGGCAAGCCATTCTCGATATAACCCGAAGTCATCAAACCTGTCGGAAAATCGGCCTCGAAACACCATGGGCATCAGCCAGTACATCAAGGAAATCGGCCGCGGCAAGGACGGTGCCCGCGCGCTCACGCGCGAACAGGCGGCCGACCTGCTGGGCCAGGTGCTGGATGGCGCGGTGAGCGACCTCGAGGTGGGCGGCTTTTGCCTGGCCATGCGCATCAAGGGCGAGACGCCCGAGGAGATGGCCGGTTTCCTGGACGCCGCCCACGCCCGGCTGGAGCGCTTGCCCGACGCCGGCCACACCACCGTGGTGCTGCCGAGCTACAACGGGGCGCGCAAGCTGCCCGTGCTCACGCCGCTGCTGGCGCTGCTGCTGGCGCGCCGGGGCGCGGCGGTGCTGGTGCACGGCACCGCCACCGAGGACCGGCGCGTGCCGGCGGCCGACGTGTTCGCGCGGCTCGGCATCGACCCGGCCCCGCGCGCGGCCGCGCTGGGCGCGGGCGAGCTCGCCTTCCTCCCCACCGAGGTGCTCTCGCCCGGCCTCAAGCGGCTGCTCGACGTGCGCCGCGCGGTCGGCCTGCGCAACCCGGCGCACAGCCTGGTCAAGCTCATGAGCCCCTGCGCGGGCCGCGCCTTCATCGTGGGCAGCTACACGCACCCCGAGTACGCCACCGCCATGGCCGCCACCTGGACGCTGACCGGCGCGCACGCCCTGCTGCTGCGCGGCACCGAAGGCGAGCCGGTGGCCGACGCGCGCCGCACGCCGCGCATGGAGGTGTTCCGCGGCGGCCGGCGCACCGAAGTGCAGGCCGCGCAGGGCGGTCCGCTGGACCGGTTGCCCGCGCTGCCGGCGGTGGACGCGGCGTCGACCGCGGACTACATCCGCGCGGTGCTCGACGGCGATCGGCCCGTGCCCGAGCCGATCGCCCTGCAGGTGGAACACATCTTGCAAGCGCTCCCCTGCCATGAACCCACAGCCCATGCCCTCCCCCTCTGAATTCCGGCCCGGCACCGTGGCCCTGGTCGGCGCCGGCCCAGGCGACCCCGAACTGCTCACGCTCAAGGCCGTCAAGGCGATCGGCTCGGCCACCGTGCTGCTGGTCGACGACCTGGTGAGCGAGGCGGTGCTGGCCCATGCGCGCCCGGACGCGCGCATCGTGCACGTCGGCAAGCGCGGCGGCTGCCGGAGCACGCCGCAGGCCTTCATCGAGAAGCTCATGATCCTGGCGGCGCGCGAAGGCGAGACGGTGGTGCGCCTCAAGGGCGGCGACCCGTTCATCTTCGGCCGCGGCGGCGAGGAGATGGAGCGGCTGCGCGCGGCCGGTATCGAGGTGCAGGTGGTCAACGGCATCACCGCCGGCCTGGCCGGCCTGACCTCGCTCGGCGTGCCCCTGACGCACCGCGAGCACGCGCACGGGGTGGTGTTCGTCACCGGGCACGCCAAGCCGGGCGACCGGGGGGCCGACTGGCAGGCACTCGCGGCGACCGCTCGCGAGGCCCGGCTCACCCTGGTGATCTACATGGGCGTGGCCAGCGCCGCGCAGATCGAGCGGGGGCTGCTCGCCGGCCTGCCCGGCCGCACCCCGCTGGCCATCATCCAGAACGCCACGCTGCCCCGCCAGCGCCACGCCGTCGCCACGCTGGACGCGCTGCAGGCCACGCTCCAGCGCGAGGGCCTGGGCAGCCCGGCCGTGATCGTGGTGGGCGACGTGGTGAGGGGCCTGGTCGCCCTGCAGGCCGCGGAGCCGCTCGTCCACTCGGCCTAAGCAGTCGTCTTCGGAGACTGCCCACTCAGAGACTGCCCCCTGGCAGCCAGACCGTCACCCTCGGCTGCCGCGCACCAGGCGCGCGCCCGGACGCTGCCCTGCGTGGATGAAGGCCTCCAGGCTCGACCGCACCACCGGCAGCGCCTCGCTGGCCAGACGCGACAACGGCCGGGCAATGGGCCAGGCGAGACTGCGCCGCAAACACAGTTCCCGAATCGGCACTGCGGCCATCTGCATGGCGCTCATGGTGTCATGCAGGCCTGCTGCCACGTAGACCGTGTAGCCGAGGCCCTTCTTGATCATCTGCATGGCCAGGCCGATGGATCCGACCTCCAACACCACGCGCAGCTGCGCACCCTGGCGCGAAGCGGCTTTGTCCAGCGCCCGTCTGACACCCGAGGTCGACGCCCCTGCGAGAACCAGCGGCAGGTGCGCGAGGTCGGCAATGTCCACGGACTCACGGGCCATCCATGGGTCTGTGGCCGGTCCGATGAAATAGAGCTGGTCGTCGAAGACCGGCTCCACAGCCAAGTCGTCGGGCGCGGGCGACGCGCCCGTCAGCACGGCGAGATCGGCCTGCCCCTCCCTCAGAAAGCCGCACAAGTCGTGGGAATAGGCCTCCACGATCTTGAGTTGCGCCTCCGGGAAACGGCTCAGAACCGTGCCCGCGAGCAGCCCGCCCACCGTCACGGTGAAATCGGTGGCGGGCGTCATGCCGATAACGAGGACGCCACCGGTGTCATGGCCAGCCCGCTCGCGTATGCCGGTCTTGATGCGGTCGAAGGCTTCGAGCACGTGCTGTGCCCTGTCGAAGAGATCACGGCCCTCGGGGGTGAGCACGGCGCCGCGCGCATAGCGTTCCAGCAGGCGCACACCCAGCTCGTCCTCGAGCATGCGCATGCTGCGGCTCAATGCGGGTTGTGCGATATACAGTGCCTGGGCCGCACGCGTCAGGTTCTCTTGCCGCGCGACTTCGACGAAATAGCGCAATTGCCGAATGTCCATGGTGACCAGCGAAGAAGCCCGCGTCGGCGTCCGCGCACCCGAGCCGGTGGTTGAGAAACCGCACTTCCCGGAACCATCCGAAGCCGTTGCGGAAATTCCGATTCTGCCAAGCTTTGCGACAGCTCAACCAGGACGGGCCTCCCGCCCCACCCCCTCAATCGCGATAGGACGGATCCCGGCGATCCAGCATGCGGCGCATCGCGGGCCACTCCAATTCGCCAAAGGGACGCCGCACATCAGGCTGATAGAGACGAAACGTCTTTTCCACCAAGGCATCCGAGGGCTGGCGCAGCGGCGTCTGGCAGGCCATGGCGTCGAGTTGTGCCCTGCAGGCCGACTCCAGCCAATAGATCGTGTTGAACGCTTGCGCAATGCTCGCGCCCACGACCAGCAAGCCGTGGTTGCGCAGGACCATGGCGTCGTGGCGACCCAGGTCGCGCGTCAGCCGCGCCTGCTCGTCGAGGTCGATGGCCGGCCCTTCGTAGTCGTGGTAGCCGATCTTCGCGAAACGCATGGCCGTCTGCGTCAACGGCAGCAGGCCGCAATCCAGCATGGATATCGCCATGCCCGCACGCGTGTGCGTATGGATCACGCACTGCACATCCGGGCGCGCCCTGTGCACGGCGCTGTGGATCACGTAGCCGGCGAGGTTGATCCCCAGCGAAGCGCTGCCGGCATCGAGAACCTTGCCCTCCAGATCGATGCGCAACAGGCTGCTGGCCGTGATTTCCTCGTACATCAGGCCGTAGGGGTTGATCAGCAGGTCCTCGGTGCCTGGAATGCGTGCGGTGATGTGGTTGTAGATCAGGTCGGTCATGCCAAACACGGCCATGAGCCGATAGCACGCGGCCAGATCAACCCGCACCTGCCATTCCGCCTCCCCGTACCGGGGTGCCGCCGCATGCCCGGCGGCTTGTGCCAGCCCCGCCTTCATTGCGGCACCAGGCCGATGTCCTTGATCACCTGGCCCCACTTGCGGCTGTCCTGTGCAATGACCGCCTTCATCTCCGCGGGAGAGGAAGGCATGGCCTGGATGCCAAGCCCCTTGAATTGGCTGGTGGTCTCGGGCAGGGCGAGCACGGCCCTGATCTCCCGATTCAATTGCTCGATGATCGCACCCGGCGTGCCGGAGGGCGCCAGGAAACCCAGCCAACCGTCGGCAGAGAAGCCGGGCACCACTTCCGAAATGGAGGGGGCATCCGGAAACTCTTCGAGCCGCTGCGGCCGGGTCGTCGCGAGTGCGATCAAATGGCCGGCCTTGACCTGATCGATGACCGTGGTCGGTGCCTGGATCATCAGCGGCACCTGTCCACCGAGCACGTCGGCCAGCGCGGTGCCCTTGTAAGGGATGTGCGTGAGCTGGATGCCGGCGGATCTGGCAAACAGCTCCATCACCACATGCGGCCCACCGCCGACCCCATTGGATGCGTAGTCGATCTTCTTGGGGTTCTCCTTGGCCATCCTGATCAAGTCGGCCAGGGTCTTGGCCTGGAAATTCTTGTTCGCGACCATGATGTACGGAACGGAAGCGACCAGCGCGACAGGGGCGAAATCCGCTTCGGGTTTGTAGTTGATGTTCTTGTAGACGAATTGGTTGATCGTCACGATGGAATTGGCCACGAACAACAGCGAATAGCCATCGGCCGCAGATCGGGCAGCGGCCTCGGCCCCCATGCTTCCACCGGCGCCGACCCGGTTTTCCACGACGAACGGCGCCCCCATGCGATCGGACAGCTTCTGGGAGATGTACCTTGCCACGATATCGGGCGACGTCCCCGGACCGAAAGGCACAATCACCTTGACGGGCTTTTCGGGGTACCTCGCCTGGGCAAAGGCCGTGGCCATGCCCGCGTGAACGAGGCACGCGCCGACCAACAGAGCGCCCAAAACGCGCTTCGTGAGTTGTTTCATGTCATGTCTCCTTGATTTCTTGGCTCAAGCCGCTTGAAATGGCCGGCACGCCAGCAATTGGTCGCGTCTCCGAAGCGGGATATCGATCCTAGGATGCATTCGACCCATGGAAAACTACTGTGTGCTTATGCCGGGCATGCCATGCAGGCATGGGACCTGCGAGGCCGGGCGCCGGCACAGCCGGCTACACTGCGGCCGCAATCCCGCTCCGCCAACCGCCCCACGGGCCCAGGGGTCCGCCGCATGCTCAAGAAACTGAATACGTTCATCGAAAGCCACGGCGCGCTGCGCCCCGGCCGTGGCCTGGTCTCCGGCGCGATCGCGCTCACGCTGGCCATCCTCGGCTTCCTCGGCGTGCTGGCCTTCCATTTCCCCGAGTACCTCACCACGCCCGAACTGCGCCGGCAGTACGACGTGGAACTGATGCGCAAGCTGCTGTTCGGGGCGCTAGTGATCGCTGGCGGTATTTCGCTGGTCAACGTGCTGTTCAACCGGGCGCGCTGGCTCTCGGCGGCGGCCTTCGCGCTGGTCACCCTCAGCGCGCTGCTGGGCGGCCACAAGGTGGAGGTGGACCCCAACTTCCCCGACGGCACGCCCTACATCGGGCTGGACTGGTTCGTGCTCGACCTGCTGGGCTCGGCGCTGATCTTCATCTTCATCGAAAAGCTGTTCGCCCTGCGCAAGGACCAGCCGATATTCCGGCCCGAGTGGCAGACCGACCTGAACCACTTCATCGTCAACCACATGGTGATCGGCTTCATGCTGCTGGCCACCAACCTGCTGGTGCACCACCTGTTCGGCTGGGTGCCGGTGGGCGGCGTGCGCGGCTGGATCGCCGGCCTGCCGTTCTGGGCCGCGCTGCCCCTGATCATCCTGGTGGCCGACCTGGTGCAGTACTGGACCCACCGCGCCTACCACGAGGTGCCGCTGCTGTGGCGGCTGCACGCGGTGCACCACAGCGCCAAGCACATGGACTGGATGGCCGGCTCGCGCCAGCACCTCCTCGAAATCCTGATCACGCGCACCCTGGTACTGGCGCCGATCTTCCTGCTCGGCTTCTCCAAGGAGGTGATCGACGCCTACATCATCATCGTGGGCTTCCAGGCGGTGTTCAACCACGCCAACGTGAGCGTGCGCCTGGGCCCGCTGCGCTACCTCATCGTCACGCCCAACTTCCACCACTGGCACCACAGCCAGGACCAGGAGGCGCTGGACCGCAACTACGCCGCGCACTACGCCTTCCTCGACCACCTCTTCGGCACCGCCGTCAACAGCCCGCGGCTGTGGCCCGAGCGCTACGGCGTGCTGGGCGACTACGTGCCCAAGGGCTTCCTGCGACAACTGGCCTTTCCCTTCACCTGGAAAGGCTGAAGCGTGCGCGAGCCCTGGGACGCCGTGGTGATCGGCGCGGGCGCGGCGGGCCTGTTCTGCGCTGGCATCGCCGGCCAGCGCGGCCTGCGCGTGCTGGTGCTCGACCACAGCGCGCGCGTGGCCGAGAAGATCCGCATCTCGGGCGGCGGCCGGGCCAACTTCACCAACCGCGACCTCGACCCCCGGGCGCCGCATCGGCACTTCGTCAGCGCCAACCCGCATTTCTGCCGCTCCGCGCTCTCCCGCTACACGCCGGCCGACTTCGTCGCCCTGGTGCAGCGCCACGGCATCGCCTTCCACGAAAAGCACAAGGGCCAGCTGTTCTGCGACCGGTCGGCGGAAGACCTGATCGGGATGCTGCTGCGCGAATGCGAGGCCGGCGGCGTGCAGCGCTGGCAGCCGTGCGCCGTGCAGGCGGTGCGCCGGGGCGGCGACGGCCTGTACGAACTCGACACCGACCAGGGCACCCCGGTGCGCAGCCGCGCGGTGGTCATCGCCACCGGCGGCCTGTCCATCCCCAAGATCGGCGCCACCGATTTCGGCTACCGCATCGCCAGCCAGTTCGGCCTGCGGCTGGTGGACACACGCCCGGGCCTGGTGCCCATGACCTTCGACGGTGAGGGCTGGGCACCCTATGCCGGCCTCTCGGGTCTCGCGCTGCCGGTGCGCATCGAGACCGGCGAAAAAAAGGCGCGAATGGATTTCATGGAAGACCTGCTGTTCACGCACCGCGGCCTCTCGGGTCCGGCCGTGCTGCAGATATCGAGCTATTGGCGCGAAGGCCAGCCGATCCGCCTGAACCTGGCGCCAGAGGTCGAATTGCTCGCCGCGCTGACGCGCGCCAAAGCCACGTCGCGCAAGCTGCTGGTCAACGAACTCGCCCTGCTGGTGCCGAACCGCCTGGCCGAGGCCTGGGTACAGCAGGACGCCGACTGGCAGCGACCGATGGCAGAAGCGCCAGACAAGGCATTGGTGCGGCTGGCGGAGCGCCTCGCACGCTGGGAACTCGTCCCCACCGGCACCGAGGGCTACAGGAAAGCGGAGGTCACGCTGGGTGGCGTGGACACGCGGGACCTTTCGTCGCAGACCCTGGAATCGACGCAGCAGCCCGGCCTCTATTTCATCGGCGAGGTGGTCGACGTCACCGGCTGGCTGGGCGGCTACAACTTCCAGTGGGCCTGGGCCAGCGCGCACGCCTGCGCCAGCGCCCTTCCCCCACCCGGTGCATGAACGGGTAGCCATTTCCGCCCGAACGGCTATAATTGCGGGCTTTGCTGGCAAACCCCGTCGGCCAATACTAGTTAATGACGGGACTTTTTTGCAGCGGACGGCGCCCGGGCCCGATCTTCCCGGCCACCCTCTCCCTGCGCAATCTGGATATCTATCGCCAATGACGACCATCCGCGTGAAAGACAACGAGCCCTTCGACGTGGCCCTGCGCCGCTTCAAGCGCACCATCGAGAAGCTCGGCCTGCTGACCGACCTGCGCGCCCGCGAGTTCTACGAGAAGCCCACCGCCGAGCGCAAGCGCAAGAAGGCCGCCGCCGTCAAGCGCCACTACAAGCGCGTGCGTGCGATGCAGCTTCCCAAGAAGCTGTACTGAACCCCAGCCACGGCCGGCGCCGCCGGCTGTCGCCCCCAAGCCCGCTGGAGGACGCTCGAGCGGGCTTTTGTTTTTTCCCGGAGCCTCCCATGAGCCTGAAAGACCAGATCACCGAAGACATGAAGGCCGCGATGCGCGCCAAGGACAGCGAGCGCCTGGGCACGATCCGCCTGCTCACCGCCGCGATGAAGCAGAAAGAGGTGGACGAGCGCGTGGCGCTGGACGACGCGATGGTGATCGCCATCGTGGACAAACTGGTCAAGCAGCGCAAGGACAGCATCGAGGCCTTCGCGAAGGCGGGCCGCCAGGACCTGGTGGACAAGGAATCGGCCGAAATGGCGGTGCTGCAGGCCTACCTGCCCGCACGCCTGTCGGCCGACGAGATCGCCCGCGAGGTCAAGGCCATCGTGGCCGAACTCGGCGCCGCGGGCCCGGGCGACATGGGCAAGGTCATGGGCGCGGCCAAGACACGCCTGGCCGGCAAGGCCGACATGGGCCGGGTGTCGGCCGCCGTGAAGGCCGCCCTCTCCGGCACGTGACTAGCTCCCCGCGACCTTCATCCGGTCGATCAGGATCGAGCCGGTGGTCTTGGCGCCGTAGTTGTAGGCGTCGGCGCCCACGGCCTCGATGCCCAACAGCATGTCCTTGAGGTTGCCGGCGATCGTGATCTCGTGCACCGGGTAGGCGATCTCCCCGTTCTCGACCCAGTAGCCCGAAGCGCCGCGCGAATAGTCGCCGGTCACGTAGTTCACGCCCTGGCCCATGAGCTCGGTGACGAACAGGCCGCGCCCGAGCTTGCGGAACATCTCGCGCAGGTCGTCGCCCGGCCGGGCCAGGCGGCTGGTGAGCGTGAGGTTGTGCGAGCCGCCGGCGTTGCCGGTGGTGCGCATGCCGAGCTTGCGCGCCGAGTAGGTGGACAGGAAGTAGCCCTGCACCCGGCCGCCCGCCACCACCTTGCGCCGGGCGGTGCGCACCCCTTCGTCGTCGAACGGCGCACTGCCCTTGCCGCCGCGCAGGTGCGGGTCCTCGACGACGTCGATGTGTTTGGCGAGCACGCGCTTGCCCAGGCTGTCGTTCAGGAAGGTGGTCTTGCGGTAGAGCGCGCCGCCGCTGGTGGCCTGCACGTAGCTGCCCAGCAGGCCCGCGGCCAGCGGCGACTCGAACAGCACCGGGCATTCGGTGGTCGCGATCTTGCGGCCATGGAGCCGCGCCAGCGTGCGCTCGGCGGCGTAGCGGCCGACCGCCTCGGGCGAGGCCAGTTCCTGCGGCGCGCGCATGGAGCTGTACCAGTAGTCGCGCTGCATGTCGGCCCCCTTGCCCGCGATCGGCGCGACCGACAGGCTGTGGCGCGAACTCGCGTAGCCGCCGCTGAAGATGCCGGGCCGGTCCCGCTCGCCGCCGCGCAGGTGGGCCGAGAAGAAATGCGACTGCTGGGCCGACACCCCCGCGCCCTCGCTGTTGGTGATCCGGCGGCTGGTGGCGAAGGCCGCGGCCTCGCAGGCCAGGGCGATGCGCGCGGCCTCTTCCGAGCTCAGCGGCCAGGGGTGGAACAGGTCCAGGTCTGGCTGTGGCCCAGCGGCCACGTCCTCGGGCTCGGGCAGGCCGGCCATCGGGTCCTCGGCCGTGAAGCGTGCGATGTCGTAGGCCGCCTGCACCGTCTGGCGGATGGCGGCGGCGGAGAAGTCCGACGTGGACGCGTTGCCGCGCCGCTTCCCCAGGTAGACCGTGACGCCGAGCGACTTGTCGCGGTTGCGCTCCACGTTCTCCAGCTCGCCCTTGCGCACCGACACGCTCAGGCCCGCGCCTTCGGACACTTCGGCCGCGGCGTCGGCGGCGCCAAGCTGCCGGGCGTGCGCGAGCGCGAGGTCCACCAGCTCTTCGAACTGGCTGCGGGCGTACTGGAAGCCGGGCAGCGGCCGGGCGGGATCGGCGGGCGCGTCGCGGCCCTGGGGCAAGGGAGAGCTGTTCATGTCGGCGGCTATGATACTTGGCGCCCCTGCCCGCCGCCGGGCTGGCCGCCGTTTCCCCGACCCCAGGCACCCATGTCCCGCAAACCGACCAAAGGCTATTTCGTCCGCGGCCAATTCGTGGCCGAAGGCAGCGAACTGGACAAAGAACTCAAGCGCGAGCTCAAGGGCTCGGCCGAACTGAGCAAGACCGACCTCAAGAAGCACAGCGACCGCCTGCAGGCGCTGGGCGAACACCTGCTCACGCTGCGCGCCGACCTCATGGCGCGGCTGCGCGAGCAGCACGAGGACCTGTCCGACAAGTTGATCGACGCGCTCGGCGAAGCCCGCCGCATCACCGATTTCGAGGGTCGGCGCCGCCAGATGCAGTACATCGGCAAGCTCATGCGCGCATTGGAAGACGGCACCATCGCCGCCATTGAAACAGCGCTGGAAGAGCAGCGCCGGCCGTCGGCGCAGGAAACCCTGATGCTGCACCAGGCCGAACAGTGGCGCGACCGCCTGATCGCCGACGACGGCGCGCTCACCGACTGGCTGCAGGCCGACCCCGAGGCCGACGTGCAGCACCTGCGCGCCCTCATCCGCCAGGCGCGCAAGGACGCGCAGGCCCTGCGGGAACGCCCGGGCGAAGCCGCGCGCCACGGCAAGGCCTACCGCGACATCTTCCAGCTCGTGCGCGCCGCGCTCGCAGCGCGCGACGACGCGGCCACCGAACCCGGCGACACCGCCGGGCAGACGCCATGAACGCCTCCGCCACACCCCCACCGCACGATGCCGTGCGCATCGGCATCGTCTCGGTCAGCGACCGCGCCAGCACCGGCGTGTACGAAGACAAGGGCCTGCCCGCGCTGCAGGACTGGCTCACGCGCGCGCTGAAGAACCCCATCACCTTCGAGCCGCGCCTGATTCCGGACGAAGCCGACCGCATCAGCGCCACGCTGGTCGAGCTGGTCGACGCCGGCTGCTCGCTGGTGCTCACCACCGGCGGCACCGGCCCGGCGCCGCGCGACGTGACGCCCGAGGCCACGCTGGCGGTGGCGCACAAGGAAATGCCCGGCTTCGGCGAGCAGATGCGCCAGATCGGCCTGGCCTTCGTGCCCACCGCCATCCTCTCGCGCCAGGTCGCCGTGGTGCGCGGCCGGAGCCTGATCATCAACCTGCCCGGCCAGCCCAAGGCCATCGCCGAGACGCTGGAGGGCCTGAAGCACCCCGACGGCAGCCAGAAGGTCAACGGCATCTTCGCCGCCGTGCCGTACTGCATCGACCTGATCGGCGGCCCGTATCTCGAAACGCGCGACGAGGTCTGCAAGGCGTTCCGCCCCAAGTCCGCCGTGCGTCCCGCGCGCCAACCCTCCTGATCCACACCCGCCATGAACATCACCAAGGACACCGTCGTCACCCTCACCTTCCGCGCCGTGGATGCCAAGGGCAAGGTGCTCGACGAGGGCAAGACGCCGCGCGCCTACCTGCACGGCGGGTACGGCAACACGCTGGAAGGCATCGAGCAGGCGCTGGAAGGCCAGGAAAAGGGATTCCGGACCACCGTGGCGCTGCCGCCGGCGCTCGCCTTCGGGGAGCGCGACGAGAACCTCGTGACCACCATCCCCAAGAAGGACTTCCCGCCCGGCGTGAAGGTCGGCGGCCAGCTCGAAGGACACGATGCGCAGGGCCAACCCCAGGTCTTCACCGTCACCAAGATCAAGGGCGACACGGTCCATCTCGACGGCAACCACCCACTCGCCGGCCAGACCCTCAGCTTCACCCTCCACGTGACCGACGTGCGCGCCGCCACGGCACAGGAAATCCAGCACGGCCACGCCCACGGCGCGCACGGGCATCAGCATTGACTCCCCCCGCGCCGCGCCTGCGGCCCGGCGAAGCCGGTTCCGCGGCATCTCTGGGTTTCAAGACACTTCGCGCCGGCTTGAGAGTTGGCTCTATTTCCCCACGAGCTGGTTGAGCTTGTCGGCCTCGAACTGCTCTTCCTTCGCAGCATCCTCGGGCACGCAGTCGCGTTCGCGGGCCCCGGCGAGCTTTTCGATCGCCTGCCAGAGCAGCGCGATCTGGTGTTCCTGGCTGGCGGTGCTGTCGATCAGGCCGCGCAGGGCCTGGGACAGCGGGTCGTCTTCCTGGGTGATGCCATAGGCCTGGAACTTGGGCTTCTCCTCGGTCACGTCGGCGCTCTCGCCCTGCTTGCTCGGGATGATGCGGGCCGGGATGCCCACCGCCGTGGCGCCCGCCGGCACGGGCTTGATGACCACGGCGTTGCTGCCGATCTTGGCGCCGTCGCCCACCTCGAAGCCGCCCAGCACCTTGGCGCCGGCGCTCACCACCACGTCGCGGCCCAGCGTGGGGTGGCGCTTGGTGCCCTTGTAGAGCGAGGTGCCGCCCAGGGTCACGCCCTGGTAGATGGTGCAGCCGTCGCCGATCTCGGCCGTCTCGCCGACCACCACGCCCATCGCGTGGTCGAAGAACACACGCTCGCCGAGCTTGGCGCCGGGGTGGATCTCGATCCCGGTGAACCAGCGCGAGAGGTGCGAGATGAAACGCCCCAGCCACTTCAGGCCGTGGTTCCAGCACCAGTGCGCCGGGCGGTGCAGCCAGACGGCGTGCAGGCCGGGGTAGCAGGTGACGACCTCCCAGGTGCTGCGCGCGGCCGGGTCGCGCTCGAGGATGCACTGGATGTCGGAGCGGAGGCGGTCGAACATGGACGAAGTCGAGCGTTGAGCGTGGGGCGTTGCGCGTGGGCATGAGCGGCCGTTCACGCCGAACGCACAACCCACCAAAGGCGGCAGTCTATCGTTTCGCCTGCTCGGCCATCTGCAGCATGGCCTTGGCGACACCTCGCAGAATGTGGATTTCAGCCTCGCTGGGCGCGGCGCGGTTGAAAAGCTGGTTGAGCCGCGGCATGAGCTTCTTGGGCGCGGCGGGGTCCAGGAAATCCACCGCCACCAGCGCGCGCTCCAGGTGCTCGAGCATGCCCGCGAGCGCACGCGCATCGGCCGGCGCCTCCAGGGGCGGTGCGGCCGGCCCGGGTGCTTCCTCGGCGAAGCCGCCCAGGGCCTGGCGCCAGTCGTAGGCGACGAGCTGCACTGCAGCGGCCAGGTTGAGCGAGCCAAAGCCCGGCGCGGTGGGAATGCTCAGGGCCACGTGGCAGCGGTAGACGTCCTCGTTGCGCATGCCGAAGCGCTCGCTGCCGAACAGGAACGCCACGCCGGCCGGCGGCGGCGCGGTGCCGCCGGGCCGCAGCAGCTCGGCGAAATGCGGGCGCGGCGCGCGGGTGGGCGGGCCGAAGTCGCGCGGCGTCATCGCGGTGGCGCACAGGTGGGTCATGCCGTCGAGCGCCTCGTCCAGCGTGTCGACGATGCGTGCCTTCTCCAGCACGTCGTTGGCGCCGCTGGCGCGCTGGATGGTCTCCTCGCGGCGCAGCACGTTGGCCCAGCGCGGCTGCACCAGCACCAGGTCATCGAAGCCCATGACCTTCATGGCGCGGGCCGCACCGCCCACGTTGCCGGCATGGCTGGTCTGGATGAGGACGAATCGTGTGCGCGGCATGGGGAACGGTAAAATCCGCGCTATTGTCGCCGGCCGCCCGCATCGCCGGGCCGGGCCGCCGCCCCTCCCCCGCTCTTTTCCTGTCACGCCCCGCCTTCGCGGGACGCCGAGGTACACAATCCATGTCGTCCACACTCCACCCCATGCTCAACGTGGCCGTCAAGGCCGCGCGCGCCGCCGGCGCCCTCATCAACCGCGCCGCGCTGGACGTGGGAGCGGTCCGGGTCTCGGTCAAGCAGGCCAACGACTTCGTGACCGAGGTCGACCAGGCCGCCGAAGCCGCCATCATCGAAACCCTGCTCGCCGCGTATCCCGATCACGCGATCTGGGCCGAGGAATCGGGCCGGCGCGCCGGCCGGCACGGCGGCGCGGACCACGTCTGGATCATCGATCCGCTGGACGGCACGACCAACTTCATCCATGGCTTCCCGGTCTACTGCGTGAGCATCGCGCTCATGGTGGGCTCGCGGCTGGAGCAAGCCGTGGTCTACGACCCGACCCGCAACGACCTGTTCTGCGCCACGCGCGGGCGCGGCGCCTACCTCAACGACCGCCGCATCCGCGTGGCCAAGCGCACCCAGTTGCGCGAATGCCTGCTCTCCACCGGCTTCCCGTACCGCCCCGGCGACGCGTTCCAGACCTATCTGCAGATGTTCGGCGACGTGATGCCGCGCTGCGCCGGCCTGCGCCGCCCCGGCTCGGCCGCGCTCGACCTGGCCTACGTGGCCGCGGGCTTCACCGACGGCTTCTTCGAGATGGGCCTCTCGCCCTGGGACGTGGCGGCGGGCGCGCTGCTGGTCACCGAGGCCGGCGGCCTGGTCGGCAACTTCACCGGTGAGGCCGACTTCCTCGAACAGAAGGAGTGCCTGGCCGCCAACCCCAGGATCTATGGCCAGCTCGTGGGCGTGACCGGCAAGTACAGCAAGTTCGCCAGCGCGGGCGACAAGGCCGCGGTGCGGCAGCAGGCGCCCAACCAGGCGCCGACGGACGCCTAGGCGGCGGGTGCCACGCACGGCTGCGGGCGCATGACCGACCTGCCACCGCTGGACGAAACCTTGGCCCGCCAGGTCGCGGCCAACGGCGACCTCAACCTCCTGGGCGCGCAGGCCGCCGAACAGGCCATCATCCACCCCCGGTTCCACGACGCCCTGTCGGCGCTCGGCGCACGCTCTGCGCGCCAGAGAAGGGCGCTGCGGCCCTTGGCCCGGCGCGCCGCCGACCTCGTGGCCGATCGCGCCCAGGCACTCAACCAGTTCGTCCAGGTCGGTGCACCGGCGCGGGCCGAGCTCGCGGCCCTGTACGAAAACAGCCTGCGCGAGCTGCCGGGCGGAAGCGACAACGAGCGCTTTCTCCGGACCGTGCACTACCCCCGGGTCGCCGCCTGGGCCGGGGCCTTCTATCCCCCGGCCCTGCGCCATGCGCTGGCCGGCGCGCACCGGCTGTCTCCGGTGCCCTGCTTCGAATACTCGGCCAGCCTGCAGTCGCGCATCCTGCGGCTTTCACCCGCCGACCTGTCGGGTCCGCTGCTCGATGTCGGCTGCGGCCCGCGAGGCCAACTGGTGCAGGACCTGCGCACGCGGGGCGTTCCCGCCTGGGGCATCGACCGCTCCGCGGGCGAGCTGCCCGGGCTGGCCCGGTGCGACTGGTTCGAATACCCCTTCCAGGACGGCACATGGCAGTGCATCGTGATGCACCTGTCCTTCTCCCACCACTGGGCCTACACCGAAACACACACGCCGGCGGACCTGCCCCGCTGGTCGCGGACGCTCGGCGCCATGCTGCAGGCGCTCAGGCCAGGAGGCTCACTGGTTGCCGCGCCGGCACCCGCCACGATGCTGGCCGCCGCCCCGCGCGGGTTCCGGCTGCGCCTGTGGCCCGTCACGCAGCAGGACGCGGCGGTGCGGATCACGCGGGAAGTGTGAACACCCCCCTGCGCGCCTTCGGCGCTTCCCCCCTCTCTGGCGCGCCGCTG
>CAZAPJ010000064.1:0-27153 GCA_964487025.1 uncultured Hydrogenophaga sp.
GCCGCTGCGCGGCGCTTGGAGGGGGGACGACAGCTTGGGCCGGCGGAGCCGGACTCTCGCTGTCCCTGGGTTTTTAGGCTTCTTCGCTCCGGAGGGCGTGTCTTGCTCCCTCTCCCTCTGGGAGAGGGCCGGGGTGAGGGCCGCCTCCTTAGCGCGGCGTCGGTCTCTTGAAGACCAGGTCCCAGACGCCGTGGCCGAGCTTGAGGCCGCGCTGCTCGAACTTCGTCAGCGGCCGGTAGTCGGGCCTGGGCACGTAGCCGCTGCCGCCGGGGGCGGCGGTGTTGCGCAGCAGGGGCTCCGCGTCGAGCACCTCCAGCATCTGCTGGGCGTAGGGCTCCCAGTCGGTCGCCAGGTGCAGGTAGCCGCCGGGCTTGAGCCGGCGCGCCAGCCGGTGCACGAACGGGCCCTGGATCAGGCGGCGCTTGTGGTGCCGGCTCTTGTGCCAGGGGTCGGGGAAGAAGATGTGCACGCCGTCCAGGCTGGCGTCGGTGAGCATGTGGTCGAGCACCTCGACCGCGTCGTGGCGCAGGATGCGGATGTTGTCCAGGCCCTGCTCGCCCGCGAGCTTGAGCAGCGCGCCCACGCCGGGCTCGTGCACCTCGCAGCACAGAAAGTTGTCGCCCGGCCGCAGGGCGGCGATGTGCGCGGTGGCCCCGCCCATGCCGAAGCCGATTTCCAGGATCAGCGGCGCGTCCCGGCGGCCGAACGCGGCCTCGGCGTCGAACGCGCCGCCGGGGGCGTAGTTCAGCAGGAAGCGCGGGCCGTGCTGCTCGAAGGCGCGCGCCTGGCCCGGGCCGAGCCGGCCGGCGCGCAGCACGTAGCTTTTCACCTCGCGCAGGTAGGTCGTGGCGGGTGGTGTGGCGCGCGGGTGCGCGTGGCGGGGATCGGTCATGGGGCAAAGGAGCGGGCGGGGGGCGAAGGATTTTAGGCGGGCCAGGCCGCCGTCCAGCGGGCCAGGGCCTCGGCCACGGTGTCGCTCGGCGCGGCGTCGGGCAGCCCCAGCGTGCGCGCGGCCTGCCGGAGCGCGGCCAGCGGGTCCGACAGGTCCAGCGCCGCGGCGCCGTTCTGCTTGCTGAGCTTCTCGCCGTTGCCGCCCAGCACCAGCGGCGTGTGCAGGTAGGCGGGCGTGGGCAGGCCCAGGGCGCGCTGCAGCAGGATCTGCCGCGCGGTGTTGTCGGCCAGGTCGGCGCCGCGCACCACGTGGGTGATGCCCTGTTCGCCGTCGTCCACCACCACGGCGAGCTGGTAGGCCCAGAGGCCGTCGGCGCGCTTGAGCACGAAGTCGCCCACCTCGGTCTCCACAGGCTGCGCCTGCGGGCCCAGGCGCCGGTCGGTCCAGCGCACCACGGGCTGGCCGGCGACGTCGAAGCGCCAGGCCCGCGCGGGCCGGCCGCGCAGGCCGCCGCGCTCGGGCCGGCAGGTGCCGGGGTAGACGGCGGCGTGGTGGCGTGCCCGGCCGATGCCCTGCGCCTGCAGGGCGGCTTCGATGTCCTTGCGCGAGCAGCCGCAGGGGTAGGCCCGCCCGGCGGCGACCAGACGGTCCAGCGCCTGCTGGTAGCGCGCCCCGCGGGCCGATTGCCAGACCACCGGTTCGTCGCTGGCCAGCCCGCACGCGGCCAACTGCTGCAGGATGAACGCGTCGGCGCCGGGCACGCAGCGCGGCGTGTCCACGTCCTCGATGCGCACGATCCAGGCGCCGCCATGGGCGCGGGCGTCGAGCCAACTGGCCAGCGCGGCCACCAGCGAGCCGGCGTGCAGCGGCCCGGTGGGCGAAGGGGCGAATCGGCCTTTATAGGGAGTGATGGTCCCCACGCTCCGTCACCGCTCCCCTCGCCATCGCCGCACGGACGGTCAGGCGATCGCCAGCGCCATCTCCAGGCCGGAGACGAAGGCGTCTTCGACCCGGTGGCCCAGGCACCAGTCGCCGCAGGCGCCGAGGCCCAGGGCCGGGTCGTACAGGTACGGCTGGCCCAGCGGCGTCTGGGTCTGGGCGAAGCGCCAGCGCTGCACCGCGGCGTGGCTGGGCGTGGCGCGGATGCCGGTGATCTCGGCGAAGCCGCGCAGCAGCTTGGCCTTGGCGCGCTCGGCGTCGTCTTCCAGGTGCTTGGTCGACCAGGCCGGGCTGGCCTGCACGGTCCAGCGCTCGACGGGGCCGCGCCCCGGCTTGCTCGATTCGCGCGCCAGCCAGCTGATGCGGTGGTGCGTGCTGCGCGCGGCGTTCCACTGCGGGCCGAGGTGGGGCAGGCCGGGCTGCATGGCCTGCGGGAAGGCCACCATCAGCGTCCAGCAGGGCGCCACGTGCACCGGCGCGAGGGCCTGGCGCAGCCCGGGCGCGAGGCCGGAGCTGCGCAGCAGGTCGTGCACTTGCGGGTGCGGGATGGCGAGCACGACGCGGTCGAACCCGCCCAGCACCTGCTGGCCGCCCTCGGCCCCCAGGGTGTCTTCCGCGCGCAGCTGCCACCGCGCGGGCTGCAGCGCATCGCGCTCGATCCGCGCCACGTGCGCACCCAGCAGCGCGCGGGCCGGTAGCCCGCCATGCCGCTCGGGGTGCGTCAGCGGCTCGGCCCAGTGCGCGACCAGGGCATCCATGCCGGGCGCCGCGACGAAATGGGGCTCCACGGGCGGTGGCGCGCTGGCCAGGACGTGGCCGAAGTCGTCGAGCACGCGCACCGTGCTGGCGCTCCAGGGACGCGCCAGCGCGTTCGCCCCGGTGCTGCGCAACGCGGTCTCGAAGCGCGCATCGCGCACGGTGAAGTACTGCGCGCCCGGGTCGAAGCTGCCGAACTCGGTGCGCCGGGTGGCCATGCGCCCGCCGAACTCGGGGTTTCTCTCGAACACCGTCACGCGATGGCCCGCCTGCACCAGGGTACGCGCACACACCACACCCGCCATGCCGCCGCCCACCACCGCCACATGCAGGCCGGTGGAGGCGGCGCGGGAGGAGGGCACTGCAGCGGCAGCGCGCGGGCTCGGTGTGTGGTTCATGTCAGGGGGTGTTGGGTAGCGTGTGAGGACTGTATCAGTTGCTTAAGCAGACGGCGCGGATCAGCGGCGAGCGAAGCGAGCCGATGCAAAACCCAGAGACAGCGAGGGTCCGGCTCCGCCGGCCCAAGCTGTCGTCCCCCCTCCAAGCGCCGCACAGCGGCGCGCCAGAGAGGGGGGAAGCCGCGTAGCGGCGCAGGGGGGTGCCCTCTAATATTCCAGGCGCTCCGGCCGAATCTCCTGCAGGATCGTGGTCGCGATCTCCTCGATCGACTTGGTGGTGGTCGAGAGCCAGCGGATGCCTTCGCGGCGCATCATGGCCTCGGCTTCGGAGACCTCCATGCGGCAGTTGTCGAGCTGCGCGTAGCGCGAGTTGGGCCGTCGCTCGTGGCGGATCTCGCTCAGGCGCTCGGGCGCGATCGTCAGGCCGAAGATCTTCTTGCGGTGCGGCACCAGCGCGGGCGGCAGCCGGCGGCGCTCGAAGTCCTCGGGGATCAGCGGGTAGTTGGAGGCCTTCAGGCCGTACTGCATGGCCAGGTAGAGCGAGGTGGGCGTCTTGCCGCTGCGGCTCACGCCGACCAGGATCACGTCGGAGCTTTCGAGGTCCTTGTCGCTCTGGCCGTCGTCGTGCGCGAGCGAGAAGTTGATGGCCTCGATGCGGTCGTGGTAGGCCCGGCTCTTGGAGGCGTCGGAGAAGCGCCCCACCCGGTGGTTGGACTTGATGCCCAGCTCCTGCTCGATCGGCTCGACGAAGGTGCCGAACATGTCGAGCAGCATGCCGCGGCAATGCTGCTGGAACACCTCGAGCACGTCGGAGGCGACCACGGTGGTGAACACCAGCGGGCGCTTGCCTTCGAGCACGGCGGTGTGGTTGATCTGGCGCACCGCCTGGTGCGCCTTGTCCACCGAGTCCAGGAAGGGCAGGCGCACGCGGCGCACCGTGGTTTCGAATTGCGCCAGGATGGCGTTGCCGAAGGTCTCGGCCGTGATGCCGGTGCCGTCGGAGATGAAATAGACCGTTCGATTGGACATGGTGCCGCGTCTTTACAATGCCGGGATTGGGTGTGTGCCGGGGCCATTATTCCAGCCGTCCGGCACCTCCCCCTTGCTTCCCCGCTTCCCTGGACAGGCCCATAACAGAACGACAGGCCGCTCGCGGACGCCCGGAGCCCCGGTTTTTCAACCTTAGGAGTCTTCCCATGTCCCAACGTTTTGGAGCCACCGACCTGGTCGTGCCGTTCGAGCAACTGCGGATGAGCGACGTCGAGGCCGTCGGCGGCAAGAACGCCAGCCTCGGCGAGATGATCTCGCAGCTGCCCGCCGGGGTGAAGGTGCCCACGGGCTTCGCCACCACGGCCCACGCCTTCCGCGAGTTCCTCAAGCACGACGGCCTGGCCGCGCGCATCCACGCGCGCCTGGACGCGCTGGACACCGAGGACGTGCGCGCGCTCGCCGAGGCGGGCGCCGAGATCCGCGCCATGGTCGAGAAGCAGCCGTTCCCGGCCGATCTCGAAAAAGCCATCCGCGCCGCCTTCGCCACCCTGAGCGAGGGCAGCGACAAGGCCTCGTTCGCGGTGCGCTCCTCGGCCACCGCCGAGGACCTGCCGGACGCCTCGTTCGCCGGCCAGCAGGAGACCTTCCTCAACGTGGTCGGCATCGACGACGTGCTGCACAAGATGAAGGAGGTGTTCGCCAGCCTCTACAACGACCGCGCCATCAGCTACCGCGTGCACAAGGGTTTCGCCCATGCGGACGTCGCGCTTTCCGCCGGCGTGCAGCGCATGGTGCGCTCCGACCTGGGCGCGGCCGGCGTGATGTTCACCATCGACACCGAGAGCGGCTTCGAGGACGTGGTCTTCATCACCTCCAGCTACGGCCTGGGCGAGACCGTGGTGCAGGGCGCGGTGAACCCGGACGAGTTCTACGTGCACAAGCCGATGCTCAAGGCCGGCAAGCGCGCGCTGATCCGCCGCAACCTGGGCTCCAAGCTGGTCCAGATGGTGTTCAGCACGCCCGAGGAGAAAGCCGCCGAGGGTCCGCTCAAGGGCAAGCTGGTCAAAACGGTGGACGTGCCGGTGGAGCAGCGCAACCGCTACAGCCTGACCGACGCCGAGGTGGAGCAACTGGCCCGCTACGCGCTGGTGATCGAGCAGCACTACGGCCGCCCGATGGACATCGAATGGGGCAAGGACGGCACCGACGGCCAGCTCTACATCCTGCAGGCCCGCCCCGAGACGGTGAAGAGCCAGGGCGCCGGCAAGACCGAGATGCGCTACAAACTCAAGGGCAAGGGCGCCGTGCTGGCCTCTGGCCGCGCGATCGGCCAGAAGGTGGGCACCGGCCCGGTGCGCCTGGTGCACAACATCAGCGAGATGGACAAGGTGCGGCCCGGCGACGTGCTGGTGACCGACATGACCGACCCCAACTGGGAGCCGGTGATGAAGCGCGCCAGCGCCATCGTCACCAACCGCGGCGGGCGCACCTGCCACGCGGCCATCATCGCGCGCGAGCTCGGCATCCCGGCCGTGGTCGGCTGCGGCGACGCCACCGAGTCGCTCAAGGACGGCACGCTGGTCACCGTGAGCTGCGCCGAGGGCGACACCGGCCACATCTACGACGGCCTGCTGGAGACCGAGGTCACCGAGGTGCAGCGCGGCGAGATGCCGGCGATGGACGTGAAGATCATGATGAATGTCGGCAACCCGCAACTGGCCTTCGATTTCGCCCAGATCCCCAATGGCGGCGTGGGGCTGGCGCGGCTGGAGTTCATCATCAACAACAACATCGGCGTGCACCCCCGGGCGATCCTGGACTACCCGGCGGTCGACAGCGACCTGAAGAAGGCGGTGGAGTCGGTGGCGCGCGGCCATGCCTCGCCGCGCGCGTTCTACGTCGACAAGGTGGCCGAGGGCGTGGCCACCATCGCCGCGGCGTTCTGGCCCAAGCCGGTGATCGTGCGCCTGTCCGACTTCAAGAGCAACGAGTACCGCAAGCTGGTGGGCGGCAGCCGCTACGAGCCCGAGGAGGAGAACCCCATGCTGGGCTTCCGCGGCGCGGCGCGCTACGTGAGCGAGGAGTTCCGCGAGGCCTTCGCCATGGAGTGCGAGGCGCTCAAGCGCGTGCGCGAGGACATGGGGCTGGCCAACGTGCAGATCATGGTGCCGTTCGTGCGCACGCTGGGGCAGGCCGAGCGCGTCACGCAACTGCTGGCCGAGCAGGGCCTCAAGCGCGGCGAGCACGACCTCAAGCTCATCATGATGTGCGAGATCCCGAGCAACGCGGTGCTGGCGAAGGACTTCCTGAAGTACTTCGACGGCTTCTCGATCGGCTCCAACGACCTGACCCAGCTCACCCTCGGGCTGGACCGCGACTCGGGCCTGGAGCTGCTCGCGCACGACTTCGACGAGCGCGACCCGGCCGTCAAGGCGCTGCTGTCCATGGCCATCGGCACCTGCAAGGCCGAGGGCAAGTACGTCGGCATCTGCGGCCAGGGACCGAGCGACCACGCGGACTTCGCCGAGTGGCTGCGCGACGAGGGCATCAGCTCGATCTCGCTCAACCCGGACAGCGTGGTCGACACCTGGAGCCGGCTGGCGCAGCAGCAACAGCCGTGAGCGTCTGCGGCCAGCACGGTGCGATGATCTAGCGATGCCCGGGCCAGCCGCCATGACCGATGCACACGACCGCCGCGCGCTGGCGCTCAAGGCGGTGCTGCTGCTGGCCATGGTGCTGGTGTCGTTCGGCGCCTGCTTCTTCGCCCGGGAGCTGAGCGTGGTCGTGCTGGGCTGGCCGCTGCACTTCTGGATCGCGGCCCAGGGCGCGGTGCTGGCGTTCATCGCCATCGTCGCGGTCTATGCCGGGGTCATGAGCCGGATCGAGGCGGCCCAGGCCGAAGAAGGGCAGGGCGGGGACGGCGCCGATGGCTGAGGACCCGGTCTACGCGGCCTACAAGCGCCGGCTGCACCAGATCCTGGCGTTCTACGTCTTCGCCCTGGTCCTGTTCCTGCTGCTGATGGCCTGGGCCGAGCACAGCGGCGTGTCCCGGCGCTGGCTGGGGCCGATCTTCCTGCTCTCCACGGTGATGATGTACGGCGGCATCGGCATCTACGCGCGCACCTCCGACCCGGAGGAGTACTACGTCGCGGGGCGCCGGATCCCGCCGGTCTACAACGGCATGGCCGCCGCGGCCGACTGGATGAGCGCGGCGTCCTTCATCAGCCTGGCCGGCGGGCTCTACCTGCAGGGCTTCGGCGGCACCGAGGCGCAGGCGGGCGGCCTGGCGTTCGTGCTCGGCTGGACCGGGGGGTTCTGCCTGGTGGCGCTGTTCATCGCGCCGCACCTGCGCAAGCTCAACCTGTACACCGTGCCGGACTACTTCAAGCAGCGCTACGGCGGCCATTGGCCGCGGCGCCTGGCGGCATTCTCGGCCGTGCTGTGCTCCTTCACCTACGTGGTCGCGCAGATCTACGGCATCGGCCTGGTGGCCTCGCGGCTGACCGGGGTGCAGTTCGAGATCGGCATCATGCTGGGCCTGGGCGGCGTGGTGCTCTGCTCCTTCCTGGGCGGCATGCGCGCCATCACCTGGACCCAGGTTGCCCAGTACATCATCCTGCTGCTCGCGTTCCTGATCCCGGTGTCCTGGCTGGCCTACAAGCAATTGGGCAACCCGCTGGCGCCGCTGGTGTACGGCGCGCAACTGCAGAAGATCGCCCAGCTCGAGGAGGCGCTGATCGCGTCGCCGGCCGAGCAGGAAGTGCAGCAGGCGTTCGCGCGCCGCGCGCGCGAATACGAGGCGCGGCTGCAGGACGTGGAGGGCGCGCTCAAGCGCGAACGCGCGGCCCTGCGCGAGCGCGTGCGTGCGCTCAAGGCCGAGAACGCGCACACCGGGCTCATCATGGCGGCCACGCGCGAGCTCGCGGCGCTGCCCGCGAATGCGCCCGCGGCGCGCGAGCAGTGGACCCGCGCCCTGCAGGAAAGCCGGGAGCGCTCCCGCCCGCTGGGCGGCCTGCCGCCCCACAGCCAGGCCTTCGCCGGCGACCCCGAGGGCACGCCGGCGCAGCGCGAGGCGTTCCAAAGCTCGCGCCTGAACTTCCTGGCGCTCATGTTCTGCCTCATGGTCGGCACCGCGGGCCTGCCCCACCTGCTCACGCGCTTCTACACCACGCCCTCGGTGGCGACGGCGCGCGAATCGGTGGCGTGGTCGCTCTTCTTCGTGGCGCTGCTCTACCTGAGCGCGCCCGCGCTGGCCGCGCTGGTCAAGTTCGAGGTGATGCAGAACGTGGTGGGCAGCCGCTTCGACGCGCTGCCACCCTGGATCGCCCAGTGGTCCCGCATGGATGGGGCGCTGGTCGCGGCGGCCGACATGAACGGCGACGGCATCCTGCAGTTCGGCGAACTGCGCCTGGGCGCCGACGTGGTCATGCTGGCGATGCCCGAACTGGGCGGCATGCCCTACGTGGTCTCCGGCCTGGTCGCCGCAGGCGGCCTGGCGGCGGCGCTCTCGACCGCCGACGGCCTGCTGCTCACGATCAGCAATTCGCTGGTGCGCGACGGCTACTGCCACGAGGTGCGGCACAGCGTCACGCCGGAGCAGCGCGTCATCCTCTCCAAGTTCGCGCTGCTGAGCGTGGCCACGCTGGCCGCCTTCGTGGCCGCGCTCAAGCCGGCCGAGATCCTGCCGCTGGTGGCCTCGTCGTTCTCGCTCGCGGCGTCCGCGTTCGTGCCCGCCATGGTGATGGGGATCTTCTGGCGCCGCACCAGCGGCGCCGCGGCGGTCGCGGGCATGGTGGCCGGGCTGGCCGTGACGGTGGGCTACATGGTGATCAACGCGCCCTCCCTGCGGGCCATGCTCGGGCTCGGGGCCGGCCAGAGCCTGTGGTTCGGCATCCAGCCGCTGTCCGCGGGCGTGTTCGGCGTGCCGGTGGGCTTCGCCGTGATCGCGGCCCTGAGCCTGCTGCGACGACGAGGCTAGGGTAAGTCCCAGGGTCGCGGCAGCGCCGCCTGTCATCTTGGTTACTGATGCCGGTCCCAGGCTTCGCTATATTGAGTTCAATAAGCGAAGTGAAGTGGCCGGGCTTCACCGGAAACACAGGAGACCAGGATGACGACGGACATCGTGCGCCGGGTGCGCAGCGACATCGTGGCGGGCGACCATCCCTACCTGCGGGGCGCCTGGACGCCCTTGCACGAAGAGGTCGACGCGACCGACCTGCGGGTGATCGAGGGCACCGTTCCCAAGGACATCGACGGCGTCTACCTGCGCAACACGCAGAACCCGGTCTACCAGGCGCTGGGCCGTTACCACCCTTTCGACGGCGACGGCATGCTGCACATGGCGGCCCTGCGCGACGGCAAGGTCAGCTACCGCAACCGCTTCATCCAGACCAAGGGCCTGAGTGCAGAACAGGAAGCCGGCCGGCGGCTGTGGGCCGGTTTGCTGGAGGACCCGGCGCTGTCGGCCCGGCCCGGCTGGGGCGCCCACGGCGGCATCAAGGACGCGTCGAGCACCGACGTGGTGGTGCACGCCGGCCGCGCGCTGACCACCTACTACCAGTGCGGCGAGGGCTACCGGCTCGACCCGCTGAGCTTGGAGCAGGAAGGCATTCCGCCCTGGTCGCCGCTGGACGGCATCTCGGCCCACTGCAAGGTGGACGAGCACAACGGCGAGCTGCTGTTCTTCAACTACTCCAAGTACGCGCCCTACATGCACTACGGCGTGGTCGACCGGCTCGACAAGCTGGTGCACTACGTGCCGGTGCCGCTGCCCGGCCCGCGCCTGCCGCACGACATGGCTTTCACCGAGCGCTTCGCCATCCTCAACGACTTCCCGCTCCACTGGGACCCGGAGCTGCTGGCCCAGGGCAAGCACGTGGTGCGCTTCTACAAGGACCAGCCCTCGCGCTTCGCGATCATCCCGCGCCGGGGCCGGACCGAGGACATCCGCTGGTTCGAGGCCGCGCCCACCTTCGTGCTGCACTGGCTCAACGCCTACGAGGAGGGCGACGAGATCGTGCTCGACGGCTATTTCCAGGACGAACCCATGCCGCGCAACTACGACGGCGCGCCGGCCGGCTACGAGCGCATGATGTCCTACCTGGACCAGTACAAGATGGGCACGCACCTGCACCGCTGGCGCTTCAACCTCAAGACCGGCCGGACCACCGAGCAGCGCCTGGATGACCGCGTGCTCGAATTCGGCATGTTCAACCAGCGCTGCGCCACCAGGCCCTACCGCTACGCCTACAGCGCGGTGCAGGTGCCGGGCTGGTTCCTGTTCCACGGCTACGTCAAGCACGACCTGGCCACCGGCCAGTCGTGGGAGGTCCGCCTGCCCGAGGGCCAGTACGCGAGCGAGGCGCCTTTCGCGCCGCGCGTCGATGCCAGGGACGAGGACGACGGCTACCTCGTCACCTTCGTCACCAACGAGAACACCCAGGGCTCGGAGCTGCTGCTGATCGACTGCAAGCGCTTCGAGGCCGGGCCGGTCTGCCGCGTCGCGCTGCCGCACAAGCTGTGCAGCGGCACCCATTCGTGCTGGGCCAACGGCGCCGACCTGCGCGACGGCCTGCTGCGCCTGCCGGGCCGCTGAGCCGCTTTCCACCCAAAGGGGCGGCACCACCCGGCCAGGTGGCCGCCCCGTTCACCGGAGACAGACATGGCACACGCCACGCTGGCGCAGCCCCAGCCCTACCTGATAGCCAATCCCAACCTGCAGGGCGGCTTCGCGCCCGTGGAGCGCGAGATCGTGGCCGAGCGCCTGCCGGTGATCGGCGAGATCCCGGCCGACCTCAATGGCCTGTACGTGCGCAACGGCCCGGTGCCGCAGCACGTGCGGCCGGGCAAGTACCACTGGTACGACGGCGACGGCATGCTGCACGCGGTGCGCTTCGACCGCGGCCAGGCCAGCTACCGCAACCGCTGGGTCGAGACCGAGGGCCTGCTGGGCGACCGCGCCCTGGGCGAGAACCGCTGGCCCGGCATCAAGCAGAAGATGCCCGATGGCGTGCTGCCGGACGACGCGATGAAGAACACGTCCAACACCGACGTGAAGTTCCACAACGGCCGCCTGCTGTCCATGTGGTACCGGGGCGGCGCCGTCTACCAGGTCGATCCCGGCACGCTGGCCACCGTGGGCCGGCTGGAGAGCGACCCGCGCCTGAAGGGTCTGCAGATCTCGGCCCATTCGCGCGTGGACGAGCGCACCGGCGAGTACATGTTCTTCGCCTACGGCAACCGCCACCCCTACATGCACTACGGCGTGCTCGGCGCCGACGGCGCGCTCAAGACGCTGATCCCGGTGGAGCTGCCCGGCCCGCGCCTGCCGCACGACATGGCCATCACGGAGCGCTATTCCATCCTGCACGACTTCCCCCTGGTCAACAATCCCGAGGCGCTCAAGGCCGGCCGCTACAGCCTGGAGTTCCACCCCGAATGGCGCAGCCGCTTCGCCATCGTGCCGCGCCACGGCACGGTGGAGCAGATCCGCTGGTTCGACGCCGACCCGCGCTACATGCTGCACGTGGTCAATGCCTGGGAGGAGGTCAACGCGCGCGGCGAGACCGAGGTCGTCATGGTCGGCACGCCCTACAGCATGCCCCGGCAGTACGACGGCTCGCTGGACGTCCGGCGCCTGCTCTTCACCATCGGCACCCAGGGCACCGACTACGAGCTGTACATGTGGCGCTTCAACCTCGCCACCGGCCGCACGCACGAGGGCGTGGTGGACGATATCCTCAACACCGAATTCCCCATGATCAACGGCCTGTACCAAGGCCGCAGGAACCGCTGGAGCTACCACGTGCTCATGGGCCGCACCCGCACCGTGGAGCAGCCGCGCTTCGCCGGCATGGCCAAGTACGACCTGGCGCGCGGCAGCGCCGTCGCCTTCCATCCGGGCGAGGGCTTCTGGTTCAGCGAGGCGCCCTTCGCCCCGGCGGACAAGGCGGTGGCCGAGGACGACGGCTACGTGGTCGGCTTCGTCTGGAACGAGCAGGAGGCCCGCTCCGAGGTCTGGGTCACCGACGCGCGCCGCTTCGCCGACGGCCCCGTGGCCCGCATCCTGCTGCCGCAGCGCGTGCCCCATGGCTTCCACGCCACCTGGGTGAGCCAGGAACGACTGGACCGCAAGATGGGAGTCGACGCATGAACACCTCCGTGAACAACCGCCTGCTCGGCGTGTGGAAGCTGGTGCGCTGGGACATCACCTACGGCGACGGCCGGCCCGCCACCTACCCCTACGGTCCCGACGCCACCGGCCTGATCCTGTACACGCACGACGGCGCCATGTCGGCCTGCATCGCCCGCGCCGGCCGGCGTGCCATGTCCAGCGCCAGCGTGCGCAGCGCGCCCGAGGCCGAGCGCCTGGCCGCCTTCGAGAGCTACTTCCAGTACGCCGGCACCTACGAGATCCAGCCGCGCGAAGGGGGGCAGCAGGTGGTGCACCGCGTGAGCCACTCGCTCAACCCCAACTTCGTGGGTTCCGAGCAGGTGCGCCGCATGGACTTCGGCGCCGACGGCACGCTCACTTTGTCGGCTTCCGACCTCGTGCCTGGCACCACCGTGCCGCGCCACCACCGCCTGATCTGGAAACGCTGATGTCCGAGCTGTTCGACCGACACCGCCCGCTGTTCGAGCGCGCCCGGCAGGCCTGCCGCGACCGCGCCTGCTGGAGCCCCTTCCCCGAGATGCCGGGCCAGTACCCGAACGCCGAGGCCGCGCAGGCCGAGGGCCGCGCTGCCTTCACCTCGCACCTGCTGGCCGGCCGCTTCGAGCTGGACCAGCCCGGGTCCATCGGCGAGCTCGGCGAGGAGGTCTCGCCCTACACCCAGGAGCCGCTGGGCATCCGCTACCCCCGGGCCGACGTCGACGCGCTGTTCGACGCCGCCCAGGCCGCCATGCCGGCCTGGGCCGACGCCGCCATCGACACGCGCATCGGCGTGCTCATGCAGGTGCTGGACGCGATCTACCGCGAGCACCTGTTCGAGCTCGTGCACGCCGTCATGCACACCGCCGGCCAGAGCTTCAACATGGCCTACGCCGGCTCGGGCGTCAACGCGCTGGACCGCGGCATCGAGGCCCTGGTCTATGCCGAGCAGGCCATGCGTGCCGTCACGCCCTGCGCCCGCTGGGAACGCCGCTTCGGCCCGACCGAGGTCCGGCTGCGGAAGACCTACCGCCTGGTGCCGCGCGGCGTGGCGGTGTGCTTCGCCTGCGCCAGCTTCCCGACCTGGAACGCCTGGCCGTCCATGATGGCCAGCCTGGCCACGGGCAACCCCGTGATCGTCAAGCCCCACCCGGCCACGGTGCTGCCCATGGCCATCAGCGTGCGCGTGTGCCGCCGCGTGCTGGCCGAGGCCGGCTTCGATCCAAACCTCGTCACCCTGGCGCTGGACAGCGCGGCCGAGCCGCTGGGCCAGGTGCTGGTCAAGCACCCCAAAACCGCCATCGTCGACTTCACCGGCAGCGTGCGCTTCGGCCAGTGGGTGGAGCGCAACGCCCACCCCGCCATCGCCTACACCGAGACCGCCGGCTGCAACACCGTGGTGCTGGCCGGCGCCGACGACCTGGACGCCGCGCTGCGCAGCCTGGCCACCACGCTGTGCCTGTTCAGTGCCCAGATGTGCACCAGCCCGCAGAACGTCTACGTGCCGCGCCAGGGCGTGGCCACGCCACAGGGCACCGTGCCCTTTGAAGAGGTGGCCCGGCGCCTGGCCGCCGCCGTGGACGCGCTGACCCGCGACCCCAAGAAGGCCGGCATGATCCTGGCCGCCATCCAGTCGCCGCAGACGCTGGCGCTGCTCCGGCAGATGGAACAGCAGGGCGCCGCGCGCGGCCGCGTGCTGCTCTCGCCCCGGCCCTACGCCCATCCCGAATTCCCCCGGGCCCGCACCAGCACGCCGCTGATGCTGCAAGTCACGCCGGCCGAGCGCGAGCTCTACGCCGAGGAGCGCTTCGGCCCCATCAGCTTCGTCATCGCATGCGACAGCGCCGACGACGCCCTGGCCCGCGCCACCGCCGATGCGCGCAGCGCCGGCGGCCTGACCGCCTTCCTCTATGCCACCGACGAGGCCTTCATCGCCCGCGCCGAGGCCGCCTACGCCCGCGCCGGCGCCCAGCTCACCATCAACCTCACGGGTGCCATGCCCCTGAACTTCGCTGCCGCCTACAGCGACTACCACGTGACCGGCCTCAACCCCGCGGGCAACGCCACGCTGACCAGCCTGTCCTTCGTCGCCGGCCGCTTCGGCATCGCCCAATCCCGCCAACCCGTGAAGGCCTGACGCGCCCATGACCCCCACGCTGCCTTTTCCCCTGCGCCTGCCGGTGGTGGCCGCGCCCATGTTCCTGATCTCGGGCCCCGAGCTGGTGCTGGCCGCCTGCCGCGCCGGCATCGTGGGCGCCTTCCCGACGCCCAACGCGCGGCCGATCGAAGCGCTCGAGGCGTGGATGCGCCAGATCACCGAGGGCGTGGCGCGGGCGCGCGACGAACGCGGCGCTGGGAACGTGGGGCCGTGGTGCGCCAACCTCGTCACCCACTCGTCCAACACGCGGCTGCCGCAGGACCTGGAACTGGTCGCCAAGTACCGGCCGCCCATCGTCGTCACCGCCCTGGGCAGCCCCAGGCCGGCCATCGAGGTGGTGCACGGCTACGGCGGCATCGTGCTGGCCGACGTGATCAACCTCACGCTGGCGCGCAAGGCCGTGGCGGCGGGCGCCGACGGCCTGGCCTGCGTATCGGCCGGCGCGGGCGGGCACACGGGGTTCCTCTCGCCCTTCGCCTTCGTGAGCGCCATCCGCGAGTTCTTCGACGGCACGGTGGTGGTGGGCGGCGGCATCAGCGATGGCTGGGGCGTGGCCGGCGCCATCGCCGCGGGCGCGGACCTGGTCTACATGGGCACGCGCTTCATCCCCACGGCCGAGAGCATGGCGCCGCCCGCCTACAAGCAGATGGTGGTGGACAGCACGGTGGACGACCTGCTGGTGAGCGCCGGCGTGACCGGCACGCCGGCCAGCTGGCTCAAGCCCTCGCTGCGCGCCAACGGCCTGGACCCCGAGAACATGCCCGACGCGCCCGGCCGCCAGTACGACAGCAACCAGTCCTTCGCGGGCAAGAAGTGGCTGGATGTCTGGGCCGCCGGCCAGGGCGTGGGCGCGGCGCGCGCGATCGAGCCCGTGGCCCGGGTGGTGGACCGCCTGGCCGACGAATACGCCCAGGCGCGCCGGCGCTGGGCGGGCCTGTCCTACGGAAGGGAACACGCAGCATGACCCATGCACTCATCATCGACGCCGTGCGCAGCCCGCGCGGCCGGGGCAACGACAAGGGCAGCCTCAAGGCCGTCAAGCCGGTCGACCTGCTGGCCCAGCAACTGCGCGCACTGCAATCGCGCACCGGCGTGGACACCGCCGAGGTGGTGGACGGCGCCTTCGGCTGCGTCACGCAGACGGCCGAGCAGGGCGCCAACATCGGCAAGCTGGCCCTGGTGCGCGCGGGCTGGAGCGACGCGGTCTCGGGCTTCACGCTCAACCGCTACTGCGCCTCGGGCCTGAGCGCCGTGCAGTGGGCGGCCAGCCAGGCCCTGGCCAACGATGCGCTGGCCGTGGGCGGCGGCGTGGAGATGATGTCGCGCGTGCCGATGGCCTCGGACCAGGGCCCGCTGACGCACGACGTCGATTTCCAGCGCGAGACCATGCTGGTGCCGATCGGCCTGGCGGCCGACGCCATCGCCACCATGGAAGGCTTCACGCGCGAGCGGTGCGACGCCTACGCCGTGGCCTCGCAGCAGCGCGCCTCGGCCGCGCGCGAGGCCGGGCGCTTCCGCTCGGTGGCGCCGGTCACCGGCGCGGACGGCGCCGTGCTGCTGGCCCAGGACGAGACGCCGCGCCCGCAGACCACGGCCGAAGGCCTGGCCGCCATGGCCCCGGCCTTCGCCGCCATGGGCGAGAAATACGGCATCGACGCCCTGCTGTGCCAGCGCTACGGCCTGTCCCGCGTGGACCACGTGCAGCACGCCGGCAACTCGCCGGCCATGGCCGATGGCGCCGCCGCCGTGCTGGTGGCCAGCCCGGCCGCCGCCCGGCGCCTGGGCCTGCCGCCGCGCGCGCGCATCCTGGCCACGGCCGATGCCTCGGTGGACCACACCCTGGCGCTCACGGCCGCCGTGGACGCCACGCGCAAGGCACTGGACCGCGCCGGCCTGGGCGTGGACGGTATCGACCTGTTCGAGGTCAACGAATCCTTCGCCGCGCTGATGCTGCACTACATGAAGCACCTGGGCGTGCCGCACGACCGGCTCAACGTCAACGGCGGTGCTATCGCCCTGGGCCACGCCATGGGCTCCACCGGCAGCGCGTTGGTGGGCATGGCGCTGGACGAACTGGAGCGCCGCGATGCGCGCCGCGCCGTCATCGCGATCTGCGGCGCCGCCGGCGTGGCCGTGGCCATGGTCCTTGAACGGGTCTGAATCTGCTCCGTCGCATGTCCCACGCCATAGACCTCGACCGGATGCGCGAGGCGATCTCGAGCAGCACGCTGAGCCATGGGCTCAAGCTGCTCGGCGACCGCTGGACCACGCAGGTGGTGCTGGGCGCGTTCACCGGGCTGCGGCGTTTCGACGACTGGCAGGAGCGGCTGCGCATTCCGCGCCACACCCTGGCCGACCGGCTGAAGGCGCTGATGCACGTGGACGTGCTGCGCCCGCGCCTGTACCAGGAGCGGCCCGAGCGCTACGCCTACCACCTCACGCGCAAGGGCCTGGCGCTGTACGACGCGGTGCTCATGATCTGGGACTGGGAGCACCGCTATGGCGACCGCGACGTGCCCCTGCCCACGCGGCTGGTGCACCAGGCCTGCGGGCGGGCTTTCTACCCCGAGCTCTCGTGCACCGCCTGCGGCGAGGTGGTGGCCATGACCGACCTGCGGTTCAGCCTGCAGCCCAACCCGCGCCTGCCGCACGACACCGCCGCGCCGCTGCGCACGCCGCGCCTGACGGCCGGCAGCGGCGCCGACATGGCGCTGGGCCTGCGCGTGGACCGCTGGAGCGTGCTCATCGTCTCGGCCGTCGTGCTCGGCTGCCACCACTTCGACCAGATCGCCTACGTGCTGCGCATCGGCCCCAGCGTGCTGTCGCGGCGCCTGTCCAGCATGGTGGAGGCGGGCCTGCTGGTGCAGCAGCCCGACCGCGACGACGCCCGGCGCCGCATCTACCGGCTCACCCCGGCCAGCCAGGGCCTGTTCGGCTACATCGTGTGCCTGTCCACCTGGGCCAGCGTGCACCACTTCCAAGAACCCACGTCGATCCGGCCCACGCACAAGGCCTGCGGGCAGGATTTCCTGCCTCGCGTCACCTGCGGCCACTGCCACCAGCCCTTGCTGCCCTGGGAGGTGGATTTCGAGATGCCCACCCGTCCCCAGCCATGAACACCAGCCTGCAGGTCTTCGCCCAGCTCACCGCCAACGGCGTTGCCGTGGGGGCCATCTACGCGCTGGTCGCGCTGGGCATCGTGCTCATCTACAAGGCGACCGAGGTGCTCAATTTCGCCCACGGCGACCTGCTGGTCGTCTCCGCCTTCACGGCCTGGGGGCTGATCGCCGTGATCGGCCTGCCGTTCTGGCTGGCCATGCCGGTCACCGTGGCCGTCGTCGCGCTGCTGGCCTACGGGCTGGACGCGCTCGTGATCCGCCGCATCGCGGGGCAGCCGCAGTTCGCGGGCGTGATGCTCACCATCGCGCTGGCCTTCATGATCCGCGGCCTGGTCAGCATGGCCTTCGGCCCCGAGTCGCGCAACTACCCCACGCCCTGGACCAACCTGACGGCCGAGATCGGCGGGCTGGTCATCACCCAGCTGCAACTGGTCATCCTGGGCTTCGCGCTGGCGGTGACGGTGGTGCTGTTCCTGTTCTTCCGCCACACGCGGCTGGGCGTGGCCATGCAGGCGGCCTCGCAGAACCAGCTCGCGGCCTATCTCAACGGCGTGCGCGTCAAGCGCGTGAACTCGCTGGTGTGGGCGCTGGCCGGCGCCACGGCGGCCGTGGCCGGCGTGCTGCTCGCGCCCATCACGCTGGTGGACGTGAGCCTGTGGTTCGTCACGCTCAAGGCGCTGGCCGCGCTGGTGTTGGGCGGCTTCGGCAGTATCCCGGGTGCCATCGTCGGCGGCCTGCTGATCGGCCTGATCGAGCAGTACGCCGGCGTCTACATGCCCCAGGGCACCAAGGACATCGTGGCCTACCTGGTGCTGATCGCCGTCCTCATCATCCGCCCCCGAGGCCTGCTCGGTGAAGCCCATGGCCGCCGTGTCTGATCGCCCATGAAGTTCGACTACCACACCCGATACCGCGACAGCTTCGCGCTGCTGCGCCATACCGACCAGCGCGTGCTCTATAGCCTGCTGCTCGCAGCCCTGGTGCTGGCGCCGCTGTTCGCCACGCCCTTCGTGCTGGGCGAGCTGACCTACGTCTTCATCCTGTGCGTGGCCAGCCTGGGCCTGATGACGCTGACCGGCTTCACCGGCCAGGTCTCGCTGGGCCACGCCGCCTTCGTGGCCATCGGCGCCTACGCCCACGCCTATGCCCTGTCCAAGGGCGTGCCGCTGCTGCTGTCGCTGCCGCTGGCGGCGCTGGTGGCGGGCCTGTCGGGCCTGCTGGTGGGCATTCCGGCCATCCGCGTCTCGGGCCTGTACCTGGCCATGGTGACCTTGGCCTTCGCCATCATCGTGGAGCAGCTGATCGGCCACTGGGAGTCGGTGACCGGCGGCTTCACCGGGCTGGTGGTGGAGGAGCCGGGCATCGCCGGCTGGTCGCTGGGCGGCCCCAAGGCCTTCTATTTCATGTGCCTGGCGGTGCTGGTGGCGGTGCTGCTGGGCCTGCTCAACCTGCTGCGCTCGGGTCTGGGCCGCGCCTTCGTGGGCGTGCGCGACTCCGAGGCGGCGGCCTATTCGCTGGGCATACACGTCCACGCGGTCAAGGCCTCGGCCTTCGCGCTGTCGGCCGGCATCACCGGCTTGGCCGGCGCGCTGCTGGCCCACCACCTCAAGTACCTCACGCCCGACGGCTTCACGCTGCTGCTGTCGCTGGAGCTGGTGCTCATGGTGGTGATCGGCGGCCTGGGCAGCCTGCGCGGCGCCATTCTCGGCGCGGTGCTCATCAGCCTGCTGCCGACGGCGATCTCGCGCATCAAGCCGCTGCTGCCCGAGAGCGTGGCCAAGCAGTTCGGGCTGGAGATCTTCATCTTCGGCCTGGTGCTGGCGCTGTTCGTGCTGTTCGAGCCGGCCGGGCTGAACGGCCGCTGGCTCAAGCTGCGCGCGCTCATCGACACCTTCCCGCTGTACCGGCGCGACACCTTCAAGCGCCAGAAGCGCTACATGAAGTCGGAGCGCTACCGATGAGCCCGTCCTCCCCCCTGCTGAGCGTGCGCGGCCTGTCGCTGGCCTTTGGCGGCGTCAAGGCCATCGCCGGGCTCGACCTCGAGGTCCGCGCGGGCGAGGTGCTGGCCGTGATCGGCCCCAACGGCGCCGGCAAGACCTCCATGCTCAACACCGTCACCCGCGTGTTCGATCCCACGGCCGGGCAGATCCTGTTCAAGGGCCAGGACCTGACGCGCGTGCCGCGCCACCGCATCGCGGCCCACGGCATCGCGCGCACGTTCCAGAACATCGAGCTGTTCGAGGCCGCCACCGTGATGGACAACCTGCTGCTGGGCCGTCACCGCTTTCACCATGGCGCCTGGTGGCAGCAGGTGCTGCGCACGCCCGCCGTCACGCGGCTGGAGGAGGGCGCGCGCGCCGCCGCCGAGGCGGTGATCGAGTTCCTCGACCTCTCGCCCTGGCGCAACGCCGTCATCGCCGGCCTGCCCTATGGCGTGCGCAAGGTGGTGGAGCTGGGCCGCGCCCTGTGCACCCAGCCCGAGCTGCTGTTCCTGGACGAGCCGGCCTCAGGCCTGAACCCCGAGGAGACGCGCGACCTGGCCTTCTGGATCGACGACATCCGCACCGACCTGGGCATCACCGTGGTGATGGTGGAGCACGACATGTCGCTGGTCAGCGCGGTGGCCGACCGCGTGATCTGCATGGCGCAGGGGGCGGTGCTGGCGGAGGGCACGCCGGCGCAGGTGCAGGGCGATCCGGCGGTGATCGCGGCTTACCTGGGGGCGTGACGATGGATTTTGGTTTTACTGACGTGTGTTGGCGGTCGTGCCAAGCCGGGTCTCGCCCCGGCGGGCGACCTACTTTCTTTGCTTCGCCAAAGAAAGTAGGCAAAGAAAGGCGACCCCCGCTGCCCGTGACCCCGCCGCTGCGCGGCGGGGCAACCTGCGCTGCTCGCCCAGCGCGGGAAGGCCGCAAACTCGCCTTCGGCTCAAACATGCGGCCTTCTGGTTCCGCGCTGGGCTGCGCTGCTCGGCACGGGCAGAGGGGGCTTTCTCCGGCGGCCAAGCGTGTGGGCAAGAGGGGAAGTCCGCTCCTGCTTTTTCCCTTCTGTGTGTGCCGAGGCGAGGGGCAGCAGCCATGACGCCGCCGCTGCTCCAAGTCCAGAACCTCGAGACCTGGTACGGCCCCATCGTGGCCATGCAGGGCGTGAACATCGAGGTCCGCGCCGGCCGCATGGTGGCCGTGCTGGGCGCCAACGGCGCCGGCAAGACCACGCTGCTCAACACCCTGGCCGGGGTGATCGATCCCTTCAAGGGCCAGGTGCGGTTCGAGGGCCAGCCGGTGCACGGCCTGGACGCGGACGAGGTGTGCCGGCGCGGCCTGGTGCTGGTGCCCGAGGGCCGCCAGGTCTTTCCCTTCCTGAGCGTGCGCGACAACCTCGCCATGGGCGCCTACACCCGGCGCGACGCCGACGGCGTGCGCCACGACCTGGCGCGCGTGTTCCAGTGGTTCCCGCGCCTCAGGGAGCGCGAACAGCAGCACGCGGGCCTGCTCTCGGGCGGCGAGCAGCAGATGCTGGCCATCGGCCGCGCGGTGCTGGCCAGGCCCCGGTTGCTGATGCTGGACGAGCCCTCGCTGGGCCTGTCGCCGCTGCTGACCAAGGAGATCTTCTCCATCATCGGCCGCATCCGCGACGAGACCGGCACCGCCATCCTGGTGGTGGAGCAGAACGCCGCCATCGCGCTCGCGCATGCCGACGATGGCTACATCATGGAGCTCGGCCGCATCGTCGCGGCCGACTCCTGCGAGGCGCTGTCGCGCAAGGCCGACGTGCAGGCCTCCTACCTGGGCGGCGGCGGACAACAGGGGCTGAGCGGCACCGCGCAGCGCTGGAAGCGCCGCAAGACATGGCGATGAACACGATGGTCGACCACTCCCGATTCCAGGGGCAGGACACGCCCGCCCGCCTGTTCCGCGCGCGCTGCCGCGAATGGGCCGAGCGGCCCGCGCTGCGCCGCAAGCGCCGCGGCCTGTGGCAAAGCGCCACCTGGGCCGAGTACTACGCCCGCGCGCGCGCCGTCGGCCTGCGCCTGGAGGCGCTGGGCCTGTCGCGCGCCAGCGTGGTCTGCGTGCTGGCCGAGAACCGGCCCGAGTGGCTGTACGTCGACATCGGCGCGCAGTGCATGGGCATGGTGGGCAACGGCATCTACCCCACGTCCTCGCCCGACCAGGTGCTGCACATCCTGGTCGACAGCGGCGCCGAGGCCCTGTTCGTCGAGAACCAGGAGCAGCTCGACAAGGCCCTGGCCGTGCGCGCCCGGTGCCCGCGCCTGCGCTGCATCGTGGTGATGGAGCGCGAGGGCCTGCGCGGCCTGCACGACGACCGGGTCTTCTTCTTCGACGACTTCCTGGCCGAGGGCATGGCCCTGGCCGAGCGCGGGGCCGAGCGCTTCGAGGCCGCGATCGACGCCGGCCGCCCCGGCGACCTGGCCTTCCTGGTCTACACCTCGGGCACCACCGGCGTGCCCAAGGGCGCCATGATCCTGAACCGCAACGTCATGGCGCAGATCGGCCAGGCGCCGCTGTACCTGGACGTGGCGCCGGGCGACAAGTCGCTGTCCTTCCTGCCGCTGTGCCACATCGCCGAGCGCATGGCCTCGGTGTTCAACCCGCTGGCGGTGGGGCTGATCGTGCACTTTCCCGAGGGCGCGGGCACCGTCGTCAACGACCTGCGCGAGGTGGCGCCGCACCTGGTGTTCGCGCCGCCGCGCTTCTGGGAGAAGATGTGCTCGCAGATCGACCTGTTCATGCGCGACGCCATCGCGCCCGCGCGCTGGGTCTACCGGCGCGCGCGCGAGCGCGGCGCGGCCGCGGTGGAGGCCCGGCTGCGGGGCGAGGCGCCCCCCGGGCCCACCCTGGCCGACCGCGTGCTGCAGCACCTCGCGATGCGCAACATCCGCGTCTTCCTGGGGCTGCAGAACTGCAAGTGCGCGCTGACCGGCGCGGCGCCGGTGCCGCCGGACCTGATCCGCTGGTTCCTGGGCTGCGGCATCGAGCTGCGCGAGGCCTTCGGCATGACCGAGACCGCGGGCTTTTGCACCGCCACGCCCAAGGGCGGCATCAAGCTGGGCTGGGCCGGCGTCAAGGGGCCTGCGATGGAGATCCGCATCGGCGCCGGGAACGAGATCCTGGTGCGCGGGCCCAATGTCTTCGGCGGCTACTGGAACCAGCCCGACAAGACCGCCGAGGCGCTGGACGCCGAGGGCTGGCTGCACACCGGCGACTGCGGCGAGCTCGACGACCAGGGCTACCTGGCCATACGCGACCGCATCAAGGACATCCTCATCACCTCGGGCGGCAAGAACATCACGCCCAGCCACATCGAGAGCCTGATCAAGTTCAGCCCCTACGTGACCGACGCGGTGGTCATCGGCGACGGCCGCAAGTACCTGACCTGCCTGGTCATGCTGGACCAGGAGCACGTGGCCCGCCACGCGCAGGAGCACCAGGTGCCCTATACCGACTTCGCCAGCCTGGCGCGCGCGCCCGAGGTGGTGGCGTTGATCCGCGCCGAAATCGAGCGCATCAACCCGCAGCTCGCGCGCGTGGAGCAGGTCAAGGACTTCCGCATCATCGGCGAGCTGCTGACGGCCGAGGACGAAGAGCTGACGCCGACGATGAAGCTCAAGCGCAAGGTGATCGCGCGCAAATACGCCGCGCTGATCGACAGCATGTACGACATTGAGGTTTCCAACCCCGCCTAACCAAACCAGGAGACAAGGCATGACACTCAACCGACGCCACATCATCGCCACCGCCGCTGCCGCGGCGGCGCTGGCCCTGGGCCACGCCCACGCCGCCGGGGTGACCGACACGGAGATCGTGATCGGCACGCACCTGGACCTGTCCGGCCCGACGGCGGCCAACATGCCCATGCTGCGCAACGCCATGCAGATGCGCTTCGACGAGGCCAACGCCAAGGGCGGCGTGCACGGCCGCAAGATCCGCCTCGTGACCGAGGACAACGGCAGCCAGCCGCAGATGGCCGTGCGCGCGGTGCAAAAGCTGATCCGCAGCGACAACGTCTTCGCCATCGTCAACCCCTTCGGCTCGGGCCCCAACGCGGCCACGGTCAAGGCGGCCACCGACGCGGGCGTGGTGGTGTTCGCGCCCTGGGCGGCCTCGGCCATCGTCCAGAAGATCTCGGGCAACAGCCCGCTGCTGTTCACCACGGTGCAGAACTACGACAGCACCACCGCCACCGGCCTGAGTTGGGCGATCAAGAACTGGGGCCTCAAGCGCGTGGGCGTGATCTACCAGGAAGGCCCGCTGGGCGACCTGATCCGCGCCGGCGTGGCGCAGACCATGAAGGAAACCGGGCAGAGCGTGGCCGCCGAGGCCGCCTACAAGGTGGGCGACATCGACTTCTCCTCGCAGGTGGCCCGCATGAAGGCCGCCAACGTCGACCTCATCCTGGCCGGCACGGTGGTGCGCGAGACCGTGGGCGTGATGGCCGAGGTCAAGAAGCTGGGCTGGGACGTCAAGGTCCTCACCACCCTGCCGGGGCGCAGCACCGTCGTCGCCCGCCTGGGCAAGGACGCGGTGGAGGGGCTCTACGGCATCGGCGGCTGGAAGCTGCACGACGCCGACAGCGCCGACCCCGCGGCCAGGAAGTTCCTGGCCGACTACAAGGCCCGCTTCGGCCACGACGCGGACGAGAACGCGGCCAACGCCTACGCCTACACCAGCTGGTTCGTCGCGGGGCTGGAAGCGGCCGGGCGCAGCCTCACGGCCGAGTCCTTCTCCAAGGCCGTGCAGGGCGTCAAGCACCAGGACTTCACCACCTACGCGGGCCAGAGCTGGGCCAACAACCACGTGACGCCCGAGCTGGTCTCGATCGACCAGGTGCGCGGCGGCCGCTGGGTGCAGGTGGTTCAGCCCATCAGCGGCATCGTCAAGTGACGCCCTGCGGGCTGGGGGGCCTCCTAGGGTTTTCCCGATTTCGGGGGTCTGTGCCGGGCGCCTGGCGCCGGCTGTCAGCTTCTTGTCAGATGCTCTTCAAACACTGCGGTGGCGTTTCGTTTTGTTGTGCCAGCGATTCAACCTAGGAGACATCAACACCATGGCAACCGCAACAGCCAGTGCATCCGCACCGATGACCAGGGAGGAGCGAAAAGTGATCTTCGCTTCGTCCCTGGGGACGGTGTTCGAGTGGTACGACTTCTACCTCTACGGCTCGCTCGCCGCGATCATCGCGCGGCAGTTCTTCTCCGGCCTCGATCCCACCTCGGCCTACATCTTCGCGCTGCTGGCGTTCGCGGCCGGCTTCCTGGTGCGGCCGTTCGGCGCGATCGTGTTCGGCCGGCTGGGCGACATGATCGGGCGCAAGTACACCTTCCTGGTGACGATCCTGATCATGGGCGCGTCCACCTTCATCGTGGGCCTGCTGCCGAGCTATGCCTCGATCGGCCTGGCGGCGCCCGTGATCCTGATCATCCTGCGCATGCTGCAGGGCCTCGCGCTCGGCGGCGAGTACGGTGGCGCGGCGACCTACGTGGCCGAGCACGCGCCGCACGGCAAGCGCGGCGCCTACACCTCGTGGATCCAGACCACGGCCACGCTGGGCCTGTTCCTCTCGCTGCTGGTGATCCTGGGCGTGCGCAACCTGATGGGCGACGCGGCGTTCGCCGACTGGGGCTGGCGCATTCCCTTCCTGGTGTCGATCCTGCTGCTCGGCATCTCGGTCTGGATCCGGCTGAGCCTGAACGAGTCCCCGGCGTTCCAGAAGATGAAGTCGGAGGGCAAGACCTCCAAGGCGCCGCTGACCGAGTCCTTCGGCCAGTGGAAGAACCTCAAGATCGTGATCCTGGCGCTGCTCGGCCTGACCGCCGGCCAGGCGGTGGTCTGGTACACCGGCCAGTTCTACGCGCTGTTCTTCCTCACCACGATCGCCAAGGTCGACGCCACCACGGCCAACCTGCTGATCGCGGCCTCGCTGCTGATCGGCACGCCGTTCTTCATCGTGTTCGGCACGCTGTCGGACAAGATCGGCCGCAAGCCCATCATCATGGGCGGCTGCCTGATCGCCGCGCTGACCTACTTCACGGTGTTCCCGATGCTGCTGAACTACGCCAACCCGGCGCTGGTGGCGGCGCAGCAGGCCACCAAGGTCACGGTCACGGCCGACCTGAAGGAGTGCTCGTTCCAGGGCAGCCCGATCGCGCGCGACATCGACTTCCGCACCTCGTGCGACATCGCCAAGCGCGCGCTCACCCAGGCCTACATCCCCTACACCAGCGTGCAGGGTGCGGTGGGCGCCCCGGCCACGATCACGATCGGCGACAAGGTCCTCAACTCGCCGGCCGGCACGCTCAACGAGCGCCGCGACGCCTTCTCGGCGGAGAGCGCCAAGGCGATCGGCGACTTCCGCAAGGAGCTGACGGATGCGTCCAAGGCGGCCAACCTGACCGTCGCAGCGGACCCCGCCAAGATGAACAAGTTCATGGTGCTCGTCATCCTGGTGTTCCTGGTGATCCTGGTCACCATGGTCTACGGCCCGATCGCGGCCATGTTGGTGGAGCTGTTCCCGACCCGTATCCGCTACACCTCGATGAGTCTGCCCTACCACATCGGCAACGGCTGGTTCGGCGGCCTGCTGCCCACCACGGCCTTCGCCATGGTGGCCGCGACCGGGGACATCTACTACGGCCTCTGGTACCCCGTCATCGTGGCCGCGGGCACGTTCATCATCGGTACCCTGTTCGTCCGGGAAACCAAGGACGTGGACATCTACGCCCAGGACTGACCCTCACCGGCCACCGCACCCCGGGGCACCTATCCCCCGGGGTGCGGCCCCCGCCGTCACCCAGCCCGCCGCGTGCGGGCTTTTTTCTTTGCGCAGCACTGCCCGAGCCCTTTTCCATGCCGTTTGGCGGACGCGGGGCTCGGGCCGTCCCGCGTGGGGATAAAGTGCGCTCCACCCCGTGCCGGACACCGGGCTGGGAGGCGTACCCGTGGCATTTTTCGAGAAGAGCGAGATGAACCCATGAGCATTGCGAAAACCGAAAGGGGCCTCAAGGTCATGAAGGACCGTTCGGTACCGCTCACGCCGCGCCAGCGCTCGGTGTTCATCCTGGTCGACGGCCGGCGCACGCTGGAGGATCTGCTGGCCGCTTCGGCCGCGCTGGGCGCCACGCGGGAGGACATCGAAAAGCTGTTCGAGCTCGGGCTCGTGGCGCGCGCCGCCGCGCCGGCTTCGGCCGCGCCCGGTCCCGCGCCCGTTCCATCCCCGGCTGCCGCGCCGGTTGTCGCACCTGCGGCACCGGTTGCACCCGCGACCGCCGGCCAGACCGACCAGATCGCCCAGCCGGCCGGCGATGGCGATGCGCGCACCCCGGCCCAGCGCTACCAGGAGGCCTACCTGGTCGCCAGCCAGCTCACGGCCAGCCTGGGCCTGCGCGGCTTCCGGCTGAACCTGGCCGTGGAGGCCGCGCGCAGCTACGAAGACCTGCTGGCGCTGGCGCCCCGCATCCGGGACGCCGTCGGCCCGGAGAAGTACGCCGCGCTCGGCCGCGCGCTCGGCGCCTGACGGCGGGGCGGCCCGCACGCCTGGCCGGAACGGCTATAATCCCTGGTTTTTCGCCTTGCCACACCGCTTCCAGACGCGGCGGGTGGCTGATTCAGCCGGGCCTTCCTTTTCCTTTTCCTTTTCCTTTTGGGGGGCTGGCATTCATCCTCAAGGAGTCTGCATGCGTCACTACGAAATCGTTTTGCTGATCCATCCGGATCAAAGCGAACAGGTTCCAGCCATGC
>CAZAPJ010000065.1:0-27046 GCA_964487025.1 uncultured Hydrogenophaga sp.
GGCAGCATGCTCATCTGCGCGCGGCTCTCGATCTGGAACACGCCCACGGTGTCGGCGGCGCAGATCATGTCGTAGGTGGGATCGTCGTTGTCGGGGATGTCCTGCAGCGCCATGGGCCGGCCGCGCCAGCGGCCGATGAAGTCCAGCGACTTGCGCAGCGCGGTGAGCATGCCCAGCGCGAGCACGTCCACCTTGAGCAGGCCCACGGCGTCGAGGTCGTCCTTGTCCCACTCGATCACGGTACGCCCTTCCATCGCGGCGCTTTCGATCGGCACCAGGCGCGAGAGCGGCAGCTCCGTGAGCACGAAACCGCCGGTGTGCTGCGACAGGTGGCGCGGAAACCCCAGCAGTTGCGCCACCAGCGCCAGCAGTTGGCGCACCTGCAGGCACTCGGGGTCGAGGCCGGCCTCCCGCAGGCGCTCGGGCTCGATCTCGCGCCCGTTCCACCAGCGCGACTGCTTGGCCAGCGCGTCGAGCACGCCGGCCTCGAAGCCGAGCGCCTTGCCCACGTCGCGCAGGGCGCTGCGCGGCCGGTAGCTGATGACGGTGGCGGTGATCGCGGCGCGCTCGCGCCCGTACTTTTCGTAGAGGCGCTGGATGACCTCCTCGCGCCGCTCGTGCTCGAAGTCCACGTCGATGTCGGGCGGCTCGTTGCGCTCGCGCGAGATGAAGCGCTCGAACAGCACCGCCGCGCGGCCGGGGTCCACCTCGGTGATGCCCAGGCAATAGCAGACCACGCTGTTGGCCGCCGAGCCGCGGCCCTGGCAGAGAATGTTCTTCGAGCACGCGAAGGCCACGATGTCGTGCACGGTGAGGAAGTAGTGCTCGTACGCCAGGTCGGTGATCAGCGCCAGTTCGTGTTCGACCTGCTGCCGCACCTTGGCCGGCATGCCGCCGGGCCAGCGCCTGCGCGCACCGGCTTCGGTCAACCGCCGCAGGTACGACGCGGGCGTCTCGCCCGGCGGCACCACCTCGCTCGGGTACTGGTAGCGCAGCTCGTCCATGGAGAACCCGCAGCGGGCGGCCACCACGAGCGTCTCGGCCAGCAGCTCGGGCGGGTAGCAGCGGCCCAGCGTCAGGCGCGAGCGCAGGCGCTGCTCGGCATTGGGCGCCAGCGCGAAGCCGCATTCGGTGAGCGGACGGCCGACGCGAATGGCGGTGAGCACGTCCTGCAGCGGCTTGCGGGAGCGCACGTGCATGTGCACGTCGCCCACGGCCACCAGCGGCACCGCCGTGAGCGCGCTGCTCTGGCGCAGCCGGTGCAGCCAGACCTCGTCGTCGAGCCGGCGCAACTGCTCCACGCCGAGCCAGCCGCGGCCCATGAAGTGCCGCAGCATCCAGCGCGCGATGCCGTCCGTGCGCGCCTGGTCGCCGCCCGTGCGCGCGGGCACGGCGATCGCCACGCAATCGGCCAGCGCCGCGCCATCGATGTCTTCCAGCGCCAGGCGGTAGGTGCCCTTCCTGGGCGAGGCGCGGCGCAGGCGCGTGATGAACTCGCACAGGTTGCCATAGCCGTTCAGGTTGCACGCCAGCACGATCAGCGTGAACGGCGCCTCGCCGCCGCTCACCTCGAACTGGCTGCCCATCAGCAGCTTGAGCCCATGCGCCTTCGCCGCCACGTGCGCCCGCACCACGCCCGCCAGCGAACACTCGTCCACCAGCGCCAGCGCGCGATAACCCAGGGCCTTCGCCCGCGCCACCAGCTCCGCCGGATGGCTCGCGCCGCGCAGGAACGTGAAGTTCGAGATGCAGCGCAGCTCGGCGTAGTCGGGCAAGGCAGCGGAGATCATGTCGTGGCCCGCGATCATTCAAGGCGCCACACACGACCCACCCCAACCCAGAAACAGCGAGGGTCCGCTGCCGGGCCCTCACCCCAACCCTCTCCCAGAGGGAGAGGGAGCAAGGCACGACCTCCGGAGCGAGGAGGCCGAAAACCCAGGGACAGCGCGGGACGGCTCCGCCGGCCCAAGCTGTCGTCCCCCCTCCAAGCGCCGCGCAGCGGCGCGCCAGAGAGGGGGCTGAGGGCCGCGGCTCCAAGCCTGCCTGCGCAGGCTTGGACGTGCCCGAAGAGCAGCCGCCTCCGGCGGCCGCACGGAGCCGCGAAGCGGCGCAGGGGGGAGTCCATATCTCACCACCACCCGTGGAGGTACCAGGCCGGCGCTTCTCCCAGTCGGGTCTGGAACACCCACAGCACGCCGGCCTGCGGGGACAGGGCCACCCAGTAGTCGCGCACCACGACGCGCGTGCGCTCGGCGCCGGGACCGGCCCCCGCGTCCCCGGTCCGGTCCCACCAGCCGCCCTCCACCCGCTGCGGGCCCAGCAGCAGCACCAGCTCGCCTTCGTAGACCGGCCGGTGCCCGCGCACCACCAGGCGCAGCGGCTCGGGCAGCACGAAGCCAGGCTGCGGCAGGCCGGCGCAGCCCGCCGCCGCACCGGCCGGCGGCAGCGGCAGCGGCAGCGGCAGCGCGGCGGGCTGCCAGCGGCACATCCATTCGGGACGGTGGTCCTCGCGCAGCACCGGCCGCTGCACGCGCTGCGGCCCCAGGCGCGCGGCCAGCCGCTCCAGCACCGGCGTCAGCGACTCGCCCGGGCCGCCGCCGGCCCCCGCCGCCGCATCGGGCGGCAGCAACGAGCCGCTGGCGTCTTCCAGCGGCCGCGTGTCGTCGGCGCGCAGCAGCAGATCGCCCACCGGCGCGGCCAGCGTCACGCGCGCCAGGTGCTCGGCCAGCAGGCGGCCCAGGTGGCCGACGTCGCGCGTGGGCTCGGCGGTGCCGAGGGTGATCGAGCCGCCCTCGCCGGCCGCGCGCTCGCGCATCGCATCGTGCGACCAGCCCAGCGTGAACACAGTGACGCCCGCGCGCCGCGCAGCCAGCCAGCCGGCCATCGCGCGCAGCAGGCGCCGGGCGCCCGCCAGCAGGTCCTGCGCCTGCTCCACCCGCGCCATGAGCTCCAGCCGCTGCTCGAAGCGCTCGGGCAGCGCCACCCATTCGTGCGCCTCGGGCGCGCGGCCGTAGGCCTGGTCGAGCGCGTGCAGCAGTGGCGCATCGAAGCGCCGGCCCAGGCCCGGGCGCGGCAGCGCGCGCACGTCGCCCAGCGTGCGGCAGCCGATGTGCGCCAGCGTGAGCCGGTGCGGCTGCAGCGCGTCCAGGGTCTCCATGGGCAGGGCGTCCAGCACGTCCGCCAGCGGCCGGCGCAGGCCGTTGGCGCGGCCGGCGCGCGCCAGCGCCAGCGCGGCCAGGCCATTGGGCGCCCAGGCCACCTGGCCCACACCCAGTTCGCGGCTTTCGCGGTGCACGCGCGCGCCCAGGGCCCGCAGGCCGCCGAACAGGCGCACGCTGGCCGCCACCTCCATCAGCACGGCCCCGCGGGCGAGCGCCACCCGCGGCGTGAACTGCAAGGCCCAGGTGGCCAGCAGGCGCCGGGCCGGGTCGTCCTCCTCAGTGGGGCATGGCGCGGGAGCGGGAGGCGACAGGAGCAGCGCGGACCACAGCATGGCCATCGTTTTCTCGGAAAGACGGCGAGGAAGCCGCAGGCCACGGGAACTGGCGCAGCCGCGGCGTGAGCAGGGGCCGCAGGCCGCCGGGCACGGCCTCCAGGCTCAGGGGCGTTTCCAGCGGCGGTCCCTTGCGCTTGAGCAGTTCGACCCGCAAGGTCCAGTCCGGCCCGCCCTGGACCCGCAGCCGCAGCGGCGCCGCCGAGGGTTCGCGCGCCGCGGCGGCGGGACGGCACAGGAACACCGGCCGTTCGCCGGCCGCGGCCAGCACCTGCAGCCGGCGGAGCTGCCCGGCGCGGGCCTGCGGCAGCCAGGCCACGAGCGCGCCGCAGGCGCGGGAGCGGACCAGTTGCTCCACCGACCACAGCCGCTGCGCGGGCGTCTCGGCCTGCACCCAGACGAGCTGGCGCTCGTCGATGCCCTCGGCGCGCAGGCCGGGCGGGTGCGGCGGGTGCGGCGGCCCCACCAGCACCACCGGCCGCCGCGCCGCGCACACCTGGCGCAGCACGGGCCCGAGCAGGCGCCATTCCAGCGTGCCGGGCGCGGGCAGCAGCAACTCGCTGAGCCCACGGCAAGGCCAGCCGCCGCCAGGCAACTGCGCATCCAGCGCCTCGAAGCCGCTGGACAGCACCGCGCCCACCCGCGCACCGAGCTGGTCGCCGCGCCACAGGGCCGCGGCCACACCGGCCGGCCAGCCACCGTGCGGCGGGCCGGCTTCCTGCACATCTCGAATCGGGTTCATGGCCATAGAATACTGTACTTAAATACAGTATTCAAGCATGGTCAGGCCCCAACCGATCAGCGCAAAGGCGTGTCCAGCCGCGGGCACGGCGCCGAGCGCAGGGCGTCCAGTTGCTCCCGCGCGGTCCGCAGAAAGGCCTTGCCCAGGCGCGAGAGCGGGCGGTGCCGGTTGCGCACGGCGTAGACCGGAAACGTGGGCGCGCCCGGCAGCGCCGCGAAGACCAGGCCCTCGGGGCGGTGGGCGCGCGCGGACAGGTCGTCGACGAACGCGGCCGCGACGCCCGTGGCCGCCACCGAGCACGCGGCCAGGCCCGAGCGCACCTCCGCCGCCACGTGGCGCGCGACCCCGTGGGACTCGATCCAGTGCTCGATGACGGCGCTCTGCGGCGCTTCCGGGCTGTACACCACGATCCGCCCCGCGAGCACCTGCGCCAGCGAAGCAGGCGCCGGCCCCGGCCGCCCATCGGGGCCGGCGGGCAAGGCGCACAGCAGCTCCCAGCGGCCGATTTCCTCGATGTCCAGCGCCGGGTGGTCCAGCGGCGCGCTGGAGACCGCCACGTCGGCCTCCTCGCTCACCAGCAGCTTGACGATCTCGCGCGTGGGCAGCGACTCGAACAGCACGCGGGCGGCCGGGTACTGCCCGATCAGCGCGGCGATCCCGCGCGGCACGAGCTGCAGCGCGGTGTTGGCGCTCGAGAGCACGCGCAAGGTGGTGCGGGTGCCGAAGCGCAGGTGCGCGGCGACGTCGCGCACGTGCTGCACGCCCCGGTAGACCTTCTCGATCTCGTCGTGCAGCTCGCGCGCCTCGGCGGTGGGCACCAGCCGGCCGCTGCGCCGCTCGAACAGCGCCACGCCCAGCTGCAGCTCCAGGTGCCGCACCAGGCGGCTGATGCCGGGCTGCGAGACGTGCAGCAGCCGCGCCGCCTCGGTCGTGGAGCCGGTGGTCATCACGGCGCGGAACACCTCGATCTGGCGCAGGTTCATGCGCGGATTGTCCCTCGGGCGAATAACACCGTGTTATTCCCAACTGGCCGATTGGTATTGGATGGAATCGGCAGCGGCACCTAGCATCCCCTGCGCAAGACTTGCAAGACCCGCAAAAGACCGCTTCTTCCTTCTGGAGACAAGACATGATGCCGTTCAAGCCTTCCCCGCGCCTCGGGCGCCGCGCCCTCCTCGCCGCCGCCCTGTGCTCGGGCGCCCTGCTGGCCCACGCCCAGGCCCCGGCCTGGCCTTCCAAGCCGATCACGCTGGTCGTGGGCTTCGCCCCCGGCGGGTCGGCCGACATCATCGCGCGCGCCGTGGGCCAGAAGCTGTCGCAGTCGCTCGGGCAGCCGGTGGTGATCGAGAACAAGCCCGGCGCCGGCGCCACCATCGCCACCGCGGGCGTGGCCTCGGCCGCGCCGGACGGCCACACCCTGCTGCTGGTGACCAGCGGGCACGCCGGCAGCGGCGCGCTCTACACCTCGCTGCGCTACGACCCGGTCAAGGCCTTCGCGCCGGTCATCAAGCTCGCCGAGACGCCCGTGGTGGTGGTCGCCCCGGCCAACCAGCCCTGGAAAACGCTGCCCGAGCTGCTGGCCGCCGCGCGCCAGGCGCCCGGCAAGCTGAACTACGCCGCCGGCGGCGGCGGCGCGACCACCACCGCGCTGGCGGCCGAATTCCTCAAGAGCGCCGCCAAGGTCGACATGGTGCAGGTGCCCTACAAGGGCTCGGGCCCGGCGCTCACGGCGCTGCTCTCGGGCGAGGTGGAGGTCGGCTTCGAGATCCCGTCGAGCGCGCTGCCCCACATCCAGGCCAGCAAGCTGCGCGCGCTGGCCGTGACCACGCGCACCCAGAGCTCGGCGCTGCCGGGCGTGCCCACCGTCATCGAGCAAGGCATCCCGGACTTCGACGTGGTGGGCTGGTTCGGCGTGCTGGCGCCGGCCGCGACGCCGGCGAGCGTCATCGAGCGCCTGAACCGCGACCTCAACGCGGTCCTGAAGCAGCCCGACATGCGCGAGCGCCTGTCCGGGCTCGGGCTGGAAACCGGCGGCGGCACGCCGGCCGAGTTCCAGAAGCTGATCGAGACCGACACCCGGCGCTACGGCGAAGCCATCCGCCGCATGGGCATCACGGTCAACTGAGCACGCGGGAACGGACAGCATGGCGCGCACGCAAGGCTGGAAGACGGACCTCGCCATCGTCGGCGGCGGCCTGGGGGGCGTGTCGGCCGCGCTCGCGGCGCTGGGCCTGGGGCGGCGCGTGGTGCTGGTCGAGGAGCTGCAATGGCTCGGCGGCCAGCTCACCGCCCAGGGCGTGCCGCCGGACGAGTACCCGTGGATCGAGTCGCTGCACGCCTCGCAGAGCTATGCGCAACTGCGCCATGCCATCCGGGCCTACTACCGCCGCCACCTGCCGCTGACCGACGAGGCCCGGCGCGCGCTGTGCCTCAACCCCGGTCTCGGCAACGTCAGCACGCTGTGCCACGAGCCCTGGGTCGCCGCGAAGGTGATCGACGAACTGCTGGCCCCCTGGGAGGCCGACGGCCGGCTGCGCGTCCTGCGCCGCCACCGGGTGGTGCGCGCCGACACCTCGGGCGACCGGGTGTCGGCGCTGCACGTGCGCGACCTCGAGCGCGGCGATGACGCCGTGCTGGAAGCGCCGCTGTTCATCGACGCCACCGAGACCGGCACGCTGCTGCCGCTGGCCGGCGTGGAGCACGTGTTCGGCGCCGAGGCGCAGGCCGACACGCAGGAGCCCCACGCCCTGGCGCAGGCGGATCCCTGGGACCAGCAGGCCGCGACCTGGTGCTTCGCGATGGAGTACCACCCGGGCGAGCACCACGTGATCGACAAGCCGGCCGGCTACGAGCGCTTCCGCACGCTGCAGCCGGACTGCTGGCCGAACGCCCAGTACGACTGGACGCTGTCGGACTTCGTGACCCACCAGCCGCGCACGCGCCCGCTGTTCGCCGGCCCGACCGACGAACCCGGCCTCTACGACCTCTGGCACGCGCGCCGCATCGCGTGGCGCGGCCACTTCCAGCCGGGCGCCTATCGGAGCGACATCACGCTCGCGAACTGGCCCCAGATGGACTACTGGGAGCAGCCCTTGATCGGCGTCGACGCCGAGGCCGAGCAGCGCGCGCTGGAGCAGGCGCGGCAGTTCAGCCTGGGCTTCTTCTACTGGATGCAGACCGAGGCGCCGCGCCACGACGGCGATGGCCTGGGCTATCCGGGGCTGCGCCTGCGCGGCGACGTGCTGGGCAGCGCGGACGGCCTGGCCCAGCAGATCTACTGGCGCGAGGGCCGCCGCATCCTGGCCGAGTTCACGGTGCGGGAGCAGCACGTCGGCGTGGCCGCCCGACCCGGCCAAGACGCGGCCGAGCCGTTCTTCGACAGCGTGGGCATCGGCGCCTACCGCATCGACCTGCACCCAAGCACGCGCGGGCGCAACACGGTCGACATCGACGCCTACCCGTTCCAGATCCCGCTCGGCGCCCTGCTGCCCCGGCGCGTCGACAACCTGCTGCCGGCCTGCAAGAACATCGGCACCACGCGCATCACCAACGGCGCCTACCGCGAGCACGCGACCGAGTGGAGCATCGGCGAGGCGGCGGGCTCGCTGGCCGCCTTCGCGCTGGCGCGCGGCGAGCCGCCGCGCGCGGTGCGCGCGCAGCCAGCGCTGCTGCACGACTTCCGCCGGCTGCTGCACGCGCAGGGCGTGCTGCTCGAATGGCCGCGCTTCGGTGCGCTCACGCCGCTGATGCGCACCGGCTACCAGCACGCGCGAACGGCGGCCTGAGAGCCTGTCAGGCCCTGGTGCACAGGCGCCCAGCGCCCAGGCCATCGCCAGTCCTCCAATCGATTGCGCCGTCTGGGCTATAGGACTGCGGGTAAGCCCGATCCCGGTCATGTTGAGCTCTAGTCCTTCATAGGACTACAGTGCCTCATACCCTGATCGAAGGAGACAAGCCCCATGACAGCCCGAGTCGAAATCCTCGCTTCCGCGCCGCCCAAGATCGCCTTCCGGGGCGCCAGCAAACTCTACGGCGGCAGCGGCCGCACCCGGAACCCGACGCTGGCCCTGGACAGCCTCGACCTGGACATCGCGGCCGCCGAGATCGTCACCGTGCTGGGGCCCACGGGCTGCGGCAAGTCTTCCACGCTGAACATGATCGCGGGCTTCGAGCAGCCCAGCACCGGCACGCTGACGCTGGACGGCCGGCCGATCGGCGGCCCGGGGCCGGACCGCGCCGTGGTGTTCCAGCAGCCCTCGCTGTTTCCCTGGCTCAACGTGTTCGACAACGTCACGCTGGGCGTGAAGTGCCGGGGCGTGGCGCGCGACACCTACACGGCGCGCGCGATGCACCTGCTGAGCGAGGTCGGCCTGTCGGGCTTCGAGCGCCACTACCCCTACCAGCTCTCGGGCGGCATGCAGCAGCGCGTGCAGATCGCGCGCGCCCTGGTCTCCGAGCCCAAGGTGCTGCTGCTGGACGAGCCCTTCGGCGCGCTCGACTACCAGACCCGCATCCAGATGCAGGAGCTGCTGCTGCGCCTGTGGCAGGAGTACCGCCCGACGATCTTCTTCATCACCCACGACGTCAGCGAGGCCATCTTCGTCGCCGACCGCGTGCTGGTGATGACGCGCCGCCCGGGCCGCGTGAAGCTGTCGGTGCGCATCGAGGCCGACAAGCCCCGCACCGCCGACTTCCTGAGCACCCCGTACTTCATCAACCTGCAGCGCGACCTGCTGCACGCCGTGCAGGAAGAGGTCCATGCCAGCCGGCAGGACACCCCGCGCCAGGCCCTGGCGGCCTGAGCACCCCGCCCATCCCCGCTCCGCCCCATCCACCCCACGAGGAGACACCCCATGAAGAGATTCGTCCGACAGTTCCTGGCCACCGTGGCCTGCGCCTTCGCGGCGGGTTCGGCCACGGCCCAGACCGCGGCCGCCCCGCTCAAGTTCCGCTGGGGCCTGCCCTCGGCCGACTACTACGCGGTCTACGTGGCCAAGGACCACGGCCTGTTCAAGGAAGCCGGTCTGGACCCGCAGTTCTTCTTCTTCGCCTCGGGCGCGCCGCTGCTGGCCGGCCTCAAGAGCGAGAGCCTGGACGTGATCACCACCGGCCTGGCCACCGTCTTCGCGCTGGGCCAGAACATCCCGCTCAAGATGATCTACTGGGAGCTGGACCACGCGGCCGCCGAGGCCCTGGTGGTCGACCCCAAGGCCGGCATCAACAGCGCCGAGGACCTGGCCAAGGCCAAGGCGATCGGCGCGCCGTCCGGCACCTGCGCGCAGGTGTCGCTGGTGCTGCTGGCCAACAAGCTGGGCACCAAGCTGAGCGACCTCAGCGTGGTCAACATCGCGCCGCCGCTCTACGGCAACGCTTTCTCCAGCGGCGCGATCCAGGCCGGCATCGCGTGGTCGCCGTTCTCGCAGGCCCTGGTCCAGCAGGGCTACAAGGTGGCCGGCTGGGCGACCGACTACACGCCGCACGGCGGCGTTTGCCCGGGCATGACGGCCGCGCGCCCCGCCTTCCTGGCGCGCAACCCCGACGTCGGCCTGCGGCTGGTGCAGGTCCGGGCCAAGGCGATGGAGATGATCGCCAAGAACCCGAACCTGGCGATCGACGCGCTGGTGAAGAACGTCGGCATCCCGCGCGAGGTGGCCAAGGCCGCCTACGAGCGCGAGTTCTCGCGCATCCCCAGCATCGAGCAGCAGGTCGATCCGAACTCGCCGTTCTCGATGACGGCGCCGGGCAAGGGACTGGCGCTCAAGTTCAAGGTGGCCAGCGAGGCGCTGGCCGCGGCCGGAACGATTCCCGCCCCGCTGCCGGACAAGGTGATCGCCGACGCGATCGACCCCAGCCACCTGCAACGCTACCTCAAGGGTGAGCGCAAGTGAGCAGCAGGACCGCCTCCGCCGAAAGCGGCGTGGAATACGCCGCGCGCCAGCGCAGCGGCGCCCGCCTGGTCAAGCTGCCGCGCACCCTGCCGTTGATCGTGTACTCGGTGGCCTCGGTGCTGGGCCTGCTGCTGCTGTGGGCCGCCGTCACGGTCTCCGGCCTGGTCGGCCCGGGCTACCTGCCCACGCCCCAGAGCATGGCGACCGAGTTCGCCGCGCTGCTGCAGGACGGCTACAAGGGCCAGTCGCTGTGGGCGCACATCGAGGCCAGCCTATTCCGCACCATCAGCGGCTTCCTGATCGGCGCGGCCATCGGCATTCCGCTCGGCCTGCTCAGCGGCTACAGCAAGGTCGTGGGCGCCATGTTCTCGCCCATCATGGCGTTCGTGCGGCCGATCCCGCCGATCGCGTTCATCCCGATGGCGGTGCTCTACTTCGGCCTGGGCGAGACCGGCAAGATCGTGCTGATCCTGTTCACCGCCTTCAACTACGCGTTCGTGAACGCCCATGCCGGCGCCGCCGGCGTGCCGCTGGCCTACTTCCGCGCCGCAGAGTCCATGGGCCTGAACCGCGCGCAGACCTTCTTCCGCGTGGTGCTGCCGGCCGCCGTGCCGCAGATCTTCACCGGCCTGAAGGTCGCCATGGCGCTGAGCTGGGCGGTGGTGGTGGCCGCCGAGCTGGTGGGTGCGCAGGCCGGCCTGGGCTTCATGATCTCGGACGCGGCGCAACTGTTCCGCATTCCGGTCGTCTTCATCGGCATCGCGCTCATCGGCGTGATCGGCCTGGTCCTCAACGCGCTGCTCACCGGCGCGGAGGACAAGCTCGTGCACTGGAAGGGGCGCTGACGCCATGGCCTCCTCCTTGCAGTACCCGCCGGCACTCGCGCTGCATGTCGCGGGCGAGTGGCGCGGCGCACAGGGCCGCGACACGCTGCCCGTGATCGACCCGGCCACCGGGACCGAGCTCGGCCGCCTACCGGTGGCCACCGAGCGCGACATCGACGACGCCCTGGCCGCCGCGCAGGCCGCGTTCCCGGCCTGGTCGCAGGCCAGCGCGTGGGAGCGCGAGCGCATCCTGCAGCGCGCCGCCGCGCTGCTGGACGAGCGGCGCGACCGCATCGCGCACCAGCTGACGCAGGAAAACGGCAAGCCGCTGGCGGACTCGCAGGGCGAGATCGACCGCGTGATCGAGACCATCGCCTGGTGCGCCGAGGAAGGCAAGCGCGCCTACGGCCGGGTGCTGCCGCCGCGCGCGCCGCGCCTGACCCAGGCCACGCTCAAGCGCGCCGTCGGCCCGGTGGCCGCCTTCGTGCCGTGGAACTTCCCGATCGTGCTGGCGGCGCGCAAGGTCGCGGCGGCGCTGGCGGCGGGCTGCACCGTGGTGCTCAAGCCGGCCGAGGAAACCCCGGCCAGCTGCATCGAGCTGGTGCGCGCCTTCCTCGACGCCGGCCTGCCGCCCGGCGCACTCGGGCTGCTGTTCGGCGTGCCGGCGCAGATCTCGCAGCGGCTGATCGCCTCGCCCGTCATCCGCAAGATCTCGTTCACCGGCTCGGTGTCGGTCGGCCGGCTGCTCGCCACCCAGGCCGCCCAGCAGCTCAAGACCGCCACCATGGAGCTCGGCGGGCACGCGCCCGTGGTGGTGTTCGACGACGTCGACGTGGAGAAAGTGGCCACCGCCTGCGCGGCGTTCAAGTTCCGCAACGCGGGCCAGGTCTGCCTCTCGCCCAGCCGCTTCTACGTGCACGAGCGCATCGCCGGCCGGTTCGCCGAATGCCTGGCCGAACGCGCGCGGGCGATCGTGGTCGGCAACGGCCTCGCGCCGGGCGTGCAGATGGGGCCGCTCAACAACCCGCGCCGCCTGCAGGCCGCGCAGGACCTGGTGGCCGACGCGCGCGCCGGCGGCGCCCGGGTCCTGGCCGGCGGCGCGCGCATCGGCGAACAGGGCTTCTTCTTCCAGCCCACGGTGCTGACGCAACTGCCCGGCTCGGCCCGGCTGCTGAAGGAGGAGCCGTTCTGCCCGGTCGCGCCCGTCATGCCGTTCGCCTCGCTCGACGAAGCGCTCGCGCTCGCCAACGACACCGACATGGGCCTGGCCGCCTATGCCTTCACCAACCGGCTCGACCACGCGGCGGAGTTCTCCGAGCGGGTCGAGGCCGGCTGGATCGGCATCAACAACTTCACCCCCGCGCTGGCCGACGCCCCGATCGCCGGCCTGAAGGACAGCGGCCTGGGCATGGAAGGTGGCCCCGAAGGGCTCGACGCCTACCTGCACAGCCGTTTCGTCAGCCAGTCCAGCCTCGCCACCTGACGATCTTTTCCATCGAACCGCATCAAGGAGACCCCACGCCATGACGACCCCCGACAACGGCCACGCCCATCCCCTGCGTTTCTCGGGCCACCAGCGCCGCGACGTTCCCCAGCCCGACACCGAGCTCACCAGCACCGACCCGGGCACGCCCATGGGCGAGTACATGCGCCGCTTCTGGCAGCCGGTGTGCCTGTCCGAAGAGCTCAAGGACCTGCCCAAGGCGATCCGCATCATGGGCGAGGACCTGGTGGCGTTCCGCTCCAAGCGCGGCGAGATCGGCGTGATGCACCGCCATTGCGCGCACCGCGGCGCCTCGCTGGAGTACGGGATCATCACGCACGAGGGCATCCGCTGCTGCTACCACGGCTGGTCCTACCGCATCGACGGCACGCTGCTCGAAGCGCCCTGCGAACACGACGACACGCGCCTGAAGCAGACCGTCTGCCAGGGCGCCTACCCGGCCTTCGAGCGCAACGGCCTGGTGTTCGCCTACATGGGCCCGCCCGAGCAGCAGCAGCCCTTCCCCGAGTTCGACAGCTACACCTTCCCGAGCGACAACAAGCTGGTGGCGTTCTCGAACATCTACCCCTGCAACTGGCTGCAGGTGTACGAGAACATCATGGACCACATGCACACCGCGGTGCTGCACAACAAGATGGTCGCCGAGGGCGTGGACGACAGCACCGCCGCCGGGCTCTCGCTCGAAGGCTTCGGCGACATGCCGGTGATGCAGTGGGAAGCGACGCGCAGCGGCAACGGCTGCGTGTTCGTCGCCGGCCGCCGCCTGCCGGGCGGCAAGGTCTGGCTGCGCATCACCGAGATGATCTTCCCCAACTACCTGCAGATCGGCTCGCTGCTGCCCACCGCCGCGCGCGAGCGCCACGGCAACTCCGGCTGCACGCGCTGGAACGTGCCGATCGACGACCACCACATGATGATCCTCGGCTACCGCCACTTCAACCGCACGGTCGACCCCGACGGCCTGGGCAGCGAGGAAGACTGCGGCTACGACAAGATCGACTTCCTGGACGGCCAGACCGGCAACCGCAGCTACGAGGAGGGCCAGCGCGCACCGGGCGACTGGGAGGCGATCGTGAGCCAGCGCAAGGTGGCGATCCACGCCGCCGAGCACCCGGGCTCCTCGGACGTCGGCGTGTACCTGTGCCGCCGCCTGCTGCGCGACGTCCTGCGCGGCAAGACCCAGCCCGACCCGCTGTTCGAGGAACTGGTGGCCCAGGGCCGCACCCTGCCGCTGTACTCGCAGGACAGCGTGCTCGACGTTCCCGAGCTGCCCGCCGCCGAGGACCGCAAGCAGATCCTCGCGCTGGGCAAGAAGCTCATGGAAATCAACCGCGCGGCCGACGCGCAGCCGGACGCGGCCGCGCGCGACGCCTACATCCGGGCCGAACTCGACCGGCTGGACGGCTCCGCCGTGGCGGTCGAGAAGACGGCGGTGCCGGCCTGAGCCGCCAGCAGGAACACGCCATGATGAAGCTGCGCGTGCGCTCCGTGACCTGGGAAGCCGAGGGCATTCTCTCGTTCGAGCTGGTGCACCCGGAAGGCCGGCCGCTGCCGGCTTTCGAGGCCGGGTCGCACATCGACGTCCGCATCCCCGGCGGCCTGTCGCGCCGCTATTCGCTGTGCGACGCCCCGGGCGATGCCACCAAGCACTACCGCATCGCGGTGCTGCACGTGCCCGAGAGCCGGGGCGGCTCGCGCGCCATGCACGAGCGGGTGCACGCGGGCGATCTCATCGAGGTCTCCGAACCGCACAACTTCTTTCCGCTGGACGAGGCCGCCGGCCACTCGCTGCTGCTGGCCGGCGGCATCGGCATCACGCCGCTGCTGGCGATGATCGAGCGGCTGCGCGCGCAAGGGCGCGGCTTCGCGCTGCACTACTGCACCACCGCGCCCGAACGCACCGCGTTCGCCCAGCGCCTGCGGCCGCTGGCCGCGCAGGGACTCGTCACGTTCCACCACGACCGGGGCGACCCGCGCAACGGCCTGGACATCGCGCGGCTGCTGCGCGAACCCGCCCCGGGCACCCACCTGTACTACTGCGGCCCGGCCGGCTTCATGAAGGCGGTGAAGGCGGCCGCGGCGCACTGGCCGGCCGGCACGGTGCACTTCGAGTACTTCGGCGCCGAGCCGGTGGCCGCGCCGGCGGTGCCGGACGCTTCCGCCGACACCATCGCGGTGCGCCTGAGCCGCTCGGACCGCACCGTGCAGGTCTCGCCGGCGCTAACCCTGCTGCAGGCCCTGCGCGACGCGGGCGTGGACTGCGAGAGCTCGTGCGAGGCCGGCGTGTGCGGCACCTGCAAGGTGGACTACCGCGACGGCGCGCCCGAGCACAACGACCTGATCCTGAGCGAGGAAGAGCGGGCCCGCAGCGTGCTGCTGTGCTGCGCCCACGCGCGCGAACCCTTGACGCTCGACCTCTGAGCCCGATGCCCGACCTGCGGACACGCCCCGGCACGCCACCACAAACCACCAGGTGAGGAAGAAAACGCCATGGACGACCTTGCGATGAATGCCGCCGAGAACGTGTTCCAGGTGCTGCAGATGCCCGACCGCACCGGTCGGCCGAAGTACCAGCGCCTGGCGGACGCGCTGGTCGACGCGATCCGCCAGGGCATCTGGCGGCCGGGCGACCGCCTGCCGCCGGAGGAGGAGCTCACCCAGCTCACGCCCTTCAGCCTGGGCACGGTGCAGCGCGCGCTGCGCGACCTGTCCGAGCAGGGCCTGGTGGTGCGCCAGCACGGCCTGGGCAGCTTCGTCGCCGATCCGCCGCGCGAACTGCAGGACCCCTGGCACTGCCGCTTCGTCGACGACGCGGGCGCCGTGCTGCCGATCTACTCGCAGGCGATCGCCCGCGTGAGCGTGTACGAGCGCGGCCCCTGGACAGCCTACCTCGGCCCGCAGGCCGACGTGATCCGGCTCGACCGCGTGATCATCGTCAACGACGAGTTCCGCATCTTCAGCCGCTTCTACGGCGACCGCCGGGTGCTCAAGCGCCTGTGGGAAATGCCCATGGAAGAGCTCAACGGCGCGAACTTCAAGAAAGTCATCGTGCGGCAATGCCGCCTGCCGATCACCGAGGTCACGCACTTCGTCCGCATCCAGCCGTTCGACGAAGAGGCCTGCTCCCGCATGGGCCTGGCCAGCGGCACCAACGGGATGTTCATGTACGCCGTCGCGTGCGCCGGCAGGGAGCGCGGCATCTATTACCAGGAGTTCTCGATCGCCCCCAACACGCGCTCGCTCAAGTTCCCGGAAACCACCGTGTCCTCGGTCTGAGCCGGCCCCCAACCCACCCGACCCTCAACGGAAACACCATGAAGACCTCACCCAAGAACCTGCTCGTGATCATGTCGGACGAGCACTCGCCCAAGGCCCTGGGCTGCTACGGCAGCGAGATCGTCAAGACGCCGAACCTGGACCGCCTGGCCGCGCGCGGCACGCGCTTTTCCGCCGCCTACTGCACCAGCCCGGTGTGCATCCCGGCGCGCGCCTCGTTCGCGGTCGGCAAGTACATCCACCAGATCGGCTACTGGGACAACGCCGACGCCTACGACGGCGCGGTCCCGAGCTGGCACCACAAGCTGCGCGAGCGCGACCACGACGTGGTGTCGATCGGCAAGCTGCATTTCCGCAACTCGGACGAGGACCACGGCTTCAGCTCCGAGATCATCCCGATGCACATCATCGAGGGCAAGGGCGACCTGATGGGCCTAGTGCGCAGCGAGCTGCCGGTGCGCAAGGGCGCCTACAAGATGGCCCACTACGCCGGCCCGGGCGAGAGCCAGTACACCTTCTACGACCGCGAGATCACCGCGCGCGCGCAGATCTGGCTGCACGAGGCCGCGCGGCGCGAGTCCGACAAGCCATGGGTGCTGTTCGTCTCGCTGGTCGCGCCGCACTTTCCGCTCACCGCGCCGCCCGAGCACTACTACCGGTACTACGACCAGAACCTGCCGATGCCCAAGCTGTACGAGAAGGGCCAGCGGCCCACCCACCCCTACCTGGTGGACTACGCGCGCAGCTTCAACTACGACGACTACTTCAGCCGCGACACCGTCAAGCGCGCCATCGCCGGCTACTACGGCCTGTGCAGCTTCCTGGACGAGAACGTCGGCAAGATCCTGCGCACGCTGGAAGACGCCGGCCTGGCCGACGACACGCGCGTGCTCTACACCTCCGACCATGGCGACAACATGGGCGCGCGCGGCCTGTGGGGCAAGTCGACCATGTTCGAGGAGACCGCCGGCGTGCCACTGATCGTCGCGGGCGAGGGCATCCCACAGGGCCGGTCGGTGGCCACGCCGGTCAGCCACGTGGACGTCTACCCCTTCATCCTGGACGCCGTCGGCAACCAGGAGCCGGCGCTGCGCGAAGGCTTCCCCGGCACCTCGCTGTTCGAGCTGGCGCAGGGACAGGTGCCCGACCGCAACGTGCTGGTGGAATACCACGGCATGGGCTCGACCACCGGCGCCTTCATGATCCGCCACGGCCGCTACAAGTACGTGCACTACATCGGCTACCCGGCCCAGTTGTTCGACCTGGAGACCGATCCGGAGGAACTGACCGACCTGGCGCCGAACGCCAAGTACGCGGCGATCGTCGAGGAATGCCGCGAGCGGCTGCTGCGCATCTGCGACCCGGACCAGGTCGACCAGCGCGCCAAGCAGCGGCAGGCGGAACTGCTCGCGCAGCATGGCGGCCGGGACGCCGTCATCGCGCGCGGCGACCTCGGCTTCACGCCCGCGCCCGGCGCCGTCATTGCATTCGACTGATCATGAACCCCGACAGCTACGACTACATCATCGTCGGCGCCGGCTCGGCCGGCGCCGCGCTCGCGGCCCGCCTGGCCGAGCGGCAGACCGGCCGCGTGCTCCTGGTGGAGGCCGGCGCCTCGCGCGAGCGCGACTTCTGGGTGCGCGCGCCGATCGGCATCGCCAAGGTGGTGGGCGACCCGCGCTACGTCTGGCAGTTCCGCACGCAGGCGCAGCAGGCCCTGGCCGGCCAGTCGGTGTACTGGCCGCGCGGCCGCATGCTGGGCGGCAGCAGCGGCGTGAACGGCACCATCTACGTGCGCGGCGAGGCCGAGGAATACGACCACTGGCGCGCCATGGGCTGCGCCGGCTGGGGCTACCGCGAGCTGCTGCCCTACTTCAAGCGGCTGGAGGGCACCGCGCTCGGCGACGCCGTCTGCCGGGGCCGCGAGGGACCGGTGAAGGTGAGCTCGCTGGGCGCGATGCCCGATTCGCTCTCCGACGCGTTCCACGCCGCCTGCGTCTCGGCCGGCATCCCCGCCAACGAGGACTACAACGGCCGCCAGTACGAAGGCGTGGGCTATCTCCAGCTCAACACCCGCCGCGGGCAGCGCTGCGACACCGCCACTGCCTACCTGAACGGCCGCCGCCCCGACCACCTGCACGTGCTGACCGACACCCAGGTCACGCGCGTGCTGTTCGAGGGCCGGCGCGCGGTCGGGATCGAGTTCGTGCGCGGCGGCGCCCGCGGCAGCGCCCGAGCCGCGCGCGAGGTCATCCTGTCGGCTGGGCCGATCAAGTCGCCGCAGTTGCTCGAGCTCTCGGGCATCGGCCAGGGCGCGCGCCTGCAGGCCATGGGCATCCGCGTGCTGCACGACCTCCCGGGCGTCGGTGAGAACCTGGTCGACCACGTGCAGACCCGCGTCACCTACGAGGCCAACCGCCCGCTGGGTCTGAACCAGGTGGTGGGCCACCCGTGGCGGCAGACCCTGCTGGGCCTGCGCTACCTGACCACGCGCAAAGGCCTGATGGCCACGCCGGCCTTCACCATCCACGCGCTGGCGCGCACCGAGCGCGACCGCCGCCTGGGGCGCGAGCGGCCCAGCGTGAAGATCCAGCTCGCGCAGTTGAGCGGCAACACGCGCTTCGAGATGACCACCGGCGGCACGACCCCCGGGGCGATGCTCGACCCCTACCCCGGCTTCTCGATCGGCTGCTTCCAGCTGCGCCCGCGCTCGCGCGGCCACGTGCACCTGGCCAGCCCCGACCCGACGGCGGACCCGGTCATCGACCCGCGCTACCTCGCCGAGCCGGAGGACCGGGAAGACGTGGTGGCATCGGTGCGGCTGGCCCGCGAGGTCGCCGCGCAGGGCGCGCTGGCCCGCTTCATCGTGCGCGAGACGCGGCCGAGCGAGCAGGCGCGCACCGACGAGGAACTGCTCGACTACGTCAAGCAGTCCGCCGCCACCTCCTTCCACCCGGTGGGCAGCTGCCGCATGGGCACCGACGAGCAGGCCGTGGTCGATTCCCAGCTTCGCGTGCGCGGGGTGCAGGCGCTGCGGGTGATCGACTCGTCGATCATGCCCACCCTGCCCGCCTCGAACACCAACGCGCCCTCGATCATGATCGGCGAAAAAGGCGCCGACCTGGTCCTGCAGCGCTGAGAAGGTGTGAACGAACCCGCCATGCCCGCTCATCCCGCCCAAACCCGTCCGCTCGTTGTTGCAAATGCTCGCCATAGCCCGAGCTATGGCTGTGCTTTGCGCCTAGATCGGCCGTGTTTGGACGGCCTGCTCGGCCACGCCGGGTTCGTTCACACCTTCTGAGCGTGGACGCGCTCGCGCCCCTCGCGGCCGCGCTCTGGCCGGCGCCCGGCGCCCTGCTGGCGCTGGCCGTCGCGATCTCGTTCGGCGCCGGCGTCGTGCGCGGGTTCTCGGGCTTCGGCTATTCGGCGCTGGTGGTCGCCGGCCTCTCGCCCTTCGTGCTGCCGGGGCCGCTGGTGGTCGCGGTGCTGGTGCTCGAGGTCGTGGCCTCCGCCAGCGCCGTGCGCCAGATCGTGCCCGACGTGGACCGTCCCTGGCACGACTCGCTGCTGGCCGGCAACCTGCTGTTCGTGCCGGTGGGCCTGGCCGGCCTGGCCTGGCTCGACCCCGCGCTCGCGCGCGTGGCGCTGAGCGCCCTGGTGCTCGCGGGCGCCGCGGGCGTGCGCGCCACACTGGGCCGCCGGCTGGCGCCGACGCCGCGGCTGCGGCGCTTCGCGGGCGCCACCTCCGGTCTGCTGAACGGCTTCGCCGCGTCCGGCGGCATCGTCGCCGCCCTGCTCATGACCGCGACCGGCCTGCCGGTCCGCCACCTGCGGGCGACCATGATCAGCGCACTGCTCTGGATCAGCGCCTACGCCGTGCTGTGGAGCGGCATCGCGGCCTGGGCCGGCCACGCGGCGCTGCTGGGCGCGCCGACCGTGGGCTGGGTCCTGCTGCTCTGGCCATCGATGGCGCTGGGCGTGCGCGTGGGCAGCCACGCCTTCTCCCGCGCCCAGGCCGAGCGGCAGGCGCTGATCGTGGTCAACACGCTCATCGTGGTGGCCTTGTGCGCCCTGGCGACGGCCCTCGTGCGGCTGGTGGATCAGGAATGGTGCTACCCGATAGGGTGAGCGTCGACGGCGATTGGGTGAAATAGGGAGGCGGCTCTGTCACCTTGTTCAGCCTCGGCGCTCATATACACCCAGTTTCTGGTGCAAGGGTGTCTCGTCCGCCAGAAAGAAGAAGCTGGCACGATCGGGGAAGGTATTGGCCAACGTCACCGCCGTGAATCCCGGCACGCAGGACGTGTCGGCCTCGGCCATGGCGATATGTTGGTCGTCCACCCGCAGTTCGGCACTGCCTTCAATGAGGTGGAACACACAGGCTGGCGACCTCGCTGGCAGGCGCAGCGTTTCGCCCGGACGCAGCATCAGAGCGTAGAAGCCCAGCACGTTCTGCGCAGGTGAACCCGTGGTCGGATGGATGTACTGGATCTGGATCGCGTCAAGATCCGGTTGCGTATCCGCCAAGGCCTGCAGCCCGGCCTTGGCTTCCACCCACGGATAGCGCAGCAGCGGATAAAGCGGGTCCGTGCGCTCGAAATGCACGCACGGTGCCAGGCCACCTCGGCCATAGGTCGACGCTCCCCGATCTGGGACAAGCTGCTGCGGGGCCCCCTCCACCACATACGAGGTTTCAATGTAGTGCATCAACGGAAGGTCCAACACATCCAGCCACACCACCGGGTGTTCACCTTCATGGCCGTGTGCATGCCACAGGCCAGTGGGTGTGAGGATGAGATCACCCCTGTGCATAGGCAGTTTCCGGCCATCCACGGTGGTCCATGCGCCCTCGCCCTCAACCACCAGACGCACTGCATTGGGCGTGTGCCGATGAGAGGGCGCCCGCTCGCCAGGCAGAAGCAGTTGCATGCCGAGGTACATCGCGGCGCTGGCCTGCATTTTTTCCAAGCCGTGGCCCGGGTTCGCAAGCACGAGCACCCGACGCTCCGCCTTAGACATGGGAGTGAGTTCACCCGCGCGCAGCAGCAGCGGGCGCAGGCCGGCATAAGGCCAGCAGATGGTGCGCGTACGGCGCGTGGGAACCTCCGGCGGCAACACGGCGCGCAGGCTCGGCCACAGGGGAACGAGGTTCTGCTGCCTCAACTGGTCGCGGTAATCCTGGGGCAGATCTTCCAGGCGGCCCAACTCGGGCAAGCCAACAGAGGGCCGCGTTGTCATTGTGGCGCGCCGTGTGCCGCCACGGCGGCATCCGGCAATTGGAGAACGACCATCGCGCTGTCTTCCTGCGTCGCCACGCATGCCAACGCGGGCTCGTCGCATGACACATACACGCAGCTGTACAAATCGAGAGTGCGATCACCGCTTTGAAAGCCACCGCTGGCCACGACATGAAAACGACCGGCAAGGCCAACAAGATCGGGGCAATGCATCGCTTCACCGCGATGCGCCCGAACGACCCAGGCAGCCAAGCCATCGGGCCGAGGGGCAAGCAGAATGTTCACGGCCCCTTGCGCACCCGTTGGCAACCGCACGACGATTTGCTCCTTGCGCAGACCAGGCTGCATCCGGCCGCGCGAGGCCGGCATGTTCCAGGCTCCCCGGTCTGTCAGGGCACGCATCGCCATGTAGGTCATGCCACCGTCACCAGCTATCAGCGGTCCGTACGCCGCCTGCGGTGAAGCGTAGTGCAATGTGAGCGGTGTCAGCGCATGGGGCCCGAGACGGCCGGCCCCCGCCAGCACCAATTGGAACTCGTGCTGTAGGTGGAAGTGCAGAGGCAATGCAAACCCAGGCGCCTGCCGGATCAGGTAGGCTTGCGGCCCTGCCGGCTCACCCTCGGCAGATTCGAAAAAGTAGTCCGCCGAACCACGGAACATCTTGTCGTTGTAGTGCTTGCGGCGCTCGCTTGCCACCGCTTCGGCCACGGTACCAATGCACGGCATCGCCACCTCCTACTTCACGCGCGAGTTCGGGCCCGGGTAGTGGCGCAGGACCCAATCGGTCACCAGCGCGGGCTTGTCCGTCTTGTCACACTCGATCGTGCATTTGAGAACGTAGTGCACACCCTCCCCGATGTCCTGTACGTCGCCCATTTCCATGGCGCAGCGGATGCGCGAACCGACAGGTACCACCGACGGCATGCGCGTCTTGTCGAAACCGTAGTTCAGGCCCATGCCGATGTTGCGCAGCTCCATGATGCTGCGCTTCATTTTCACCAGCAAGGACATCGTGAAAAAGCCGTGCACTATCGTGCCTCCAAAGGGCGTTCCCTTCGCCTTTTCCGGATCGACGTGAACCCAGTTTTTGTCGTCCGTCAACTCGGCGAACTGGTCCACCATCTCCTGTGTGATGAGGATCCATTCGCTCTTGCCCAAGTCTTGGTTTTTGAGGGCGCGAATACCGTCGACGCCGTCGATGATGAGAGTCATGGATATGCTCCTGAAGAAAGGTGTTGAATGGGCGCCGCCGCTTCTGCAGCGGCCGCGTCGCAGACCTGGGTAGCGACACGCTTTCGATCGATCTTTCCGTTGGCCAGCAGCGGCATGGCGTTCACGCGCCAGAACCGCTTGGGTACCTTGTAGCCAGCGAGGCGCTCACGCAACCAAGCACGCAACGCTTCATCGTCATGACTGGCTTGATGTGCGGCCCCCTCGGGCACGGCGACCCAGCAGGCATGCACCGCCTCGCCATACACCTCGTCAGGTACGCCAACGACGACAGCGGAAGCGATGTTGGGGTGCTGGTGCATCACTGCCTCGATCTCCGCCGGCGAGATGTTGTAGCCACCCGATCGAATGAGTTCCTTGTAGCGCCCGATGACCTGCAAACTGTTGCCTATGAATCGGCCGAGATCGCCGGTACGAAACCAGCCGTCCGCGGTAAACGCAATCCGCGTCGCTTCGGGCTTGTTCCAGTAGCCCATCATCAGTTGGGGGCCACGCAACTGAATCTCCCCACCACCGTCCACACCGCCAACAGATTCATCGATCCGCACTTGGATGGTGTCGAACGGAATGCCGGTGGTGATCCGCAGGTCCTCATCCGTTGGCTGCGGCGGTGAGAATGCAAAACCGCCCGAAGCTTCTGTCATGCCGTAAGCAACGGCCAGGCAATCCCAGCGTTCACGGACCGCTCTGAAGGTCCGATCGGACATCGGCCCCGCCCACCACAGGATCTCGAGGCTGGAAAGATCGCAATGCTCGAATGCCTCGCATTCGACGAGTCGTTGCAGCATGGTGGGAATCGCAATCCAGCTGGTCACGCGGTGACGCTCGATCGTGCGGCAGATGCGGTCTGCGTCGTAGAAAGGCAACTGGATGGCCACGCCGCCGGCGAGCAGCACCCGTGCAAAGTCGCTGGAAAGAAAGCCGACATGATCGATCGGCAGGATCGCCAGCGCGCGCAATTCGCGAATCCCAATGCGGCGCAGAATGGCACCCACCGAGATCAGCAACCCATGGTGGCTAATCATCGCGCCTTTGGGAGGTCCGGTAGAGCCTGAGGTGTAAACGATGGCCACGGCGTCGAAAGGCGCAACGCCCTCAGATGACAATACCGGTGCCGTGGAGGCACATGCTTGCCCGGCGAAGTCCAGCAGTTCATCTGCCACACCGTCCCCCTGAGGACGCAGGATCACACAATGCTGAATGCCAGCCTGTCGGCAAGCCCCTACAAGATCGCACTCATGCTGCTTGCCGTTGGCGCTGGCCAGGCCAAACACCACCTTGGGCTGCGCATCCTTGAGTACCACATCCAAATCATTGCGCGTCATGCGCGTTCCCAGGCCGAGATAGATGGCGCCCAGCCGTGCAGCCGCCAGCAGCACGATGTTGACCTCGGGCCTGGGCGTGGACAGGATAGCGATCCGATCGCCTTTCTTCACGCCGCAATGGTGCAAGGCCCGTGCCATACGGTCCACCTGGACCTTCAAGCCCGCATAACTCAACGTGAAATCGCCGTTGATGATGGCTGGGGCTCGTGGCCGCAACGCCGACACATCTTCAAGCACGCCATAGAGCGTCTGCGCAGAAGAGCACACGTAGGGGCTACCCGTGCGAAGGGTTTCAGTAAACACCCTTGCCACCTGGTCGGTTGTTCACATAGCCGGCATTCGGCCCGCTGGCCAGCACCTTTGCCGCTTTCTGGACATGGGGTGCCAACATGCCGAGGACACGCCGCTTTGCCTTGCCATACCAGTTGGAAGGCGCCAACAAGTTAAGCGCGTACTGTGTGGCCTCGCGGTGCAAGATGCCTGCTTCCCGCCGGTCTTTGTCGAAGGCATCCACCGCAGCGTAGGCTTGCGCTCGGCTCGATGCGTTCCACGCCAGCCCAATGGCATCGACCGCATCGCAGGCATCGATAATGCCGGAGTTCAGTCCGCGCCCACCCCAAGGCGCAAATAGATGGGCCGCCTCGCCTGCTAGCAGCACGCGTCGATGCGGATCACAGTAGCGCTTGGCCACCAGTTGGTGATAGCGGTAGGTGGAAATCCAAGTGATGCGATCTGCGTAGCGCCTGTCCATCACCTTGGGTATCCACTCTCGCACGCCGGCTTCGCTGCTCAGGTATTTCGAGTCGTCATCCGGTTTGAGCGTCAAGCCTAGCCGCCACGACCCCTCCATGGGCACGATCAGTAGATTGCGGTACCCCGCGGGCGGGTAGTCGTAGTGAAAGAAGCATTCGTAAGGTGTGGGCCGATCAGGCAGTTCTTCCACATCCACGATCACGTTGTAGTCACCAATGCCGGCCACGCCATCCATTTCGATACCCAGCGATTTGCGCACGGCCGAACGCGCGCCATCGGCGCCGATCACATAGTCGGCCTCCAGAGTCTCGCCATCACCCAGCACCAGCGTTACGCCCGCGTCCGACGGCTCCACGCGGACCACCTCCGAATTCCAACGAATCTGCAAACCGCGGCTCGTCAGCCAGTTCGTGAGAATTACCTCCGTGTTGCGCTGCGCCTGGCTGGCACCATAGTCACGCGTGGCCTTGGTGCTGCTGCGGAACTCCCGATTGAAGAAAGTGCGGCCGCGGAAGGTGTAGCGGTTGCGCGTCCAGAGCATGCTGCCTTCATAGATCTGGTCTGCTACGCCAGGTGCATACGAATCGATCCGCGCAATCGGATCCTTGTGCAGGAAGATCGCTCGGCTGCCGGGCCGGGTGCGATCGGCACCTTCGGCCTCCAGCAAAACGGTGTCAAAGCCCTTGCTAACGGCAGCCGTGGCAGCCGTCAAACCCACTGGACCGGCACCCACGACGATCACCCGCGGGGAGCGACGCACTGTGTCATTCATGTCTCAATTCACCTTCGGATTCATGGGTTTCAGAACTTCGGCCCACTTCTTCCGCTCCTGGGCAATGAAGCGCCCGAACTCGGCCGAAGTGTCGGAGCGCGGCTCGACGCCTACGCTCTCAGCCTTTTCACGAAACGCAGGCTGACTTAGCGCATCGGCCAGTGCCGCGTGCAGTTTCGCGATCGTCGGCGCGGGCGTTCCCGCCGGCGCGACCAAGCCGAACCAGCCGCTGGACTCGTAGCCGGGCACGCCCGCCTCGGCCATCGTCGGCACCTGCGGCAATGCGGACACCCGACGGTCCGTGGTCACGGCATAGGCGATCAAGCGCCCGGACTGAACAAAGGTCATCACCGAGGGCAGATCCACCAGCGCCAGTTGGGCATGCCCGGCAACCACGTCCGTGACGGTGGGGCCCACGCCTTTGTAAGGCACCTGCAGGAAGCTCGTGCCAGACTTGTGTTCCAGCAGCGCCAGCGACAGATGCATGGCCGTGCCATTGCCCGGATGTGCGGCGGTAATCTTGCCCGGCTGGCGCTTGGCTTCGGCCAATACATCCGCCAGCGTGCGCGGCGCAAAGCCAGGGAACCCCACCAGCACGAAGGGTGTCATGGCCACGGAACCAATGGGCGCGAAGGCTCGCGACGCGTCGAACGGGATATCGGGATAAAAGTATTGGTTGACGGTCAGCGGACCGGCGGGACCTACCGCCAAGGTGTAGCCATCGGGGGTGGACTTGGCAACGAAGTCCATGGCCATGTTGCCGCCCGCTCCGGGCCGGTTCTCCAGCACGATAGGCTGCCCCAAGCGTTCGGACATGCGCGGCATGATCGCTCGCAAGACTGCGTCGCCACTGCCACCCGGGGGCGCGGGCAGCACGATCTTGATCGGCCGCGAAGGAAAGTCCTGTGCCTGCAACGGCACCATCAATACGATCAGGGCGACCCCCAGACACATCCACAGGTTGCGGCCAGAGAAAAACTTAACCATCTTGTGTCTCCTTTTTAGATGTTCAATAATATTGAACATATGCTACTATTTTGAACCAGCACAGTATAGAAGTCACCTTCGATGAAAGTCAATTCATGAGCCCCTCCCGCCTATCGGACAACGTTGCCCCGCATCTCGACGTCACGACGGGAGACGCCCGCCAACACGGCATCAAATCAGTGGAAAACGCCGCCCGCGTATTGCGGGTGATGGCCCAAGGCCCCGCTTCCATGCGGCTGGCAGACATCGCTGCGGCCACCGGCATGACCCGCAGCGCTGCGCGTGGCTATCTGGTGAGCCTGCTGCGCACCGGCCTTGTCGCACAGGACCCAGGCAACAGCGCGTACATGCTGGGTGACGCTTCGCTGCAACTCGGTTTAGCGGCGCTGCGGCGCGTCGATGCACTGCAATTGGCCCGCGAGGGTATGTCGGAGCTGGCCGCATTGATCGGGGAAACCGTGGGACTGGCGATCTGGAGCGACAGTGGCCCCGTGTTCGTGGCCACGATTGAATCCGCCGCCACCTCGATGTACGAACTCCGGGTTGGCGCCCAGCCCCATCTCCTGCACACGGCCACCGGTCGCATTTTTCTGAGTTGGATGGATGAGGCGCGCTGGCGTCCGGTGCTCGATCGTTCAAGCGCGGCCTCACCCAAGCGCCACACGCCCATCGACCGCATCATTGACGAAGTGCGACGCCAAGGCTTTGCCATGATCGACACGGCGCCCGGCATGCCGAGTTTCGCCGGAGCCGCCGCGCCCATCTTCGATCACTCGGGCGCATTGCGGTGCGCCATCGTGACAGTCGGTCGCTTCGACGACACACCCAGCCGACGCAGCGACGTCGCGTGTGCACTGGTGAACGTGTGCCGTCGCGTATCCGAACGCTTGGGATATCAATCGCAGGAGATGGCCATTCCCGATCAAGGATCTGCCACCCTCTGAATCTGAAACCCGACACCTGCTCCTCAGATGTTTAGGTAATAAACAACCAAGAAACCATTCGTTCCTTATTG
>CAZAPJ010000066.1:0-26961 GCA_964487025.1 uncultured Hydrogenophaga sp.
TCCAGCAGGCCGGCCCGGGCGACATCATCAAGGTGGTGCCCGAGAGCTACCTGCTCGGCGACCGCGCGGTCTACATCGACGGCTTCCTGGCCGCGCAGAAGGCGCTCTCGCCCGACGGCGCCTTCCCCGCCAGAGGCCCCGAGACCGCGTTCAAGGCGCTGGCCAGCGTGGACGCCGAGATCGCCAAGGCCAAGCTCGACCTGAACGCGGTCTACACCAACAGCTTCGTGCAGAAGGCGATCGCCAAGTACCCGAAGGGATGACATGACCGCCGCAACAGCAGCCGCAGCGATCGAGCTGCAGGGCGTGGCCTGCACCTTCGTGAGCAAGGACGCGCCCGGCCAGCGCTACACCGCGGTCGAGAACGTGGACCTCACCGTGGGCGCGGGCGAGTTCGTGAGCGTGGTCGGGCCGACCGGCTGCGGCAAGAGCACCTTGCTCAACGTCGCGGCCGGGCTGCTCGAGCCCAGCAAGGGCAACGTGCGCATCTTCGGCCAGCCGCTCGCGGGCATCAACGCGCGCGCCGGCTACATGTTCCAGGCCGAGAGCCTCATGCCCTGGCGCACCGGGCTGGAGAACGTGATGGCCGGGCTCCAGTTCCGGGGCGCGGGCGAGCGCGAGGCCCGCGAACAGGCCGACGACTGGCTGCGCCGCGTCGGCCTGGGCGGCTTCGGCGACCGCTACCCGCACCAGATGAGCGGCGGCATGCGCAAGCGCACCTCGCTCGCCCAGACCCTGGTGCTCGACCCCGACATCATCCTGATGGACGAGCCCTTCTCCGCGCTGGACATCCAGACCCGGCAGCTGATGGAGAACGAGGTGCTGGACCTCTGGGCCAAGAAGAAAAAGGGCGTGCTGTTCATCACGCACGACCTGGACGAGGCCATCGCCATGAGCGACCGCGTCGTGGTGCTGAGCGCCGGTCCGGCCAGCCACCCGATCGGCGACTTCACGATCGACATCCCGCGCCCGCGCGACGTCGCCGAGGTCAAGACCACGCCCCGCTTCCTCGACCTGCACGCCGCCATCTGGGCCGTGCTGCGCGACGAGGTGCTCAAGGGCTACCAGCAGCAGCTGCGCAAGACCGCCTGAACACCACCGCACACAGCAAGCAAGCAACAACAGCAGCATGTGGACCTTCCTCAAGCCCCGCTCCGGCAACCTGCGTCTCTGGCAATTCGGCCTGCTCGTGCTGATCTTCGTGTTCTGGCACGTCATGACCAAGCCAGGCCTGGTGCCGACCTTCATGTTCGAGAACGACCGCCAGGCCGCGTTCTTCTTCGGTGAGCCGCTGAAGATCTTCCGGCGCATCTGGACCTGGTTCGTCACCGACGCCGACATCTACGTCCACCTATGGATCACGCTCGCCGAGACCTTGATGGCGTTCGGCATCGGCGCCATCGGCGGCCTGGCCGGCGGCCTGTGGCTCGCGCTCTCGCCCATGGCCTCGGCCATCCTGGAGCCCTACATCAAGGCGCTCAACTCCATGCCCCGCATCATCCTGGCGCCGATCTTCGCGGTCTGGTTCGGCCTAGGCATGGGCTCGAAGGTGGCGCTGGGCGTCACGCTGGTGTTCTTCATCGTGTTCTTCAACGTCTACCAGGGCGTGAAGGAAGTCAGCCCGGTGGTGCTGGCCAACGCGCGCATGCTCGGCGCCAGCCAGAAGCAGTTGCTGCGCCACGTCTACCTGCCCAGCGCCACCAGCTGGGTGTTCAGCTCCCTGCACACCAGCGTGGGCCTGGCCTTCGTGGGCGCGGTGGTCGGCGAGTACCTGGGCTCGTCCCAGGGCGTGGGCTACCTGATCCTGCAGGCCGAAGGCCAGTTCGACATCAACACCGTCATGGCCGGCATCCTGGTGCTCACCGCGTTCGCCCTGGTGCTCGATGCGCTGGTGGGGCGCATCGAGCAGCGGCTGATGAAATGGCAGCCGAAGGCGGGGGAGACGGAGAAACTCTAAGGTCTGTTCGCATCTCAGATGCCGCGGCCGCGGCCGGTGCGCCATCAGGCCCCGCTGACCCTTCCCGCCGAGCTGGGCATGGCATCGAGAATCACCGTCTTGGTTTCCAGGTAAGGCAGCAAGCCTTCGGTGCCGCCTTCGCGCCCGATACCCGATTGCTTGAACCCCCCGAAAGCGATGCTGAAATCGGTCCGGAACACGTTGTGCCCGACGGTTCCCGAGCGCAGCCGGCGGGCCACGGCGTAAGCGCGTTCGACGTCGTGGGTGAACACGGAGGCATTCAAGCCATAGATCGAGTCGTTGGCGATCTCGACCGCGTGTTCTTCGTTTTCAGCGGGAATGACGGCAAGCACCGGGCCGAAGATTTCCTCCTGCGCAATCGGCGAGCGGTTGTCCACGTGCCCGAACACGGTGGGTTCGACAAAAAAGCCGCGGTCCAGATGCGCCGGCCGGCCCCCTCCCGTGGCCAGCGTATGGCCCTCGGCCTTGCCGATCTCGATGTAGCGCTCGACCCGCTTGCGATGGTGCTCCGTGGCGAGCGGCCCCATCTCCGTCGCGGCATCGAAAGGATCGCCGACGCGCACTTGTCCGAAGTGCTGGCCCAGCGCGTCGAGCAGGGCATCGTGCCGCCGCCTGGGAACGACGATGCGCGTGAGCGAGGAACACACCTGGCCGGAAATGTGCCTGGCCCGGTCGGCGATGGTCACGGCCGCTTCCGTGGTGTCGTAGTCATCCAGAATGACCGCGGCGGATTTGCCGCCGAGCTCCAGCGTGCAGCGGGCGACCCTCTCGCCGCAAATCGATCCGATGCGGCGGCCGGCGGCGGTGGAGCCCGTGAAAGCGACCTTGTCGACGCCGGCATGGCGCACCAGGCATTCGGATACCTGGCGATCGGCCGTGAGGACGTTCAGGACCCCGGGCGGCAGGCCGGCCCGTTCGCAGGCCTGGGCCAGCAGATAGGCGGCACCCGGCGCCTCGGGCGAGGCTTTGACGATGATCGTGCAGCCGGCCAGCAGCGCCGGCGCGCACTTGGCGGCGATGATGGTGGCAGGCGCGTTCCATGGGATGATCGCCGCCACGACGCCAACAGGCTCGCGCACCAGCAGTCCGACGTTGCCGCCGGCCTTGGGGACGTGCCGCTCCTGGAAGGGGAAGGTGTCCGCCAGGTCGGCGTAGTAGGTGTAGCTGCTGCCCAGGCTTTTCATTCTGGCGAGCGACATCGCATGCAGGGCACCGGATTCGCTCGTCCAGATCAGCGCGCCGTCTTCGGCGAGTTTGTCGAGCTCGGACGCAAGGGCCCGGATGTAGGGCGCCCGCTCTTCCGGACTCATGCGCGGCCATGGGCCATGGTCGAAGGCCGTGCGCGCCGCATGCACCGCCCGGTTGACGTCTTCTTCCGAGGCCTCGGCCACGGTCGCAAACCGCTCTTCCGTGACGCAGTTGATCACGTCGATCCTGGCACCTGTCGACGGCTGTGCCCATTCGCCATTGATGAAGAGGCGGTCGGGGTTCTTGATAGGACAGTCGAAAGCCAATGTCGTCTCCAGTATGAAATCGTTGGCGAAGCGCAGCGCAGGGCCATGCCGCCACCGCGGCCGGACAGCCCGCCAACACCATGGTCAATGCGCCCTGCAGCGGTCCATCATGACAGATCGCGGCCGCTGACATCCGACCATGGGCAGACGGGCAGCAGAACCTGCCTGTCCCGAGCGGCGGCGGCCGGCTGCACCGGCCGCCGCCGCGCCCCGATCATTCCAGCGAGACGCCGGTGACCTTGATCACGGAGCGCCAGGTCGCGCCGTCCTCCTCGTAGATGCGGCGGAACTCGGCCGGCCCGGCCGAAGTCGGTTCGACGTACATCTCGTCCCGGAACCGCGCGACGAGCTGGGGATCCGACTGCACCGAAGCGATGCCTTCGGCGATCTTGGCCATCACCTCGGGCGGCGTGCCGGCGGGCGCGAAGAGGCCCAGCCAGTTGTAGCCTTCGAAGCCTTCGACGCCGGCTTCCTTGAGCGTGGGCACGCTGGGCAGATGCGCCGCGCGCACCGGCCCGGTGACCGCGATCACACGGAACTTACCGCTCTTGAAGTGCGCGGCCGGGCTGAGGAAGTCGGCCACGGCCACGTCCGCCTCGCCGCTCAGCAGCGCCCGGACGATGTCCGCACCGCCCTTGTAGGGCACGTGGGTCATCCGGATGCCTTTGTCGCGCTGGATCTTCTCGTGGATGATGTGGGCCGTCGAGCCCAGCCCCCAGGACGCGAAGTTGATCTTGCCGGGGTTGCTGCGGGCGTAGGCGAACAGGGCCTCCGCGCTGTCGATGCCGAGATCGCTGCGGACGAAGACGGGCAGCTGCTGCCGGTTGAACTGCGCGACCGGAACGATCGACGCCGGGTCGTAGGGGAGCTTGTTGCGCAGCGCCGGGTTCTGCAGCATCAGCGTGATGTTCGCCAGCAGCGTGTGCCCGTCGGGCGCGGACTGCGCCACCGCCGCCGTGCCGATCATGGAGCTGGCGCCGGGCCGGTTGTCGATCGTCACGGGCTGCTTCCAGCGCGCCGCCAGGCGCTCGGCCACGATGCGCGTGATGGTGTCGTTGACCGTGCCCGGCGGGAAGGGCAGGACGATGCGCACCGGGCCGGTCGGATAGGCCGAGGCCGACTGGCCGAGCGCGGCCGGCGGCAGCAGGGTGCAGGCGCCGGCCGCGGCCAGCGATGCCAATGCCTTGCGGCGGGATACCAAGTGGTTCATGTCGTCTCCTTGTTCGGGCGTACCCGTTTGCACGCCGTGGGGCATGCTGGTTGTCGTCCTGCCTGCGGTGCCGGGAACGCAGCCTGTGCGCGGCTGCGAACCGTCGCTCGCGAGCAGGGCCTGGATTCGGTGGTTCTCTCTCTATTGCGCCAAGCCCGCGAACTCGACGGTCTCCAGCCCCATGGCCTCGGAGAACGCCTGCCGGACGGATTCGGGCTGGCCGGCCTGGAAGATGTAGCTGGTGAACATCAGCCGGCGGCGCGGGTGCTGGAGGATCTCCTCCCGCGTGTAGCCCTCGATCACGCTGCGCCGGTCGGCCACCGGCAGCCGGACCGCGCGGTTGGCCGCCGGGTCCCGCAGCACCGCCTTGGGGTCCTCGCCCCGCTGCACCTTCTCGATTTCCTCGAACATCCTTCTGCGCAGCAGCGCGATGCCGCGGTCGCTGGCACTCAGGTTCTCGCAGGTGCGGTCCGCGACCACGCCCTGGCCGACCCAGGCCAGGAAGTCCTGGTTCATCACGTGGCTGACGATCCAGCTCCCATCGGGGTTCTTCAAGGGCCCGTGCCAGGTGGGAATGCGCTGCTGGACGTAGGGCTCGCTTTCCCGGGGCACCCGGGTGAATTTCCAGGTCACGCTCAGCGTGTTCCGATCGTCGATCGGCACGCGCCATTCGAAGTGCTCGCCCAGGAAGAAGCCGTTGGGCCAGAGGCAGACCCGGCCGACGGTCCACATCGGATCGGTCTCGCCGGTGTTCTGCTTGATGCGCTTGTAGACCAGGCCGTGCTCGAACTCCTCGAAGTCCAGCCGGGTGTGGGTGGGCCCGTAGGGCCCCTCCTCGTTGCGCAGGCGCTGCCCCCAGTTCTCGTGCATCCACTCGAAGTGCACGGGATCGATGGAGTTCTCCTGGCACTGGAACCAGTTGCACGGCACCTCGGAGAGCACGACCTGCGCGAAGCCGTTCTTCCAGGAGAACGGCTCCCAGTCCGGCAGCTCCGGCACGGGCTGCGGCCCCATGTAGATCCAGAGCATGCCGGCCTTTTCCCGCACCGGGTAGGCCCGGATCCGGATGTTCTGCTTGGTGTTCCGCTCGGGGGCGGAGGTGTCCTCGTAGGGCTGGTGGATGCACGCGCCCTGGCTGTCGAAGCACCACCCGTGGTAGTTGCATCGGATACCGGTCGCCTCCACCATGCCGTAGGCCAGGTCGGCGCGGCGGTGCGCGCAGCGGCGGTCGACCGCGCCGAACGCCCCTGACCGGTCCTTGTAGAGCACCAGGTCTTCGCCGAGCAGCCGCACCGGCTTGATGGGCGTGTCATCGAACTCCGAGGCGCCGGCGGCCGGCATCCAGTACCGGCGCAGCAGCTCGCCCATGGGCTTGCCCGGCCCCACTTCTGTCAACAGTCGATTCTTTTCTTCGGACAGCATGTCATCAAATCCTTCATCCCCAGACGGCGAAGCCCGCACCCACCCCGGTGCCGGCCGCGGTCCGGTACAGCGGGAAATACCGGTGCCATCGGAACGGCAGCTGCGCCACCGCGCCGGCGGTCATGACCCAATTGAGAATCTCGGACGAACCCGACAGCAGGGCCTCGCGCGGGATGCGGCACAGGTGCTCGGCATCGCCGCGCTCGAAGGCCTGCAGCACGCCGCGGTCGAGCCCTTCGTCGACGACGAAGTGGCTCAGGCCGCCGGAGGCGATGACCGCGACCCGGGCCTGCAGCGGGCAGGCGGCGATCGCATCGGCCACGGCCTGGCCGATCCGGTAGGCGCGCCGCGCCGTGGGCACGTTGGGCGGGTAGTAGGTGTTGAGCAGCAGCGGCACCACCGGCACCGGCCGGCGCCGCAGCAGGCGCTGGATGATGAAGCCGTAGGCGTGCCCGAAGCCGGCCTTGCGGCCGTCGGGCACGTTCGCCACGCTGGTCACGTCCACGTCGCGCTGCATCAGGCCTTCGATCAGCGCCAGCGCGAACGCCGGGGCGCCCGGGAACCGGTGCACGTCGTCCATCAGGTAGCCCTGGCCCATCTGCTGCATCCATGCCGGCGCGTCGTCGTGCCCGAACCGGTCGTGGGTGACGACCTCCTCGCCGTGGTAGACCGCCAGCACGGGCTGGTTGTTGGCGTCGAACAGCTCGCGCTGGTCGTCGCCCACGATGACCACCACGTCGGGCGCCGCCGCCGCGAGGTCCTGCGCCAGGCGGTCCAGCGCGTCGGCGCACCCGGCCGCCTTGCGCAGCAGGATGTCCGGGTCCACCTCCGCCTCGAAGCGCGGCCCGACCTCCTGCAGCAGCGCCTCGTAGGTCACCGCGCGGCCGTCGGACAGGTTGAGCGCGCTGTTGGCGTAGTCGGCCGCCGCCCGCTGCATCCAATGCTCGCAGTCGAGCGTCAGCAGCGGCGTGTGCGCGGCGCCCATGCCGATCACGATCTCGGCCATGCTCAGTCCAGCTTGAAGCGCGTGTACAGGCGCCGGCAGTTGCACTCGAAGATGTCGCGCCGGTCCGATTCGCTCAGGAAGTCGATGCCCTCGATGACCGGCTTGAGGTCGTCGTAGTCGCGCCCGGTCTGCGGATCGCGTGCGCTGCCGGTGCCCGGTTTCTCGGTGGCGAACAGCACCCGGTCGGCGCCCACGGTCTTGATCAGCAGCTCGATCGCGTTCTGGTCATAGGTGGTGGTGTCGAAGTGCAGGCGGCGCATCTTCTGGTCGAAGGTCTCGCCGCCGGCCCGCACGGCCCAGGCGCGGAAGCGCCCCATGTGGTAGGGGATCGCGCCGCCGCCGTGCGGGAAGATCAGCTTCAGGCCGGGGAAGCGCTCGAACACCTTGGAGGACAGGAGGTGGGTGATCCCTATGCTCTCCTCGTTGATGAACTTGAGCGTGTAGCTCTCGCGCGGCTGGCAGCTGCCGGCCGAGTGGATCAGCGCCGGAACGTCGAGCTCGCACAGCGTTTCGTAAACGGGGTACCAGAACTCGTCGCCCAGGCCCGGCGGCGGCGGGCCGTCGCCCTCGGTCGGATCCGGATTGAGCAGGCAGCCGATGAAGCCTTGCTCCTGGACGCGGAACCGCAGTTCGTCCAGGCAGTTCCTCGGGCTTTCGTCGCGGTACTGCGGCAGCCCCGCGACGGCGCGAAAGCGGGTCGGGAACATCTGCACGGTGCGGTGCACCAGGTCGTTCATGTGCGCCGTCCACAGCTGCGTGACGCGGGCCGGCTTCACGGAGTGCATCTGCATGTAGGGCCGCGGCGACAGGAACTGGATGTCGGTGCCGACGCGGTCCATGATGTCGACGATGGTCTGGCCCGCCGCGCGCACGGACGCGTCGCTCAGGCTGGGCTTGGACGCCGGGTTGGCGCGGCTGGCCACCAGTTCGGCCATGTACTTGTAGCTCTCGGGCGGCACCACCACGTGGGCGTGGGAGTCGATGATCATGTTTGTGTCTCTGCTTTCAAGGTGAATCAACCGAACCGGCGGACCGCGGGCGCTCGCGCGTCCACCGGCGCATCGCCGACGGCACACGCCTCCCGCGAGGCCGGGCGCCGCGCCGGCGCCGGCGCGCTCATTCCGCCACCACGGCCACGATTTCGATCTGGGCCAGCAAGGCCCCCGGCAAGGCATGGATCAGCACGTGGCGGGCCGGCCGGTCGTGCGGGTCGGGAAAGGCCGCCAGCCATTCGCGGTTGAGCGCTTCGCGCAGGGTGTCGTCCTTGAGGTAGACGGTCATCCTGACCACGTCGTCCAGGCGGGCGCCGCCGACGTCCAGCAGCGTGCGCAGGTTCTGGAACATGAAGTGGACCTGCGACTCGCCAACCGGCGGCAGCTTGTCGGTGGCCGGGTCCTTGCCCAGGATGCCCGAGGAATAGATGACGTTGCCGACCCGGGCCCCCATGGGAATGGGCGCCGAGCCATGGGTCACGCCCGGCACTTCCAGCGAGCGGGGGCGGCGTTGAGAGGGGGGTGTCATGCAAGCTCCTTCTTTTTGGAATGTATTTTTGAATTCAATTTTGCATTGGAAAATAGGTATATTCCCGCACATGAGCGAAAAACCCGACCGGGAAAGCGGTGCGCTGGACCTGGCCCTGAGCAAGCTGCGCGAAATGATCGTTTCGGGCGTGCTGCTGCCGGGCGAGCAGATACGCCAGCAGGAGGTGGCGGACCAGCTGCATGTGAGCCGGGTGCCGCTGCGCGAGGCGCTGAACGTGCTCGCGAAGCAGGGCATGCTGCTGCACCGGCCGCACCAGGGCTACTTCGTCGCGAAGCGCCTGCCGATGGAGCTGGCGCAGGTGCGGCGCATGCTGCAGATGCTGGAAGACGAGCTGCTGCGCTCGCTGTCCTGGCCCGATGACGCCCAGTTGGCCGAACTGGAAGCGCTCAATGCGCAGATGCTGGCCCATGCGCGCAGCTCCGACTGGCTCGGCCTGCTCGCGCTCAACCGGCGCTTCCACTTCCGCATCTTCGAGTTGTCGCCCTATCGCCTGATCCTGGACCAGGTGGCCAGGCTCTGGGACCTCGCCGAGCCCTTCATCGCCAACAAGCTCGCCCTGCCCGACGCGCGCATCCGCACCTGCGAGGAGCATGCGCAGCTGATCCAGGCCTTGCGCCGGCGCGAGCGCGAGACCTGCCTGAGGCTGCTGGACGAGCACCGCTCCAGCACGGTGTCAGGCCTGCCCTACGAGCTGCCCGAACAGGCACAGGACACCCACGGCGCCGCCGTCCACTGAACGGATCGCGGGGCCGATCCGGCCGGGGTCAGACCACGCCCTGGGCCTTGAGCGCGGCCATCTCGTCGTCGCCCAGCCCCAGCCGGCCCTGAAGGATTTCCTCGTTGTGTTCGCCGAGCCGGGGCGCGGACCGCCCATAGCGGATCGGCGTGTCCGCGAACCGCATGGGGTTGGCGACCGCGGGCGCCTGCACGCCGGCGCCATGTTCCAGCGACAGCCGCATGCCGCGGTGGCGCACCTGAGGATCGTCGAACACCTGCTGCATGTTGAAGATCGGGCCGCAGGGCACGTTGCTGGCTTCGAGCAGCGGGATCCATTCCTCCATGCTCTTCTCGAGCATCGCCGCCGCGAGCTGCGGAATGAGCGTCTTGCGGTTCAGGTTGCGGCCGGGCGCGGTGGCGTACAGGGGGTCGTCGGCCAACCGGTCGCACCCGATCACGCGGCAGAACGCCGCGAACTGCGAGTCGTTGCCCACGGCGACGATGATGTCGCCTTCGCTGCAGCGGAACACCTGGTAGGGCACCATGTTCGAGTGCGCGTTGCCCATGCGCTGCGGAATCCGGCCCGAGAGGAAGTAGTTGATCGCCTGGTACGAATTGAGCGCGACGATGCAGTCGAGCAGGGACATGTCGATGTACTGCCCGCGCCCGCTGACGTTGCGGTGTTCGAGCGCCGCCAGGATCGCCGACGTGGCGTACATGCCGGTGAGGACGTCGCTGATCGCGATGCCGCACTTCATCGGCTCGTCGCCGGGCTCGCCCGGCGGCTGGCCCGTGATGCTCATGAGGCCGCCCATGCCCTGGAACACGAAGTCGTAGCCGGGCAGCGGGGCATAGGGGCCGTCCTGCCCGAAGCCGGTGACCGAGCAATAGACGATGCGCGGGTTGATCCGGGCCAGGTCGTCGTAGGCCAGCCCGTAGCGGGCCAGCGTGCCCACCTTGTAGTTCTCGACCACCACGTCGGCCTCGGCGGCCAGGCGGCGGATGATGGCCTGGCCCTGCGGGGACGCCAGGTCCACCGTGACCGAGCGCTTGCCCCGGTTGACGCTGAGGAAGTAGGACGAGTCCGCGGTCTCCCGGCCTTCGCTGTCCTTGAGGAACGGCGGCCCCCAGCAGCGCGTGTCGTCGCCCACCTGGGGGCGCTCGATCTTGATCACCTCGGCGCCGAGGTCCGCCAGGTTCTGCGTTGCCCACGGGCCCGCGAGTATGCGCGAGAGGTCGAGCACCTTGATGTGGCCCAGGGCGGTCTTCATGCGGTCATCTCCTGATCGTTGTGGCGTGGCCGGGGAGCATAGGTTTGCGCCCTGGGCCGCGTCCAATATAACTTTCCCGGTCGTCGATACCGATTTGGCTATCGGCCGGCCCCGGCGCCGCGTACCATCGTCGCCATCCGAAATGCCGCCAGGAAAGGACCCGCACCCCATGTGGAACCAACGCTACGCCGTCGACGGGTACATCTACGGCACCGAGCCGAACACCTTCCTCGCCGAACACGCGGCCCGGCTGACCGGGCCCGTGCTGTCGCTGGCCGAAGGCGAGGGACGCAACGGCGTGTTCCTGGCCACGCTGGGCCTGGAGGTGCATGGCGTGGATGCGTCGGACGTGGGGCTGGCCAAAGCGCAGGCGCTCGCGCGGTCCAAGGGTGTGGCGATCCGTACCGAGGTCGCCGATCTGGCGGCCTTCGAGCCGCAGGCCGGCCACTACGGTGCGGTCGTTTCGATCTTCGCGCACCTGCCCGGCGCGATCCGGCGGCGGCTGTACCCGCTGGTCGAGCGCTGCCTGAAGCCGGGCGGGCTCATCCTGCTGGAAGCGTATGCCGAGGCGCAACTGCCGCGCGACACCGGCGGCCCGAAGGACCTGGACATGCTGATGACCACGGCCAAGATCGAACACGGGTTCCCGGGCATCGAGCCGATCCTGCTGCGCGAAGTGGAGCGTGAGGTGCAGGAAGGTTCCTACCACACCGGGATGGCGTCGGTGGTGCAGTTCGTCGGGCGCAAGAAGATCGCCACCTGAGCGAGCACCCGATCAAGACCACCATCCATGAAAGGCAGGCAGGCCCCATGATCGACCACACCGGCGTTGCCGTGAGCGACTTCGAGAAAAGCAAACGGTTCTACACCCAGGCCCTGGCGCCGCTGGGCTACAGCTTGCTGGCGGAATTCCCGGCCTCGGTGACGGGCCATGCCGACGTGGCCGGCTTTGGCCAGGCACCGAAGCCGGATTTCTGGATCAGCCGCGGCGCGCCGAACCGGCCCGTGGTGCACGTCGCTTTCCGCGCGCCTTCGCGCGCGGCGGTCGATGCCTTCCACCAGGCCGCCCTGCAGGCCGGCGGCACCGACAACGGCGCACCCGGCCTGCGGCCGCACCACCACCCCGACTACTACGGCGCCTTCGTGCTGGACCCCGACGGCCACAACATCGAGGCCGTCTGCCACGAGGCCGCCTGATCCGCGGCGGCGCCGCGCGTCATCCCTGCATCGCCTTTTGCAGCGCATCCGCGAACATCGCCGGCACGTCGAAACCGGTCTGCTGCTGGATCTCCTGGAAGCAGGTCGGGCTGGTGACGTTGATCTCGGTGACCTTGTCGCCGATCACGTCCAGCCCCACCAGCAGCAGGCCGCGCTCGGCGAGCCGCGGGCCGATGGCGCGGGCGATGGCCCAGTCGCTCTCGGTCAGGGGCATGGCCACGCCCTTGCCGCCGGCGGCGAGGTTGCCCCGGATCTCGCTGCCCTGGGGAATGCGCGCCAGGCAGTGCGGCGCGGCCTCTCCGCCGATCACCAGCAGGCGCTTGTCGCCCTCCACGATCTGCGGCAGGTAGCGCTGCACCATCACGCTGGTGCGCCCGCCCTGGTTGAGGGTCTCGATGATGGAGCCGAGGTTCATGCCGTCCGCGCCGACGCGGAAGATGCCCATGCCACCCATGCCGTCGAGCGGCTTGAGGATGATGTCCTTGTGCTCGGCATGGAAGGCGCGGATCGCCGCCGGCAGGCGCGTGACGAGCGTGGGCGGCGCGAAGTCGGCGAACTCCATGAGCGCGAGCTTTTCCGGGTGGTCGCGCAGCGCGCGCGGGCGGTTGAACACGCGCGCACCCTCGCGCTCGGCCTGCTCCAGCAGGTGGGTGGCGTAGAAGAACTCGCTGTCGAACGGCGGGTCCTTGCGCATCAGGACCGCGTCGAAGCTGTGCAGCGGGTCCCGCACCTCGGCCGTGGTCCGGAACCAGGCGTGCGCGTCGCCGGTGAGGACGACGTGGCGCGTGAGCGCGGTCACCGGCTCGCCGCGCTGCCACTGCATCTGCTCGGGCTCGCAGACAGCCAGCGCATGGCCACGCCGCTGCAGCTCGCGCATCATGGCGAAGGTGGTGTCCTTGTAGATCTTGAAGGACTCGAGCGGGTCGGCAACGATGAGGATTTTCTTGTACATGAGGGCATTCACTTCGCAGGCTGGGTGGACCCGTACTGTTGCACAAACAGCGCGACCGCGCCGGCCACCACGCCCCAGAAGGCCGAGCCGATGCCGGCGATCGCCACGCCGCTGAGCGTGACCAGGAAGGTGATGAGCGCGGCTTCGCGGTGCGGCGCGTCCTGCAGCGCCGCGTGCAGCCCGCCGCCGATGCTGCCCAGCAGCGCGATGCCGGCAATCGCCATCACCAGCTCGCGCGGGAACGCGATCAGCAGGCCGGTGATGGCCGCGCCGAACAGGCCGAGCAGCACGTAGAGCGCGCCGCACACCACGGCGGCGGTGTAGCGCTTGTCGCGGTCCGGGTGCGCCTCGGGGCCCATGCAGATGGCCGCCGTGATGGCGCTCAGGTTGAGCGCGAAGGCGCCGAACGGCGCCAGCGCCAAGGTGGCCGCGCCGGTCAGCGTGACGATGCGCGAGACCGGCATGCCGTGGTAGCCGGCGGCGCGGATGGCCGCCACGCCCGGCAGGTTCTGAGACGCCATGGTGACCACGAACAGCGGCAGCGCCAGGCTGGTGAGCGCGGCCAGGCTGAACGTCGGCGCGGTGAACACCGGCCGGGCCAGTTCGAGCGTCACGGCCGCGCCGTTGAACCGCCCCTCGGCCACGACCCAGGCCACGCCCACGGCCAGCGCGAGCGGCACCGCGTAGCGCGGCAGCCAGCGCCGGCCCAGCAGGTAGGCCAGCAGCATCAGCACCACCAGCGCCAGCGCGGTCTGCGCGGCCTCGAACGCCTGCAGGCCGAAGCGCGCCAGCACGCCGGCCAGCAGGGCCGAGGCGAGCGCCATCGGGATGCGGTTCATCAAACGCTCGAACCAGCCCGAGGCCCCCACCAGCACGATCAGCGCGGCGCACACCAGGAAGGCGCCCACCGCGTCGGCCATGGTAAAGCCGCCCGCGAGGCCCGCCGAAGCCAGCACCGCGGCGCCCGGCGTGCTCCAGGCCACCATGACCGGCTGGCGCAGGATCAGCGAGGGCACGGCCGTGCACAACCCCATGCCCAGGCCCAGCGCCCACATCCAGGACGCGATCTGCGCCGGCGTGGCGCCGAAGGCCTGCGCCGCCTGGAAGACGATCGCGACCGAGCTGGTGAAGCCCACCAGCACGGCCACGAAGCCGGCCGTGGCGGCCGGCAGGTTCACGTCGCGGAAGAAGGAACGGGGGTGGGTGGGAGGCGGCATCCGGCGATTGTGCCGGGGCGGCGGCGGCCCGGATGCCGGGCCCGGAACCTAGAATCCTTGCCAGCCAGCCCATCGGCAGCACCACACTGCCGGCCGCGAGCCAGACCGAGACACAGGCACGGACCGAGCGGCCGCCACAACCTCAGCCCGGCCCCCTTCCTGGATGCCCTGTGGACTTCATCCATCACGCCATCTCCTGAGGGTTCGCCATGTTGAGACCATCACTCAAAGCAATAGCACTTGCGCTCGCTTGTACCGTAGCACATGCTCAGGTTGGGCCGCTGAAGTTGGACAAATCGAGACCGCTTACCTGGCCCCGGGATCAAGAAATCACCGTCCCCAGCAGACATGGGCCCGGCGTGGTCTGGGTCTACAGCACATTTAGCGGCGCCCTCCTCGGTGAGGAGCTTGAGCGTGACGTGACTGTGCGATACCTCAAGCTGGCCAATGGCCAACTTCTCTTTGACTACGCGCGGCAGTCGCCCGATTTCAGGGAGATCAATACCCGGTTTTGCGAGAGGCAAGGCCGCGTACCGCCGCCCGGCAACCCCACCTCCATCTTGTCAGGGACAGGCGTTGGGCCTGGGTTTTATTGCTTCAGGGGCAAGATTGACCACCAACCTTCTGAAGAGAACATCGGCAACGACCTTCGCAACAGGCGCGAAGGTGCCGCCCCGCCGCGGCCCGAAGACGTGCAGACAACGCCTACGGGCTCTTGAAGAACAGGGCCGAGCCCGCCAGGGCTCAGGCGGGTGGCGTTTCCGGTAGCGCCCCCGCACGCCACCAGCGCGTGCCTTCCTGCGGCGCGTCCATGTCCACGCGCTCGCCCATCATCGGCGTGGCCACCGGCACGCCGCGCTCGGCGGCGAAGCGCAGCACCTGCTCGAACGGGTCGTCCCAGGTGTGCATGGCCAGGTCGAAGGTGCCGTTGTGGATCGGCAGCAGCCAGCGCCCGCCCAGGTCCTGGTGGGCCTGCACGGTGTGCGGCGGGTGCATGTGCACGTAGGGCCACTGGGCGTTGTAGGCGCCGGTTTCCATCAGCGTGAGGTCGAACGGGCCGAAGCGCTGGCCGATCTCGGCGAAGCCGTCGAAGTAGCCGCTGTCGCCGCTGAAGAAGACGCGCAGGCCCTTGCCATGGCCTTCGCCCGGGTCCTCGATCACCCACGAGGCCCACAGCGTGCGGTTGCGGTCGGTGAGGCCGCGCCCCGAGAAATGCTGCGCCGGCGTGGCCGTGAGGCGCAGGCCGTCCACCTCGGTGCCTTCCCACCAGTCGAACTGCCGGATCCGGTCCCCGGCGACGCCCCAGCCGGCCAGCCGGTCGCCCACGCCCAGCGGCGCGAGGAACAGCTCCGCCTTGGCCGCCAGCGCCCGGATGGCGGCGGGATCGAGGTGGTCGTGGTGGTCGTGCGAGAGGATCACGGCGCGGATCGGCGGCAGGTCCTCGATGGCGATCGGCGGCGCATGGAAACGCTTGGGGCCGAAGAACTGCACCGGCGAAGCGCGCTCGGCGAACACCGGGTCGGTCAGCCACCACTGGCCGCGCAGCTTCTCAGCAGCGTGGAGTGGCCCAGCCGGTACAGGCTGCGCTCGGGTGCGGCGTCCAGTTCGGCGCGGGTGAGCCGGTGGATGGGCAGGGGCGCCGCGGGCACGGTGCCCGCGGGCTTGTTGAAGAACACATCCCAGAACGCGCGCAGCGTGGACGTCGGCATCTCCCCGGGGCCGGCCGGGCGCGGGTTGTGGAACAGCCCCTCGCGCGACTGGGGCGACGCGGCGTAGTCGCCGATCACGGGACGGAACATGGCGCTGGTGATCCAGGTGATGAGGACAACGAAGAGAAGCCCGCCAGCGAGGCGGGCCGATGGGCGCAAGCGGCGAGGCTTTGCCACGCCTTACGCGCCCAGGTGCTTCCGGTAGAACGGCACCAGCCTGGACAGCGCCTTGCCCGTGGCCTCGGGCTGGTCGTACAGGTCGTAGTGGGTCGCGCCCTCGACGACGAACAGGTCCTTCTCGCCTTTCACGCGCTGGTAGAGCTCCTGCCCGTCCTTCAACGAGCCGAACGCGCCCGGCACGCTGCCGACGATGATCTGGATCGGCTGGTTCAGCAGCTCTTCGACCAGGTGGAAGGCGTCGAAGGCGATCACGCTGCCCATGCTGGTGAAGCGCAACTGGTTGGGCGCGCAAGCGTTCTGGCCGCGCGGCGTGCGGTAGTACTCGACCGCCTGGAAGACGTCGACGTTGTCCTTGGTGATGCCGGCCGCGTCGCGCTCCTGCGTCGAGTTCGGAATCCAGTTGTTGATCAGCGGCGCCGCGCCCCGCGCCTCGGCGGAACGCTGCTTGCCGATGGCCTCCAGCACCGCGATCGGGTCGCCCTGGCGGTTCAGGCCGCCGATGTTGGCGCCGACCACCGAGCCGACCGCCTTGATGCGCTTCTCGGTCAGGGCGGCGTTGACCGCATAGCCGCCGCCGGCGCACACGCCCAGCACGCCGATCTTCTCTTCGTCGACGTAGGGCAGCGTCACCAGGTAGTCGACGGCGCAGCGCACGTCTTCGACGCGGGTCGCGGGGTCTTCGATGTAGCGCGGCTCACCGCCGCTTTCCCCCTGGAACGACGCATCGAAGGCGATCGCCACGAAGCCGCCCTGCTCGGCCAGCTTGGCGGCATAGAGGCCCGCAGTCTGGCCCTTGCAACTGCTGCCCGGGTGCACGCAGACGATGGCCGCGTACTTTTTCTTCTCGTCGAAGCCCGGGGGCAGGTGCAGCTCAGCCGCGACGTCCCAGGTGCGGTTCTTGAAGGTGACGGATTGCGTTTGGCTCATGAGGGGCTCCTTGAAATGGGATGCTGCATGGACAGGGGCAGGTTGCCCCGCGATGCGAGAACTTTAATGATCACGGCGCGCATGATCCATGCATTACAGTACGCATTTCTATCGCCATCGTACGGATCACCCCCATGGACCCGCTTTCCGACGTGCTCTCGCTGCTCAAGCCCCGCAGCCAGTTCTACGCGGGCTTCGACGCCGCCGGCGCCTGGTCGTTCGACTTCCCGCCGCACGAGGGCATCAAGTTCACGGCGGTGATGCGCGGCACCTGCTGGGGCATGGCCGACGGCCTGGCAGAACCCATGCGCTTCGAGGCCGGCGACTGCTACCTGCTCAACAGCGGGCGCCGCTTCGTGCTGTCCTCCGATCCCGCCTTGCCGCCGCAAGACCCGGCCTCCATCCTCGATGCCGCCACCCGCGACGGCATCGCCGTGCACAACGGCGGCGGCGAGGTGTTCCTGATCAGCGGGCGCTTCGACTTCTCGGGCAGCCACGCGGCCGTGCTGTTCGACGCGCTGCCGCCCATGATCCACATCCCCGGGGCTTCCGCCCAGGCCGAGGTGCTGCGCTGGTCGCTTGACCAACTCACCAGCGAGCTGCGCCACCAGCAGCCGGGCGGCGCGCTGATGTCCACCCACCTCGTGCACCTGATGCTGGTCCAGGCCCTGCGGCTGTTCCTGACCGCCTCCAGCGACGTGCCGAAAGGCTGGTTCCTGGCGCTCACGGACCGGCAGATCAGCCCCGCCGTGGGTGCCATGCACGCGCAGCCCGCGCGCGCCTGGACGCTGGAGGAACTGGCCCGCGTTGCGGGCGTCTCGCGCACCGTGTTCGCGCAGCGCTTCAAGGCCCTGGTGGGCAGCACGGCCATGGACTACCTCACGCGCTGGCGCATGCTGGTCGCGGCGGACCGCCTGCGCAACGGCAGCGACCGGGTCTCCGCCATCGCGTTCTCGCTCGGCTACGGGTCCGAAAGCGCGTTCAGCGCGGCGTTCCGGAAGACCATGGCGTGCTCGCCGTCGCAGTACCGGCGGCAGTCGCAGGCGCCTGTTGCGGCCGGTGCGGATCTGGGTGGCCTGCGCGGCGCGTATGCCTGATGCCTCCTCCCGGATCATTTCCTTCAGCGCGCCAGCAGCTCCACATAGGCCTGGTAGCCGTAGCTGCGGTTGGTCTTCTGCCCCGTCAGCTCTGCCACGATGCCCAGCGCTTCCAACGTCCGCACGGCGGCGCTGGCGGTGGGGAAGGTGGTTTCCAGTCGTTGCCGCACATGCTCCACGGTGAAGCGCGGCATCATCGGCAGCAGTTCGAACAGGCGGTAACTTGCGGGGCCGGCCTTGGGAGCCTGCAGCAGCTTGCGCCGGTCGGCGGCAATCAGGCTGGCGATGGCGATGATGCCGCGCTCGGCCTCGCCCGCCGCAAGGGCCACGCCCTCCAGAAAGAAAGCCACCCACGCCTCCCAATCGCCATCGGTGCGCAAGGCCGAGAGGTGCCGGTAGTACTCTGCCTGATGCTGCTTGAGATAGCCGCTCAGATACATCAGCGGCTCGGACAGCAGCTTCCAGTCTTCCAGCAGTGCCGCAATCAGCAAGCGGCCGATGCGCCCGTTGCCATCCAGAAAAGGGTGGATGGTCTCGAACTGCGCATGAGCCAGCGCAATGCGCACCAGCGGCGGCAGAGCACTTTGCTCCGCGTGGATGAAGCGCTCCAGATCAGCCAACAATTCGGGCACGCGCTCGGGCGGCGGCGGCACGAAGGCCGCGTTGCCGGGGCGCGTGCCGCCGATCCAGTTCTGCGACTGGCGCAGTTCGCCCGGCTGCTTGCCCGCGCCACGCGCACCGGCCAGCAGCAAACGGTGCGCCTCGCGCAGCAGCCGCACGCTGATGGGCAGGCCTCTGGGCCTGCGCAGCTCTTTTTGCACCTTTTGGTAAGCACGCAGGTAGTTGCTTACCTCGGCCACGTCGTCGGTGTTGCCGACCTTGAAGCCCGCTTCGTCGTCGAACAGATCGGTCAGCGTAGCCTGCGTGCCCTCGATCTGCGAGGTGAGCAAAGCCTCCTTGCGCACGGCGCTGTAGAGCAGCCAGTCCACCGAAGGCACGAGGCCGGAGACACCCGACAGCCGGGCCAGCGCCAGCTCCGCCTGGTGATTGAGGTCGGAATAGGACGCCGGCGCCAGCGGTGGCCTGGCGGGAGGCAGTGCGTGCGGCACGAAAGCCCGCACCGTCTCGCCTGCCGTGGTGGATGCGACGTAAACGCCGGTGGTGCGAGGCATGAAAGCAGGTTTAAATGGGGATGGTTTTCATTAAATCATTCTTTAATTTGCGAGGCAAACGGTAAAGAGCGCTTGAATGCTGGGCCGTCAGGCGAAAACGACGGGATCGAGGTCAAGCGGCGTTTGAAGTCAATGCGACTGGCTGCGAGCTTGGCAGGCCGCCACGCACCCGGCAGCGGCGCGCGGTGGCGAAAAAAAAGGGCGCCGATGGCGCCCCTTGATGGGTTGCGTGAAGACCGGTTACTTCTTCGCCACCACGCGAGCCATCTCCAGGCACTTGTTCGAGTAGCCCCACTCGTTGTCGTACCAGCTCACGACCTTGATGAAGGTCTTGTCGAGCGCGATGCCGGCGTCGGCGTCGAAGATCGAGGTGCGGGCGTCGCCGCGGAAATCGGTGGCCACGACCTTGTCCTCGGTGTAGCCCAGCACGCCCTTGAGCTTGCCCTCGCTCTGGGCCTTCATCTCGGCGCAGATCTCGGCGTAGGTGGCGGCGCTGTTGAGCTCCACCGTCAGGTCCACCACGGACACGTCGCTGGTCGGCACGCGGAAGGACATGCCGGTGAGCTTCTTGTTGAGCTGGGGAATCACCACGCCCACGGCCTTGGCGGCACCGGTGCTGCTGGGGATGATGTTCTCGAGGATGCCGCGGCCGCCGCGCCAGTCCTTGTTGCTGGGGCCGTCCACGGTTTTCTGTGTGGCGGTGGCCGCGTGCACGGTGGTCATCAGGCCGCGCTTGATGCCCCACTTGTCGTTGAGCACCTTGGCCACGGGAGCCAGGCAGTTGGTGGTGCAGCTGGCGTTGCTGATGATGGCCTGGCCGGCGTAAGTCTCATGGTTCACGCCGTAGACGAACATGGGCGTGTCGTCCTTGCTGGGCGCAGACATGATGACCTTCTTCGCGCCCGCGGCCAGGTGCTTCTCGGCACCGGCCTTGTCCAGGAAAATGCCGGTGGATTCGATCACCACGTCGGCACCGACCTCGTTCCACTTGAGCTCGGCCGGGTCTTTCACGGCGGTCAGGCGGATCTTCTTGCCATTGACGATGAGGTTGGTGCCCTCGACCTTCACGTCACCGTCGAAGCGGCCGTGCACGCTGTCGTACTTGAGCATGTAGGCCAGGTAGTCGGGCTCGAGCAGGTCGTTGATCGCCACCACCTCGATGTCCTTGAAGTTCGCGATCGCCGCGCGAAACACCATGCGCCCGATGCGCCCGAATCCGTTGATGCCGACTTTGATGGTCATGGTTGTGCTCCAGTGTGGGTTTGAAAACAAATGCGTTACTTCGCGAGCACGGCGCGCACCGTGTCCGCCACGTTCTCGGGCGTGAAGCCGAAGTGCTTGAACAGCACCGGCGCGGGCGCCGATTCGCCGTAGGTGTCGATGCCCACCACGGCCGCCACGCCGTATTTCCACCAGCCGTCGGTGCCGCCCATCTCCACCGCGATGCGCGGCAGGCCGGCGGGCAGCACGCCGGCCTTGTAGGCGGTGCTCTGGCGGTCGAAGGTGGTGGTGCTGGGCATGGAGACCACGCGCACGGCGATCCGGTGCTCCCGCGCCAGGATCTCCTGCGCCTTGAGCGCGAGCTGGACCTCGGAGCCGGTGGCGATGATCACCGCCTGCGCCTTTTTCTTCAGGCCCACCTCGGCGGGCTCGGCCAGCACGTAGGCGCCCTTGCTGATGTCGGCCAGGTCGTGCTTCGGCGCGTAGGGCAAGTTCTGGCGCGACAGCAGCAGCGCGGTGGGCCGGCTCGCGTTCTGCAGCGCGACGGCCCAGGCCACGGCGGTCTCGGCGGTGTCGGCCGGGCGCCAGACGTCCAGGTTCGGGATCAGGCGCAGGCTGGCCGCGTGCTCGATCGACTGGTGGGTGGGGCCGTCCTCGCCCAGGCCGATGGAGTCGTGCGTGAACACGTGGATCACGCGCTGCTTCATTAGCGCGGCCATGCGGATGGCGTTGCGGCTGTAGTCGCTGAAGGTGAGGAAGGTGCCGCCGTAGGGAATGAAGCCGCCGTGCAGCGCGATGCCGTTCATGATGGCGGCCATGCCGAACTCGCGCACGCCGTAGTTGATGTGGCGCCCGCCCTGGCCCTGCTCGTTCTTCACCACCTCGCCGGCCTGGGTGAAGCGCAGCGCGGGCGTGCTCTTGGTGTTGGTGAGGTTGGAGCCGGTCAGGTCGGCGCTGCCGCCGAGCAGTTCGGGCAGCGCGGCAGTGAAGGCTTCGAGCGCGATCTGGCTGGCCTTGCGGCTGGCCACGGTTTCGGCCTTGGCATGGGCGGCCACGACGGCGTCCACCGCCACCTGCGCGAAGCGCCTGGGCAGTTCGCCCTTCATGCGGCGGGTGAATTCCTGGGCGAGGTCGGGGAAGGCGGCCTGGTAGGCGGCGAACTGCTCGCTCCACCGGGCTTCGGCGGCCTTGCCGGCGGCCTTGGCGTCCCAGGCGGCGTAGACGTCGCCGGGGATCGCGAAGGGCTCGTGCGTCCAGCCCAGGGCCTCGCGGGTCAGCTGGATCTCGTCGGCGCCCAGCGGCTCGCCGTGCGCCTTGGCGGTGTTGGCGCGGTTCGGGCTGCCCTTGCCGATGTGGGTCTTGCAGATGATCAACGTGGGCGCGTCGGCCTGCTGCCGGGCTTCGCGGAGGGCGCGGTCCACCGCGTCCACGTCGTGGCCGTCGATCGGGCCGATCACGTTCCAGCCGTAGGCGGCGAAGCGCAGCGCGGTGTTGTCGATGAACCAGGGCGTGACCTGGCCGTCGATGGAGATGCCGTTGTCGTCGTACAGCGCGATCAGCTTGCCGAGCTTCCAGGCGCCGGCCAGCGCGCAGGCCTCGTGGCTGATGCCTTCCATCAGGCAGCCGTCGCCCAGGAACACGTAGGTGTGGTGGTCGACGATGGCGTGACCGGAGCGGTTGAACTCGGCCGCCAGCAGCTTCTCGGCCAGCGCCATGCCCACCGCGTTGGTGACGCCCTGGCCGAGCGGGCCGGTGGTGGTTTCCACGCCGGGGGTGATGCCGGCCTCGGGGTGGCCGGCGGTCTTGCTGTGCAGTTGCCGGAAGTTGCGCAGCTCGCCGATCGGCAGGTCGTAGCCCGTGAGGTGCAGTAGCGCGTAGATCAGCATGGAGCCGTGGCCGTTTGAGAGCACGAAGCGGTCGCGGTTCGCCCAGCGGGGGTTGGCGGGGTTGTGGCGCAGGTGGCGGCCCCAGAGCGCCACCGCCATGTCGGCCATGCCCATGGGCGCGCCCGGGTGGCCGGAGTTGGCCTGCTGCACCGCGTCCATGGCCAGGGCGCGGATGGCGTTGGCCTGGACCTGGGGCGTCACGGCGGAAGCGGTGCGGGGGGATGTGCTGGCGGCGGCGTCGGACATGGGGTAGAGGGATGAGAGAAGGGCGGGCTGCGCGGCGGGCGCAAAACCTGGGATTTTATCGGCCCGGCCACGGGCGGCCCTTTGGCCGCCCGAACAGCTTGTTACCGCGCCGGCGCTCATAATTCCCGGTGCACGCCGCTTCGTGCACCAGCGGCGCCGATCCCATGAACGCTTCCGCCCGCGACCCTTCCATCCATTCGCCGCCGCCGATCCCGGCCCTGATCCTCGCCGCCGGGCGCGGCATGCGCATGCGCCCGCTCACCGACACGCACCCCAAGCCCCTGCTCGCGGTGCGCGGCAAGCCCTTGATGCAGTGGTCGATGGACGCACTGCGGGCCGGCGGCTTCACCCGGCTGGTGGTCAACACCGCGTGGCTGGGGGACCAGATCGAGGCGTTCTGCGCGCAATGGGAGGCCGCGCACCCCGGCACCCAGGTCAGCCTCTCGCGCGAGGGCCAGGACTTCGGCTACGCGCTGGAGACCGCCGGCGGCATCGCGCGCGCGCTGCCGCTGCTGGGCGAGGTGTTCTGGGTACTGGCCGGCGACGTGTTCGCGCCCGGCTTCGGCTTCACCCGGGACAGCGCCGAGCGCTTCGCCGCCGGCGACCGGCTGGCCCACCTCTGGCTCGTGCCCAACCCGCCGCACCACCCGCGCGGCGACTTCGGCCTGAGCCCGCAGGGCCTGGCCCTGAACCAAACCGAGGGCGAGCGCTTCACCTACAGCACCATCGGCCTGTACCGGCGCGCGCTGTTCGAGGCACCCTGGTGCGACGTCCTGCCCGGCAACCCGCAGGGCACGGCCGAGCCGCTGGCGCCGCTGCTGCGCCGCGCGATGGACGCGGGGCGGGTCAGCGCGGAGCTGTTCACCGGCGCCTGGACCGACGTCGGCACGCCGGAGCGCCTGGCCGAGCTCAACGCCTGACGGCGGCGGCCGCGGCGGTACCCGCCGCGCGTTTCACGGATTGAAAAGTTCCAAATTAGGCCTTGTCCGGGGCCTGATCTCGGGCCATCCTGAAGGCCGGTGCATGGAAAAGCCGACCGCGACATGACGACGAGCACAGACACCGCCGCACCCGGCGCAGAGAGAGACAAAGACCGGCCACGCTACCTCGAGGACTTCCAGGTCGGCGAGCGCTGGACCAGCGCCCCCACCGTGATCACCGAGGACGAGATCATCGCCTTCGGCCGCGCCAACGATCCCCAGCCCATGCACACCGACCCCGAGGCCGCGAAAAGCGGGCCCTTCGGCGGCCTGGTCGCGAGCGGCTGGCAGGTCGCCGCGCTGTCGATGCGGCTGTTCGTGCAGGCCGGCGGCTACGGCCGCACGCCCGTGGTCGGCCTGGGCATCGAGGAGCTGCGCTGGCGCCAGGCGGTGCGCCCCGGCGACACCCTCACGGTCGAGCGCGAGGTGGTGGCGGTGACGCGCGCCGCGTCGGGCGACAAGGGCACCATCCGCACCCAGGTGCGCATGCGCAACCAGGCCGGCGAGGTCGTCATGTCGCTCCACACGCTGGGCCGGGTGCCGGCGCGCCCGCGCTGACCCCCCCTTTCCGACAGGACACTCCCCATGGTTCTTCTCGAACGCCCCGCCGACCTGCAGGCCTGGGTGGGCCGGGAAATCGGCGTCAGCGACTGGCACGCCATCACCCAGGACATGATCGACGCCTTCGCCGCCGTCACCGGCGACGACCACTGGATACACGTGGACGTCGAGCGCGCGGCCAGGGAGATGCCCCAGGGCAGGACCATCGCCCACGGCTTCCTCACGCTGTCGCTGATTCCGTTCCTGGTGCGCAGCGTCTACCAGATCCGGCGGCGCGGGCGCGGGATCAACTACGGCTCCAACCGCGTGCGCTACGTGAGCCCGGTGCCGGTGGGCTCGCGCGTGCGCCTGCGCCAGACCATCCGCGCGGCCGACCCGGTCGAGGGCGGCCTGCGCGTGACCTCCGACTGCGTGATCGAGATCGAAGGCCAGGAGCGCCCCGCCGTGGTGGCCGAATTCCTGATGGTGGTCTATGACCAGTAACACCTCCAGCGACACCCCCAGCGGCACCCTGTTCGCGCCGGACACAGCCTTCGTGCCCTTCCCCGAGGTCATCCGCCAGCACGCCGCGCGCGCGGGCGGGCAGCCCGCCTTCGTCTGCGACGGCCAGGCGCTGAGCTGGCAGGCCCTGGCGCACGACATGGCGCGCGTGGCCGCCGCCTGCCAGGCCCTGGGCGTGCGCGAAGGCGACAAGGTGGCGCTGCTGGCCGCGCCCTCGCTGCGCGCCGTCGCCACCTGCTTCGGCGCGGTGGACGCGGCCGCCTGCTTCGTGCCGCTGACCACCTCGGCCACGCCGGCGGCGCTGCTGTCCATGCTGCGCGACTCGGACGCCAAGGTGCTGGCGGCCAGCGCCGACCAGCGCGAGGCGCTGCAGGCCATCGAGGACACGCTCCGCGCCGAGTTTGCCGGCCGCCTGGTCGCGCTGGACTTCGAGGCCCCGGGCTGGACCGCCTGGGACGACTGGCTGGCCCGGCCCGCGCCGGCAGCCACGCCCATCGACCCACCCGCCGCCGCGCACCGGGCGGAGCACGACTTCAACCTCATCTACAGCTCGGGCACCACCGGCAGCCCCAAGGGCATCCTGCACCGGCACGGCATGCGGCACCGGCAGGCCGCGCGGCGCAGCTTCAGCCTCGGGCCCGGCAGCGTCATGCTGCTGTCCACGCCGCTGTACTCCAACACCACGCTGCAGCCCCTGCTCGCGACGCTGGTGGCCGGCGGCACCTCGGTGCTGATGCCCCGGTTCAGCGCGGCCGGCTTCCTGCAGTTGTGCCAGCGGCACCGGGTCACGCACACCATGCTGGTGCCGGTGCAGTACCAGCGCCTGCTGGACCACCCCGACTTCGCGCGCACCGACCTGTCGTCCTTCGTGCTCAAGCAGTGCACCGGCGCGCCGCTGGACGCCGGCCTGATCGAGCGCATCCGCCGCCACTGGCCCGGCCGGCTGCGCGAGATCTACGGCATGACCGAAGGCGGCTGCTCCTGCGTGCTGGACGCCGACGAGCACCCCGGCAAGCTGGGCACCGTGGGCCGCCCGGCGCCCAACCACGACATGCGCATCATCGACGACGACGGCCGCGAGCTGCCGCGGGGCGAGGCCGGCGAGATCGTCGGCCGCTCGCCCTACATGATGGCCGGCTACTACAAGCGCCCCGAGGCCACCGAGGCCTTCTACTGGCGCGACGCGGCGGGCGCCGTGTTCCACCGCAGCGGCGACATCGGCCGCTTCGACGCCGACGGCTTCCTGACCCTGCTGGGGCGCAAGAAGGACATGATCATCTCGGGCGGCTTCAACGTCTACGCGGCCGACCTCGAAGCCGTCCTCGCGGCCCACCCGGACGTGGCCGAGGCCGCCGTGATCGGCATCCCGAGCGCGCAGTGGGGCGAGACGCCGCTGGCGCTGGTGGTGCCCAGGGCCGGCGCCCGCACCGGCGCCGGCGAGCTGCTGGCCTGGACCAACGCCCAGCTCGGCAAGACCCAGCGGCTCTCGGCGGTGGAGTACCGCGCCGAGCTGCCGCGCTCGGCGCTGGGCAAGGTGCTCAAGCGCGAGCTGCGCGAGCCCTACTGGACGACCGCACAACCCCCTCAGGAGACGGCATGAGACCCTTCGACCACGAACTCAAAGGCAAGGTGGCCTGGGTGCACGGCGCCTATGGCGCGGTGGGCCTGGCGATCGCGCAGGAGCTGGTGCGCGCCGGCGCCTACGTGGTGCTGTCCGGCCGCAACCCCGAGGCCCTGGCCGAGGCCGCCCGGCAGTCGGGCGATGCCCGCCAGGCCGAGGCACTGCCGCTGGACATCACCCAGCCCGAGGCGGTCTACGCGGCCGCCGAGCAGCTCGAAGCCCGGCTCGGCCACGTCGACATCCTGGTCAACTCGGCCGGCGTGAACCCGTCCAAGCGCCACTTCCGCGACCTCTCGGTGGCAGACTGGAAGAACACCGTGGACGTCAACCTCTCGGGCATGTTCTACACCTGCCAGGCCACGCTGCGCGGCATGCGCCAGCGCAAGGACGGCGTGATCGTCAACATCTCGTCTTGGACCGGGCGCTTCGCCGCCTACTTCTCCGGCCCGGCCTACGCCTCCACCAAGCGCGCCACGCTGGCCCTGACCGAGGCCATCAACCTGGAAGACTGCATCCACGGCATCCGCGCCACCGCCATCGCGCCGGCCGGCATCGACACGCCGCTGCTAAACCAGCGCGCCAAGCCGCCCACCCCGCAGGTGCGCGCCGCGATGCTCAAGACCCAGGACCTGGCCGACATGACGCGCTACATCGCCAGCCTGCCGCCGCACGTGTGCCTGAACGAAATCCTGATGAGCCCGACGCTCAACAGCAACTACCTGGGCGAGTTCGAAACACAAAAACGGCCGAAAGCATAGAGAACACCCCCCTGCGCCGCTGACGCGGCTTCCCCCCTCTCTGGCGCGCCGCTGC
>CAZAPJ010000067.1:0-24832 GCA_964487025.1 uncultured Hydrogenophaga sp.
TAGACCACGCCGTGGTAGCTCACGTCGGGCTCGTTCAGGCGCTTGAAGCGCGCCTTGTGCTCGGCCCAGGGGAATTTGCCGCTGTCCACGATGGCGCCGCCGATGCTGGTGCCGTGGCCGCCCAGGTACTTGGTCAGGGCGTGCACCACGATGTCGGCGCCGTGCTCGAACGGGCGGCACAGATAGGGGCTGGGCACGGTGTTGTCCACGATCAGCGGCACGCCGGCGGCGTGGGCCACCTCGGCCAGCGCGCCGATGTCGGTGACGTTGCCCAGCGGGTTGCCCACCGATTCGCAGAAGACGGCCTTGGTGCGGCCGTCGATCAGCTTGGCGAAGGCGGCCGGATCGGTCGGGTCGGCGAAGCGCACCTCGATGCCCTGCTGCGGGAAGGTGTGCGCGAACAGGTTGTAGGTGCCGCCGTAGAGCGTGGACGCCGAGACGATGTTGTCGCCCGACTCGGCGATGGTCTGGATCGCATACGCGATGGCCGACATGCCCGAGGCCACGGCCAGCGCGCCGATGCCGCCTTCGAGCGCCGCGACGCGCGCCTCCAGCACCGCGTTGGTCGGGTTCATGATGCGCGTGTAGATGTTGCCCGCCACCTTGAGGTCGAACAGGTCGGCACCGTGCTGCGTGTCGTCGAACGCATAGGCCACGGTCTGGTAGATGGGCACGGCCACCGACTTGGTGGTCGGTTCGGGGGTGTAGCCGCCATGGACGGCGAGGGTTTCGAGTTTCATGGTGTCGTCTCCTGTTGAAAAACCATCGGGCGGGCTCAGGCCCGCGCGCCTTCAATCCATCGCGAACAACTGCACCCGCGCCACGCCCTGGCGCTCGATGCCGAGGACGCGCGCGGCGGCGTGGCTAAGATCGATGACCCGGCCCTTCGCGAACGGGCCGCGGTCGTTGATGCGCACCACCACTTCGCGACCGGTGGCGGCGTGGCGCACCCGCACCTGGGTGCCGAACGGCAGCGTCCGGTGCGCGGCGGTCAGGGCGTGCATGTCGAACGGCTCGCCGCTGGCGGTGCGCCGGCCATGGAACGCCTGACCATACCAGGAAGCCAGGCCGCTGCCGATGGCGTTGGCCAACGACCCGCCATCGCCGCCGCGACCCGGGTCGTCGCCCCGCGCCGCCTCCGGCCACGGCGCCGGCCCATCCGCACCGGGCTCGCCGGAAGGCGCGCGCGTGGCGCAGCCGCCCAGCCAGAGCGCGGTGGCCAGCGCGGCCACGATCGCGGGCTTGTACCGGTTCTTCATCAAGCCAGCCGCAGGCGCTGCACGATCTCGACCGTCGCGGCGCTTTGGTTCATGGTGTAGAAGTGCAGCCCGGGCGCGCCGGCGGCGACCAGGCGCTCGCACAGCTCGGTCACCACGTCCAGGCCGAAGGCCTTGATGGACGCGCTGTCGTCGCCGAACGCCTGCAGCCGCAGGCGGATCCAGCGCGGGATCTCGGCGCCGCAGGCGTCGGAAAAGCGCATGAGCTGCGTGGAGCTGGTGATGGGCATGATGCCGGGCACCACCGGCACCTCGGCACCGAGCCGGCGCGCATCGTCGACGAAGCGGCCGTAGGCGTCGGCGTTGTAGAAGTACTGGGTGATGGCCGAATCGGCACCCGCCTTCACCTTGTCGGCGTACGCCCGGAGGTCGGCCTCGGGCGTGCGGGCCTGGGGATGGATCTCGGGATAGGCCGCGACCTCGATGTGGAAGTCGCGCCCCATTTCCTCGCGGATGAAGGCCACCAGGTCGCGCGCATACGGGAACTCGCCGCCGGCGCCGTAGCCGCTGGGCAGGTCGCCGCGCAGCGCCACCAGGCGCCGCACGCCCATGGCCTTGAGCGTGGCGAGCTGCTCGCGCACGCCGGCCTTGCTGGCGCCGATGCACGAGAAGTGCGAGGCCGCGTCCACGCCTTCGGCGAGGATCTGGCGCACCGTCTCGAAGGTGCCCTGCTGCGTGGAGCCGCCGGCGCCATAGGTCACCGAGCAGAACTCGGGCCGGAACGCATAGAGCTGCTGGCGCACGGCACTCAGCTTCTCGACGCCCACGGGGGTCTTGGGCGGAAAGAACTCGAAACTCAGGGGCAGGCCCATACGAAAAACTCCCGGTTGCCATCGCCGCCGGCGATGGCGCTTGCAAAATAATCGCGCAGCCGCAGGCCGTTGTCGCGACAAGCCTGCGCCACGCGCTGCTCGACCAGCGCATGACTGGCCGCGTCCTTCACCAGCCCGCCCTTGCCGATGTGGCCGGGCTGCAGCTCGAACTGCGGCTTGACCAGCATCAGCAGGCCATGGCCTTGCGGCTTGAGCAGCGGCACCAGCGCCGGCCAGACCAGGGTCTGCGAGATGAACGACAGGTCGCCGACGATGAGGTCGAACGGCCCCGCCGCCGCGTCGCCGCCCGCCTCGCGCAACCGCGCCGCGCTCAGTTCGCGCGCGTTGCAGCGCTCGATGCACACCACGCGCGCGTCGCCGCGCAGCGACGGGTGCAACTGGCCCTGGCCCACGTCGACACCCACCACCTGCGCGGCGCCACGCTGCAGCAGGCAATCGGTGAAACCGCCGCTGCTCTGCCCCACGTCGAGGCAGCGCAGGCCCGCCACGTCGATGCCGCAGTGCGCGAGCGCGCCGTCGAGCTTGAGGCCGCCGCGCGAGACGAAGCGCGTCTCGGCCGCGTCCAGCAGCTGCAACTCGGCGGTTTCGCGCAACACCTCGCCATTCTTGGCGACCGCCTTCCAGCCGCCGCCGGGCACACGCCAGCGCACGCCCGCGGCAATCAGCCGCTGCGCCTGCGAACGCGACACGGCCAGCCCCCGCTCGACGAGCAACTGGTCAGCGCGCATGGCGCCTCAGTACCGGTACGTATCGGGCTTGTACGGCCCGTTCTTCGGCACGCCGATGTAGGCCGCCTGCTCGTCGGTCAGCTCGGTCAGCTGCGCGCCCAGCTTGCGCAGCTGCAGGCGCGCCACCTTCTCGTCGAGGTGCTTGGGCAGCACGTAGACCTTGCCCACGTCGTAGCCATCGGGGTGCGTGAACAGCTCGATCTGGGCGATGGTCTGGTTCGCGAACGAGGACGACATCACGTAGCTCGGGTGGCCGGTGGCGCAGCCCAGGTTCACCAGGCGGCCCTTGGCCAGCAGGATGATGCGCTTGCCGTCGGGGAAGATCACGTGGTCCACCTGCGGCTTGATCTCTTCCCAGCGGCACTGTTCTTCCAGCTTCGCGACCTGGATCTCGTTGTCGAAGTGGCCGATGTTGCAGACGATGGCCTGGTCCTTCATGGCGGCCATGTGCTCGTAGGTGATCACGTCGCGGTTGCCCGTGGTGGTCACGAAGATGTCGGCCTGGCTGGCGGCGGCGTCCATGGTCACCACGCGGTAGCCTTCCATGCAGGCCTGCAGCGCGTTGATCGGGTCGATCTCGGTCACCCAGACCTGGGCGCTGAGCGCGCGCAGCGCCTGCGCCGAACCCTTGCCCACGTCGCCGTAGCCGCACACCACGGCGACCTTGCCGGCGATCATCACGTCGGTGGCGCGCTTGATGCCGTCCACCAGCGACTCGCGGCAGCCGTACAGGTTGTCGAACTTGCTCTTGGTCACCGAGTCGTTCACGTTGATGGCGCGGAACATCAGCGTGCCCTTGGCCGACATTTCCTTCAGGCGGTGCACCCCGGTGGTGGTCTCCTCGGTCACGCCGATGATCTGCGCGCTCTTGCGGCTGTACCAGGTGCCGTCCTCGGCCAGCTTGGCCTTGATGGCCGCGAACAGGATGCGCTCCTCCTCGCTGCCGGGGCTGGCCAGCACCGACGGGTCCTTCTCGGCCTTCTTGCCCAGGTGCATCAGCAGCGTGGCGTCGCCGCCGTCGTCCAGGATCATGTTCGGGCCCTCGCCCTCGGTACCCTTGGCGCCGAAGTCGAAGATGCGGTGCGTGTAGTCCCAGTAGTCGGCCAGCGTCTCGCCCTTGACCGCGAACACCGGCGTGCCGGCGGCGGCGATCGCGGCGGCCGCGTGGTCCTGCGTGGAAAAGATGTTGCACGAGGCCCAGCGCACCTGCGCGCCCAGGGCCTGCAGCGTCTCGATCAGCACCGCGGTCTGGATCGTCATGTGCAGCGAGCCGGTGATGCGCGCGCCCTTCAGCGGCTGCCTGGCCGCGTACTCCTCGCGGATGGCCATCAGGCCGGGCATCTCGGTCTCGGCGATGCGGATTTCCTTGCGGCCCCATTCGGCCAGGCCGATGTCGGCGATGACGCTGTCGGTGGAGACGGAAGACGGTATGCGTGCGTTCATGGTTTGCTCCAAAACGTGTTTGAAAAAACCACTTGCCGCGGGGAGAAACAAAAAAGCTCACCGCACCGGAAGTGGATGAGCGTCGTTGCGTGAAGGGTTCCGAGCCTCGCGCCCCTGCGGCGCTGCAACGCTCCTCGGAAGAGTTGGATTCTATCGCAGCGATCTGAAAACGTTGACCGCGAACAGCAGCACCGACACCCACACCACGATGGAGGCGATGCCTACCACCGGATCGAGCGCGGCATTGCCCAATATCACCAGCGGCAGCACCACCAGCAGCACGGCCGCGCCCACTTGGTGCAGCCAGAACTGCACCTGCGCCAGACGGGCGCCGAGGCGGGCGCCGAAATGCAGATGGAAGAACCCGATCAGCGCCATGGAGGCCCAGCCCAGCAGGTTGATGTGAGCATGCACCGAGCGCAGCGTGTGGTCGTGCGTGGCCCCCATGAAGACCCCAAGGCTGATGCCGATCACGAAATACACCACCGCCATCTTGAGCCAGGCCAATGCGCGCTTGTTCATGGTGCCCTCATCCCATCACTCGATGGCTTTCCAGCGTAGTGAAAAGCGTTGGGCATGGCAAGGGTGGAAGTCCTGCCGCGCCAGCCCCGCCTCCGTGCTTGCCCGCGGGCACATGGGGTAAAAATACTTTGCAATCGAAGAATCTACGCTTATATTGCAGGCCGTCCGGCCCAAGGTTCTTTCCGCCCGGGCCGCCGCCAGAACCATCCCACGACGGAGACAGCACATGACCACCCGCACCCGCCGGGCGGCGCTCGCCGCCCTTGCCGGCATGGCCAGCACCGCCATCTTGCCCACCGCCCACGCCCAGACCCCTCCCACCGGCAGGCCGCTGCGGCTGATCGTGCCCTTTCCGGCCGGCGGCGGCGGCGACACCCTGGCCCGGCTGATGATGACGCGCGTGGCGCAGGAACTCGGCCAGCCGCTGGTGGTGGAAAACGTGGCCGGCGCCGGCGGCAACGTGGGCGCGCAGGCCGCCACGCGCGCGCAGCCCGACGGCCTGACCCTGTTCTACGGCACCAACGGCACCCACGCGATCAACCACAGCCTCTACACGCAGCCGGGCTTCGACCCGCTCAAGGACTTCGAGCCGATCAGCCGGCTGAGCCGCATCGCGGCGCTGTGCGTGGTCCGCCCCGGCCTGCAGGTGGCCGACATGAAGACCCTGCTGCAGTTGCTCAAGAGCTCGCCGGGCAAGTACACCTTCGCCTCGGCCGGCAACGGCACCACCTCGCACCTGGCCGGCGAAATGCTCAAGGCCCAGGCCAAGCTGTCGATGGTGCACATCCCCTACCGCGGCGGCGCGGCGGCCATCACCGACGTGCTCGGCGACCGCGTGGACCTGATGATCGACGTCATGCCCAACACCGCGCCGCACGTGCGCGGCGGGCGCCTCAAGGGCCTCGCGGTCAGCACGGCGCAGCGCGTGCCCAGCCTGCCCGACATCCCGTCCATCGCCGAGTCCGGCGTGCCGGGTTTCGACGTCAGCGCCTGGGACGCGGTCTTTGCGCCGGCCGGCACGCCCCGTCCCGTCATCGACCGCATCAACGCCGCCGTCCGCAAGGCGCTGGCGGCCGACGACCTCAAGCGGCAACTGGCCGAGCGCGGCGCCGACGCCGCGCCGACCAGCCCCGACGAGCTGCGGGCCTTCGTGGAGTCCGAGATCGGCCGCTGGGGCGAGGCGGTGCGCCGCTCGGGCGCGCAGGTGAACTGAGGCCCGCAGGAAAAGGAAAGCGCCCCATGTCGTTCGCCGGCCTGCCCCTGCCCCTGCGCCCCGAGATCACCGAGACCAAGCATTTCTTCCAGGCCCTGGACAACTTCACGCGCACCTTCGCGTTCCGCCCCGGCGACGAGGTGCTGATCCTGGCCGACCCGCTGCTGGACCCGCGCGTGATCGACGCGGTGACGGGCCATGCCAAGGCGCGCGGCGCCACCGCGCGCGTCTACATGGAGCCCAGTTCGCGGGTCACGGAAGTGCCCGAGCACGTCAAGGGCCTGGTGGAGCGCGCCAGCTTCGTCGTCTCGACCTGGTTCTGCTCCATCATCGACCCGTTCTTCATCGGCCTGCGCCGTCGCGGCCAGCGCTGGGTCAAGATCACCTACTTCCGCAACCTGGACCTGCTGCACACGCCGCAGGCGCGCTTTCCGATCGACCTGGTGGGCGAGATCACCCGCGCCACGGCAAGCCGCTACCCCAAGGGCCAGGACTTCGATCTGCGCTTCACCGACGCGCGCGGCAGCGACTTCCGCATCCACTTCACGCCCGGGATGCGCGAGAACATGCTGTCCACCAACCGCTGGCGTGGCAGGATGACGGCCGACGAGGACGGCTGCTACGTGCACTACCTGGCCTCGCACGGCCCCAACCTGTGGGACCACAACGCGGTGAAGAACGACCTGTCGGTGCCCACGCAGATGAGCGGCGTGCTCTACCCGCAGTGGGCGGTGGGCTTCGCCAGGCCGTTCGAGGAGCGCATCGGGGTGGTCTTCGACGGCGAGTACGTGAGCGAGGTCGAAGGCAGCTCGGACGAGGCGCGCATCCTGCGCGAGATGCTGGTGGGCGGGCGCATGATCGAGGGCGGCGGCTGCGGCTTCAACCCCAAGGCGCCGCGCCACACCATCTACCCGGCCGGCTCCAACGCGCCGGGCGCGCTGCACTTCGGCATCGACCTGGCCCAGCCGGCCGACTACATTCGCCGCACCATGCCGGACTGGGAAGAGCCACCCATCCACGTCGACCTGGTGACGCTGGACGCCACCGTCACCGCCGGCGACAACCTGCTGATCGACCAGGGCTTCCTGTGCGCGCTGCGCGACCCGGCCGTGGTCGAGGCCGCGAGCCGTTACGGCGACCCGGTGGAGCTGCTCGAAACCGAGGTGCTCTGACGCCCCCCGAACCCATCGAGCGGCCATGCACCAGCACCCTGCTTCCACGCCTGCCAGCCGCCGCCGTCCCGTGGCCCTGGTCACCGGCGCGCGCCGCGGCATCGGCCGCGGCATCGCCCTCGCGCTCGCGCGGCGCGGCTTCGACATCGTCGCCAACGACATCGAGGAGGACGAGGCCACGCACGCCACGCTGCGCGAGCTGGCCGCGGCCGGCGCGCAGGTGCACTTCATCCGCGCCTCGATCGCCGACGTCGACCGGGCCGAGGCGTTCGCCGCGGACGCGTTCGCGCGCTTCGGCACGCTGGACGTCCTGGTCAACAACGCCGGGGTCCAGGTGCGCCGGCGCGGCGACATCCTGGAGGTGCGCCCCGACGATTACGACGCGCTGATGGCGGTCAACCTGCGCGGCACCTTCTTCTTGACGCAGGCCGTGGCGCGCGCGATGGTGCAGGAGCCTCGCCAGGCGGGCGACCCGCCGCGCTCGATCATCACGATCTCCTCGGTCAACACCACCATGCTGTCGGCCAACCGCTCGGAATACTGCATGGGCAAGGCCGCGCTGACCATGCTCAACAAGCAGTTCGCGCTGCGCCTGGCGCCCCATGGCATCTGCTGCCACGAGGTGCGCCCGGGCCTGATCGACACCGACCTGATCAGCGCCGAGGCCAAGCGCGGCTACCAGCAGTCGATCGAACAGGGCCTGGTCCCGCTGGGGCGCTGGGGCAGCCCCGACGACGTCGGCGCCGCCGTCGCCGCGCTGGCCGCCCACGCGCTGCCCTACAGCACGGGCGACGCGTTCCACGTGGACGGCGGCCTGCACATCCACCGCCTTTGACCCGGGCCGGGGCCGCCCGCCTCGGCTATGCTCGGCCCCCATGCTTGCCCTGACCGAGTGGCCCGCGGTGGAGCGGGCCGGCATCGTCGGCGTGTTCACCGACATCGACGACACCCTCACGCGCGACGGCGCCATCGAGCCCGAGGCGCTGGCCGCGCTGGCCGCGCTGCGGCGCGCGGGTCTGCGCGTGTTCGCCATCACCGGCCGGCCGGTCGGCTGGAGCCTGCCGTTCGCCCAAGGCGAGGCGGCCTGGCCGGTGGACGCCATCGTGGCGGAGAACGGCGCGGTGGCGCTGCTGCCGGGCGGCGGGCGGCGCTACCTGGAGCCGGACCAGGCCGCGCGCGCGGCGAATTTCGCGCGGCTGCAGCGCGTGCTGGCGCGCGTGGAGGCCGAGGTGCCGGGCGCGCGGCGCGCCACCGACAGCGCCGGGCGCGAGACCGACATCGCGATCGACCACAGCGAGTTCACCCGGCTGCCGGACGAGGCCATCGCCCAGGTGGTGGCGCTGATGCGCGCCGAGGGCCTGAACGCCACGGTCAGCAGCATCCACGTCAACGGCTGGATCGGCGGCCACGACAAGCTGGCCGGCGCGCGCTGGGTCCTGCGCGAGCGCCTGGGCCGCGAGCTGGACGCGGAGCGGGACCGCTGGGTCTACGTGGGCGACTCGACCAACGACCAGGCGATGTTCGCGCACTTCCCGCACAGCGTGGGCGTGGCCAACATCGCGCGCTTCGTGCCGCAACTGCGCCACCTGCCGCGCTACGTGACGCGCGCCGAGCGCGGCCAGGGCTTCGCCGAGCTGGCGCGGGCGCTGCTGGACGCGCGCGCCGCCGCGGCCGCCTCATGAACGAACACCCGTTGCCCAGGGCGCCGAAGCAACAGGCGCGCCTGGGACTGTTCGCCATCTTCGGCTCCACGTTCTTCGAACTGGTGGGCTACTTCATGCTCACGCCGCTGCTGATCCTGCGGCTCAAGGACGGCGGCGTCTCCACCGCGCTGGCGGGCGTGTTCGCCGCCAGCGGCTGGCTCGGGGTGTTCCTGATGACGCCGTTCGCCTCGGCGATCACGCAGCGCCTGGGCCGCCGGCCCACGCTGTGGCTGTCCGGGCTGATCCCGGTGCTGACCACCAGCGGCTTCGCCCTCACCCCTTGGCTGCCGCTGTGGTTCGCCTTCAACCTCGCGGCCGGCATGGCCTCGGGCCTGCGCTGGGTGCTGGCCGAAGCGGTGGTGGCCGAGTTCTCGCCGCCGGGCCGGCGCGGGCGCTACGTGGGCATCTTCGAGACCATGGTCGGCGCGACCTTCGTCCTGGGGCCGCTGCTGCTGGCCTGGATCGGCGCGCAGAGCCGGTTCGCGCTCGGCCTGGCGCTGGGCTTCATGGCGATCGGCCTGCTGTGGAGCCTGCTGATCCCGCGCCTGCCGGACGCGGCCGACGCGCACCGCGCCAAGGTCGGCCTGTCGGGCGTGTGGCACGCGCTGCTGGCGCATCCCCTGGTCATGGCGGTCGGCTTCATCGGCGGCTTCTTCGAAAGCGGGCTCACCGCCATCCTGCCGCTGTACGGCCTGGCCCTGGGCCTGGGCGCCACGGTGGCGGCGCTGCTGGTCTCGGCCAGCGGCCTGGGCAGCGCAGTCATGATGCTGCCCGCCGGCATGCTGGCCGACCGCATGGCCCACCACCCGCGCCAGCGCTGGGGCGACGAGCGCGCGGCGCGCGGGCGGCTGATGCGGGTCTGCGCGCTCATCACCCTGCTGGCCACGCTGGCGATTCCCTGGGTCGCCGGCTCGCCCTGGCTGGCCGCGCCGATCGCCTTCCTCTGGGGCGGCGCAGGCGGCTGCCTCTACACGCTGGCGATGATCGACATCGGCTCGCGAGAGGAAGGCATCACCCTGGTCAACAGCACCGCGGTGCTGGTGCTCGCCTACACCCTGGGCGGCGTGCTGGCGCCGGCGCTCGGCGCGGCCGCGCTGCAGTGGTCGCCCGGGCTGGGTTTTCCGGTGCTGCTGGTGCTGGTCGCGGGCCTGGGGTGGTGGCTGCTGCGGGGCGGCCGCGCCCCGGCGTGAAGGAACCCGGCGGGCCGGATGCGCTCCCATGAAGAGCCGCTCATTGCCTCACCCCGTGAAAGGAAGGACTTCTCCATGGCCATTCCCTGGCTGGTCGCCCTGAAAGTGATTCCCTGGGGCGACGTGATCGAACACGCGCCCAAGGTGCTCAACGCTGCGCGCAAGCTCATGGAGCGCCAGAAGACGGCGCCGGCGGCCGGCTCACCCGTGCCCGATGCGCTGGAAACGGGCAGCGAGCCGCCCAGCCTGGGCGAACTCCGAAACCGCCTGGTGGAAGCGCGCCAGATGCTCGACCAGCAGGCCGCGCTGCAGCAGCAGATGGCCCAGACCCTGGCCGAGCTGGCCGAGCAGAACGCGCTGCTGGTCAGCGCGGTGGCGCTGCTGCGGGTGCGCACGCGCCTGCTGATGTGGGTCGTGGCGCTACTGGCAGTAAGCCTGGTCTGGCTGTTGTTTGCGCGCTGAACTGGGGTCACCCCCCTGCGCGGCTTCGCCGCGTCCCCCCTCCAAGCGCCGCTGCGCGGCGCTTGGAGGGGGGACGACATCTCGGGCCGGCGGAGCCGGACCCTCGCTGTCTCTGGGCTTTGGGCTTCTTCGCTCCGGAAGCCGTATCAGGCTGCCCTGGTGCGCCCGGCCCGGCCGATGCGTCCCAGGTGCGTGTGGCCGAAGCCCTGCGCGTACTTGAGCCCGTAGCCGAGCGCGCGGTCGGCGCCGATGTGTGCGGCCCAGATCAGCCCGGCGGCGGCCCAGGCGGTGCCGCCCGCCGCGAGGGCCAGGCCCAGGCAGATCGCGGGGCCGGCCAGCGCGTGCGTGGCGTTGTAGCAGGCCGCCCCGATGCGTGGGCCCGCCAGGTAGCCCGCGAAGGCCAGGTCGGGCAGCAGGATGGCGGCGGCGAACACGCCCCAGCCCAGGCCCCAGCGCGCAGAGCGCAAGGCCTTCCAGGCGCAGCAGCCAGCGCACGCCGCCCTGCACCGATCCGTCGTGGTTGTCCATGGGGTGCCTCCAGGCGTGCGCGCGCCGGTCAGCGCGCCAGGACGGGCGCGAGCGCCCGGCCGGTGTGCGTGCCCAGCCGCACCAGGTCCTCGGGCGTGGCGGCGGCGACGATGCGCCCGCCGTCCTTGCCGCCCTCGGGGCCGAGGTCGATGATCCAGTCGGCCTCGGCGATCACGTCGAGGTCGTGCTCGATCACCACCACGCTGTGGCCGCCGTCCACCAGCCGGTGCAGCACGCGGATGAGCTTCTCCACGTCGGCCATGTGCAGGCCCACGGTGGGCTCGTCGAGCACGTAGAGCGTGTGCGGGGCCTTCTGGCCGCGCCGCCCGACGTCGTCGCGCACCTTGCTCAGCTCGGTCACCAGCTTGATGCGCTGGGCCTCGCCGCCGCTGAGCGTGGGGCTGGGCTGGCCGAGCGTGAGGTAGCCCAGGCCGACGTCCTTGAGCAGCTGCAGCGGGTGGCTGATCGCGGGCATGCTGGCGAAGAAGTCCACCGCCTCGTCGACTTCCATGCGCAGCACGTCGCCGATGTTCTTGCCCTTCCAGGTCACGGCCAGCGTCTCGGGATTGAAGCGCGCGCCGTGGCAGACCTCGCAGGGCACCTTGACGTCGGGCAGGAAGCTCATCTCGATGGTGCGCATGCCCTGGCCTTCGCAGGCCGGGCAGCGGCCTTCGCCGGTGTTGAAGGAAAAACGCCCCGGCCCGTAGCCGCGCGCCTTGGCCTCGAGCGTGTCGGCGAACAGCCGGCGCACGGTGTCCCAGAAGCCGATGTAGGTGGCCGGGCAGGAGCGCGGCGTCTTGCCGATCGGGGTCTGGTCGACCTCGAGCACGCGGTCCACGGCCTCGGCGCCGAGCAGGCGCTCGCAGCCCGCCCAGGCGGGGCGGCGGCCCTTGTCCCAGGCGGCGCGTCCGGCCTGCGTGCCGCGCATGGCCACCGCCGCGGCCGCGTTGGCCAGCAGCACGTCGCGCGCGAGGGTGGACTTGCCCGAGCCCGAGACCCCGGTGATGGCGACGAGGCGGCGCAGCGGCACGTGCGCATCGAGCGTGTCCAGGTTGTGCAGGTGCGCGCCCCTCACTTCCAGCCAGTGGCCGGCGCCCTGCTCCACGGCCCGCCGGGCCTGCAGCGGGTGCTTCATCGCGTGCAGCAGGTAGCGCCCGGTGACCGACTCCGGGTTCGCGGCCAGGTCCGCCACCGAACCCTGCGCGACCACGCGCCCGCCGCGCTTGCCGGCGCTGGGTCCGATGTCGATCACGTGGTCGGCGCGGCGGATGGTGTCTTCGTCGTGCTCCACCACCACCAGCGTATTGCCCTGGTCGCCCAGCTTGTGCAGCGCATTGAGCAGGATCGCGTTGTCGCGCGCGTGCAGGCCGATGGTGGGCTCGTCCAGCACGTAGCACACGCCCTGCAGGTTGCTGCCGAGCTGCGCGGCCAGCCGGATGCGCTGCGCCTCGCCGCCGCTGAGCGTGGGCGCGCCGCGGTCGAGCGTGAGGTAGTTCAGGCCCACCTCTTCCAGGAAGGCGAGGCGGCTCTCGATCTCGGGCAGCAGGTCGCGCGCGATGCCGGCGTCGCGGCCCGACAGGCCGTGGCCCGCCATGAGCCCGCGGATCCAATGGCGCACCTCGCTGACCGAGAGGCGCGCCACGTCGGTGATGCCCACGCCGCCGAAGCGCACCGCGCGCGCCTGGGCGTTCAGGCGCGTGCCTTCGCAAGTGGGGCACGCTTCGTCCGCGAGGTCTTCCAGCTCGGGCTCGGCGAAGCTCTGTTCGCGGCCGCGCTCCTTGTCGTCGCGCACCGAGTCGTCGAGCGCCTTGCGCTGGTCGCGCGAGAGCTTGATGCCGGTGCCCACGCAGTCCGGGCACCAGCCGTGCTTGCTGTTGTACGAGAACAGGCGCGGGTCGAGCTCGGGGTAGCTGGTGGCGCACACCGGGCAGGCGCGCGTGGTGGAGAACACCTCCAGCGCGCCCAGCTCGCGGGTCGAGGCGCCTTCGGCCAGCGCCTGGGCCAGGCCGTCGAGCGGCGCGAGCACGTGCACCACGCCCTTGCCGATCTCCAGCGCCTTGTCGAGCTGGCGGCGCAGCGCGGCTTCCTGGTCGGCACGCACCACGAAGTCGGCCACGGGCAGCTCGATGGTGTGTTCCTTGAAGCGGTCGATGCGCGGGAAGCCGGTGGTGGGCAGGAACTCGCCGTCCACGCGCAGGTGCGTGTAGCCGCGCGGGCGCGCCCAGTCGGCCAGCTCGGTGTAGACGCCCTTGCGGTTGACCACCAGCGGCGCGAGCAGGCCGACGTGCCGCCCCTTGTAGCGCGAAAGGATGGCGGCGGCGATGCTGTCGGCGCTCTGCGGCATGACCGCCGCGCCGTCGTGGACGCAGTGCTGCGTGCCCAGCTTCACGTACAGCAGGCGCAGGAAGTGCCAGACCTCGGTGGTGGTGCCGACCGTGCTCTTGCGCCCGCCGCGCGAGAGGCGCTGCTCGATCGCCACCGTGGGCGGAATGCCGTAGACCGCGTCGACCTCGGGCCGCCCGGCCGGCTGCACGATGCTGCGCGCGTAGGCGTTGAGGCTCTCCAGGTAGCGGCGCTGACCTTCGTTGAACAGGATGTCGAAGGCCAGCGTGCTCTTGCCCGAGCCACTGACGCCCGAGATGACGTTGAACTTGCCGCGCGGGATGTTCACGCTGAGTTGCTTGAGGTTGTGTTCCTTGGCGTTGACGATGCGGATGGCCTCGTCGTGCGGGCCGCGCCGCGCGGCGCGCGCACGGTACGGCGCCGCCGGCCGCTCGTTCACCGCGTACACCCGGTCCATGGCCACCGCGTAGTCGCGCAGGGCCAGCGCGGTGTGGCTGGTGGGGTGTTCACGCACCTGCTCTGGCGGGCCTTCGGCCACCACCGTGCCGCCGCCCGCGCCGCCTTCTGGGCCCAGGTCGATGAGCCAGTCGGCCGCGCGGATCACGTCGAGGTTGTGCTCGATCACCACCAGCGAATGGCCTGCGTCCAGCAGCTTGCGCAGCGAGCGCATGAGCTTGGCGATGTCGTCGAAGTGCAGGCCGGTGGTGGGCTCGTCGAACAGGAACAGCGTGCCCTTGCGCGCCACCGGCTGGCGGCTCACGCTGGCGCTCTTCGCGGCCTCGGCCAGGAAGCCCGCGAGCTTGAGGCGCTGCGCCTCGCCGCCCGAGAGCGTGGGCACCGGCTGGCCGAGCTTCACGTACTCCAGCCCCACGTCGACGATCGGCTGCAGCGCGCGGATGACCTCGCGGTCGTTCGCGAACAGCGCGGCCGCCTCGCTCACCGTGAGGTCGAGCACGTCGGCGACATTCAGGTGGCGCTCCCCGCGTTCGATCTTCACCTCGAGGATCTCGGGCCGGTAGCGCTTGCCGTCGCAGTCCGGGCAGCGCAGGTAGACGTCCGAGAGGAACTGCATCTCCACGTGCTCGAAGCCCGAGCCGCCGCAGGTGGGGCAGCGGCCGTCGCCGCTGTTGAAGCTGAACTTGGCCGGCGTGTAGCTGCGCTGGCGCGCCAGCGGCGCGTCGGCGAACAGCGCGCGGATCGCATCCCAGGCGCCGACGTAGCTGACCGGGTTGGAGCGCGCGGTCTTGCCGATCGGCGACTGGTCGACGAACACCACGTCGGCCAGTTGTTCGGCGCCGAGCAGGCGGTCGTGCGCGCCGGGGCTCTCGGTGGACTTGCCGAAGTGGCGCAGCAACGCGGGCGCGAGCACGTCCTGGATCAGGCTGGACTTGCCCGAGCCCGAGACGCCGGTGACGACCACCAGGCGCTGCAGCGGGAATTCGACCGAGACGTTCTTCAGGTTGTGCTCGCGCGCGCCCTCCAGCACCAGGCGCGGCGTGCTGTCGGTCACCATGCGCTTGAAGCCCATGCCGATGGTCTTGCGCGAACCGAGGTAGGCACCGGTGAGCGTGTCGGCCGAGCGGATCTGCGCCGGCGTGCCGTCGAACACGATCTGCCCGCCGCGCTCGCCCGGGCCCGGGCCCATGTCGATCAGGCGGTCGGCCGCGAGCATGACCGCCGGGTCGTGCTCCACCACCACCAGCGTGTTGCCCGCGTCGCGCAGGCGCAGCATGGCCTCGTTGATGCGCGCCATGTCGCGCGGGTGCAGGCCGATGCTGGGCTCGTCGAGCACGAACAGCGTGTTGACCAGCGAGGTGCCGAGCGCGGTGGTGAGGTTGATGCGCTGCACCTCGCCGCCGCTGAGCGTGCGGCTCTGGCGGTCCAGCGTGAGGTAGCCGATGCCCACGGCGCAGAGGTAGCGCACGCGGGTGTTGATCTCGTCGAGCAGCAGGCGCAGCGCCTGCGCCTGGCCGTCCGCGCCGGCCGGGGCCAGCGTGTCGGCCAGCGAGGCGAAGAACCGGCGCAGCCGCTCCAGCGGCATCAGCATCAGGTCGTGCAGGCACAGGCCCGGCAGCGCCTCGAGCTGCGTCCGGCTCCAGCGGACACCGGGCGGCAGGTAGCGCTTCTCCGGCGGCAGCACCGCGTCGGCCTGCGCCTGGGTGCCGATGCGCCAGAGCAGGCTGTCGTTCTTCAGGCGCGCGCCGCGGCAGCTCGGGCACTCGGTGTAGCTGCGGTACTTGGACAGCAGCACCCGGATGTGCATCTTGTAGGCCTTGCTTTCCAGGTACTCGAAGAAGCGGCCCACGCCGTACCACTGCTGGTTCCACTTGCCGTTCCACTGCGGCGAGCCGTTCTTCACCCAGGCCTGCTGCTCGGGCGTGAGCTTGGCCCAGGGCGTGTCGCGCGGAATGCCCGCCGCTTCGGCGTGGCGCATCAGGTCGTCCTGGCACTCCTTCCACGCGGGCGTCTGGAACACCTTGATGGCACCGTTGCGCAGCGTGAGCTTCTCGTTCGGGATCACCAGGCCGTAGTCGACGCCGATCACGCGGCCGAAGCCACGGCAGGTGTCGCAGGCGCCCACCGGCGAGTTGAACGAGAACATCGAGGGCGTGGGCTCGGTGTAGCGGATGTCGCTCTCGGGGCAGTGCAGGCCGGTGGAAAACTTCCAGATCTCCGGCTCGCCCTCCTCCTTCAAGGCGTACACCGTGAGCCGGCCACCGCCACGCTTGAGGCCGGTCTCGATGGCCTCCATCACGCGCGCCGGCTCGGCACCGGCGATGCGGAAGCGGTCGGCCACCACGTCGAGCAGCTTCACGGCCTCGATCGCGGGCTTGGCCTTTTTGCCCTTGGCGGGCGCCTCGTCTTTCACCTCGCGCTGCACCGTGCGCTCGGCCTGCACGCGGGTGTAGCCGCTGGCCGAGAGCCATTGCTCGATTTCCTCGGGCGTGGTGTTGGCGGGCAATTCCACCGGGAAGGTCAACACAAGGCGCGGATCGCCTTGCGCTTCACTGCGCCGCCGCAGCTCGGCCGCGATGGTCTCGGGCGAGTCGTGCCGCACCGGCAGCGCGGTCTCGCGGTCGAACAGCTCGGCACCGCGCGCGAACAGCAGCTTCAGGTGGTCGTTGAGCTCCGTCATGGTGCCCACGGTGGAGCGCGAGGACCGCACCGGGTTGGTCTGGTCGATGGCGATCGCGGGCGGCACGCCCTCCACACGGTCCACGGCCGGCTTGTCCATGCGGTCCAGGAACTGCCGTGCGTAAGCGCTGAAGGTCTCGACGTAGCGCCGCTGGCCCTCGGCGAACAGGGTGTCGAACACCAGGCTGGACTTGCCCGACCCGCTGGGGCCGGTGACCACCGTGAGCTCGCCGGTGCGCAGGTCGAGATCGAGGTTCTTGAGGTTATGCTGGCGGGCGCCGCGGATACGGATCAGCCCGGAGCCACCTTCCGTCGGTCGATCGCCCTCCTGGCTGCCGGACGCGGTTGAAATCGCGTCCAGTGACGTGTCGGCGGGTGGAAAGGCATCGGACATGCAGGGGCTCCGGAAAAGGACGCAAGCATTCTAAGGAGCCGGGCGGCATCGCCCGGGGCGTGCGCGCCATACCCCCAATAATGTCTTTCCGGCCCGTTTCCCGTCCGGCCACGCACCCCGCAGAACCTCGGCCGGCCCACCTCTGGAGACCCTGACTGCCATGGAAGAAAGAAGAAGCATCCGCACCCGCCTTCTCGCCGCCACGACGGCCTTCGGCCTCGCCGCCGGCGGCCTGCTGCTGGCCCTCGCCTCGCCCGCCGTCCATGCCCAGTTGCGCATCGGCATGCCGTCCGGCTTCAGCGGCTCGGTGGCGGCTGGCGTGAAGGAAAACCACGAGGGCGCCAAGCTCTATTTCGACACCATCAACGCCCGCGGCGGCGTCAACGGCCAGAAGATCGAGCTGATCGCGGTGGACGACAAGTTCACGCCCAGCGTCACGGTCGAGGTCTCGCGCGAACTGGTGACGAAGCAGCGCGTGCTGGCGCTGTTCCTGAACCGGGGCACACCGCACTCGGAGGCGCTGCTGCCCCTGCTGGCGGAACTCAAGGTGCCGCTGGTGGGCCCGAGCACCGGCGCCATGTCGCTGCACCAGCCGGTCAACCCCTGGGTGTTCAACGTGCGCGCGACCTACCAGCGCGAGGCCGCCAAGGCGATCGAGCACCTCGCGAGCATCGGCATCACGCGCATCGCGGTGCTGGAGACCGACGACTCCTTCGGCGCCGATTCGGCCGCCGGCGCGCTCAAGGGTTTCGCCAAGGCCAAGCTCCAGCCCGTGATGCACGAGAAGTTTCCGCGCGACAAGCCCGATTTCACCGAACTGGCCAAGCGGGTGCACGCCAGCAACGCGCAGTCGGTGATGGTGATCGGATCGGCAGGCAACACCGCCAACGCCGTGAAGGTGATCCGCGCCGCCGGTTCGCGCGCGCAGGTGGTCACGCTGTCGAACAACGCCTCCGAAGGTTTCATCAAGCTGCTGGGCGAGCACGCGCGCGGCGTGATCGTGACCCAGGTGTTTCCCAACGAACGCTCGGTCGCCTACCCGCTGATCAAGGAAGCGCAGGACTTCGCCAAGGCCATGGGGCTGCCCGGCGTGTCGCCCGCGATGATGGAAGGCTACGCCGCCGCCAAGGTGCTGACCGAAGGCCTGCGCCGTGCCGGCCCCAACCCGACGCCCGCCACACTGCGCGACGCCCTCGACGGCCTGCGCAACTTCGACCTGGGCGGCCTGACCGTGAACTACAGCCCGACCAATCACACCGGCCTGGACTTCGCCGACCTGTCCATCATCGATGCCACCGGAAGGTTTAGACGGTGACTCCCCCCTGCGCGCCTGCGGCGCTTCCCCCCTCTCTGGCGCGCCGCTGCGCGGCGCTTGGAGGGGGGACGATGCCAGTGGCCCGGCGAAGCCGGTTCCACGGCATCCCTGGGTTTCGGTCACGCGCTCCGGAGAAGGGCTTTTATAAATGTCGCCAGCCGGAGTGTGTCCGCAGCGTATGAGGCAACGCCAACCCAGAGACAGCGAGGGTCCGGCTCCGCCGGCCCGAGATGTCGTCCCCCCTCCAAGCGCCGAAGGCGCGCCAGAGAGGGGGGAAGCCGCATCAGCGGCGCAGGGGGGAGTTCAAGATTTCACGATGAGTACCGGCATCTTGGCGTGGGTGAGCACCTTCTGGGCCACGCTGCCCAGGATCAGCGCCTTGACGCCCTGGCGGCCGTGCGAGCCCATCACGATCAGGTCGCAGCCTTCCGCCTCGGCGGTCTCGATGATGCCTTCGTACACCACGTTGCGCTCGATGGTGTCGCCGGTAAAGGGCACGCCGTCGGCCGCGCAGGCCAGGCGCACCGCGTCCAGCGCCTGGCCGGCGGCGCTCTTGGCCTCGGTCAGGTAGGCCTGCAGCCCCACCGCGGAGGCGTCGCCGATGCCGATGTAGGGGAACGGGTCGATCACGTACACGCCCACAATCTGCGCGTTCTGGCTCTTGGCCAGCTGCACCGCGGTCTGCGTGGCCCGCACGGCAAGGGTAGAGCCGTCGGTGGGCAGCAGGATCTTCTTGAACATGGCAAATCTCCTTGGAACTGGTCGTTCGTTGTCAACGGATGGGAGGAGCCCGGTCAGGCCCCGGCCATCTTAACGGCCCGGATACCCCCGGGGCCTTGTCCCACGTCAAGCGGGCCGGGGATGCCGCGGGGCGCCATCGCCACGGCCACCGCCATCGAACCACGGATCGCCGTCCAGGTAGGCGCGCAGCATGGGCAGCGCGTCGTGCCCCCAGAACACGCACCCCTCGACCACCATCGCCGGCACGCCGAACAGGCCGAGCGCGAGCGCCTCGTCGGTGCTGGCGCGCAGGCGCTGCTTCACCGCGTCGCCATCGGGCGCCAACCAGGGCCTTTCGCGCTGGGCCATGTGCTGCCGCAGCGCGTCCTCGAGCGCGCCCAGGCGCTGCGGGTCGGCCGCGTCGAGCCCGCCGCCGCGCCAGACGTGGTGGAACAGCCGCTCGGTGACGTAGCGGCTGGTTTCGCCCGGGGCCTCGTCGCGGGCGCAGGCCAGGCCCAGGCGCAGCAGGGGCAGCGGATTGAACGGGTGCACCGCCGGCAGCTCCAGCGGAACGCCGTGGTGGTGGCCCAGCCAGGCCACGTGGCGGTACGTCCAGTCGCGCTTGGGCGCAATCTCGACCGGGCCGCGCTGGCCGTGCGCCTTGAGCAGCGCCGCCAGCAGGACCGGCTTGTAGCGCACCTGCACGCTGTGCCCCATGAGGGCCTCGGGCAGGCGCTCGAACGCCAGGTAGGCGTATGGCGACACCGGGTCGTAGTGGAAAACGAGGTCGCGCAGCGGCGGCGCGGCACAGGTGGGCGTCTGACTGTCTTCCTTGGTCATTCGGCAGGCTTCCGTTGTTCCTGTTGGCGGGCCTCGATCCGCTGCCAGATCTGCAGCTTGTCCGCGTCGCTGGCCCGGCCCCAGGCCGCGATCTCGTCCAGCGTGCGGAAGCACCCCTCGCACCAGCCGGTCGCCGCATCCATCCGGCAGACCGAGATGCAGGGCGACGGCACGCCGGGCGCGAGGCCGCTGCGCCGCCGCGCGGCGCGCAGGGAGACTTCGGGCACCGGCAGATTCATGGCGCCTCTTCAGGCCGTGGCTGCCGGCGGTGGCGATGGCGCCGCCGGCGCCACGGTGACGTCGTGCACCGGCGCGCCGGTCATGGCCTGGAGCTGGGCCGGGCTCAGGCGGAACACCGCATGCGGATGGCCGGCCGCGGCCCAAATCTCGGCGAAGCGGAACAACTGCCGGTCGATCAGCGCAACCGGCGGCGTGAGGTACGCCAGCGGCGACACGCCGCCGATGGAGAACCCGGTGCGCGCCTTGACGAAATCGGCATCGGCGCGGCCCAGCCGGCCGCCAACGCCGCCGCCGGCATCGGCGCAGACCAGGGCCTGCACCTGCTTCTCGTCCACCCGCAGGTCGCCCGAGGTGATCACCAGCACCGCCGCATCGTCCGCCTTGCGGCGGAAGATGATGCTCTTGGCGATCTGGCCCAGCGCCACGCCCAGCGCGTCGGCGGCCTGCTGCGCGGTGCGCGCCGCGCCGTCCAGCATCACGGGCGCATGCGGGTGGCCCACCGCCTGCAACGCGCGGGCGACACGCTGCACGGTCTCGGGCAGGGATTGGAGTTCGGCGCCGCACATGGTCAGGCTACCCGCTTGACCATCAACAGGCTCGCGCCCATGGCCATCAGCACGCCGCCGAACACGCGGTTCTGCGCGCGCCGCGCCCGCGCCGTGGCCAGCCAGCGCTGCGCGCGCGAGGCCAGGAAGGCGTAGCCGTGCATCACGACCAGGTCCACCGCGATGGTGGTGACCAGCAGGATCAGCAGTTGCAGCCAGAGCGGGCGCCGCGGATCGATGAACTGCGGCAGCACGGCGACCATGAAGACGATGCCCTTGGGGTTGGTCACGTTGGTCAGGAAGCCGGTCAGCAGGCGCTCGCGCACCGAAGGCGCGCCCGGGGAAGTTGCCGGGACGCCCGGATGGCCATCGGCCGCAGGGGCCAGGCCGGGCGCCACCGGCGCGCGCCATTGGCGGACACCCAGCCAGATCAGGTAGCCTGCCCCGGCGAACTTGACCACGCCGAAGGCCGTGGCCGACGCCAGCAGCAGCGCGCCGACGCCGACCCCGGCCACCAGCAGGATCACCGCCAGGCCCAGTTGCAGGCCGGCGATGGTCACGCTGGTCTTCTTCACGCCGTGGGCCAGGCCATGCGCCATCGACAGCACGGCACCCGAGCCGGGCGAGAGCGCGATCACCCAGGCGGCGGCGAAGTAGGCGAGCCAGACGTGGGAATCCATGGCGATGGCTTTCAGCCCGAGCGCTTGGCCAGCAGCGCCCGCGCCACGCGCGAGCCGCTCGGCCGGCCGAGCTGTTCGCTGATGTAGGCGCCGGTATCGACCAGCGCATCCAGGTCGATGCCGGTCTCGATGTCCATGCCGCGCAGCAGGTAGACCACGTCCTCGGTGGCCACGTTGCCGGTGGCGCCCTTGGCGTACGGGCAGCCGCCCAGGCCCGCCACGGAAGACTGGAAATTCCACACCCCCAGCTCCAGCGCGGCCAGCGTGTTGGCCAGCGCCTGGCCGTAGGTGTCGTGGAAATGGCCCGACACGTCGTCGATGGCGTAGTGCCGCAGCGTGGCCTCGATCGCGCGCTGCACTTTGCGCGGCGTGCCCACGCCGATGGTGTCGGCCACGTCCACGCGCTGCACGCCGATGCCCTTGAGCAGGCCGGCCAGGTAGTCCACGCGCCCGGGCGCGACCTCGCCTTCGTAGGGACAGCCCACGGTGCAGCTCATGGCGCCGCGCACGCGGATGCCGGCGGCCAGCGCCGCCTCGACCACGGGCGCGAAGCGCTCGATGCTCTCGGCGATCGAGCAGTTGATGTTGCGCTGGCTGAAGGCCTCGCTGGCGGCGCCGAACACCACGATCTCGTCCGGCCGGTCGAGCACCGCCGCCTCGAAACCCTTCATGTTCGGCGTGAGCACCGAATAACGCACACCCGGCAGGCGCGTCATGCCACTCATGACCTCATGGTTGTCCGCCATCTGCGGCACCCACTTGGGACTCACGTAGCTCGTGACCTCGATCTCCTTCAGGCCCGCCGCCTGCAAGCGGTGCACGAGCTCGATCTTGACCGCCGCCGCCACCGGCTGCTTCTCGTTCTGCAGGCCGTCGCGCGGGCCGACATCGATGAGCTGGACGTGGGAGGGAAGTTTCATGGCAACAAACTCAAATGCATAAAAGGGAAACGCCCCAGCCTCGGGCCCTCACCCCAACCCTCTCCCACAAGTGGGAGAGGGAGCGAAGACACGCCATTCCGAAGCGAGCCGACACAAACCCAGGGACAGCGAGGGCCCGGCTCCGCCGGCCCAAGCTGTCGTCCCCCCTCCAAGCGCCGCACAGCGGCGCGCCAGAGAGGGGGGAAGCCGCAAAGCGGCGCAGGGGGGAGTCCATCAATACCCCCGCGCGGCATCGACCACGCCGGCCACCGGATCGCCGCGTTCGAGCGCGAGGATCTTGCCGGCGATCTGGGCGATGCTCTCCTCGCGCAGCGTGCGCGCCGAGATGTGGGGCGTGACCGTGACCTGGGGGTGCGTCCAGAACGGGTGCCCGGCCGGCAGCGGCTCGGTGCGGAACACGTCGAGCGTGGCACCGGCCATGTAGCCGCTGTCGAGCAGGGCGAGCAGGTCTTCTTCCACCAGGTGCGCGCCGCGCGCGACGTTGACCAGGTAGGCGCCGGGCCGCAGGCGGGCGAGCGTGCGGCGGTTCAGGATGTCGCGCGTCTGCGGCGTGAGCGGCAGCAGGTTCACCAGCACGCGGCACGACGCGAGAAAGCTGTCCAGACGGTCGATGCCGGCATGGCACACCACGCCCTCGAGCGTCTTGGGCGTCTGGCTCCAGCCGTACACCGGGAAATCGAACTGCCGCAGCGCGCGCGCCACGCGTGCGCCCAGCACGCCCAGGCCCATGACGCCGACCGGGTAGTCGGCGCGCCGCCGCAGCTCGCGGGAGGTCCAGCGCCCCTGGGCGACGTCTGCCGCGTAGCCGCCGAAGTCGCGGAAATGGCGGATCACCGCGTGGCACACGTATTCGGCCATCTGCGCCCCCATGCCCGCATCGTCCAGCCGTACCACCTTGACGCCAGGCGGCAGCTTGAGCTTGAGCACGGCGTCCACCCCGGCACCGATGTTGAACAAGGTCTTGAGGGCGCGCTGCTCGTCCATGAACCGCTGCGGCGGCGACCAGACGACGGCATGGTCGGCCTGCGGCGCACCGGGCTGCCATTCGGAAACCGTGGCGCCGGGAAGCGCCGCGCGCAAGTCCTCCAGCCAGGGGCCGAGGCGGGTATCCGCGCAACAGAAGATGATGTGCATGGTGGGGCGAGCTTACCGAAATGCCGCGCGGGCCGCCTTCAGCCCATCGAGAGCTTGAGCAACTCGGCCCCCTCGGCGACCTGGTCGCCCGGCGCGTAGAGCAGTTCGGCCACGGTGCCGTCCGCCGGCGCGGCGATGGTGTGCTCCATCTTCATGGCTTCCATCACCGCCAGCGGCTGGCCCTTCGTCACCGCGTCGCCGGCCTGGACCGCGAACGACACCACCTTGCCGGGCATGGGCGCGGTCAGCCGCCCGCCTTCGGCAGCGGTCTCGCCCGCATGCGCCAGGGCGTCGATCTCGGTGATCTGGGTCGCCCCGAGCGCGCAGAACACGTGCACGGTTTCGCCCATCTGCCAGGTCTGGACGGTCTGGCGCCGGCCGGCGAAGCGCAGGTCCATGCGCGTACCGCTGCCTTCGGCCGGCAAGGCGTCGAAGGCCAGCAGCCCGCTCGCCTCGCCGAACGCGAGTTCGAGCGCGCCGTCGTGCAGATAGGTCAGGCGCGCCTGCAGCGGCTCGCCTTGATACTCAAAATCGAAGTGGCGCACGGCCAGCCCGTGCGGACGCCAGCCGTCGCGGCGCGAGAACGGATCGGCGCCCTCGCGGGCGCGCTCGGCCAGCAGCGTCTGCGCCACCGCGGCGGCCATGGCCAGGGCGCGCCCCACCCTGTCCTGCTGGAACAGCACGGCGGCCTCGCGCGGGATCAGCGCGGTGTCCAGCCGGGCGTCGGCGAACGAGCGGCTCGCGACCACGTGGCGCAGGAACTGCACGTTGGTGGACAGGCCCACGATGCGCATCTCGGCCAGCGCCGCATCCAGCCGGGCCAGCGCCTCGGCGCGGGTGGCGCCGTGCACGATGAGCTTGGCGATCATGGAATCGTAGAACGGGCTGATGGCGTCGCCCTCGCGCACGCCGTCGTCCACCCGCACCGGACCAGGCTCGAACCCGGTGCAGGCCGCCGGCTTGCGGTAGACCGCGAGCCGGCCGGTGGCGGGCAGGAACTGGTTGTCGGGGTTCTCGGCGCAGATGCGCGCCTCGATGGCGTGGCCGTGGATGGCCAGGTCGCCCTGGCCGAGCGGCAGCGGCTCGCCGCTGGCCACGCGCAACTGCCACGCCACCAAGTCCAGGCCCGTGATGGCCTCCGTGACCGGGTGCTCGACCTGCAGCCGCGTATTCATCTCCATAAAGTAGAACCTGGCCCCCACGCTCCGCCGCTGCGCTGGGTCGCTGCCCCCCGAGGGGGCTGTTTCGCCTTGGGGCGGCCCGGCGGCGAAACCCGCATCGGCACCATCCAGCCCATAGCCCTCGGGCTGCTCGACGATGAATTCCACCGTGCCCGCGCCCACGTAGCCCACGGCCTTGGTGGCCGCCACGGCCGCCTCGCCCATGCGCGCGCGCAATTCGGGCGTCATGCCCGGCGCGGGCGCCTCCTCCAGCACCTTCTGGTGGCGGCGCTGCACCGAGCAGTCGCGCTCGA
>CAZAPJ010000068.1:0-24796 GCA_964487025.1 uncultured Hydrogenophaga sp.
CCGGGTGGTGTGGGAGGGGCCCGGTCAGCGATGATCGGCCCCTATCCCGATTCCGGCCCATCGCCCCGTTCCTTCCGCGCGATTTCTCACGCCGGGCGCCGTTCCCTGCGCATCGCCCACTCCGCGGCCGCGTTCCGGCATTGAGCTCTGGCACGTCCTGTGCTTGAATATTTCCGTCAGCCAAACCCTAGGAGGATCGAATGAGCTCCCGCAGCCTGGTTGCTTCATCCACCATCGGACTGCCGATCGCCCAGATGCGCTGCGTGTTCAGCGCCGAGGACGTCGAGCGCAAGCTGGCCAGACTGCAGGCCAGCGGCAACGAACGCGAACACGAAAGCCTGCGCAACACCTGGCAGCGCATGCTCGAGCGCGGCCCGCAGCGCTTCGCCGTCAAGCCCTCGGGCGTACCCGACATGGCGCCGCTGTACGAGCTGCTGCCCAATTTCGGCGAGGTGCTGGACGACGTGAAGCGCCACGTCGCCCTGAGCCAGGACAGCAGCGACAGCCTGGAGGTCACGCCCATCCTGCTGCTGGGCCCGCCCGGCGTGGGCAAGACCCACTTCGCGCGCCAGCTCGCGGAGCTGCTGGGCACCAGCATGAGCCTGGTCCCGATGAGCTCCATGACCGCCGGCTGGCTGCTCTCGGGATCGTCTTCGCAGTGGAAGGGCGCCCGGCCCGGCAAGGTCTTCGAGGCGCTGGTCGACGGCCAGTACGCGAACCCCGTGATCGTGGTCGACGAGATCGACAAGGCCAGCGCCGACGCGCAGTACGACCCGCTGGGCGCGCTCTACAGCCTGCTCGAGCACGACACCGCGCAGAACTTCGTCGACGAATTCGCCGAGGTGCCGATCGACGCCAGCCAGGTGATCTGGGTCACCACGGCCAACGACGAACGCTGCATCCCCGACCCGATCCTCGACCGCATGAACGTGTTCGAGATCGCGCCGCCCTCGCCCGAGGCGGCACGCAAGATCGCAGCCCACCTCTACCGAGGCATCCGCGGCGAGCACGACTGGGGCCAGCGCTTCGACCCGGAGCCGGCCGACGACGTGCTGGACGCGCTCTCGGCGCTGGCGCCGCGCGAGATGCGGCGCGCCCTGGTCGCCGCGTTCGGCAACGCCCGGCTGGACCAGCGCTACCGCGTGGAAGCCGACGACCTGCCGAAGGCCGGCCCCGGCAAGGGCCGCATCGGCTTCCTGCAATGAATGGGGCGACGCGGGCGCCTTAACCCGCGTCGGGGTGGGCCCAATGCTTCGCGGCCGCGTACACCAGGTTCGGGTAGTCGGCCCGGCCCCGGCTGCCGTTGTAGCGCCCCAGCGCCATGAAGGTGTTGCCGGTCTCGCGGTCCAGGTAGTGGCGCAGGATCACGCAGCCGAAACGCAGGTTGGTCTGCATGTTGAAGAGCCGCCCCACGTCCCCATCGCCGATCAGGCGCGACCAGAACGGCATGATCTGCATGTAGCCGCGTGCGCCCACGCGCGAGATCGCATGCTTGCGGAACGCGCTCTCGACCTGGATCAGGCCCAGCACCGTCGTGGTGTCCAGCCCGGCCCGCTTGGACTCGTACCACACCGTCTGCAGGAATTCGATGCGGGTCTGGAAATGGGTCTTGCGCCCCTTCAGGCGGTCGCTCATCGCGCCCAGCCAGCGCAGATAGGCCAGGCGCCGGGTCGGATCGGTGAACTCGGGCACCGGCGGCGCGTCGTTGGCGATCGCAGCGCTCAAGGCGCTGCGGACCGAATCGGCCAGCGGCTCTTCCAGTTGTCCCCCCGCCTGCGCGGCGAGCGGCCAGCCCGCCGCCACGCCCAGCGAGGCGGCCCCGAGCAGGCCGTTCAGGCAGCTCCGCCGGGACCAGCCCCCCGCCAGGCTCATGCCAGCGACAGCTTGCTCTTGAGGAATCCGAGCAAGTCCTGCGTGGGCACCTGGGTCGCCGCGCTGTCGCGGCGGTGCTGGTATTCGACCTGGCCGGCCTTGAGGCCGCGATCGCCGATGGTCACGCGGTGCGGCACGCCGATCAGCTCCCAGTCCGCGAACATCGCGCCCGGGCGCTCGCCGCGGTCATCCAGGATCACGTCCACGCCAGCCTCCAGCAACTCATCGTGCAGATGTTCCACCATCTGCCGCACGTCCGGGCTGCGGTCCATGCCGATCGGGCAGATCACGACCGTGAACGGCGCCAGCGCGTCCGGCCAGATGATGCCCCGCTCGTCGTGGTTCTGCTCGATGGCGGCCGCGGGCAGCCGGGTGATGCCGATGCCGTAGCAGCCCATCTCGAAGAACGCGGGCTTGCCGTCCTCGCCCAGGAACGTGGCGTTCATCGCCTGGCTGTACTTGGTGCCCAGGTAGAACACGTGCCCCACCTCGATGCCGCGCTCGATCGCCAGCGCGCCCTGGCCATCGGGCGAGGCATCGCCTTCGACCACGTTGCGCAAGTCGGCCACCCGCTCGGGCTCGGGCAGGTCGCGCCCCCAGTTCACCCCGGTCATGTGGAAGTCGGGCTCGTTCGCGCCGCAGATCCAGTCGGCCATCACCGCCACCTCGCGGTCCACCACCAGGCGGACCGGCTTCTTCAGGCCGATCGGTCCCAGGTAGCCGGGCTTGCAGCCGAAGTGGTCCTCGATCTCGGGCACGGTGGCAAACCGGTAGCCGACGTCCAGCCCCGGCACCTTGCCCACCTTGACCTCGTTCATGTCGTGATCGCCGCGCAGCAGCAGCAGCCACACCTGCGTGCGCACGATCTCGCCCGCCTCCCCCAGCTCGTCGGTGGCGAGCACCAGCGATTTCACCGTCGTCGCCAGCGGCACGCCCAGCAGCTCCGCCACGTCGGCGCAGGTGCTCCGGCCGGGCGTGGGCGTCTTGGCCATCGGGTTGGCGGCCGCCGGGCGCGGGCCGGCCGGCGCCAGCGCCTCGGCCTTTTCCATGTTGGCGGCGTAGTCGCTGCCGGGGCAATAGACGATGGCGTCCTCGCCGGTGGCCGCGATCACCTGGAACTCCTCCGACAGGTCGCCGCCGATCGCGCCGCTGTCGGCCGCCACCGCGCGGTAGCGCAGGCCGAAGCGGTCGAAGATGCGCCGGTAGGCGGCGGCCATGGCCTGGTAGCTGGCCTGGGCCGCCTCCCGGTCCCGGTCGAAGCTGTAGGCGTCCTTCATGATGAACTCGCGCCCGCGCATCAGGCCGAAGCGCGGACGGCGCTCGTCGCGGAACTTGGTCTGGATCTGGTAGAGGTTGCGGGGCAGTTGCCGGTAGCTGCGGAACTCCTGGCGCGCGATGTCGGTCACCACTTCCTCGCTCGTGGGCTGCACCACGAAGCGGCGCTCGTGCCGGTCCTGGATGCGCAGCAGTTCGGGCCCCATCTTCTCGAAGCGGCCGGTTTCCTGCCAGAGCTCGGCCGGCTGGACCACCGGCATCGTCAATTCCACCGCGCCGGCCCGGTTCATCTCCTCGCGCACGATCGCCTCGACCTTGTGGATCACGCGCAATCCCATCGGCATATAGCTGTAGATGCCGGCGCCGAGCTTCTTGATCATGCCGGCACGCGTCATGAGCTGGTGGCTCACCACCTCGGCATCGGCCGGGGCTTCCTTGAGGGTCGAAATCAGGAACTGAGAGGCTTTCATGGGGAAATGGGGGCCGCGCCAGAGACAGGGTTGGAACCGGTCCGTGAGCGCGCGCTACGGGTGTGCCCTCGCTTCGCAAGTCGCACCCAGCGATGCATAATGGACACAGTTCAAAAAATTGGGGTCGATTATGCTTGACAGAGAAGGCTTCAGGCCCAATGTCGGCATCATTCTGCTCAACCAGCGAAACCAGGTGTTCTGGGGCAAGCGCATCCGCTCCCACTCCTGGCAGTTTCCGCAAGGTGGCATCGATCGGGGCGAAACCCCCGAACAGGCGATGTACCGCGAGCTGCATGAAGAAGTGGGGCTCATGCCCGAACACGTGACCATCGTGGCCCGCACGCGGGACTGGTTGCGCTACGAGGTGCCGGACCGTTTCATCCGCCGCGACGCGCGGGGCCATTACAAGGGCCAGAAACAGATCTGGTTCCTGCTGCGCCTGGTGGCGCAGGACTGGAACCTGAATCTGCGCGCCACCAGCCACCCCGAGTTCGACGCCTGGCGCTGGCACGACTACTGGGTGCCGCTGGACGTCGTGGTCGAGTTCAAGCGCGGCGTCTACGAAATGGCGCTCACCGAACTGGCGCGCTACCTGCCCAAGACCGAGAACCGCAACCGCTACCTGCGCGGCGGCGCCCGGCACCGAGCCACCGAGGACGCGCCGGCGGCGATCGGCACGTCCAGCCCGCCGATCCGGATGGAACTGCCGCCGGGCGCGAGCTTCGACCCCGATCCGCAGAAGTCGGCCCGTGCGCCGGTCCTTCGCGGCGAGCGCAAATGAGGCGGTGGTTCATCGTTTTCCTGCGGCTCGCGCCCGTGCTGCTGTCCTGCCTCGCAGCCCCGGCGATCGTCTCGGCGGCGGAGGATGACAACGTCCTGCCGGAACAGGCCATGGTCGAGGCGCCGCAGCGGTTCAGCCTGGACCGGCTCCAGCCCTTCACCGTCTCGGCTGGCTCGTCGCTCACCTACGGCATCGACCCCGAGACCCTGTCGGTCGGCCAGGATGGCGTGGTGCGCTACGTGATGGTGGCGCGCAGCCGCAGCGGCGCGCTCAACGTCTTCTACGACGGCGTCCGCTGCCAGACCGCCGAGGTCAAGACCTACGCCCGCTGGGACAACAACCGTTCCGCCTGGAATCGACTCGAGACCACGGAGTGGAAACCGCTGGCGTCCGATGCCGCCACCCGGCCGGCCACGGTCCTGGCGGTGGAGGGCCTGTGCGACGGCAAGAGCGCGAACGGCGACCCGAAGAAAATTCTTGCTGCGCTCAGGACGCGCAGCCGGCACGTGGACCCCAACCTGCCCTGACGCCCCGGTTCACGAAAACACCGGCCCGGAAAAGATCAGAAGCGGTCAGCGCCGCTCCGCGAGCACGAGGTTGTCCCGGTGGATCATCTCCGGCTCGGCGGCGTAGCCGAGCAGGCGCTCGAAGTCGGCCGAGGACCGGCGGCAGATCAGGCGGGCCTCCGAGCTGGCGTAGTTGGCCAGGCCACGCGCCACCTCGTGGCCGCGCATGTCATGCACCGCGATGACGTCGCCGCGCGAGAAATCGCCGGAGACCGCCGTCATACCGATCGGCAGCAGGCTCTTGCCTTCGCTGACAATCTTGGCCACGGCGCCATCGTCGACCACCACGGCGCCGCGCAACTGCAGATGGTCCGAGATCCAGCGCTTGCGCGCCTGGTGCTTGGCGGTCTGCGCCATCAGGGCGGTGCCGATGGCCTCGCCGCCGGCCAGGCGCAGCAGCACGTCCGGCTCGCGCCCCCAGGCGATCACGGTGGAGGCGCCCGAACCGGCGGCCCGCTTGGCGGCCAGGATCTTGGTGATCATGCCGCCCTTGCCGATGCCGCTGCCCGCGCCACCGGCCATCGCCTCCAGCCGGGGATCGCCCGCCCGCGCCACGTGCACGAACTCGGCCGCCGGCTCGCGCCGGGGGTCGGCGGTGTAGAGCCCTTTCTGGTCGGTCAGGATCACCAGCAGATCCGCTTCGACCAGGTTGGCCACCAGCGCGCCCAGCGTGTCGTTGTCGCCGAACTTGATCTCGTCGTTGACCACCGTGTCGTTCTCGTTGATCACCGGCACCACCCGAAGCTCGAGCAGGGTCAGCAAGGTGGAGCGTGCGTTGAGGTAGCGCTCACGGTCGGCCAGGTCGGCATGGGTGAGCAGCACCTGGGCGCTGCCCACGCCGCAGCCGCGCAGCTTGCTTTCGTACATCTGCACCAGGCCCATCTGGCCCACGGCCGCCGCCGCCTGCAGCTCGGTGACCTCGTGCGGCCGGGTGCGCCAGCCCAGGCGCTTCATGCCCTCGGCGATCGCGCCGCTGCTGACCATGATGACCTCGCGGTCCTGCCGCACCAGCGCCGCCAGTTGCTCGCTCCACTGGCCGATGGCCGCTTCGTCCAGGCCGCGGCCTTCGTTGGTCACCAGGCTGGACCCGACCTTGACCACGATGCGCCGCGCCGACCGCAGGACGTCGGCCGGCGGCGGCAGACCTTCTTGGACACTCATCGATCGGTCGGGCTGCATGGAGAAAGCGGAAAAAAAGAATCGCTCAGGCCGCCTAGGGAGCCCGGTGGTCCTGGAAACGGGGGTCGACCTCGATCGAGGCCGGGTCCGGCAGGCGCGCCTGCGCGATGTGTTCGTAGACTTTCTGCACGAGCCGCTCGCAGCCCTCGCGCGTCAGGGCCGAGATCTCGAACACCGGCCCCTTGTACTTGAGGCGCCGGACGATGTCCTTGATGCGCTTCTCGCGCGCCTCGGGCGGCAGCATGTCGACCTTGTTGAGCACCAGCCAGCGCGGTTTTTCGTACAGCGCCTGGTCGAATTTCCGGAGCTCGGCCACGATGGCCCGGGCCTGCGCGACCGGGTCCACCCCGTCGTCGAACGGCGCCACGTCCACCAGATGCAGCAGCAGGCGCGTGCGCTGCAGGTGCCGCAGGAACTGATGCCCCAGCCCGGCTCCTTCGGAGGCGCCTTCGATCAGCCCGGGCACGTCGGCCACCACGAAGCTCTTCTCCGCCGCCACGCGGACCACGCCGAGATTGGGGTGCAGGGTGGTGAACGGATAGTCCGCGATCTTGGGCCGCGCGTTCGAAATCGCCGCGATCAGCGTCGACTTGCCGGCGTTCGGCATGCCCAGCAGACCCACGTCGGCCAGGACCTTGAGCTCCAGCTTCAGCGTGCGCCGCTCGCCCGGCCAGCCGGGCGTCTTCTGGCGCGGCGCCCGGTTGGTCGAGCTCTTGAAATGCAGGTTGCCGAACCCGCCGTCTCCGCCCTTGGCGATCGTCACCTGCTCGCCCGGGCGCAGTAGCTCGTGCAGCACCTCGCCGGTTTCGGCATCGCTGACGATGGTGCCCACCGGCATCTTCAGCACGATGTCGTCGCCCTTGACACCGAACATGTCCGAACCCTTGCCGTGCTCGCCGCGTCTGGCCTCGAAGCGGCGGGTGAAGCGGAAGTCCACCAGCGTGTTGAGGCTGGCGTCGGCCACCGCGTAGACGTGCCCGCCGCGGCCACCGTCGCCGCCGTCCGGCCCGCCGAATTCCTTGTACTTCTCGTGCCGGAACGAGGCGCAGCCATTGCCGCCGTCGCCGGCGGCGACGTCGATCGTGGCTTCATCGACAAACTTCATGACACGCTGCTTTCCACCGATACCTGGCAGGCTTTTGCCTTGGGGGCGGCCCGGCGACAAAAATGCCCCCCACGCTCCACCGCTTCGCGGGTCGCTGCCCCAAAGGGGCGCTTTTGTCTTGGGGCGGCCCGGCGACAAAAAAGCCCGCGCAAGCGGGCCTTTTGCGTCCGCTTGCGCGCCTGCGTCAGACCGGGGTGACGCTGACGACGTGGCGGTTCAGCGCGCCCTTGACGGCAAACGACACCTGGCCATCGGCCGTGGCGAACAAGGTGTGGTCCTTGCCCACGCCCACATTGAGGCCCGGATGGAACTTGGTGCCGCGCTGGCGCACGATGATGGCGCCTGCGCTGACCTGTTCACCGCCGAATGCCTTCACACCCAGCATCTTGGGCTTGGAATCGCGCCCGTTACGCGTTGAGCCGCCGCCTTTTTTCTGTGCCATCTTGACTGCTCCTCAAGCTGCGATCGACGCGATCTGCAACTCGGTGAAATTCTGACGATGCCCCTGGCGCTTCTGGTAGTGCTTGCGCCGGCGCATCTTGAAAATGTGCACCTTGTCGTGCCGACCATGGCCCAGGACCTTGACCGTGACCGTTGCGCCGGAAACCAAGGGCGTACCCACCTTGAGCTCGCTGCCGTTGCCGACAGCCAGAACCTGGTCGAGCACGATCTCTTGGCCCACGTCCGCAGCAATCTGTTCTACTTTAATTTTTTCGCCGGCAGCCACGCGATACTGCTTGCCACCGGTTTTTATGACCGCGTACATATGAACCTCTCGTAAAAGCCCCTGGCGGGGCACTCCAGCAGACGGAATTTCCACTGAACCGCGGATTATAGCCTATCAACAGGCTTGCACGGCAGGCCGCCCGCGCCCGGAACCGTATCCGGTCGCCGCAGCAAAAATTTACATTCTTATAATGCGCGCTTCGCGCCGGCGTGGCCCAACCACGAGCGACCACCACCTTGAGCACGTCCACCGCCAACCTCCTCGACCTGATCCAGCCCGACATGCGGGAAGTGGACCAGGTCATCAACGAACGGCTGACCACGGAGGTGCCGCTGGTCCGGGAGGTCGCCCAGTACATCATTTCGGCCGGGGGCAAGCGGCTGCGGCCCGCGCTGCTGTTGCTGGTCTGCGGCGCGATCGGCAGCCAGCACCCCATGCGCCACACGCTGGCGGCGGTGATCGAGTTCATCCACACCGCGACCCTGCTGCACGACGACGTGGTGGACGAGTCCACCATGCGCCGCGGCAAGGCGACCGCCAACGAGCGCTTCGGCAACGCCGCCAGCGTCCTGGTCGGGGATTTCCTGTACTCCCGGGCCTTCCAGATGATGGTCGACGTCGACAACATGCGCGTCATGCAGGTGCTGTCGGACGCCACCAACGTGATCGCCGAGGGCGAGGTGCTGCAACTGGTCAGCATGCACGACGCGTCCGTCGACGAAGCGGCATACCTGCGCGTCATCCGCTCCAAGACCGCCAAGCTGTTCGAGGCCAGCGCGCGGCTCGGGCCGATCCTCGGTGGAGCGGATGCCCGCACCGAGGCGCTGTGCGCCCAGTACGGCCAGGCCCTGGGCACCGCCTTCCAGGTGATCGACGACGTGCTCGACTACGAAGGCAGCGCCGACGAACTCGGCAAGAACCTGGGCGACGACCTGCGCGAAGGCAAGGTCACGCTGCCCATCATCTGCGCGCTGCGCGCCGGTTCGGACAGCCAAAAGGCGCTGCTCCGCCGCGCGATCGAAACCGGCGACGTGGCCCACCTGGAAACCATCCGCGACATCATCCTCGAGACCGGCGCGCTCGAAGCGGCAAGTCTGAGCGCGCAGGCGGAAGCCAACCGCGCGATCGAGGCCGCCCGGCAGTTGCCGGTCAATGCCCACAGCCAGGCTTTGCTACAATTGGCGGCTGGCCTGCTGGAGCGTCGCTCCTAGGGCCTGCCAACGGACCGACCGAGGTCCAACGGGGTGTAGCTTAGCCTGGTAGAGCGCTACGTTCGGGACGTAGAGGCCGGAGGTTCGAATCCTCTCACCCCGACCAGTTCTTCCCCTCTCGAATCTCGCCGCGCAGCCCCACGGGCTCTGCCCGGATGGCCTGTGGTCACGCGTGGCCGCGGCCTGCTGCTTGCCGATACGGAATTCCATATCGAGGGCCGGGAAATAACTATTGGACGCCATGCGCGGGGGCCGCCTATGCTCCCGGTCCTCAGCGATCACTTGAGGAAGGTGGGACAGGGTCCATGGCACAGCGGAGTTTCGATTCAATAGACGCTATCCGGGCCTTCGTCGGCCAGCCCGCGGTGAACGGCAGGCCCGTCCTGATCGAACAGCCGATGATCGACGCGTTCGCCGGCATCACGCAGGACCACCAATGGATCCACGTCGATGCCGAGCGCGCGGCGCGGGAGTCGCCGTACAAGAACACCATCGCCCACGGCCTGCTCACGCTGTCGCTGATCACCGCCTGGTACCAGGACTGCTTCGACTTTCCCGGCCGCAAGCTGTCGCTGAACTACGGCTTCGACAAGATTCGCTTCACCAGCCCGGTGCCCTGCGGGTCGCGCCTGGTGGGCAGCTTCCGGCTCGACAAGGCGGAGGACATCCGCGAGGGTGAGGTCCGCTGCCACTGGACCGTCGAGGTCAAGGTCGAGGGCGCGGAAAGGCCGGCCCTGGTCGCCGTCTGGCTGGTGCAGATGCGCTACTGACCCGGAACAACAGGAGGACACCCATGCCGGTGCTGGAACTCGAACGCCGGGGCACGACCGCCGTTCTCACCCTGAACCGCCCGAAGCAGCGCAACGCGCTCGACCCCGAGATGCGCCAAGCGTTCGCCGACGTTCTGCCGCTGCTGCGCGAGGACGCCGGCATCCGCGCCGTGGTCCTCACCGGCGCCGGCGGCCATTTCTGCTCCGGCGGCGACGTGAAGGCCATCGCGCCATCCGAGGGAGAGCAGCGCGACGCCTTCGAGGGCCGGGACCGCATCCGCAAGATCCATGGCTGGTTCGACGAATTGGTCGATCTGGAGAAGCCGGTGATCTCCGCGGTGAACGGCACCGCCTACGGGGCCGGCGTGTCGCTCGCGCTCGCCGCAGACGCCGTGATCGCCTCGGATCGGGCGAGCTTCTGCTGCGTCTTCGCCCGCATCGGCTACGTCCCCGACATGGGGCTGATGTACCTGCTGCCGCGCGCGGTCGGCCTGGCGCGCGCCAAGGAACTGGTCTTCAGCGCGCGGGCCGTGAACGCCCGCGAAGCGCTCGAGATCGGGTTGGTGCAGCGGGTCGTCGAAGGCGATGCGCTGCCGCACGCGCTGGCGCTGGCCGAGCGCTTCGCGCACGCGCCGACCGCCGCCATCGGCCTGGCCAAGGGCGTGATGAACCACGCCTTCGAGTCCGAGCGCCGCACCGTCTATGCCCAGGAGGCGATGGCCCAGGCGATCTGCCGCGAAAGCGGCTTCCACCAAGAGGCCGTGCGCCGCTTCCTGTCCAAGCAGCCCCCGCTCTACCAATGGCCGGAGGAATCACCATGAGCACCACGCGACCGACCAAGGGTGAAGGCGCCCCAGACGCCATCCGTCCCGAGGCCGAGTACATGGAACATCTGTCGCAGGGGCGTTTCATGATCCAGCGCTCGCGCAGCAGCGGCGAGTATGTCTTCTACCCCCGGGTGGCCGAGCCGCGCACGGGCTCGCGCGACCTGGAATGGGTCGCCGCCAGCGGGCGGGGCACGGTCTACGCCGTGACCGTCATTCGCCCCCGGCCGCCGCAGCCCGCGTACAACGTGGTGCTGGTCACGCTGGACGAAGGGCCGCGCATGATGGGCCGCGTGGACGGCATCGCGCCGGACGCGGTGACGATCGGCCTGCAGGTCCAGGCCCGGATCGTCCAGGAAGACGGCAAGCCGCTGGTCACCTTCCGGCCACTGGAGGAGAAGGAGCAAGCAGCATGACGCAGCAGGACCGTTTCCCGCGCGGCAAGACCGCCATCGTGGCGGCGTCCACCTACGGCATCGGCGAAGCGCCTGGACTGAGCTCGATGGACCTGGCGGTGTCGGCCAGCGTGCGGGCGCTCGATCAGGTCGGCCTGACGCCGGCCGATGTGGACGGCCTCTTCATCGGCCTGCCCGACGACTACCTGTCCGGCCTGACATTCGCGGAGTACCTGGGCCTCCAGCCCAGGATCACCGAGAACAACCGCACCGGCGGCTCCGCCTTCCACACCCACGCGATGTGGGCCGCGCTGGCGATCGAGGCCGGCCAGTGCGACGTGGCGCTGATCGCCTACGGCAGCAACCAGCGCTCGGCGGCGGGCGGCCTGATCTCGTCCATGCGCCCGACGGCGTACGAAGCGCCGTACAAGCTCATCCGTCCTCTCGGCGCCTATGCGCTGGCCACGTCGCGGTACATGCACCAATACGGCCTGCGGCGCGAGCAGCTCGGCGAGGTGGCGGTGGCCGCGCGGCGCTGGGCCCAGCTCAACCCCGAGGCCTTCATGCGGGACCCGCTGACGATGGAGGACTACCTGAAGGCGCGCGCGGTGGCCGACCCGCTGTCGGTGCGCGACTGCTGCCTCGTGACCGACGGCGCCACGGCGATCGTCATGGTGAGCGCGGCCCGGGCCCGCGACCTGGCGCGCAAGCCGGTGTACCTGCTGGGCGCGGCGGCCGCCACCGACCACCGCGACATCACGTCCATGCCCGACCTCACCGTCACCGCGGCGGTGCACTCGGGCGCCCGGGCGTTCGCCCAGGCCGGCGTGAAGCCGGCCGACGTGGACGTGGTCGAGCTGTACGACGCGTTCACCATCAACACCCTCCTGTTCCTCGAAGACCTCGGCTTCTGCCGCAAGGGAGAAGGAGGCGCGTTCGTCGAGGGCGGGCGCATCGCACCCGGCGGCCAGTTGCCGGTCAACACGAACGGCGGCGGGCTTTCGTGCGTGCATCCGGGCATGTACGGGCTGTTCACGATCGTGGAGGCCACGCAGCAGCTCATGGGCCTGGCGGGCGAGCGCCAGGTGCCTAATGCGCGGCTGGCCCTGGCCCACGGCAATGGCGGCGAACTCTCCAGCCAGGCGACCGTGATCCTGGGAACGGAAGAGACGCTGTGAATGACGACAAGGAGCCATCGGACATGAATCACCCCCAATACACGACGCCGATGAGCCTGCAAGGGCGCAACGTGATCGTCACCGGCGCGGGCCAGGGCATCGGCCGGGCCATCGCCGAGCTGGTGCTCGAACTGGGCGGCACCGTCACCGTGGTCGACCTCAACCCGGAAGGCATCGATCGCCTGCGCGCGGACAAGGGCGATGACCGCGTGCTGCCGGTGGCCGGCAGCGTCGCGGACGTGGCCTTCGCCGGCCATGTGGTCGAACAGGCCGTGGCGAAATTCGGCGCGGTGCACGGGCTGGTGAACAACGCCGGCATCACCCGCACCGCGATGATCGAGAAGATGACGCCCGAGCAGTGGAGCCAGGTCATCGACGTCCACCTCAATGGCGCGTTCTACTTCCTGCAGGCCGCCGGCCGCCACATGCTGGCGCGCTTCCGCGCCGGGGACACCAGCGGCGGCGCGATCGTCAACATCTCCTCCGACGCGGGGCGCAAGGGAACCATCGGCCAGATCAACTACGGCACCGCCAAGGCCGGCGTGCTGGGCCTGACGATGTGCGCCGCGCGCGAATGGGCCAAGTACCGCGTGCGGGTCAACACGATCGGCTTCGGCGTCGTCGAGACGCCCATGACGGAAACGATCCGCAGCGAGAAGTTCGCCGACACCTATCTGGCCCAGATCCCGCTCGGGCGCTGGGCCGAGGCCGGCGAGGTGGCGCGCCCGGTGGCCTTCCTGCTGTCCGACGCCGCGTCCTACGTCACGGGGCAGCATCTGTCGGCCAATGGGGGCTACACCATCGGGCTGTGAGGTGAAGCGGCGCCTGGCGCCATGGGCGGCTAGAGCCGCTCGATGACGGTCGCGTTGGCCATGCCGCCGGCTTCGCACATGGTCTGCAGGCCGTAGCGCTCGCCGGCATCTTCGAGCGCGTGCAGCATGGTGGTGAGCAGGCGCACGCCCGAGGCGCCCAGCGGGTGCCCGAGGGCGATCGCGCCGCCGCGGGGGTTGAGGCGGCCGTCGTCGCCGCCCAGTTCGCGCTGCCACATCAAGGGCACGGTGGCGAATGCCTCGTTGACCTCGAGGTGTGCGATCTGGCCGAGCGACAGACCGGTCTTCTGCAGCACGCGGCGCGTGGCGGGTACCGGCGCGGTCAGCATCAGCAGCGGGCTGTCGCCCACCACGTCGAACCCCACGAAACGCGCGCGCGCGTTCAGGCCCAGCCGCTGGGCCGCACGCTCGCTCATCAGCAGGACGGCGGCCGCGCCGTCGCTGATCTGGGACGAGTTGCCCGCGGTGGTGTGCCATTCCATGCCCGGAAAGCGCGCCGCCGCTTCGGCCGAGTAGAACGACGGCTTGAGGCTGGCCAGGCGCTCGATGGTGGTGTCCGGCCGGATGGTCTCGTCGGTGTCGACCCGCCCGGCAGGGGTGCGGATGGGAACGATCTCGCGCCGGAACAGCCCCGTCGCGCTTGCCGCCGCGGCGCGCTGGTGCGAACGCACCGAATAGCCGTCCAGGGCCTGGCGCGTGAGGCCCCATTGGCACGCGACCAGTTCGGATGAAATCCCCTGCGAGACCAGGCCCGGCGCATAGCGCTCGAGCACGCCCGGCCCGAACGGATCCTGCCCGAGGCGGCTGGACCCCATGGGCACCCGGCTCATCGATTCGATGCCGCAGGCGATCACGATGTCGTAGGCGCCGGCCATGATGCCCTGGGCGCCGAAATGGACCGCCTGCTGGCCCGAGCCGCACTTGCGGTCGATCGTGGTCGCGGGCACGTGCTCGGGAAAGCCGGCGGCCAGCCAGGCCATGCGGCCCGGCGTGTGGCTTTGTTCGCCGGCCTGTATCACGCAGCCGGTGATGACGTCGTCCACCTGGCCCGGATCGAGCCGGTTGCGCTCGATCAACTGCTCGATCACCTGGCGCAGCAGCTCGACCGCGTGCAGGTCGGCGAGCGCGCCGCCAGCTTTGCCCCGCCCCAGCGGCGAACGGATGGCGTCGACGATCACGGCGTGTTGCATGCGATGCCCCTTGCGTGCCTAGTGGCTGGTCTGGACGATGGGCTTGCCGTCCGGGGTGAAGCGGTCGCCGAAGTCGAACAGGTCGTCGTTCTGGAAGCCGCCGTAGTACTGGATCTCCCACCAGTTGCTGTCCATGTCTTCCAGGTAGAACGAATAGACGCCGTGGCGCAGCGCCGGCGGACGGATCTCCTTGAGTCCGTATCGCTCCTTCACGCGCACCGTGTTCTCGTAGGCCTGGTCGACCTCCTCCTTGGAGGCGACGTCGAGCCCCCAATGGTTGTGGATGGTGCAGGGGCGGATGTCGGGCCCCAGTTGCACGCAGACCACGTGGAACTTGAGTCCGCAGCGCAGTACGAAGGACGTCGTGCCATGCTGCACGCACTGCAGGCCCAGGAAGTTCTCGTAGAAGTCCCGTGTGGTCTTGAGGTCCTTGCACAGCATCGTGCCGTGGGTCATGGCGTAGGGCTTGATGACGGAGCGGCGCTCCCCCATGTCCACCAGGCCATCGTCGGTCATCTCTCGAATGTCGCTCATGTCGCTCTCCTTTCGTGCTTCCACTGCGATGGAATGAACATCGTCACGCGCTCGTGGTGGCGTGACCGGCTGCGATCCGGTCGGATGCGTTGAAGAATTCATCGGCGAAAAACTCGCTGTCGGGCAGCCCGCGCTCCCGCACGAAGCTCTGGCGCGCGGCATCCACCATCACGGGCGCGCCGCACGCATAGACCTGGTGCCCGCTCAGATCGCCGAAATCCTGCAGCACCGCTTCGTGGACGTTGCCGGTGCGGCCGCTCCACCCGCAGGCCGGCGTCGGTGCCGAGAGCACCGGCACGAACGTGAAATGGCCGTGCGTTTCGGCCCACTGCCGCACCGTGTCCATCATGTAGAGATCGGGCCGGGTTCTGCCGCCCCAGTAGAGCCGCAGTTCCCGGGACGCATTCATCGAGCGGGCAAACGCATCCAGCAGCATCGCCTTGATGGGCGCGAAGCCGGTGCCGCTGGCCAGGAACACGATCGGCTTGCGGCTCTCCTCACGGACGAAGCAGGTGCCCAGCGGGCCCTCGAACTTGAGCAACTCCCGCGGCTTCATGCCACCGAAGACGTGGTCGGTGAACAGCCCGCCCGGAATGTGCCGGATGTGGAACTCCAGCTCGGTCACGCCCTGCGGGTGCGGTGGACAGGCAATGGAGTACGAGCGGCGCTCCCCATTGGCCAGCAGCAGGTCCACGTACTGGCCGGCCAGGAACCGCATGTGCTCGTTCATGGGAATGCGCACGCGCAGCACCGTCACGTCCTCGGCCGCCCGCTCGATGGCGATGACGCGGCAGGGCACCACGCGCGTCTGGATGCCGGCCAGCCCCTGAAGCTCGCGGACCTCCACCACCAGGTCGGAGCGCGCGCGCGCCTGGCACAGCATCGTGATGCCCGCCTGGCGCTCCTCCAGCGTGAGATAGCTTTCGGACGCATTGCCGTGGTCCACCGTGCCGGAGAGCACGCGCCCCTTGCACGTCCCGCAGATCCCGGAGCGGCAGCTGTAGGGCAGTTGGAAGCCGGCCTGCAGGCCGGCCGTCAGCACCGGCGTGTCGGGCGTGCTCGTGAAAACGTGGCCGCTGGGTTGGAGCGTGACTTCGAATGCCATGTCGTCGCGGGGAAAGGTCTTTGCCGGGGGATCGGCCGGTGTCAAGCGGGCTGGGGGGCCGGGGTGGACTGCCAGGCGGTGAGGCGCCAGTCCGCCCCGTCGGCGACCAGCACATTGGTGAACAGGTTCGCCAGCGGCCGGGTCGCGCCCGCGATGACCGCCTGGGCCGCCAGCAGGCCGGTCAGCACCACCGCATCGCCCACGCGCTTGGCGGAATGGATCTCCACGTCCAGCCCCAGGTAGCGGACCTTGCCGCTGCGCAGGAACGCCAGGTATTCGTCGCGGTCCTGCGTCAGGCCATTGGCGTGCGTATAGGTCAGGTCACCGGCCAGCAGCCGCTCCAGCCCTCCGACATCGCCGCGGGCCATGGCGGCGTAGCGCCGGGCCTCGGCGTTCAAGGCCGCCCGCACGGACGCATCCGGCGCCCCATCGCCCGCCACCTGCAGGTCGGCGGCGGCCGGGCTCGCCTGGATGCGTGCCAGGGTCGTTGCTTGCATGGATCTGTCTCCTGTTTTCGAGGGCCGGGAACCGTCGCGATCCCGGGTCCGGCGTCATGCGGCGAACTATAACGGGTTATGCAAACGTGTGCAATAATCTTTGCCGATCGCCAGCCCAGCGCGCCGCCAGCACACCGTCGAGACAACCTTGGAGTGACCATGAAGATCGTTCGCTATCAACACCAGAACACCGTGGCCTTTGGCAGCCTGCTCGAGGACGGCCGCATCGACGTCCTGTCCGGCTCGCCTTACGAGGGCGAGGTCCGCCCCACCGGCACGAAGCTGGCGCTGGCCGACGTCAAGCTGCTGGCGCCCACGGCGCACCCGCACATCCGCATCTTCGGGGTCGGCTACAACTACGTGTCGCACATCAAGGAGGTGGGCGCCGAGTCCCCGCCGCTGCCGGCCTTGTTCGTCAAGCCCACCAGCGCCCTCGCGGGCCCGGACGACGCCGTGGTGTACCCGCGCGTGGGCCAGAACGTGCACTACGAGTCCGAACTGGTGGTCGTCATGGGGCGGCGCGCGCGCCGGGTTTCGGAAGCGGACGCGCTGAACCATGTGCTGGGCTACACCTGCGGCAACGATTTCAGCGAGCGCGTGATCCAGCGCCAGGAAATGAAGTTCGGCTGCCTGTTCGCGGCCAAGGGGTTCGAGACCTTCGCCCCGATCGGACCGGCCATCAACACGGCGCTCGACCCGTCCAATCTGGAGATCATCGGCCGCCTGAACGGCGTGGAAAAGCAGCGCGGGCATACGTCCGACCTGCTCTTCTCGGTTCCCAAGCTGATCGCCTACCTGAGCGACATCACGCCCCTGGAGCCGGGGGACCTTATCATGACGGGCACGCCTTCCGGCGTGGGCCCCGTGAAGCCGGGCGATCGATTCGAGGTCGAGATCCCCGGCATCGGGGTACTGGCCAACACCATCATCGCGGACCCGGAAAAGTAGAACGGACGCGGGGAGGACTGCGCTCCCCATGCCGACCCGTCATGGCAGCGCCTGATTGACGAGGGAACGCGATGAAGGATTCGGCGCACGGCGGCAAGTCGATGGACCACATGGCCCTCACGGGAACCGAGGTCACGATACGGGACATCGCGAAGGCGCTGGACATCTCGCACAGCACGGTCTCGCGCGCCCTGGCCGACAGCGAGAAGATCAGCCTGAAGACGCGGCAGCGCGTGCGCAGCATGGTCGACCAGCTCGGCTACGTGCCCTCCGCTTCCGCGCGCGTGATGCGCGGCGGCCGCAGCCCGCTGGTGGGGCTGATCGTTCCCGACATCCAGAACGACTTCTACGCCTCCGCGGCCAAGGGCATCGCCGACGCGCTCGCGGCGCACTCCATGCAGCTGATGCTCTCGATCACCGAGAACGACCCGGTGCGTGAACTGCGCGAACTGCGCGTGCTGCTCGAACTGCGGCCTTATGGCGTGATCGTGGTGCCCTCCGGCAAGCCCCAGCGCCAGACCGCGGCGCTGCTGCGCCATACGCGCGTGCTGCAGTTGCTGCGGCCCAATGCCGACCTGCATGGATACGTCGTCACCGTCGACGAGCACACCGGCATCCACAACGCCACAAGGCATCTGCTCGACTACGGCCACAAGCAGATCGCCTACATCGGCAGCAGCATCGAGTTCAGCACCGCCCGCGAACGCCTGGCCGCCTTCAAGAACGCGATGGCGGAGCAAGGCCTGGAAGCCACCTCCATTTCGGTGGGCATGGCCCGGCCGGAGTTCGGCCGCAGCGCGGTCTTGACGCTGATGTCGCGGAGCGAAAGGCCCACCGCCCTGATCCTGGGCAGCTCGGACCTCACGCTCGGCGCCCTGCAGGGCCTGCGCAGCCTCGGCCTGACCTGGCCCGAGGACGTTTCGGTGGTCGGCTACCACGATCCCGCGTGGTTCGAGCTGGCCGAGCGGGGCATTTCGACGATCCGGATCCCGGTCCAGGACATGGTGACCACCGCCGTCAACCTGCTGCTCAGCGACCCGCCGCCCGGGGCGGCCGACCCGGCAGCCGATGCCTCCATCCAGTTCGCGCCGACGCTGGTGCTCCGCGGCTCGACCGCCCCGCTGAAAACCGACTGAGGACTCCACCCCGCATCGGCAGGGTCGCGGCGCCTTTCGGGAATTCCCCAATAGGCACACGTGTGCACATTTGACTATAGTGGACGACCAGATGTGCCTGAGGTGATGCATGGAAGACACGGCGCTGGCCCCGGCGGATGCGGATCGTTTGCTCGACTCCCTGCGCCGCATGGGCCTGGCGGAGCCAGATGAGGTGGTGGCGTTCACGCCGCTGACCGGGGGCGTTTCCTCCCAGATCGTGCGCGCGGATGCGCGCCGGGGCGTGCTGTGCGTCAAGCGCGCGCTGCCGCAGTTGAAAGTCGCGGCGACCTGGCATGCGCCGGTCGAGCGCAACACCGCGGAAGTCGCCTGGCTGCGGCTGGCCGGCCGGCTGATCCCCGGCGCGGTGCCCAAGGTGCTGGGCGAAGACCCGGCACACGGGATCTTCGCCATGGAGTTCCTGCCCCCGTCCCGGCACGAGAACTGGAAGCAGCAGCTTCGGGAAGGACGGGCGCGGCCCGAGACGGCGCGCGCGCTCGGCCGCAACCTCCTGGCCGTGCACCAGGCCACCGCCAACGACGGCGCCATGGCCTCGGCCTTCGCGCACGACAGCAGTTTCCATGCGCTGCGGCTGGAGCCGTATTTCGAAGCCACGGCGCGCGTGCACGCCGATTGCTCGGACGCCCTGATGGCCTTGTCCCGGCATACGGCCCAGACCCGGCGCGCGCTGGTGCACGGCGACGTCAGTCCCAAGAACATCCTGGTGTCGGCGGACGGCCCTGTGTTGCTGGACGCGGAATGCGCCTGGTACGGCGACCCGGCCTTCGACCTCGCCTTCTGCCTGAATCACCTGCTGCTCAAGTGCGTGTGGGTGCCGGGTTTCTGCCCGCTGTACCTGGACAGCTTCGACACTTTCTGCGCCGCCTACCTGGACGGCGTGAACTGGGAGCCGCGCGCCGAGCTGGAGCGGCGCAGCGCGCACCTGCTCGCGGCGCTGCTGCTCGCGCGGGTCGACGGCAAGTCCCCGGTCGAGTACCTGACGGCCCCCGCCGACCGGGACCGCGTTCGCCAGTTCGCCAAACGGTGGGTGCTGCATCCCGCGGACAGCCTCTCGCCGATCCGCTCGCAATGGGAAAAGGAAATGCAATGACCGACAAGCACACGATCGAGAGCGTCACGGGCCGGCGCATCTGGGATTCGCGCGGCCGCCCGACGGTCGAGGTCGAGGTCCGGCTGGCGGGCGGCGCCTGGGGCCGGGGCATCGCGCCCGCGGGCGCTTCCCGGGGCATGCACGAAGCGATCGACCTGCGCGATGGGACGGCGGCATTCGGCGGCTACGGCGTGCAATCCGCGCTGGACAACATCGCGCGCCTGATCGCGCCCGCGATCCGGGGTCTGGATGCCACCCAGCAGGCCGCGGTGGACGCGGTCCTGATCGATTTGGACGGCACGCCGGTCAAATCGCGGCTGGGTGGAAACGCCACCATCGCAACCTCCATGGCGGTGCTGCACGCGGCCGCGGCAGCGGCCGGCGAGCCCTTGTGGCGCTATCTGGCCAACGGCGCCCCGGTGCGCCTGCCGCTGCCGGAAGTCCAGATCTTCGGCGGCGGCGCCCACGCGGGCCGGCGCGTCGACATCCAGGACTTCCTGATCATGCCGCTGGGCGCGCAGAGCTTCGACGAAGCCCTGTGCATGGTCGCGGAGGTGTACCGCCACGCGGGCGACTTGATGAGCGCACGCGGCTCCACGCTGGGCGTTGCGGACGAAGGCGGCTGGTGGCCCGACTTCAAGTCCAACGAAGACGCGCTGGAAATGCTCACGCGCGCCATCGACGCCGCCGGCTACCGCTACGACGAGGTCGCGATCTCGCTCGACATCGCCGCCTCGGAATTCAGGCGCGACGGACTGTACGAACTGGGCCTGGAAGGACGCCGGTTCGACACCGGGGAGTGGCTGACCGTGCTGGAAGGCTGGCTCGGGCGCTACCCGATCGTATCGGTCGAGGACCCGGTCTCGGAAGACGATCCCGAGGGCATGCGGGCCTTCACCGAATCCTTCGGCCAGCGGGTGCAGGTGATCGGCGACGATTTCCTGGTCACCAGCGCGGAGCGCGTGCGCGCGGCGGCGGCGGCCGGGCAATGCAACGCGGTGCTGATCAAACCCAACCAGGTCGGCACCATCACCGAGACACGGCAGGCGGTGGACGCCGCGCGCGAAAAGGACTGGGGGCGCATCGTGTCGGCGCGCTCGGGAGAAACCGAAGACGTCGCGATCGTGCACCTGGCCGTGGGCTGGAACACCGGCCAGCTCAAGGTAGGCTCCTTCGCGCGCTCCGAGCGCATGGCGAAATGGAACGAGGCCCTGCGCGTCGAGGAGCAGTTGGGCAAGGCCGCCGTGTACGCCGGCCGCGGCGCGCTGCCGATGGCGTCGCGGGCCCGGGCTGGGGCCGCTGCGTGAGGGCATTGCTGCAGTTCCGCGGCAGCCCGCGGCTGTCCGCATGGCTGCAACGCCAGGTGCCCGCCTGGCTGGAAGTCGCCATGGTCGACCCCACGGACCGCGAGACCTTTCTGCGCGAAATGGCGCCAACCGAGGTGCTGCTGCACGTGCTCGACCCGGTCACGGACGCCACGATGCAGGCGGCGCCCCGGCTCAGGCTGATCCAGAAGATCGGCGTGGGCGTGAACACCATCGACCGCGAAGCCGCCCGCGCGCGCGGCATCGCGGTCGCCAACATGCCCGGGACCAACAGCCAGGCGGTGGCGGAACACACGCTGGCGCTGATGCTGGCGGTGATGCGGCGCCTCACCCACCTGGACCAGGCCACCCGGCAGGGGCAGGGCTGGCGCCTGCCCGCCGATGCGCTGGACGCGGTGGGCGAAATCTCGGGCAGCAAGATCGGGTTCGTCGGTTTCGGCGCGGTGCCGCAGCGCCTCGCGCCGGCGCTGCAGGCCCTGGGCGCGCAGGTGTTCTATTGGGCGCGCAGCGACCACGGCGGCCATGGCGCGATACGCCTGCCCGCCCTCGAAGCGCTGCTGCGCGAGATCGACATCGTCTCGCTCCACGTACCCCTGACCGACGAAACGGCCCAGTTGCTGGATGCGGAAAAGATCGGCTGGATCCGCCCCGGCGGCGTCCTGATCAACTGCGCCCGCGGCGAACTGGTCGACGAAACGGCCCTGCACGCCGCGCTCGCCAGCGGCGCACTGGCCGGGGCCGGCGCGGATGTGTTCGCCCGGGAGCCCTGCGACCCCGGGCATCCGCTGCTGCAACTGCCCAACTTCGTCGCCACGCCCCACATCGCCTGGCTGACCCGGCAGACCCTGGAGCGCAGCCTCGGCGTCGCCGTCGAGAACTGCCGCCGCCTGCGCGACGGCGAGCCCTTGCTGCACCAGATCCGGTAGCCAGGCCTGTTCACACGAACCGCTCTTCCTGTTTATTGCCTCATGACGACCCTTTCCCCTCACCTCTTCGACGGCCCGTCGCTCGGCAGCCTGTACCGGCAGGCGTTCAAAACCTATGCCGACCGGCAGGCCATCGTTGGCGGCCAGACGAGCCTGAGCTACCACGAACTCGAGGCCCGCTGCCACCAGCTCGTCCGCTACCTCGAATCCTTGGGCCTGCGCCCGCAGGACGGCCTCGCGCTGCTGTCCGGCAACAACCCCGATGCCGTGGTGACCATCATCGCCACGCAGCTCATGGGGCTGCGGCTGACGCCGCTGCACCCGCTGGGCTCGGAAGAGGACCAGGCCTTCGTGCTGCAGGACGCCTCCATCCGCGTCCTGGTGGTGGACTCATCGCACTACGGGGAACGCGGGCTGGCGCTGCAGCGCCGCGGCATCGTCGAGCACGTGCTGACCATGGGGCCGGCCGCCTACGGCACCGACATGGTCGAAGGCGCCTCACGCATGGACGCCAGCGACACGCCGCTCACCGCCCGCTCGCAGGACATCTGCAAGATCTCGTACACCGGCGGCACCACCGGGCGGTCCAAGGGCGTGATGCACGCGCACCGCACCAGCGTGACCATGCTGTTGCAGCAACTGTCGAGCTGGGAGTGGCCGGAGAACGTGCGCTTCCTGGCCGCCACGCCGCTGTCCCATGCCGCGGGCGCCTATGTGCTGCCGACCTTCCTGCGCGGCGGCACGGTGTTCTTCATGGACAAGTACACGCCCGAAGCCTACTTGCGCCAGGTGCAGGAACACGGCATCACCTGCAGCTTCCTGGTGCCCAGCCAGATCTACGGCCTGCTGGACTGCCACGGCTTCGGGCAATACGACACCTCCAGCCTGCAGCGGCTGTGGTACGGCGCCTCGCCGATCGCACCGTCCCGCCTCGCCGAAGCCATCCGGAAACTGGGACCCATCCTGGGCCAGATCTACGGACAGGCGGAAGCCCCGATGACCATCACCTATCTGCGCTCCGACGAGCACGACCTGGAACGCCCTCATCTCCTGGGCTCCTGCGGACGCGTGGTGCCGGGCAACGAAGTCAAGCTGCTGGACGAAATCCTCAACGAGGTGCCGGCGGGAGAAATCGGCGAGCTGTGCGTGCGGGGCCCCCTGGTCATGGCGGGCTATCTGAACCGGCCGGAGGAAAACGCCTCCGCCCTGGCCGGCGGATGGCTGCACACCGGCGACATGGCGCGCCAGGACGCCGAAGGCTTCATCTACCTGATCGATCGCGCCAAGGACATGATCATCTCGGGCGGGTTCAACGTGTATTCGAGCGAGGTCGAGAACTGCCTCGCCCAGCATCCCGCCGTGGCCTGCTCGGCGGTCATCGGCACGCCCGACCCCAAGTGGGGCGAGGTTGTCACGGCCCTGGTGGTCCTGAAGCCTGGCGCACAGGCGCAGGCCAGGGAACTGATGAGCTTCGTATCCGAACGCAAGGGCTCCGTGGTCGCGCCCAAGAAGATCGAGTTCACGGACCACCTGCCGCTCACCGCGATCGGGAAGGTCGACAAGAAGACCATTCGCTCCAAGTACTGGGCCGGACAGCAGCGGCAAGTCGGCTGACGGCCCGTATCGAAGGCGCTGGAACCAGGCGCCGGTTTTGTGTGTTTGACGAACAGGAACATTGAAAGGACCGAGGACGATGAAATCGCTCAAGCCAATACTTCTCCTGGCAGCCGCCTGCGCTTCCATGGGATGGAGCGCCGCGCAGGCGCAGAACTATCCGAACCGCCCCATCACTTTCGTGGTGCCGTCCTCCGCGGGCGGCACCATGGATGCGCTGGCGCGCGCGGTGGCCGACGAAATGGGCAAGTCCATGGGACAGCCGATCATCGTCGACAACAAACTGGGCGCCAGCGGCCAGCTCGCTGCACAGACCGTGGCGCGCTCCAACCCGGACGGCTACACCCTGCTGGTCACGCATTCGGCCCCGATGCTGACCGCACCCTTCGTGTTCACCAAACTGCCCTACGATCCATTCAAGGACTTCGCCTTCGTGGCCGACATGGGCGCCCCGCCCTACGCACTGGCGGTCTCGAAGAACGTGCCCGCCAACACCATGGCCGAGTTCATCGACTGGGCCAGGAAGAACAAGGGCAAGGTGAGCTACGGCAACTTCGGCATCGGCGGGTTCGGCCACCTCATGGCCTCGTACCTCAACCTGTCGAACAAGCTCGACATGGTGAGCGTGGCGTACAAGGGCGAGGTGCCCATGGTCCAAGACCTGGTGGGCGGCCAGATCTCCTGGGGCATCGCCTCCGCGGCCGCGCTGCTGCCGCAGATCGAAAGCGGCAACCTGCGCGCGCTGGCCGTGTTCGGCGACAAGCGCCTTGCCCGCCTGCCCAACGTGCCCACGCTGAGCGAAGCGGGCCTGAAGGACCCCGAGTACAAGCCCTTCGGTTGGATCGGCCTGCTGGCGCCGGCGGCCACCCCTGCGCCCCTGCTGGAGCGGCTTGAAAAGGAAGTCCAGGCCGCCATGAAAACCACAGCGGTGAAGGCGCGGCTGCAGGCCTACGTCATCGTGCACACGGAGACCACCTCGGCGCAGTTCCGCAAGAGCTTCGAGGAGTCGGCCCCGATCATCGAGCGCCTGGTGAAGCTCTCGGGCATGACGCCCCAGTAAGCCGAAGAGGAGCGCAAGCTCCTCTTTTTTGGCCATTCATTCATCAACATCGTCAACCAAAAACCCACACATGAAACTGCTGCGACACGGCCCTGTTGGGGCAGAGAAACCCGGCGCGCTGGACGCGCAGGGACAGGCACGCGACCTGT
>CAZAPJ010000069.1:0-24277 GCA_964487025.1 uncultured Hydrogenophaga sp.
TGCTCCTGATTGATTGAACTGAAAAAAACCGCATAGGCCGCGCCAGGAATTGACGTGCACGTCAACGCTGGATTGTATGTCCCTCATACCGGAACCGGCATCCCGCCTCCGGCCTGGCGCCATCCCGTGAAAAGAACGATCGTGCTTTTTCATTGTAGACGGCTCGGCGCCCCGCCTGGACACGACACACTTTCTTTCTTAAAGGATTGTCAAACTGGCTGCGCGGCCACACGTCGGCCGATACATTCGGGGGGTACATACCCAGAACGCGCCGGCGCTCTACAAGAAGACCTTTCTTCGTGGAGCGCCAACGCGTTTTCACCCCCTGTCCCACCGCCAGACACCACGCCACCGATCCCTTCATGCGCATTGCAGCCGTTGACGACGATCCCGCCCAGCTCGACCTGGTGCGGGCCGTGGTGGCATCCATGGGCCACGACTGCCACTTGTTCGCCGACGGCATGTCGCTGCTGCGGGTGCTGCCGCGCGAGACCTTCGATCTGTTCATCGTCGACTGGGAGCTGCCGGACGTGCCGGGGCCGGTGGTGATCCAGAAGATCCGCAACATGGCGACCGTCCCCATGCCGATCCTGATGGTGACCAACCGCAGCGACGAGCGCGACATCATCGACGGCCTGAACTGCGGCGCGGACGACTACATGGTCAAGTCCGGCCGCGTGGGCGAGCTGCGCGCGCGCGTGATGGCCCTGCTGCGCCGGGGCGGCCACGCCTTGCCGGCACAGGAGCTCCAGTGGGGGCCCTACGGCTTCGACATGCGGGAGCGGCGCGTCTGGATCGACGGGAAGGAAGTGCCCTCGCTGCCGAACAAGGAATTCGAACTGGCGCTCATCATGTTCCGCAACCTGGGCCGCCTGCTCTCGCGCGCCCACCTGATCGAAACCATCTGGGGCGTCGACGCCGACATCTCGTCGCGCTCGCTCGACGTCTACATGTCCCACGTGCGCAGCAAGCTGCGCCTGCGGGCCGAAAACGGCTACCGGCTGGTCTCGGTCTACAACCACGGGTACCGGCTCGAAGACCTGAACCCCACGGCCCCTTCCACGACGTCCTGAGCATGGCGCCGATCGACGACCTCCCATTGCGCCGTCGCCCGGTCCCCGCGTGGGGGCTGGCACTGGCCCTGCTCGCGGGGCCGGCCTGGGCACAGGCGCCACAGGACCTGGTCCACACGGTGCAGCCGGGCGAGAGCCTGTACGAGCTGGCGCGGCGCTACCTGGAAGACCCGGCCCAATGGCCGCGCCTGCAGTCGCTCAACCAGGTGCAGAACCCGCGGCGGCTCATGCCGGGGCGCCAGCTGGTGATCCCTGGCGCCCTGCTGCGCACGCCCGCCGCCTCGGCCCGGGTGGTCCACGTGGCGGGCCAGGCCCACGTGCAGGAGGCGGGGTCGCCAACGCCGTCCGCACTGGTGCCGGACCAGCTCGTCCCCGAGGCCGCTGTGATCGAGGTGGGAGAAGGCGGCTTCGTGACCCTGAGCCTGGCCGACGGCTCGATCGTCCGCCTGGCCGCTGGCACCCGGGCGCGGCTGAGCGAACTGCGCCACGCGCCCGACGCCGGCCACACGCAGTCCCGCATCGAACTCGAACGGGGCCGCGTCGACGTCACTGTCACGCCGCTGCGCACGCCGCGCAGCCGCTTCGAGGTGCGCACGCGCCGGGCCGTGGGCGGTGTGCGCGGCACCACCTTCGGCGTGGCCCGCAACGATCAGGCCGACTTCATCGGCGACGTGCAGGAGGGCATGATCGAGGTGACGCCGCTGGAGCCGGGCGCGGGCACCAGCATCCTGGCCCAGGTGCGCGCCGGCGAGGGCATGCGCCTCGATGCCGGCGGCGTCAGCCTACGGCGCCAGATCGGCCCGCCGGACCTATCGTCCCTGCCATCGGTGATCGAGGAGATCGCGGCGCTCGAGCTGCGCCTGCCCGAGGCGCCGGAGGTCTCGGCATGGCAGGTGCGGATCGCGAACGACCCCGCCTTCCGGCAGGTCGTGCGCAACGCCACGTTCCCGCAGGCGGCCGCGCGCTTCGATGGCCTGGAAGACGGCCGCTACCACCTGAGCGTGCGCCCGATCGACCGCCATGGCATCCCCGGCGGCGAGGCCACCCGGGAACTGGTGGTGAACGCGCGGCCGCAGGCCCCGCTGCTGCGCGAGCCGCGCCAGGGCAGCCAGGTGCGCTCGTCCGACGTCTCGCTCGCCTGTACCGAAAACCCGGACGCCGTGGGCTACCGCTTCCAGTTGGCGCGCGACGCCAGCTTCGCGGCGCCGGTCGCGCAGACCGACGCCGACCAGCCGACCTGCCAGTACACCGTGCGCGCGCTGCCGCCGGGCCAGTACCACTGGCGCGTCGCCGCGGTGGCGCGCGACGCCCAGGGCGGACGCGACCAGGGCCCGTACAGCCAACCGGTGGCGTTCACGGTCGCCGAGCCACCACCCCGGCCCGATGTGCTCACCTGGCGCACCGAGACCGGCGCCCTGCACCTCGCGTGGCAGGCCAGCGCGGGCGGCCCGTGGCGCTACCAGATCCAGATCGCCCGCGACAGCGGCTTCTCCCAGTTGGTGGACGACCGGTTGCGCGACCAGCCATCGTTCACGCGCGAGCTGCCGGCACCGGGCCTGTACCATGTGCGGGTGCGGCAGATCGACGCCGCCAAAGGCCTGGAAGGGCCATGGACCGACACCCAGCACCTGGAGATCAAGGGATCGAGCGTGACCACCTCGGATTCGCAACCGCTGACCAGCCCGGACGGCCAGCCGGTGCGGCCGGGCGCGCGCTGATCCGGCCGGCCGGCCCCGCCGCCACCGTGCCGCCCCCCGACGCGCCGGACGCACCCGATGCGGCGCCCGGCTTCGAACGCCGCCGCATCCAGGTGCGGTGGCTCGAATGGGGCCTGCTGTCGGCGCTGCTGCTGGCCCTGGTCGTCACGCTGAGCCTGACGCAGGCGTTCGAGCGCATCGACCTCGCGCTGGCCGACCAACTGGACCGCCTGAACACCCGCCCGGTCTCGGACGAGATTGTCATCGTCGCCATCGACGACAAGAGCCTGGCCGCGCTCGGGCGCTGGCCCTGGCGCCGCCACCTGCACGCCACGCTGCTCGATCGGGTCGCGGCGGCCGGGCCGCGCGCGATCGGGCTCGACCTGATCCTGGTCGAACCCGATCCCGTCGCACCGGCCGATGACACCGCGCTCGGCGAAGCCATCGCCCGTGCCGGCCACGTGGTCCTGCCGATGGTGCTGCAGGACCGCTACGGCAACGGACAGCTCGCGCGCACCGACCCCGCGCCGGCGCTGGCCGCGCACGCCGCGGCGCTGGGCCACATCCACGTGGAAATCGACGCCGACGGCATCGTGCGCAGCGCCTTCCTGCGCGAGGGCGATGGCGAGCACTGGTGGGACCACATCGCGGTGGCCGTGCTGCGCGAAGGCGGCTTCACCCTGCCCGAGCCCCTGCCCGGCCAGCGCGCCGCCGCCGCCGCGGGACTCGATGACACGCGGCCGCAGTCCGGCCTGTGGCGGCGCGACCATTGGGCGCAGATCCCGTTCGCGGGCCCGCCCGGCAGCTTCGCGCAGGTGTCCTACGTCGACGTCCTGCGCGGCCAGGTGCCGCCCGAGACCTTTGCCGGCAAGTACGTGCTCGTGGGCGCCACCGCCGACGGCATGGGCGACGCCTACGCCACGCCGCGCTCGGGCGAGGCCCAGCTCATGGCGGGCGTGGAGATCGCCGCCAACGTGATCAACGCCCTGCTGCTCGGTCTGCGCCTGGAGCGCGCCAGCGCCTGGCAGAACGCGCTGTTCTGCGCGCTGCCGGTGGCGCTCGCGCTGCTGGCGGTGCTGCACCTGGCGCCGACCGCGTCGCTGCTGGCCAGCGCCGCGCTGCTGGCGGCGACGCTGGCCGCCACCGGGCTCGGCCCGTGGCTGGCGGGCCTGCAGTTCGCGCCCGCCGCGGGGCTGCTGGGCGTGCTGCTGGCCTACCCGCTGTGGGTCTGGCGCCGCCTGCGCGCCGCCCTCGACTACCTGCTGGAGGAATTCCAGCGCATGGAAACGCGCCGGGACCTGCCCAGCATGCGGCCCAGCGACCGCCCGGGCGACGCCCTGGACCGCCACATCCAGGCGCTGCAGGACGCCTCGGAACAACTGCGCAACCTGCACCGCTTCGTCAGGGACACGCTCGACAGCCTGCCCGACGCCACCCTGATCACCGACACCAGCGGCCACGTGCTGATGGTCAACCAGGCGGCCTGCCAGTACTTCGGGCACCCGGGCAGCACCGCCGGGCTGCGCGGCCGCCCGCTCGGCGAGCTGCTGAGCGACGTGCGCCGGGCCGACACCCAGGTGCCATTCTTCGACACCTTCTTCGACAGCGAAGGGCCGCACCGGACCGCCGGCCCCTGGAGCGGCGAAGCCCGGGATGCCCAGGGTCGCGACCTGCTGGTGCGCTGCGTTCCCGGCTTCAACATCGAGGGGCGCACCACCAACTGGATCACCAGCCTGGTCGACATCACCCCGATCCGTGAAGCCGAGCGCCAGCGCGACGTCGCGCTGCGCTTCATCTCGCACGACATGCGCTCGCCGCAGGCCTCGATCCTCGCGCTGCTCGAAGTGCAGCGCCTGGACCCCGCGCAGCCGATGCCGGCCGACACGCTGCAGCGCATCGAGCGCCACGCGCGCCGCACGCTGGACCTGGCCGAGGAATTCGTCCAGCTCGCGCGCGCGGAATCCAGCACCTACCGCATGGACACCGCCGACCTCGCCGACCTGTTCGACGAAGCCGTCGACGAGATCTGGCCGCAGGCCCAGGCGCGGGACATCCGCATCGTGGTGCAGCGCCCCGACGAGCCCGCGCTGTGCCTGGCCGACCGCGGCCTGCTCACCCGCGCCTTGGCCAACCTGGTCGGCAACGCGGTGAAGTACGGCCGCGAAGGCACCGAGGTGCGCTGCAGCGTCTCCCCCGCCGGCCAGGACTGGCGCGTGGCCGTCACCGACCAGGGGGCGGGCATGACCGAGACCCAGCAGCAGGACCTGTTCCAGCAGTTCGCGCGCCTGCACCCCGATCGGCCCGCCACGCGCGGCGTGGGCCTGGGCCTGGTGTTCGTGCGGACCGTGGTCGAGCGGCACGGCGGGCGCATCGAGGTCGAGAGCCGCCCGGGCGCGGGCAGCACGTTCCACTTCAAAATGAAAAGAGAGCTCCCCCCTGCGCCGCTGCGCGGCTTCCCCCCTCTCTAGCGCGCCGCTGCGCGGCGCTTGGAGGGGGGACGGCATCTCGGGCCGGCGGAGCCGGACCCTCGCTGCCCCTGGGTTTTTGCTCGGCTCGCTGCGCTCGCCGCGGGTTCACGCCGCCGGCAGGCCGGGCTTCAGGTGCACCACCCGCTGCGGGTACGGCATCTCGATGCCCTCGGCCTGCAGCAGTTCCAGGATGCGGCGGTTCACGAGCGAGCGCAGCTTGAGCTGCTCCGCGTTGTCGCCCGTGTTGATCCAGTAGCCCACCGTGAACTCCAGGCCGTCGGCGCCGAAGGCCGACAGCGAGACCAGCGGCGCGGGCTCCCTCAACGCGCCCGCCTGCTCCTGCACCGCCTGCAGCAGCAGGTCGCTCACGCGCTGGACGTCGCTGCCATAGGCCACCGACACCACGGAGGTCAGCCAGGTCCGCGCGAGCGCCTGCGACAGGTTCTCGACCCGATTGATGACCATGAGCTCGTTGGGCACGATGGACTCGCGCCCCACCGCCGAGCGGATCAGCGTGTAGCGGGCGCTGATCCCGGTGATGCGCCCCTCGAAGGTGTCCACTTTCACGCTGTCGCCGATGCGCATGCGCCGCTCGGCCAGGATCACGAAACCGCTCACGTAGTTGGAGGCCAGCTTCTGCAGGCCGAAGCCGATGCCGACGCCGATGGCGCCGCTGAACACGGACAGCGCGGTCAGGTCGATGCCCACGGCCGACAGCGCGATGATCAGCCCGACGAACAGCAGCAGCGCGCGCACGGCGTTGCTCGCCGCCATGCGCAGCGACAGATCGCCGCCGGCCGCCCCGCGCAGCAGCCGCGCCTCGAGCGCGGAGGACACCCACAGCGCCAGCAGCATCACCGCGCCGGCGGTCAGGCAGCCCTCGATCAGCGTGCGCAGGCTCACCGTGGCGCCGCCGATCTTCCAGGTGATGTCGTCCAGCTCGGCCAGCACCAGCGGCAGCAGCCCGCTGACCCAGAGCACCATCGCCAGCCAGGCCGCCCAGGAAATGGTGCGCTCCAGCACCCGCACCCAGGGCGCCGTGGTGAACGCCGCCTGCAGCACCTTGACCCCGACGCGGATCACGACCAGCGCCACCAGCACCGGGATGATCACCTTGAACGCCGCCAGCGGCACGAACTTGGCCAGCAGCGCGCGCGCCACGTAGCCCAGCGCCAGCAGCACCAGCGGGAACAGGGCGCCATCCACCACCCGCTGGCCGAACAGCACCGACGAGCGCTCCTGCTCCATGGCGAGCGAACGCCGCAACGCCGCGCTGAACACCCAGGCCAGGCCGACGCAGACCGCCAGCGCGAGCAGCTCGAGCAACACCATGGGCTGCAGGAAGCCCGAGAGCCACAACTCGAAATCGTCGATGGGTTTGGGGGAGTTCATGGCCGGATTATCGGGGCGTGGCGGCCGGAGCAGCGCCCACACCTAGGGCGGCTTGGATAGCCCTGCGGCCAGCGCGGCCAGCGCGGCCTGGGCGACTTCGATATCCTGATCTCCAGTGCCGGAACCGACGCCGATGCCGCCGAGCACCTGATCACCCACCACGATCGGCAAGCCACCCTTGAGGTTGGTCACCTCGCCACCGCTGGCCCAGGCCAGGCGCGCGCCGAGGCCATCGTCCAGTCCCCCGGTGGCCATGCGCGACGAGGCTGCGGTCATCGCCTTGCGGATCGCGGACTGGCGCGACAGCACTTTCGCGCCGTCCATGCGCAGATAGGCCAGCAGGTTGCAGCCTCCGTCAACGATGGCGATGCACTGGGGCTGCCCCATGGCCCTCGCCTTGGCCACCGCGGCATCGAGCATGAGCAGCGCGCCCTCGTGGGTCAGGGCCGCCTGGGTCTTGATCCATGGCATGGGAGTTCCTCCGGAGCGTCAGAAGGTGTGAATGAATCCGGCGTGGCCGACGTGGTTGGGCAAGATGAGCGGGCATGGCGGGTTCACACCCTCTCAGATCGAGCGGATGTTGCCGCCGTCGCAGCGCAGCATGGCGCCGGTCACGTAGGCCGCGGGCACGCTGACGGCGAAGGCCGCGAGCGCACCCAGTTCGGTGGGATCGCCATAGCGGCCCATCGGAATCGAGCCGGTGGAGCGCTGCCGCACCGCCTCCGGCGTCGAGCCTTCGCGGCGGGCGGTGGCTTCGTCCGTCAGGCGCACCCGCTCGGTGTTGATGCGGCCCGGCACCAGGATGTTGGCGGTGATGCCGTCGCGCGCGACCTCGGCCGAGAGCGTCTTGGACCACGGCACCAGCGCGCTGCGCAGGCTGTTGGAGATGCCCAGCACGGGCAGCGGCTGCACCACGCCGGACGAGACGACGGTGAGGATGCGGCCCCAGCCCCTGGCGCGCATGCCCGGCAGCACGAGGTCGGTCAGCACGATGACGGGCAGCACCATTTCCTCGAACGCGGTGCGCCAGGCCGCCGCGCTGTGGCCGCTCGCGCCGCCATAGTCCGGGCCGCCCGTGTTGTTGACCAGGATGTCGATCGGGCCGAACCCCTGTTCGAGCTGTTGCACGAAAGACGGCAGGCGCTCGGTGTCGCCGAGTTCGAGGCCATGACCTGCGACCCGCGATGCCGTGTGGCCTGCCTCCTGTGCTTCACTCCGCAGCGTCGCCACCGCGCCTTCGAGCCGCGCCGCATCCCGGCCGGTGATGGCGACCGACGCGCCTTCGCGCACCAGGGCGCTGGCAATGCCCTGGCCGATGCCGCGGTTGCCGCCCATCACCAGCGCGCGTTTTCCCTTCAGTCCGAGATCCATGGTGTGCCCTCTTTCCCTTTCCTTCTGTGCGAACTTCTGTGCGAAATCGTGCCGACAAAACATGTGTCCGCCGGCCTCAGCCCGTGGCCGGCAGGTCGGTGACGAGCATGCAGCCGGGCCGGTGCGTCGCGAACCGGGGCACGCCCGCCTCGCGCAGCGCTTCGGTGGCCGTCAATCCGCAGCCCCAGAACAGCAGCGTTTCACCGGGCAGCGGAGGCAGCGGCTCGCCGAAGTCCGGCCGCGACACGTCCGCGATGCCCAGCGCCCGCGCGTCCCCGCGGTGGATCGGGCCGCCATGGCCCAGGGGGAGCCGGGCGGTGAGCTCGGCAACCATGGGCACGTCGGCGTCGGCAAAGGGCCGCGCCGAGACCACGACGGTGCCGCGCAGCCGCCCCGACGGCGCGCACGCGAGCCGGGTGCGGAACAGGCCGCCCTGGATGCCGAGCTCGATGTGCCGCATGCGGATGCCTGCGGCGGCGAGCGCGGCCTCCTGCGAAAACCAGCAGCCCAGCACCAGCGCGACGTCGTCGTCGCGCCAGTCGGCCGCCAGGTCGGTCGGCTGGTCCAGCAGCCGGCCGTTCACCCACCGCTGGTAGCCACCCAGGTCGGTCCGGACATCGACGCCGTCACCCAGTTCGGGCAGCCAGGGGTTGCCGGGGCGGCCCACCGCGAGCAGGGGCAGCGGGCCGGGGTTGCGGCGGCAGAACGCCACCAGCTCGTCCGCCCAGCCGGCCGGCACCACGACCAGGTTGCCCTGCAGGAAGCCGGGCGCGAGCCCCGACGTCATCACCGGCGCGCCCGCGCGCGCCGCCCGGCGAATTTCGACCGGCGTATCCGTCGCGAGCAAACCTCCGCCCTGCCGGGCTGCGGTGCGAGCGCTTTGGGGCGGACCGGCGGCGCTCACTGGTGCACCTCCGCCCTGCCGGGCTGCGGTGCGAGCGCCTTGGGACGGCCCGGCGGCGCTCATGGGGCCGCCCTCAAGGGAATGCCGTGCCGGCCGCGCCGCAAGAAACGGCCTTGCCCGGGCCGGCCGAGCAGCGCGCCGTCCGCGCAGACCAGTTCTCCGCGCAGCCAGGTGTGGGTCGGCCAGCCGGTCACGGCCATGCCCGCGTACGGCGTGTAGTCCACGTTGTGGTGCAGCAGGGCGTTGTCGATGACGGTCCGGCGCTGCGGGTCCCAGAGCACCAGATCGGCGTCCGCGCCGACCGCGATCTGGCCCTTGCGCGGCAGCAGGCCGTACAGGCGCGCCGGCGCCGTGCAGCACAACTCGACGAACTCGGCCAGCATCAGCCGGCCGGCCATCACGCCTTCCGAGAACAGCAGCGGCATGCGCGTCTCGAGGCCGGGGATGCCGTTGGCGATGAAGCGGAACGAGGCCCGCGGGCCGTACTTGAGCTTGCCGGTCTCGTCGAAGCGGTATGGCGCATGGTCGGACGAGACCAGCGACAGTGCGCCGCCCTGCAGCCCGCGCCAGACGAAGAGCGCGTTCTCGCGCGCGCGCGGCGGCGGGCTGCACATGCACTTGGCGCCCTCGTCGCCGTGCAGGTCGTCGGCATTGAGGAACAGGTATTGCGGGCAAGTCTCGGCCACGACGGGCAGGCCGCGCGCGCGCGCGGCGGCGATCACGTCGATCGCCTCGCGGCCCGAGACGTGCACGATCAGCAGCGGCGCGCCCACCAGTTCGGCCAGCGCGACGGCACGGAAGGTGGCCTCGCGCTCCACCAGCATGGGGCGAGCGTTCGCGTGGTAGCGCGAGGTGGTCTTGCCTTCGCGTTCGAGCCGGTCGGTCAGCCACAGGATGCAGTCGAGGTTCTCGGCATGCACCATGGTCAGCATGCCGCACTGGCGTGAGGCGTCGAGCACTTCCAGCACCTGGCGATCGGACAGCCGGAGCGCCTCGTAGGTCAGGTAGATCTTGGCCGAGGTGTAGCCCTCTTCGACCAGTGCGGGCAGTTCCTGCGACAGCACCGACTCGGTCGGGTCGGAGACGATCAGGTGGAAGCCGTAGTCCACGTGCGAGCGGCCATCGGCCCGCGCGTGGTAGGCCGCCACCGCATCGCGCAGCGACTGGCCCTTGAACTGCGGCGCGAACGACAGGATGGTGGTGGTGCCACCGAACGCCGCCGAGCGTGTACCGCTCTCGAAGTTGTCGGCCATCTCGGCGCCGCGCGCAGCGCTGCCGGGGTTGGGTGGCTGGTCGACGTGCACATGCGCGTCGACGCCACCCGGCAGCAGCCAGCGGCCGGTGGCGTCGACGCGCGTGCGCCCGCCCTCGAGGCGCTCGCCGATGGCGGCGATGCGGCCATCGGTGATGCCCACGTCGCAAGGCATGAGGCCCTGGCCGACGAACACCTCCGCGCCGTGGATGACGCAGTCGAACCTGGCGTCGCTCATTGCGGCAGCGTGCGGTCGGCCAGCGGCGGCAGGAAGCGGCCATCGTAGATGCTCGCCGCGGTAGGCTTCACGGGCAGGTTGAAAGCCTCGACCACGGTGTCGATCTGGCCCGACAGCCGCGCCGCGTCCACCGTGCCCAGGCCGCCGCTGCGCGCGGCGGGGCTCGCGATCTGGTTGCGCAGCAGCCACTGCAGCTTTTCGGTCTCGATCGGCTTGTTGATCAGCGGGTCGCGCTTGGCCAGCGCCTCGATGGCCGCGGCCGGATCGGCCAGCGCATCGCGCCAGCCCAGCGCCGTCGCCTTGACGAAGGCCTCCACCACCTGGGGCCGGGTCTCGAGCAGCCGGCGCGAGACCAGCAGCGCGTTGCCGTACAGGTCGAGCCCGAACTCGGCATAGCGGATGAAGGACACCTCGTCCTGCTTCACGCCGAGGATCTTGAGGTTGAACCACACGGTCGAATCGAAGCCGGTGACGGCGTCCACGTCGCCGCGCACCAGCACGGTCTCGCGCACGCGGATGTCGATGTTCTCCACCTTCACCTTCGCGAGGTCCAGGCCGGCCTTCTTCGCGAAGGCGGGGAACATGCGGTAGGCACCGTCGCTCACCGGGCCGCCGACGCGCCGGCCGTTCAGGTCCCCGGGCTTGGAGATGCCGCTCTTCTTGAGTGCCACGACGGACAGCGGGTTGTTGGAGTAGATCATCAGCACGGCCACCGGCGCCTGCTGCGGGTTGCGCGCGGCGAACTCGATCAGCGAGCTGGAGTCCGCGAAGCCGAAGTCGTAGGAGTTGTTGCCCAGCCGGCTGAGCACGTCGCCGGTGCCGTTGGACGCGTCCAGCGCCACGTCCAGGCCCGCGGCCTTGAAGTAGCCGCGCTCCTGCGCCAGGAACCACGGCGCGTTCGAGCCATCGGGCTTGAAGTTGAGGGAGAACTTGATCGGCGTCTGGGCCGCAGCCGCGGTGGAAGCCAGCAAGGCGGCGGCCATGGCGGCCGCCAGGCCCAGGCGATGAACCCAGTGGCGCGAAGAGGCGATGAGCATGATGACGTCCTCGAAATGAAGATGAATGGCCGCCGCGCGCTGCGGCAGCCTGCGCCATCGGCGTGCAATGGCCATGCCACGCCGGATTCGATTCCATGTGAATCAACGAGCTGCATCGTGATTGCGCGCAATCCATTTGCTCAATTGCGCAGATCCGTGCTTCGTTGCACCATCGCCGTACCAGGTGTGCACCGAGGTGCGCGCCCATTCGCATCCCACCGCACCATGAAGCACACGCCAAGCCCCTCACCGACCGAAGACGAGGTCTACCGCCAGCTCCACGCCGCGATCGTCGACCAGCGCCTGCCGGCAGGCAGCCGCCTCACCGAGACCGCGCTGGCCGAACTGCTCTCGGCGTCGCGCCGGCACGTCGACAAGGCGCTCTGGCGCCTGTCGCACGACAAGCTGGTGCGCATGCGCCGCAACGCGGGCGCCTGGGTGGCCGCGCCGACTTTCCAGGAAGCGCGCGAGATCTTCGGCCTGCGCCTGATCCTGGAAGAGGCCGGCACCCGGCAGGCCTGTACGGCGTGGCGCCCGGACGGGCTGCGGACCCTGAAGACGAACCTGGCCGCCACCGAGGCCGCCCACCGCGCGCGCGACCTGCGCCGGGCGGTGCACCTGAGCGGGGAGTTCCACGTGCTGCTGGCACGCCTGTCGGGCAACAGCGAACTCGCGCAGGCGGTCGAGCAGCTCGTGGCCCGGACCAGCCTGGTCACCCAGCTCTACGCCAACCCCGTAGGACTCGACTGCTGGCACTGCCAGCACCACGAACTGATGGACGCGATCGCCCAGCGCCAGGCCGAGAAAGCGGCCGCCCTGATGAAAGCGCACATGACGGAACTCGAGGAAGCCCTGCGCGTGCGCCCCGCCGCGTCAAGGCACCACGAATTGGAAAGCGCGCTGAAACACCACTGAAAACCAGCAAAACCCGGAGGCCGCGAGGGACCGGCCGTCGAGGCCCTCACCCCAACCCTCTCCCAGAGGGAGAGGGAGTGAAGACACGCCAACAGAGGCGAGCGAAGCGAGCCGACAAAAGCCCAGAGACAGCGAGGGTCCGGCTTTGCCGGCCCGAGATGTCGTCCCCCCTCGAAGCGCCGAAGGCGCGCAACGGAGGGGGGAAGCGCCGAAGGCGCGCAGGGGGGAGTCGTCAAATACCCGCCAGCACGCGCAAATGCGCCTCCACGCTGCGGCCGAGCGCGCTGAGGTTGTAGCCGCCTTCCAGGCAGCTCACGATGCGGCCCTTGGCGTGGCGCCGCGCCACGTCCTGGATGCGCTGGGTCAGCCAGGTGTAGTCGGCTTCCACCAGGCCGAGCTGGCCCAGGTCGTCCTCGCGATGGGCGTCGAAACCGGCGCTCACGAAGACCATCTGCGGCCGGTGCGCCTCCAGCCGCGGCATCCACGCCGTCTCGACCCGTTCGCGGATGTCCATGCCGCGGGTGCAGGCCGGCACCGGCAGGTTGACCAGGTTGGCCGCCTTCGAGTGGTTCCAGGCGGGATAGAACGGGTGCTGGTAGAAGCTGCACATGAGGATGCGCTCGTCGCCGGCCACGATGTCCTCGGTGCCGTTGCCGTGGTGCACGTCGAAGTCGACGATCGCCACGCGCCGCAGGCCATGGCGCTCCAGCGCGTACTTGGCCGCCACCGCCACGTTGTTGACGAAGCAGAACCCCATGGCCCGGTTGTGCATCGCGTGGTGGCCGGGCGGGCGCACCGCGCAGAAGGCGTTGGCCAGTTCGCCGGCGATCACCGCGTCGGTGGCGTCGAAGGCCGCGCCCGCGGCCATCAGGATGGCCTCCCAGCTCTGCGTGTTGATCGCGGTGTCCGGGTCGAGCTGCGCATGCGCGGGGCCGCCGGCGGCGACGTCCTCCTTGAGGCGCTCGCTCAGGCCGCGCAGCGAGGCGACGTACAGGCGGTCGTGCGCCAGCTCGATGTCCGCCAGCGCCGCGGCCGTGGCCTCGCGCCGTTCGAGCGCGGCGTCCAGCCCGGTGATCAGCAGGCGGTCCTCGATCGCGTCGAGCCGCTCGGGGCATTCCGGATGGCCGGCGCCCATCTCGTGCTTTCTGCACGCCGGGTGGGTGAAGTAACCAGTGGCCTGACTCATCGCGTGATGCTTTTACGGTATGGTTCGCGGCATGCAAGCCGACTCCAGAACGCAGCTCCTGCTCGACCAGCTTAACACGGTGATCCTCGGAAAAACGCAGCAGGTGTCCGACTGCGTGGCCTGCCTGCTCGCGGGCGGGCACCTGCTGATCGAGGACGTGCCCGGTGTGGGCAAGACCACGCTGGCGCACGCCCTGGCGCGCTCCTTCGGCCTGCAGTTCTCACGCGTGCAGTTCACCGCCGACCTGATGCCGAGCGACCTGATCGGCGTGTCCATCTACGAGCGCGGGCGCGAAGACTTCGTGTTCCACCCCGGCCCGGTGTTCGCGCAGGTGCTGCTGGCCGACGAGATCAACCGCGCCAGCCCCAAGACGCAGAGCGCGCTGCTGGAGGCCATGGAGGAAAAGCAGGTCACGGTCGAAGGCGCCACGCGCGCCCTGCCCGAGCCCTTCTTCGTGATCGCCACGCAGAACCCGCACGACCAGCTCGGCACCTACGCGCTGCCGGAATCGCAGCTCGACCGCTTCCACATGCGCCTGTCGCTGGGCTACCCCGACCGCGCCGCCGAGCGCGCCCTGCTGCTCGGCCAGGACCGGCGCGACATGCTCGAGCACCTGCAACCCGCGCTCACGCCGGCCGACCTCGCCGAGCTGCAGGCCGTAGTGGCGGCCGTGCACACCGCCGACCCGGTGCTCGAGTACCTGCAGGACCTGGTGGCCGCCACGCGCAGCGGCCGCTGGTTCCTGCAAGGCCTTTCGCCGCGCGCCGCGCTGGCCGTGGTGCGCTCGGCCAAGGCCCAGGCGTTCCTGGACGGGCGCGACTACGTGGCGCCCGACGACATCGCCGCCATCCTGCCCCAGACCATCGCGCACCGGCTGATTCCCGTGCGCGATGCCGGGCGCGGCCCGGTCGAGCAGGTGCGCGCGATGCTCGAGGCCATACCGCTTCCATGAGACTCCCCCCTGCGCCGCTTTGCGGCTCCGTGCGGCCGCCGGAGGCGGCTGCTCTTCGGGCACGTCCAAGCCTGCGCAGGCAGGCTTGGAGCCGCGGCCCTCAGCCCCCTCTCTTGCGCGCCGCTGCGCGGCGCTTGGAGGGGGGACGACATCTCGGGCCGGCGAAGCCGGACCCTCGCTGTCTCTGGGTTTGTATCGGCTCGCTTCGCTCGCCTCGGAGCGGCGCCTTCACTCCCTCTCCTGACTGACATGGCCATGACCTGGCGCCATCCTCTGCGCCCGCTGCGCGAGCGCGTGCAGCGCTGGTGGCACGGCCGCCTGCCGCGCACGGACACGCTCGCGCTGACCCAGCGCAACGTCTACATCCTGCCGACCCGGGCCGGCTGGATGCTGGCCCTCACGCTGGCGCTGCTGCTCGTGGCCAGCATCAACTACCAGCTCAACCTGGGCTACCTGCTCACCTTCCTGCTGGCCGGCACGGTGGCGGTGGGCATGCACGTGGGCCACGCCAACCTGCGCGGCCTCACCCTGCACCTGAACCCGCCCGAGCCGGTGCACGCCGGCCGGGCCGCGCTGCTGGACGTGACGCTGTCCAGCACCAGCCGGCGCGTGCGCTACGGCATCGGCATGGAGGTGGCCGGCACCGGCGCCACCGCCGAGGCCGGCCGCGCGCCGCTGGCCTGGACCGACGTGCCCGCGCAGGGCCGCGCCACGCTGCAGGTGAGCTGTCCCGCGGCGAGGCGCGGCCTCCAGCCGCTGCCCACGCTGACCGCGCAGACGCTGTTTCCGCTCGGCACCTTCCGCGTCTGGACGGTCTGGCGGCCCGCGGCCACGGTGCTGGTGTACCCCGAGCCCGAGCACCCGCCGCCGCCGCTGCCCCCGGGCGAGCCGCAGCCCGGCAGTTCCGGCAGCGCGCGCGTGCACAGCACCGGCGAGTTCGACGGCGTGCGCGCCTACCAGCGCGGCGACCCGATGAAATCGGTGGTCTGGAAGAAAGCCGCGCAGGCCTTCGCCAGCGGGCGCGACGAACTGGTCAGCCGCGACGCGCTGTCCAGCCAGCGCCAGCAGCTCTGGCTGGACCACGCGCAGTGCGGCGCCGTCGGGCTGGAGGCGCGCCTGTCGCGCCTGGCGGCCTGGGTGATCATGGCCGACCGCCAGGGCCTGGACTTCGGCCTGCGCCTGCCCGGGCGCGAGATTCCGCCCGGCGAGGGCCCGGCGCACCGCGCGCGCTGCCTGGAGGCGCTGGCGCTGTGTTGACCTCGCTTCGCCAGTCGCTCGCGCGCCTGCCGCGGGAGGCGCGCGACACGCTGTTCCTGCTGGCCGTGATCGGCTGGGTGGTCCTCCTGCAGGCCGCCCACATCCCCTGGTGGTGCACGCTGCTCACCGCCGGCGTGCTGGCCTGGCGCACCCGCCTGACGCTGCGCGGGCTGCCGCTGCCCATCTGGCCCTGGCGGCTCGGCCTGCTGGCGCTCACGCTCGGCGCCACCTGGGCCACCCACCGCACCATCCTGGGACAGGACGCGGGCGTCACCCTGATCGTGGTGCTGCTGGCGCTCAAGACGCTGGAGATGCGCGCGCGGCGCGACGCGCTGGTGATCTTCTTCCTGGCGTTCTTCATGCTGCTCACGCACTTCTTCTATTCGCAGACGCTGCTCACCGCCGCCGGCATCCTGGTCGCGCTGATGGGGCTGCTGACCGCGCTGGTCAACGCGCACATGCCGGTCGGCCGGCCGCCACTGGGCGAGGCCGCGCGCATCGCCGCTCGCATGGCGCTGCTCGGCGCGCCCGTCATGCTGGTGCTGTTCCTGTTCTTTCCCCGCTTTTCGCCGCTGTGGGGCGTGCCGGGGGAAAGCGAGGCCGGCCGCAGCGGCCTGTCCAACAGCATGCGGGTGGGCCAGATCGCGCAGGTGGTGCTGGACGACAGCATCGCGCTGCGCGTGCGGTTCGACGGGCCGGTGCCGCCGTCCCACCAGCTCTACTTCCGCGGCCCGGTGTTCAGCGATTTCGACGGCGCCGAATGGCGCCCCCTGCGCTCGGGCGTCCCGGACGCGATGGCGCTGCCGGCCGAGCTCGAGGTCTTGGGCGAACCGGTGCGCTACGAGGTCACCCTGGAGCCGAACCGCCGCCCGTGGATCTTCCTGCTGGAAGCGGCCGCGCAGCCCCCCGAGCTGCCCGACGGCCTGCGCGCGCGCATGGCGCGCGACCTGCAGTGGCGCACCAACCGCCCAGTGGCCAGCCTGCTGCGCTACCGCGCCGAAAGCCACCTGGACTTCCGGCACGGCCCGCGCAGCCCCGCGGTGGCGCTGCAGGACCACCTCGAACTGCCGCCCGGCTTCAACCCGCGCACGCACCAACTGGCCCAGGACCTGCGGCGCCAGCACAGCGCGGGGCCGCAGGCCGCCCCCGCGCTGGTGCAGGCCGCGCTCGAGCGCCTGCGCACCGGCGGCTACACCTACACCCTCAACCCCGGCGCCTACGGCCAGCACAGCGCCGACGAATTCTGGTTCGACCGGCGCGAGGGCTTCTGCGAGCACATCGCCAGCGGCTTCGTGATCCTGATGCGCGCGCTCGACATCCCGGCGCGCATCGTCACCGGCTACCAGGGCGGCGAGCTCAACGGCGTGGACGGCTTCTGGACCGTGCGGCAACGCGACGCGCACGCCTGGGCCGAGGTCTGGCTGCAAGGCCAGGGCTGGGTGCGCGTGGACCCCACCGCCGCGGTGGCCCCCGGGCGCGTGGGTTCGCTGGAGCGCCTGCGCGCGCCCGAAGGCGGGCTGGCCGGCGCCCTGCGCACCCTCACGCCGGGCCTGGCCGACCAGCTGCGCGAAGCCTGGGAAGCGCTCAACAACCGCTGGAACCAGTGGGTGCTGAACTACACCCAGGGCCAGCAGCTCGACCTGCTCCAGCGCCTGGGCTTCCGGTCGCCCCACTGGACCGACCTGCTCACCGTGCTGCTCGGCGTGGTGGTGCTCGCCAGCGGGCTGGGCGCGGCCTGGGCCCTGTGGGAGCGCCAGCAGCACGACCCCTGGTTGCGCCTGTTCGGCCGCGCCCGCGCGCGCCTGCGGGCCGCCGGCCTCGACAGCACCGATCGCACGCCGCCGCGCGAACTCGCGCGCCAGGTGCAGCAGCGCGGGCGCCAACAGGGCCGCGAGGACGACGCGCAGCGCATTGCACAATGGCTGCTGCGGCTCGAAGCCCAGCGCTACGGCCGACCCGACCCCGACCACCCCATCCCCCTCGCAGCCTTGCAGCGCGAGTTCGAGCAACTGACATGGCCCGGCCAGCACGCCTTCTCTCCACCGCCTTGAAACCGCACACGATCCCTGCGCTGTGGTTCGCGGCAAGCGCCATCCTCCTACATCCCTTCGTGATGCCCGGCGACGCGCAGGCCCAGGGCGGCAGCCCCGCCAAGGCCCGCCCCGCCCAGGCGCGCGCCGCCGAGCAGCCGGCATTCAGCTACCGGCAGAGCGAAGCCGCCATGGCCTTCGCCGACGACCTCGCGGCCCGCCGCGACCTCGACCCGGCCTGGGTGCGCGAGCAGATCGGCCAGGCCCGGCACATCCCGGCCGTCGTCCGCCTCATGCAGCCCGCGCCCCGCGGCACGCCCAAGAACTGGGCCGCCTACCGCGCGCGCTTCGTCGAACCGGTGCGGCTGCGCGCCGGCCAGCGCTTCTGGGAAGCCCACCGCGACACGCTCGCCCGCGCCGAGCGCGAATTCGGCGTGCCCGCCAGCCTGATCGTCGGCGTGATCGGCGTCGAATCGCTCTACGGCCGCCACACCGGCACCTTCCGCGTGATCGACGCGCTCACCACCCTGGCCTTCGATTTCCCCGCCAGCCACCCGCGCGCGGCCGCGCGCACCGAGTTCTTCCGCGGCGAACTGGAGCAGTACCTCAGCCTCACCGAACGCACCGGCGCCGACCCGCAAAGCCTGCTCGGCAGCTACGCCGGCGCCATGGGCTGGCCGCAGTTCATGCCCAGCAGCTGGGTGAAGTACGCGATCGACTTCGACGGCGACGGCCAGGTCGACCTGTTCAACAGCCCGGCCGACGTAATCGGCTCGGTGGCCAACTACTTCAAGGCCTTCGGCTGGCAGCCCGGCGTGCCCACGCACTACCCGGTGCGCTTCGACCCGAACCAGCGCCGGGAAGACCTGGAGACCTTGCTCGCGCCTGACATCCTGCCCAGCTTCGACGTGGACAGCTTCACCGCCAAGGGCGCCGTGCTCGACGACCCGGCGCTGCAGCACACCGGCAAGCTGGCGCTGGTGGAACTGGAGAACGCCGGCGCGCCGCCGAGCTACGTCGCGGGCACGGAGAACTTCTACGTGGTGACGCGCTACAACTGGAGCAGCTACTACGCGCTGGCGGTGATCGAGCTGGGGCAGGCGGTGGAGGCCATGCTCGACGCGCGGTGATACGAACCTGGTTCCGGAAAACGCCCACCCAATTCCCACCATTGGAATGGGCTTGCCCGGCTCCTAATTGGCAGTCGTGTGCCGCTGAATGATCAAGCCGTTATCGCCGGCCGCACGCGGATGCCTACTCCAATGGTCCATTTTGGCATCCCATGGAAGAAGTTTATTGGCAAACTGAACAACTCCACCAGGGCCTGGCGTAATAGGCATAATATTCATACGAGGAAAATCTGGTATATCGCTCCACGAAGAGGCCGGATACTCCGATCCATCACTTCGTATTATGAGAACCGGAAATCTTCTATCTATTAATCGCCTCGGAGGAATACCGGTTGTTTGATTTAATCCGATATACCAATTTCCACCTTCTTCCTCAAGAAGTGTTACATCATATCGCTCAAATTTTCGATGAAGCTTCCCCAAGGATGGCCCAGCATCAAAATTTATCTCAGTATCAACCCTGCGCCCTGCCCATCGATCAAATCGCCTATACCTCTCAAATGATCTCTTTATGTGGACGATAAGTACCCGACCATCATGAAGCCGCACTTCCTCATCCCATTCGATATAAAAAATCCTGGGATAAAGGCCATTCTGAAGAACATACATCAGTCCGCCGAATAGAATGACAGCAAGGGCCAACAAATAATCCTGCATCTTCAGGAATTTCAATATATCCTCCCAGATTTAACTGCAGTCAAGGTCCACCCGTTTTGGTTATTGCCCCCCCTTTTTCGCGTCATAAATCCTTGCCGACGCGCCTATGATCTGACCAAAGGTGAAAGAGGTATCAATGGAGGCACCACAGATAGTTGAGCGTCCTCTTTCACATCAGTCATTTCCTGCTCCTCCGTGATTTGGGTTTGCATATATCACTCACATATTCAACGTCTATTTCCGCGCGAGACGGAATCAGAACATGAATCCGAGCATCGGCGGCCGCTCTCTCAGCCATTGAGTACCTTGTGATTTCGCTGCCAGGCATAGGCTTAGCGAGCAATAAATTTGATTTCATGCCATACAACCATGTCTCGATCTGAGGAGGCCATGCCCATCTGCCTCCCGATGAGTCAGGGACGAACTGCACATAGAATGGAGTGGTGCATGCATAGTTATTCATTGCGTCCCAGCTTCCGCCATCCGCTTGTGCGACGATGATAGGAACATTCTGCGGAGAAATGGCCAAGAGAATTGGGGCTCCATGTTCTCGAAAAGAATAGGCGCGCCCTCCCCAGGTAAACTCAAGTGTCCCCTTGCCCTCGGGGCGATAGAGAAGGTCTAATGGATTCCCTGCGTCACCCTGCAAGGAGTATTTTTCACTTCGCTTTATCCAGATGACATCCCCGGTATTTAGAAGCGCCTCTTCCTCCCAGACGACCGATTTGTCACAGCCTGTCAGAAACAGCGCTGAAGCCAGCATTAAACAACCAGCTTTGACAATCAAAAGCATATGACGACTCAATAAGCCCAACGGACCTTGGCCGGTCAAGGTGTCTCGCCCCTCTGGCCATCGGACGACAAGGCCACACCGCTGCCGGCGCCGACGCCCATACCGAGTCCCATGCCCGCGCCCGCTCCGCCGCCGCCCGCGCCACCACCTCCCCGCCCACCACCGCCCGCGCCACGGGCCTCGGCGCCGCGCCGGCCGGCGGTCGCTCCTCCTCCCGCGCTGACGCGCAGAGGCCCCTGGCTCGGCACCGCCAGGTCGGCCGGGATCGGCGCCAGATCCAGGGCCTGGCGGATGAAGCTGCGCAGCGAGACCACCAGCGCGGCGGTTTCGACCGGGCGCCCGGCCACCAGGTCGCCGGCCGCCTGCACCGCCAGCCGCACCTGCTCCTCGGTCCCGAGCAGGATGATGTCGGACAGCGCGGCCTCGACGGCGTCGCGGATGCGCCGGCGGCGTTCGGACACACTGGACAGCGGGTCCAGGTCATCGTCCTCGGCCGCTGCTTCCCGCCGCAGTTCGCGTAAATCGCGCAAGTGCGTGGGATCGACGATCAGGTCGCCGGTGAACGACCCGCCCAGCGTCTTGTAGGCCGCGATCAGCACCTTCAGGCGTTCGTTGATCTGGCGGTTCTCGCGCTCGCGCCGGCGCTGGAAGGTCTGCATGAACACCAGCCGGACGCCGATGAACACCAGCGAGGCGAGCACGAGGCCGAGCAGCGTGGTCAGGACGGTCGACCAGGAGCTGAAGTCAAGCATGCCGCGCATCGGTCAGTCGTCGATCGGTGTCGGTGAGTCCATGGGAGGCCGCAGTATCGCACCACTATCTCCCCAGGGCCGGTGGGCGCACTTGGGACGGCGCCTGCAGGCCGCCCCGGCTGTCTGCTCAATACGCGGCCGGGCCGCTGCCGCCGGCCGGGAAGTCGTGGTGCTCGTCCACCGCCTGCGCCGCCATCGTGGGCAGCAGCCGGTCGATGAACACCTCGCCGATCCAGCGGCGCAGCATGGGGTCGTCGGGATCGGTGCAGCCCTGCAGCGTGAGGCTGCTGAAGGTCTCGAGGCCGTCTTCCATCAGCAGGCCCGGGGGCACCGGTTCGAGTGGCCGGCCCTCGTGGTCGACCAGGTGGCGGTCCGCGCCCCGCGCGGTGGTGGCCTGCTGCCAGGCACTCAGGAAGCGGTCGAAGCAGCCCACGGTGCCTTTGCGCCAGACGTCGGCGATGTAGAAGATCCAGCTCCCCTGCTCCTCCACCACGAAGCCCCAGGCGAATTCATGGATGCCGTCGGGGGCCTGCGCGAGCACGCCCATCTGCCGCACGTCTTCGCGCGCCGTGTACTCGGCGTACAGCGGGCCGGGGCCGCTGAGTTCGCCGTCCACGAAGCGCTGGATCTCGGCCGGGTCGGAGCTGAACAGCGGCGGCGGGTCGCCCCAGGTGCGCTTGGCGCGGCGGATCAGGCGCGAGGTCGCGTCCGCGCTCTCGCGCGCCTGGATGCAGCGGTCCATGAAGGCCTTGCGGCCCTCGGGCGTCTCGAGCAGCGCCACCGTGTCGTCGAAGGCGGCGTTGTCCTTGAGGTCGCCGTCCTCGCGCAGGCGCAGCACGATGTCGAGCATGGAATTGCGCGTGATGTGCTCCAGCATGTAGGCCATGTCGCCGCCTTCGTAGCCAGCCATGGTCTGCCGGATCCAGGCCATGGTCTGCTCATGCGAGAGGCCCTGCGGCGCCCTCGGCATGTCGTTGAACAGGGCACGCAGCACCCTGACGGTATCCAGATCGCTGGCCATTTGAGATGAACTCCGTGCGGCATCTTTCCCGGGCATCGGACGACGCCCTTCGATGCCGGGAGCATAGGCCCACGCAAGCTTTCGTATGACACCGCGGAGGGCCGCAAGCGTGACATTTCCGGCCAAGCCGGCGGTTTTGATGGTCCTGGCGAACAGCGGGCGGGCGGCTCAGGCACGCCCGGGCGTGGACTTTTCCGCACCGGCGGCCATCAGCGCCGCGAGCATGACCACGACCCCCAGCAACTGGCTGGCGCTGAGCGCGCGGCCGTACACCAGCCACTCCACGGCGACGGCCGAGGCCGGGTAGACGAACTGCAGCACCGCTACGCGCCCGGCGCCCAGCCGGGCCACGCCGGCGTACAGCACCACATAGGCCAGGCCGGTATGGACCGCGCCCAGGCCGATCAGCCAGCCCCAGGTCGCGCCCCAGGCGGGCCAGCCCTCGGACAGCGGCCACCCGAGCAGCACCACCGCCCCCACGGCGCACTGCCACCAGGCCAGCGCCAGCGGGCTCACCCCGCGGGCGCGGTGGGCGATCAGCGTCAGCGCGGCATAGCCCACCGAGTTGAGCAGGGCCAGGGCGATGCCCCAGAGGTAGCGGGACGACCAGCCCGCGCCGCCGAACGCGCCATCGACCCAGCCGGAAGCGAACCCGAGGCCGACGAGCGCGGCCAGCGCGGCCACGCCCTGCACGCGCGTGATGCGCTCGCGCCACCACCAGGCGCCGGCCGCCATCACCAGGAACGGCTGCACGTGCACGACGACGGTGGCCACGCCGATCGAGGTGCGCTCGATGGCTTCGAAGAACAGCCACCAGTTGACCACCGCGAGCACGCCCGCGCTCACCGCCGCCAGGCGCGCGGCACCCGACAGGCGCAGCTCGCGCCAGCGCCGCGTGACGGCGAACCAGGCCGTGAGCGCCAGCAGGCCGAAAGCGCAGCGGAACCACACCGCCATCAGCGGGCGCTGGCCGGCCTCCTCGAGGAAGATGCCGAGCGTGCCGAGCATCAGGCCGCCGGCCACCATCAACCAGATGCCGGTGCGTTCGCGGCCGCTCGCCGCAGCGGTAGCGGTAGCGATAACGGCAATGTCGGCGCCGCTGGCGGCGGGGCGCGTGGCCGAAGGGGTGTTCATGGCGCCGATCGTCGGGTCTCGATGAAATCCTGTAAAGCGGATAAATAGAATCCAATAGATTCGAATATCGAATAATTGAGCGACCACCCCATGCCTTCCGCCGACCTGCAACTGGACTGGCTGCGCGCCTTCGTCACCGTGGTGGACAGCGGCTCGCTCTCGGCCGCCGCGCCGCTGCTGCACCGTTCCCAGTCGGCCGTGAGCATGCAGCTCAAGAAGCTGGAGGATGCGGTGGGCCGGCCGGTGTTGCTGCGCGGCCCCAGGCACCAGGACCTCACGCCGGTGGGCGCCGAGCTGCTGGGCTACGCGCGCCGGCTGCTGGCGCTGCACGGCGAGACGCTCGAAGCGCTGCACGGCCCGGTGCTCTCGGGGCAGGTGCGCCTGGGCGTGCCGGACGACTACGCCGCCGCCTACCTGACGCCGGTGCTGCGCAGCTACGCCAGCCGCCACGCGGGGGTGGAGATCGAGCTGCTGTGCGAGCAGTCCACCGCGCTCATCCCCAAGGTGCAGCGCGGCGAGATCGACATCGCCCTGGTCTCGCGCGACAAGCCCACGCGCGGCACGCTGCTGTTCCACGAGCCGCTGGTGTGGGTGGGCGCGGCCGCGTTCGAGGCCTGGCGGCGCGACCCGCTGCCGCTGGCGGTCTACGAGCAGGCCAGCCAGGCGCGGCGCTCCACCATCGCGGCGCTGACCGCGCAGCGGCGTGCCTACCGACTGGTCTACAACAGCTCCAGCCTGGCCGGCCAGCTCGCGGCGGTGGAAAGCGGTCTGGCAGTGGCGGTGCTCACACGCTGCAGCGTGCCGCCCCACCTGCCCGTCCTGGGCGAGCGGCACGGGCTGCCGCCGCTGTCCCGCATGGCGGTGGCGGTCTACCGCAGCCAGGCTTCGCGCCACCGGCCGGCGGTGGACGCGCTGTACGACCAGATGCTGATGCTGGAGGAGGACTCCCCCCTGCGCCGCTGACGCGGCTTCCCCCCTCTCTGGCGCGCCGCTGCGCGGCGCTTGGAGGGGGGACGAT
>CAZAPJ010000070.1:0-23688 GCA_964487025.1 uncultured Hydrogenophaga sp.
GGCTCGTGCGACAGCGCCTTGGCGATCAGCACGCGGCGCTTCATGCCGCCCGAGAGCGTCAGGATCTTGTCGTCGCGCTTGTCCCAGAGCGCAAGGTCCTTCAGCACCCGCTCGATGTGGGCCGGGTCGGGCGCCTTGCCGAACAGGCCGCGGCTGAAGCTCACCGTGGCCCAGACCGACTCGAAAGCGTCGGTGTGCAGCTCCTGCGGCACCAGGCCGATGGCCGCGCGCGCCTGCCGGTAGTCGCGCACGGTGTCGAAGCCGTCGGCGACCACCTGGCCCTCGCTGGCCCTGGCGAGGCCGCAGACGATGCTGATGAGCGTGGTCTTGCCGGCGCCGTTGGGGCCGAGCAGGGCGAAGATCTCGCCGCGGCGGATGTCCAGGTCGATGCGTTTGAGCGCCTGGAACCCGCCCGCGTAAGTCTTGCTCACGCCGCGGATGGACACGATGGGGTCTGCGGCCGGGGCCGCAGGGGACAGTGGGGACATGGGGCCTCCTCAGAGGCTGCACTTTATCACTGGTTTTGTGTACAGTATTTGTCCCATGCCGGACTTCCCCATTCCTCTTCGGGCCATCAAGGGCCGGGGCATCGCGCAGCGCCAGCCGCACCGCTTCGAGCGCGACGCGCGCGAGGCGTTCGACGACGGCTGGGGCGCCGTCGACGATGCCGTCCACGCGCGCGAAGCGCCGCCGCCGGCCACCGAGCTGCGCTGGGAGGACTGCAAGAGCGCCATCACCCGCAACGACTCGCCCGACGTCGGCTTCGCGCTCGGCCTCAACCCCTACCGGGGCTGCGAGCACGGCTGCGTGTACTGCTACGCGCGGCCCACGCACAGCTACCTCGGCCTGTCGCCCGGGATCGATTTCGAGACCCGCCTGATCGCGCGGCGCAACATCGCCGACGTGCTGCGGCGCGAGCTCGCGAGCCCGCGCCACCGGCCCGTGCCGCTGGCCATCGGCACCGTGACCGATGCCTACCAGCCGGTCGAGCGCGAGTGGCGGCTCATGCGCGGCGTGCTCGGGGTGCTGGCCGAGGCGCGCCACCCGCTGGCCATCGTCACCAAGGGCAGCGGGGTGGAGCGCGACATCGACCTGCTCGCGCCCATGGCCGCGCAGCGGCTGGCCGCGGTCTACCTGACCATCACCACGCTGGACGGCCCGCTCGCGCGCGTGCTCGAGCCGCGCGCGGCCGCGCCGCACCGGCGGCTGCGCACCCTGCGCACGCTGGCCGAGGCCGGCGTTCCGGTCGGCGTGAGCGTGGCGCCGCAGATTCCGTTCATCAACGTGGACATGGAGCAGGTGCTCGAAGCGGCCTGGGAAGCCGGTGCGCGCCGCGCCTTCTACAGCGTGCTGCGCCTGCCCTGGGAACTGAGCCCGATGTTCCGCGAGTGGCTGGCGCTGCACTACCCCGACCGCGCCGCGCGCGTGATGGCGCGCGTGCAGGACATGCGCGGCGGGCGCGACTACGACGCCGACTTCGCGCAGCGCATGCGCGGCAGCGGCCCGTGGGCCGACCTGATCCGCCAGCGCTTCGAGAAGGCCTGCGCGCGCCTGGGCTACAACCGCGAACGCGAACCGCTGGACGTTTCGCAGTTCCGTCCGCAGGCGCTGCACGCGCAGCGGGAGCTGTTCTGAGCCCCGGGCCGGCTGCGGCAGCGGTGCTTCACGGCCCGATTCGGCGAAGCATCGTTCGTTCGACGTCTCGCATCAAGGGAATGGCCACTTGGCTGGCCGCGGTTTCCCGGTTCGCCAGCCATTGCGGATGGCGCATCACCTCGGGGCTTTCCAGGTCGTATAGCGCGTACCACCGGCGTGGTTCGGCGAGCGTGGAATAGCGGCGCGCGCGCAGGGTGCCGGGCACGCTGGCGAGGGCCGGCAGGTGCTCTTCCCTGTACCAGCGATCGAGGACGTCGCCATGGCCAGGGGCACAGGAGCAGCCGAGCAAATAGCAGAACGGTGCAGGCCCCGACCGAGGGCCGGTGCCGATGGACTGAAGGCTGCGCAGCAGCAGCGCGGGCCGCTGCCCTGGCTTCAAGCCTGGGAGCGCCTCCGCGCACCAGGCGAGCAAGTGCTGAGCGGCGGCTTCCCCCGCGCCGGGGGAGGCGGGTGGCCGGATTTCCAGCAGCAGGACCTCATCGCCGAAATGCCACCGCATGCCCCGGGTTTCCTGAGCGGGTGCGTAGAGGCCCACTGGCTTGCAGAACCCCGGGTGGTCCGCCGCGGTGTCCGGCCGCAGCCGATCGGATGAAAACTCCCCCGCGCACAGCCTCAACCACGCGAGATAGTGGATCCCTTCAGGCGGCGAGTCTTCTTCGGGCGGCATGGCATGGTCTCGGTGGCGGGCACCGGGATTCTGGCGATCCGCCGGTCGCTTTGCCAGCCTGCGGTTCCTCTGAGCGGAATCGGAGCCGGGCGATGCCTGGGTGGACGCCTACCATGCGCATCCTGCAGGCCTTTGGGGCACGCGCCTCGCGCCGTTCTTCTTCATGGGGTGAGCACCATTGTTTCCTACACCACCGTCCGTTCTGAGCCTTCAGTGCTTTCAACCCGGCCCGCAGGGTCTCGACTCGCTTCGCGTGTGCGAGGTGGGCCTTCGGCCCCAAGGGCCTGAAGACGTCGTCATCAGGGTGCGGGCCGTGGCGCTGAATCACGCCGACCTGGCACTGGTTTCGGGCACCTTCCACCACCAGCCGGTGCCGCCGTTTGCCCCTGGTGTGGAGATCGCCGGCGAAGTGATGTCGGTAGGAGACCGCGTCACGGCGTTCGGGCCGGGCGACCGGGTGGCGGCATTGGTGGGCGACGGCGGGCTTGCCGAGGTGGTGGTCGTTCCGCAGACCAGGCGCATTGTCCGCATCCCACCGAACATGGATTTCCCGCAGGCCGCGGCATTCGGCGTGTCGTACGGCACCGCCTGGCACGCCTTGGTCGACCGCGCAGGCCTTCGGGAAGGCGAATCCCTGGTCGTCCTCGGCGCGAGCGGCGGCGTGGGCCTTGCCGCGCTGGATGTCGGACGCCTGCTGGGCGCGCGCGTCATGGCCTGCGCGGGGTTCCCGGCCAAGCTCGAGGTCTGTGAGCGCTATGGCCCGCAGGCGCTGGTCAACTATGGCGAGGCCGGGTTCCGGCAGCGGATCGAGCGTTTCACGGAAGGTCGGGGCGCGGACGTGGTGTTCGACGTCGTGGGTGGACCGCATGCGCTGACCGCGTACGACGCGCTGGCCTACAACGGCCGCCACCTGGTGGTCGGCTACAGCGCGTCCAGGGAGACCCTGATCCCACTGCGGTCGACGCTGGTGAAAGGCTGCTCGATCATTGGCGTGGCGTCCCGCTTGCAGGCGATCCACGAGACGGAGCGGTGCAAGCAGCAGCTCGCCATGCTGGCGGCCCGCATTGCCGAAGGCACGCTGAGCCCCTGCATTTCTCGCGTGACCCCGTTGTCGGAGGCGGCGTCGGCCTTCCGTTCACTCGCCGACCGCAGCGTGACCGGAAAGATCGTGGTCGAGATGCCTCAGGGCGGCGCCGCCTAGGGAATACCCTGTGGATCGAATTCCGTTCAACGGTATGCAGGCTTTGCGGGCACCTGGCCCGCGCTCCTAACATCCGGCAGAGGACAGCTTCCTCCTCGGCTTTTCACGGAGACGAAATATGCCTTCTTGTACCCGCCGCACCGTCGTGGGCGCGCTGCTGGCAGCGCCCCTCGCCGGGTTTGCGCAGCCATATCCCAGCAAAGCCATCCGGGTCATCGTTCCCGCCGCTGCGGGCGGGGTTTCCGACAACATCACCCGTGTGGTGACCGGCGAGATGCAGCGAATCATGGGCCAGACATTCGTCGTCGAGAACGTCGGCGGGGCCGCAGGCAACATCGGGACCGAGCGCGCCTTGAAGAGCGCGCCGGACGGCTACACGCTCGGGGGGCTGACCACCGTGCAGACCGCTGCCGTCGCCACGCGCGGGGACCGGGTCATTGACGTGACCAAGGAAAGCCAGCCCATCATCACGATGACGCGCAGTTGCTTTGCCTTGGTCGTTCCTGCTTCGCTGGGTGTCAGGACGCTGCCTGACTTCATCGCGCTGGTGAAGGCCAATCCCGGCCGGTATTCCTACGGCAGTGCGGGCCCGGGTTCCGGGCATCACCTGATGGGCGAGATGTTCAAGCTGGCGGCGGGCATCGATCTCGCGCACATTCCCTACAAGGGGGAGCAGCCCGCGACCACCGACCTCATCGGCGGCCGTATCCAGATGATGTTCCATACCTCGCCGGGCCAGTTCATCGAGGGCGGCCAGATGGTCGCCCTGGCGGTGACGGCGGCCGAGCCATGGCCGTTCCTGCCGGGTGTTCCTCCGCTCAGGGCGGTGTTCCCGGACGTGATCTACCACGGCTGGTCGGGGCTGTTCGCGCCGCGCGGCACGCCGGCCGCCATCGTGGAACGGCTCAACGCCGTGGCGAACGAGGCCCTGAAGACGGAACGGGTCCGTTCCGCGCTGTCCAAGATGGGGGTCGTGCCCCTTGGTGGTCCCAGCAGCGAGATGGTCGACCAGATGGCGCGCGACGTCGCCGCCTTCCGGAAGGTGGTCCAGCAGCAGAAGATCGTGCTCGAGGATTGACCGGACCCATGCCCATCGCCGAGATGGCCGGAGAGGCCATCGCCTATTCCATCGAAGGCCGCGGGCCGCCGGTGCTGCTGTTGCACAGCATGGGGGGCGGCGCGTGGGTCTGGGATTCGCTCACCCGCAGGCTCGCGCCGCACTTCACGGTGATCGCCTTCGATGCGCCCGGGCATGGCGGGTCGAGCTACCGGCAGCCATTCCGCGTCGAGCGGATGGCTGAAATCGGGGCCGAGCTCATCGGGCGTGCCGGCACGGCGCCCGCGTCGGTGGTCGGGGTGTCGATGGGCGGACATGCGGCGCTTCGGCTCGCGGAGCGCTGGCCGGAGCGGGTCGGGCGCCTGGTGGTCGCCAACCATTCGTTGGGCGGCACCGGGCGGGAGCGCGAGCTGCTCGATGCCTTTCGGGCCCGGCTGGCGGCGCACCCCCTGCCCGAGTTCGCGCAAGCGTATGCGGCCAGCCGGATGAAGCGGGTGCCGGACGCGGCGATGGTCAAGCGCTACGCGGACAGCGTGTGCGCCATGGCCCCCGGCGCATTTCTCGACACCTTCGCGTCCATTCTTTCCCAGGACCACCACGAGCGGGCGCGGCGGATCGCGTGCCCCGCCTTGGTCATTGCGAGCGACGCGGACGTGAGCAGCCCGCTGAATGCCGTTCGGGCGGTCGCCCAGGCGATCCCGGGGGCGGCGCTGGCCGTGCTGGAAGACAGCAACCATTTCGCCTATCTCGACCAGCCCGAGCGTTTCAACGCCGCGGTCCTGCAGCACCTGGGCCTGGCGCCCTGACGCTGGCGCCAGTGCCGCCCGGGCGGCGGCCGGTTTCGCGGCTCGGCGCTATTTCATCGTGGCTGCTTCGGCCAGGCCCGCGCCCCGGACGATCCCGCCCTCCGCCAGGGCATCGACCTCCGCCGGGGACAGGCCGAGGATCTGCTGCATGACTGCCCGCGTATCGGCGCCGAGTGCCGGCGGGTAGGCGTAGCGGTTTGCGCCGGCGCCTTGCAGCCGGATCGGATCGCCCGCGACGCGCACATGGTGATCGCCTTTCTGCATGCCGACCACCATGTCGCGGTGAAGCACCTGTTCGTCGGACAGGGATTTGTCCAGCGTGTTGACCAGTGCGGTCGGGACCTCCTCCTCGTGGAAGCGGGCGACCCATTCATGGGCCGGCCGCGTCAGGAATGCGGGCTCGAGAATCGACCAGATTTCCTCGCGGCGCTCGTAGCGCTGCTGGCGTGTCTGCAGATCCGGCCGCGCAGCGAGGTCTTCGCGTCCGATCACCGTGCACAGCGATTGCCACATGCGGTCGGTGTTGGCGCAGACGACGAAGTCGACCCCGTCGCCGCCCGTGAACGACCGGTAGGTCGGGATCGATTCGTGGCCGCGCCCCTGCCGGCCGGGGACGACGCCCGAATGCAGGTGGTACGCGGCCTGGTAGGACAGCATGGCCACCTGGCAATCGAGCATCGAGATATCGATGTAGTCGCCTTGCCCGGTGGCGTCCCGGTTCCTCAAGGCGGCAAGGATGGCGATGACCGCGTACATGCCGGCGGCGATGTCGCCGAGGGGAATGCCGGCGCGCACGGACTTGCCCTGCGGCTCCCCCGTCAGGCTCATGCCCCCGGAAAGCGCCTGGACGATCATGTCGTAGGCGGGGCGCTGGGCGTAGGGGCCATCCTGGCCGAAACCGCTGATCGAACACCAGATCAGGCGCGGATGGGCTTTGGCCAGGCGGGCGTGGTCGATGCCATGGCGGGCGAGGTTGCCTGGCCTGAGGTTCTCCACCACCACGTCGCATTCGCCCGCCAGGCGCTCGAGCAGCGCGCGGCCCTCGGGTTTCTTGTAGTCGATCTGTATGCTGCGCTTGTTCCGGTTGATGGAGAGGAAGTAGGCCGAGTCGTCGGCCACGAAATGGGGCGGCAGGAATCGGGTCTGGTCCCCTTCGGCCGGCTCGAGCTTGATGACTTCGGCACCCAGGTCGCCCAGAATCTGCGTTCCGTAGGGGCCGGAGAGAAAGACCGTGAGATCCAGGATGCGCAGCCCTTCCAGAGGACGCTTCGCTTGGGCTTGGGGAGGGTTCATTTCAGCAGTTGCAGGTTGGAGGTGGACGGGGGAAGGGTGGGCACCCGGATGGCCCCCAGCTTGCGGGACAGTTCGCCGGCACCCGCGACCAGCAGGCGCCCGAGCTGCTCCTCAAGGCTGGCGTCGTAGCGGAACTCGGGGATCGTGAGGCAGATGTCGCCCACGATCTCTCCGCCCTTCCTGAACACGGGGGCCGCGAGGCCAACGGCGCCCACCGTGCGTTCGCCATGGCTCACGGCGAAGCCCCTTTCCCGCGTCCTCTTCAGCTTCTTCAGGAGGTCGTCGGTTCGCACGGGCTGGTCGGGCTGCGCGGGCGAGTTCGGTGCTTTCGAGAGGATGTCCTGCATTTGGGGTTCCGGCAGCCAGGCCAGGATGGCGTGCCCCGTGGCACCCCAAGCCAGGGCCCGGTGGACGTGGAGCGGGGCCTTGTACTTGAGCGGGTACTTGGCGTCGACCTTCTGTGCGAACGCCATGGAGCCCGAGGCCGGGAGGAAGACGCCCAGCAGGCTGGTTTCGTTGCAGTAGGCCGTGATGCGTTCCAGGATGGGGCGGGAGAGCGCGGCTATGTCGAGCTGCTGGGCGGCGAGGGCGCCTATCCGGCAGAACTCGAGGCCGACGCCATAGAGCCTGCCGGGCCCCTGGAGCGCCAGCCCGGACTCCACCATCTGCTCGAGAATCCGATGGACCGTGCTGCGGGGCAGGCCCACGCGCTGCGCAATCTGGGACAGTGCGCAAAACCCCTGGCCCTCCGCCAGGGCCGTCAGCACGGCCGCAAAGCGAACGCCGGCGCGGGGGTCCTTCATGGCGCACCCGACAGCGCGGCCTCGATCGCCAGCGCCTTGGCCTTGACCAAGCCCACCAGCTCGCCGGCTTTTTCTTCCACGAAACGGAATTCGGGAATGGTGATGACCAGCGCCGCGACGTGCGGCCCCCCCAGCTTCAAGGGGACGCCGATACCCACGGCGCCCGGGATGCGCTCGCCGCGCGTCATGCAAAAGCCTTGTGCCCGGATGGCCCGGATGTCCTCTCTGAGGCGGGCGGCGTCGGTCACGGTGCGCGGGGTCACCGCCTTGAGCGGGCGGGTGTGCAGGACGTGCTCCAGCTCGATGTCCGTGAGGCCGGCCATCAGGGTCTTGCCGCTGGCACCGGCATGCAGGGGCTTGACCTCGCCTGCTTCGATGACGTAGCCCAGCGAGTGCGGGCCTTCTTCAACGGCGACGCAGACCCCCGCCGCCAAGGCGGGCGAGTAGGCGTTGATCGCAACGGTCTCCGATGCGGCCTGCACGAGCTCGCGCATCGAGCGGCGGGCGATCGAGGAGAACGGAACGCTCCGCTCGACACGGCCTGCGAAAGCCAAGGCCGATGGCCCCAGAACGAGCCGCCGCGAGCCCATGGCCGAAGACCCGCCATCGGCCCGTTTCTCTCCGTCCTGAAAGCTGAGGTAGGCCAGCTCGACGAGCTCCGAGAGGATCCGCTGGCCGACCCGGCGGCTCAGGCCGAACGCGTCGATCACCGCATCGGCCGCGACGCCGTCGGCCTGGGCCGCGACGTGTTGGAGTATCTGCAGGCTCTGGCCGATTCGCCCGGACATGGCTTCAGGTCGTGAAGATGTTGATCGAGCAGGCGCCGTGGTCGAGTCCCGCGATGCCGCCTCCGGTGCAGTGCGTCAGGCCGGTCCGGGCACCCGGCACTTGGCGGTTTCCCGCCTGTTGGCGCAGTTGCCAGATGACCTCGACGACCTGCCCGATGCCGGTCGCGCCCACCGGATGGCCCTTGCAGAGCAGGCCTCCGCTCGGGTTGACCGGAATGCGCCCGCCCACCGAGGTCTCGCCCCGCATCAGCGCATGGATGGCCTCGCCCCTTTCGCAAAAACCGAACGCTTCGTAGTAGAGGAGCTCGGCGATGGAGAAGGCGTCATGCACCTCTGCCACATGGATGTCCTTCGGCCCCATGCCGGCCAGCTCGTAGGCTGCCTGGGCCCCGCGCACCGTGATCTCCGGCACCGTCATGTCGCGGAAGCCGGTTTTGTAGACACCGGAGGTCAGTTCCGTGGCGGCCACCCAGACCGGCTTTTGGGCTCTGCCGCGCGCGAAGCGTGCGGAACAGATGATCACCACCGCCACACCGTCGCCCGTGGGGCAGCAATGCAGGAGCGTGAACGGCTCGGCGACGGGGCGGGCCTGCATGACCTGCTCCACCGTCACCAGGTTCTGGAACTGCGCAAAGGGGTTGTGCGCGCCGTGCCGGTGCGCCTTGACGGCCACCTCCGCCAGTTGGGCGTCCGTGACCTGGTGCTCGTGCATGTAGCGGCGCGCACGCATGGCATAGAGCGCCGGCATCGACAGGCCGAGCGCCACCTCCCAATCCTCCGCCTGGCCCGGCAGGACCCCGCCGCCCAGGGCGGTGAGCTTGTCGATGCCGATCACGACCGCGACGTCGATCTCGCCGAGACGAATCGCGGCGCACGCCTCCCGGAATGCGGAGGCGCTGCTCGAGCAGGCGTTCTCGCAGTTGACGACCGGAATGCCGCCCAGGCCGATCGGGCGGGCGATGCGCTGGCCGACCAGGCGCCCGGAGAAGGCGGATCCGGTGTAAATCGCGTTCACGTCGGCGCGCTCGATGCCCGCGTCCTTCAGCGCCTCGAGCACGATCGGCCACCCGAGATCCTGGACGGTCGTTTCGGGGTGCCTGCCGAAGCGGGACATGGCGGCACCGATGACGGCGACCTGGCTCATGCTCCGGCCTCCTGGGTGGCCGCCGGCACGAAGCGGTGCGAATGCCATGACACGCCCTCGCCATCCCGTCGCAGCTCGGCGACCGAGATGTCGACGCGCGTGTCGAGTTTCGGCCGGCCGGCGCTGATGTCGAGCGGCCCGCAGACCCGGACATCGCCTGGAAAGTCCACGTAGGCGATCGCGTAGGGGGAAGGCCATCCCGCCCGCACGGCATGGACGACGGCGTACGAGTAGAGCGTTCCAGGGCCTTCGATGTCGACGTCGGCGATGTCGGTGCACAGGCACCGGTGGCAGACCTTCGGCTTCGGGAAGGCCCTGGTGGCGCACTGCGTGCAGATGCCCGCCGCGATGGCAGGCCCGTTGGGGGTCATGCGGACGCTGTTCGGCAGCGCCCAAGAGCAATCCGCGGTTGGCATGGTTGGCATGGTGGCTCCTTACCGCCCCGAGGATATTCAGCGGCCGAGGAATCTCAACACCCAGGTTCCGTTGGTCGGAATGGCGGGCAACGATTTTCCGCCTTGTGCGGCGGCGGTCAGCCGGCCATGGCCGCCAGCGCATCCTCGCGCCAATGGTGCAGCGCGGCGTAGAAGCCCTCCCACACGCAGCCTTGGCAGCCGCGTCCGCAGCAGGTCACGGGCTCGGGCGGCGGCGGGCGCAGCGCGGCGTCCAGGTCGACGCCCCGCCGCCGTGCCTGGCCGCGCAGGTGGGCCACGAGGGCCCGCGCCGTGGGCAGGTCGGTCAGCGGCAGGGTGGCGGGATCGTGCCGTGCGAAGCGTGGCTGTTCGCGCCCCTCGAACACGTCCACTTCGGCGAACATCGCCGCCGGCCGCACCCACAGGCCCTTTCCGTCATACAGCGCGCGGTACAGCGTCATGCCCTGCAGGGTCTCGCTGCAGCGTGCCGTGTCCAGCACCTCGTACCAGCCGCCTTTGTAGTGGCGGTACAGGCCGGGCGGCGTCGGTTGCAGCGGGGGCAAGCCGTCGTTGCCGTCGGCCCTGGGCGGCCTCGTCATCGTGGCCCTTGGTCAGTCGAGCAACGAGCGCACCACGGCCTGGTGGGTCGTGCGCAGCCGCACGGTGCGCTGGAAGAACAGGCTGTTGGGAACCCGCAGGTAGGTCGGCTCGGCGTCGGCCGTGGCCTGCTCGCGCAGCGTGGTGTAGATCAGGTTGATGTCCATCACCTCGCCGCCCAGGCCGGGCTTGTCGCCATTCTCGAGCAGCTCGATCTGGTCGCGCAGGCCGAACGGTCGGGAGGTGAAGATCAGCAGCGCGCAGAAGATGTTCGATAGCACGCTCCAGGCGGCGAAGAAGGCCACCGCCGCCACGGCCGCGAAGCCGGTGAAGGCGGTCCAGATGACCGTGCCGGACACGCCCAGCCGGTCGAGCACCAGGAGCAGGGCGGCGCCGAACAGCACGAAGGTGACCACGCGCCGGCTGCCCACCATGAATTCGAGCGGCAGGCGCTTGTCCTCGCCCAGCCGGTTGATGAGGCGGTGCAGCAGCGAGCGCAGCAGCAGGGCGACGAGGATGATCAGCGCCGTTTGCAGGCCGATGGTGATCACGTCGATCCAGGGGTGGGCCCATTCGGGCAGGACGTTTTTCATGCGATGTGGTGATGCTGTGGTATCGGTGGCCGCTCCGGTTCAGGGCGTGCGGTCCAGGTCCAGCAACCAGGCCAGCCGGGCGGTGTCCAGTCCGTCGACGTTCACCCGCTTGACGCGGCTCGACGCGCCTTGCTCGATGGTCACGCGCGACTTCGGCACGCCGCACAGGTCGGCCAGGAACGCCACCAGCGCCTGGTTGGCCGCGCCGTCCACGGGCGGCGCCTTGAGCTGGATCTTGGGCATGCCGTCGTGCCGGCCGGCCAGTTGCGTCTGGCGGGCGCCGGGCTGGCAGTACAGGACGATCTTCGCCATGGTGCGGAAGCGGAGAAAACCCCGAGCATAACGGTCTGGTTCCGGTGCGCGGCGGATCGAAGACAATCGCGGCGCCATGCTCGTCACCCTGCACCAGCTCCTGCCCTTTCTCCTGGCCTCGGTCCTGCTCACCGTCGCGCCGGGTCCGGACAACCTCATGGTGCTGGGCGTGGGCGCGTCGCGCGGGCGGCGCCACGGCGTGGCGTTCGGTCTGGGCTGCGCCGCGGGCTGCCTGAGCCACACCGCGCTGGCGGTGCTGGGCGTGAGCGCGGCGCTGGCAGCCTCGCCGCTGGCGTTCACGCTGCTCAAGGTGGTGGGCGGCCTGTACCTGGTGTGGCTGGGCATCGGGGCGCTGCGCAGCCGGGGCGGCGCGCGCGTGGCCGGGGTGGATCGGGCCAGCCCGGCGCGGGCCGCGGCGGCGGACTCGGTGGCCGGCCATTTTGTCCGGGGCGTGCTGGCGAATGCCGTCAATCCCAAGGTGGGGCTGTTCTTCCTGTCGTTCCTGCCGCAGTTCGTGGTGCCGGGACAGGGCGGCGTGCAGGGCCAGATGGCGGTGCTGGGCCTGGTGTTCACGCTGCAGGCCGCGGTGCTGTTCGGGGCGCTGGGCCTGTTCGCGGGCACGGTCGGCCAATGGCTGCAGCGCCGCCCGCGGGCCGGCCTGTGGCTGGACCGCCTGAGCGGCGCGGTCTTCATTGGGCTGGGGCTGCGGATGGCCATGTCCCGATGAGGGGGTGGGGGCCTGGCGCGGCTCCGGCGGTTCCCGGCGCGGGCGACTTCAGCTTTGTTCAGCCCTGCCTGTTTGGCGCCTCGGCCAGCCGCACCACCGTCCACAGCGCGCGGTTGGCGGAGACGGGCACGCCCAGGGCCTCGCCCCGGCGCACCACGTGGCCGTTGAGGAAGTCGATCTCGCTCGGCTTGCCGCGCATCAGGTCCTGGGCGGTGGACGAGCACTGCCCGGGCATGGTCTCGGCGATGCGGCGCACCGCGGCATCCACGTCGCCCGGCACGTCCACGCCTTCGGCCCGGGCCACGGCCAGGCATTCGGCGACCACGTCGCGCATCACCGCCGGCACGCCGGGGCGCTGCACCAGTTCGCCGTAAGGGATGCGGCCCATGGCCGATAGCGCGTTGTAGGCGCAGTTGAGGATCAGCTTGACCCACAGCGCGCCGCGCACGTTGGCCGAGAGCTCGGTCGGCACGCCGGCGGCGGTCAGCGCCCGGGCCACGGCCTCGGCGCGCGGCGCGGGCTCGATGACCAGCTCGCCGCGGCCGTGGTGGCGCAGGTGGCCGGGGCCGGCCATCTCGGTGGCCACGTAGACCACCGCGGCAGCCACCCCGTGGCCGGGCAGTGTGGTGCGCAGCCGCTCGGCGTTGTCCACGCCGTTCTGCAGGCACAGCACCAGCGCGCCGGGCGCGAGGAAGGGGCGCATCTGTTCGCCGGCCGCCTCGGTGTCGGTCGACTTCACGCACAGCAGCACCACGTCGGCGCCGGCCACGGCGGCGGCCTCGGTGCTCGCGGCCATGGACACGTGTTCGTCGAACATCTGCGTGTCCATGCGCAGGCCATGGGCCTGCACCGCCTGCACGTGCGAGGGCCGCCCGATCAGCGTGACCCGGTGGCCGGCGCGGGCCAGCATGCCGCCGTAGAAGCAGCCGACGGCGCCGGCGCCCATGACGGCGACGGACAGGGTGGAGGCGGTGGCGGGGGTGGAAGCGTTCATGCCCAGGTGGCTTTTTTCAGCACAGAATATTCGGTTGTCGGTCGGCGTGGCTCGCCATACTTCCCCGCTTGGGGTGACCCCAGGGCGGGCCCCACAGGGCGCCAGGGTCGCGAGGAGAAGATCCCGAAGCATAACGAACGGCCCGGCCGGCGGGCCGCGCGCGGCGGATCGGACCCCTGGGCGGGAGCGAAGTGGGAACTAAGCGCGGCCTGGGCGTTCCATTGCCCATGCCGTTTCTGCGGGCCGCGCGGAAAGAACCATGACAATGCTGGCTGACAGGAGACTTCGCGGGTGACGCATGCACGCACGATCGCAACAACGAAAAGGAGACGGGATGGCCGCCGTGGAACGGTCTGAGCCGCAGGCGCAACTGTCGGTCTTCGACGCGGTGGCGATCATGGTCGGCCTGGTGGTCGGCATCGGGATCTTCCGCACCCCCTCCATCGTGGCCGGCGGCGTGAGCTCGGAAGGCATGTTCATCCTGGTCTGGGTGCTCGGCGGCCTGATCACGCTGATCGGCGCGCTGTGCTACGCCGAGCTCGCCGCCGCCCACCCGCACGCCGGCGGGGAATACCACTTCCTCTCGCGCGCGTACGGCCGGTCGGTGGCCATGATGTTCGGCTGGGCGCGCTGCGCCGTCATCCAGACCGGCTCGATCGCGCTGGTGGCCTTCCTGCTGGGCGATTACATGGCCCAGGCGGTGCCGATCGGCCCGCACGGCCCCGCGATCTACGCCGCGTTGTCGGTGGTGGTGCTGACGGCGGTCAACGTGATCGGCACCGCCGAGGGCAAGAACCTCCAGATCGTGGTGACCTTCATCCAGCTCGGCGCCATGCTCGCCATCATCGCCTTCGGTTTCCTCGGCCCGGCCGCGCCCGCGGCGGTGGCCGAGCCCGTGGTCTCGCCGCCCGCCGCGGCGCTGGGCATGGCCATGATCTTCGTGCTGCTCACGTATGGCGGCTGGAACGACGCCGCCTACCTCACCGGCGAGCTCAGGGACGCGCCGCGCAACATCGCCAAGGTGCTCACCCTGGGCACCGCGCTGCTGGTGGCGCTGTACGTGCTGGCCAACATGGCGCTGCTGTCCATCCTCGGCCTGGACGGCCTGCGCGCGTCCGACGCCGTGGCGGCCGACATGATGCGCGTGGCGGCCGGGCCCTCGGGCGAACGGCTGGTGACGCTGGCGATCGTGGTGGCCGCCATCTCCACGCTCAACGCCACCATCTTCACCGGCGCGCGCGTGTTCTACGCCATGGCGCGCGACCTGACCGTGATGCGCTGGATGGGCGTGTGGGACGGGCGCGGCAAGACGCCCGCCAACGGCCAGATCGTGCAGGGCGCCATCGCGCTGGCGCTGATCGGCATGGGCTCGCTCGCGCGCGATGGCTTCAAGGCCATGGTCGATTACACCGCCCCGGTGTTCTGGATGTTCCTGCTGATGGTCGGCCTGTCCCTGTTCGTGCTGCGCCGCCGCGAGCCGCAGCGGATGCTGCCGTTCAAGGTGCCGCTCTACCCCCTCACCCCCATCCTGTTCTGCCTCACCTGCGCGTACATGCTGTACGCCAGCCTCGTGCACACCGGCGCGGCCGCGCTCGTCGGCCTGGGCGTGCTGCTCGCCGGCGCGCCCATCCTGCTGTTCAAGCAGCGCGAACCGCAGGAAGAAGCCGCCGCCCCGCAGGACGCGGCCTGAACAGGCAGACCCGATCGATTTTCCTCGCAACCCTTCACCACCAGGAGATCACGATGATGAAGACGACCCTCCCCCTTCGCAAAACCTTCGGCGCCGTTGTCGCCACGGCCGCCGCCGCGATGGTGTCTTTGTCGGGCTGTGCGCAGACCTCCTCGCCACCCGCCGCCGCCACGGCTCCGGCCGCCTCGGCGCCCGAGTACAAGCCCTCCCAGGGGCAGGCCGGCAAGGACGTGATGTGGATCCCAACACCCCAGGTGCTGGTGGACCGCATGCTCGACATGGCCAAGCTCACCCCGCGGGACCACCTGATCGACCTTGGCTCGGGCGACGGCCGGCTCGTCATCACCGCCGCCAAGCGCGGCGCCACCGCGCACGGCATCGAATACAACCCCGACATGGTGGCGCTCTCCCAGCGCACCGCCGCCGCCGAAGGCGTCTCTGCCCGCGCCACCTTCGAGAAGGCCGACATCTTCGAGTCCGACTTCTCCAAGGCCACGGTGATCACGCTGTTCCTGCTGCCCGAACTGAACATGCGCCTGCGGCCCACGCTGCTGGACATGAAGCCCGGCACGCGCATCGTCTCCAACTCGTTCGACATGGGGGACTGGGAGCCCGACGAAACCCGGCGGGCGACGAACGAGGAAGGCTGCCGGACTTATTGCGAAGCCTACCGGTGGACCGTGCCCGCCAAGGTGGCCGGCACCTGGAGCCTGGGCGGCGGCCAGGAACTGGTGCTCACCCAGACCTTCCAGAAGCTCGAAGGCACGCTGCGCCAGCGCAGCGGCCAGGCCACGCCCATCAGCGACGCCCGCATGGACGGCACGCGCATCGCCTTCACCGCGGGCGGGCAGCGCTACACCGGGGAGGTGGATGGCCGCCGCATGAGCGGCACGGTGGCTGGTGGGGGGAGCTGGCAGGGGAGAAGGTAACTCCCCCCTGCGCCGCTTTGCGGCTTCCCCCCCTCTCTGGCGCGCCGCTGCGCGGCGCTTGGAGGGGGGACGACAGCTTGGGCCGGCGGAGCCGTCCCGCGCTGTCTCTGGGTTTGGCTTTGTGCTACCCGCCCACCGCTTTCAGCACTTCCTCCGCCGTCGCTGGCGCATTCATCTTCCCTGGCTTGCCACCCGCCTGCGCCACCGCGTCGCGCAGTGCCTCGAACACGCTGATCGCGAGCATGAAGGGCGGTTCGCCGACGGCCTTGCTGCCGTGCACGTTGTCTTCGCGGTTCGCTTCGGGCCAGAGGTCGACCTTGAAGTGCTCGGGCACGTCGCCGGTGGCGGGGATCTTGTAGGTGCTGGGGGCGTGGGTCTGCAGGTAGCCCTTGTCGTTCCACACGAGCTGCTCGGTGGTGAGCCAGCCCATGCCCTGGATGAAGCCGCCCTCGATCTGGCCGATGTCGATGGCCGGGTTGATGCTGTGGCCCACGTCGTGCAGGATGTCCACGGCCAGCACGCGGCTCTCGCCGGTGAGGGTGTCGATGGCCACCTCGCTGACGGCCGCGCCGTAGGCGAAGTAGTAGAAGGGCCGGCCCTTCATCGTCACCTTGTCGTAGTGGATCTTGGGCGTGCGGTAGAAGCCGTCGCTCCAGAGCTGGATGCGGTTGGCGTAGGCGGCGTGCACCACGTCCTCGAAACGGCGCGCGCTCTTGGGCGTGATGACCTCGCCGTTGACGAAGCGCACCGCGCCCGCGCCGCAGCCGTCCAGGCCGGCAACGAAGGCGGCGAGGTTGTCGCGCACATGGCGCGCGGCGAACTGCGCGGCGCGGCCGTTCAGGTCGGTGCCGCTGCTGGCGGCGGTGGCGCTGGCGTTGGGCACCTTGCTGGTGTCGGACGCGGTGGAGAGCACGCGCTCGAACGGCACGCCCAGCTCGTCGGCCACGATGGCGGCGACCTTGGTGTTCAGGCCCTGCCCCATTTCGGTGCCGCCGTGGTTCACCTGCACGCTGCCGTCGGTGTACACGTGCACCAGCGCGCCCGCCTGGTTGAACAGGGTGGCGGTGAAGCTGATGCCGAACTTGACCGGCGTGAGCGCAAGGCCGCGCTTGATGACCGGGCTTTGCGCGTTCCAGGCGGCGATCTGCGCGCGGCGTTCGCGGTAGCGGCTGGTCTGCGCCAGGGTGCTGATCAGGGGGTCGAGGATGTTGTCCTCGACCTGCATCTGGTAGTGCGTCACGTTGCGGCGCTCGATGCCGTACAGGTTGCGCCGCCGCACGTCCAGCGGGTCCAGGCCCAGCGCGTGCGCGACGTCGCCCAGGATGCGTTCGATCGCGATCACGCCCTGCGGGCCGCCGAAGCCGCGGAACGCGGTGTGGCTCTGGGTGTGGGTCTTGCAGCGGTAGGAGTGGATCGCCACGTCTTCCAGGAAGTAGGCGTTGTCGGCGTGGAAGATGGCGCGGTCGGCCACCGGGCCCGAAAGGTCGGCGGAGAAGCCGCAGTTGACGAACATCTCCAGCTCCAGCCCGCAGAGCAGGCCGCTGTCGTCGAAGCCGGCCCGGTAGTGGTAGGCGAAGGGGTGGCGCTTGCCGGTGATCATGAAGTCGTCGTCGCGGTCCAGCCGCAGCTTAACCGGGCGCCCGAACCGGCGCGCCGCGATGGCGGACCACACCGCCAGTTGGCCGGCCTGCGTTTCCTTGCCGCCGAAGCCGCCGCCCATGCGCCGGCACTCCACCGTGACCGCGTGGCTGGCCAGCCCGAGCGCGTGCGCCACCCAGTGCTGCACTTCACCGGGGTGCTGGGTGCTGGAGTACACCCACCACTGGTTCTGCTCCAGCGGCAGCACGTAGGCGATCTGGCCTTCCAGGTAGAAGTGCTCCTGTCCGCCGACCTCGAAGTCGCCTTCGATCACGTGCGGCGCCCGCGCGAGCGCGGCCGCCGCGTCGCCGCGCTGCACGTGCACCGGCGGCAGCACGTAGCTTTGCCGCGCATGCGCTTCGCGCGGGTGGAGCACGGGGGGCAGGGGTTCGATGTCCAGCTTGACCAGCCGCGCGGCGCGGCGCGCGGTCATCACGTCGTCGGCCAGCACGAGCGCGGCGACCTGGCCGAGGAACTGCACGGTATCGCGCGCGAAGATGGGCTCGTCGTGCGCCGGGGTGGCCAGGATCGGGTGGCCGGGCACATCGTCGGCGCCGACCACGCCGCGCACGCCCGGCACCGCCAGCGCGGCCGAGGCGTCGATGCCGCGCAGCCGGCCGTGCGCCACTGGCGAGCACACCGGCGCGGCGTGCAGCGTGCCGCGCACCTCGGGGATGTCGTCGATGTAGGTGGCGTTGCCGGCCACCTGGGCGCGCGCGCTTTCATGGGCGCGCGAGACGCCGGTCGCGCTGTCGGCCGCCGGCATGGAAAGGGAGGAGAGCGTTTCGGGTGCGTTCATGTCAATTCTCCATGGCGCCACGCGCTACCCACAGCGTATGAACGCCACCACCCAACCCAGGGCACCCGCGGAACCGGCTTTGCCGGGCCGCAGGGTGCGCCCCCCAGTGGGGGGAGGCGCCGCAGGCGCTTCGGGGGGCGTTCATCTTAGTGCCTCCAGTTGCGACGCGATGCCGGCGCTTTCGAGGTTGATGTGGGCGTGGCCCTGGCTCTCGAGCCAGAAGCGCCGCATCAGGTTGCCCAGCACGGCCTGGCGGTAGGCGGCGCTGGCGCGCATGTCGGAGATCGGCTGGAACTCGGCGCGCAGCGCCTCGGCGGCGGCTTGCGCGGTCTCGGCGGTCCACGGCTGGCCGAGCAGGGCGGCCTCGGTCTGACGCGCCCGCACCGGCGTGGCGGCCACGCCGCCGGCGCCGATGGAGATCGCTTGCACCCGGCCCTCGGCCAGCACCAGGCGGATGGCCAGGCAGACCGCGGAGATGTCGTCGTCGAAGCGCTTGCTGATCTTGTAGACGCGCAGGAACTCGGCCGGCTCGGCGGCCGCGGGCGGGCGAGGCACCTTGATCCAGCAGAGCAGTTCGTCGGGCTTCATCACGTTCTGCCGGTAGCCGGTGTAGAGGTCTTCCAGCCGGATCTCGCGGTGGGCGATGGCCTGGCGCCCGGTGTCCCAGCGCATCAGCACCACGCTGGCGCCCAGGGCGATCAGCAGCGGCATCGAGTCGCCGATCGGCGAGCCGTTGGCCACGTTGCCGCCCAGGGTGCCGGAGTTGCGCACCGGCAGGCCGGCGAAGCGCTGGGCAAAGGTCTCGAGCGGCGCCCGCTCGCGCACCAGGGCGGCGTAGGCCTCGGTCAGCGTCGCCGCGGCCCCGATCGCGAGGTGGTGCGGGTAGGTCTCCACGCGGCGCAGCTCGCGCGCGGCGGTCACGTCGAGCACCTGGCCGAACCGCCTGTGCAGCTTGGTGACCCACAGGCCCACGTCGGTGCAGCCGGCCACCACCTGTGCCTGGGGGTGGGCGGCGCGCGCCTGCAGCAGGCCGGCCAGGGTGGTGGGGCGCAGGTAGGGGGCATCGCCGTCGTCGGCGTCGGGCAGGGCCTCCAGCGCGGCCACGGTGGCCGCCTCGTCCACGCCGCAGCCTTCGGGCAGCGGCAGGCTGCCCATGCGCTGTGCGGCGTCCAGGATCGGGCGGTAACCGGTGCAGCGGCACAGGTTGCCCGAGAGGTCGGCCTGCGCGCGCTCGCGGTCGATGTTCTGGCCGCCGCCGCTGTTTTGATAGATGCCGAACAGGCTCATCACGAAACCCGGCGTGCAGAAGCCGCACTGGCTGCCGTGGCACTGCACCATGGCTTCCTGCGCAGGGTGCAGGTGCTGTTCGCCGCCGATGTCTTCCACCGTCCAGACCGCCAGGCCCCGCACCGAGTGCGCGAGCCGGATGCAGCTGTTGATGGCCTTGTATTGCAGCCGGCCGTCCACCGCCTCGCCCAGCACCACGGTGCAGGCACCGCAGTCGCCCTCGCCGCAGCCTTCCTTGGTGCCGGTGCAGTGCAGGTCCTTGCGCAGCACCTCCAGCAGGGTGCGGTCGGGTGCTACATTGCCCAGCGTCACGGGCTGCCCACGGCGCAGGAACGTCAGGGTTTGTGCGGATGTGCGTTGCGTCATGTGTGCCAGCATAGCGCCGCGCCCCTGGCACGGCATATGCTCTGCCATATGTTCGGAATGCCCCAAACCCTATCCAGAGACCGATGACCCGGGTATGAAATACGGGCCGATGTTCGACAAGATCGACCTGCACCTGATCCGCGTGCTGCACACCGTCCTCACCGAGCGCAGCGTCTCGCGCGCGGCGCTGCGCCTGGGCATGAACCAGCCGGCGGTCAGCGCGGCGCTCAGGCGCTTGCGCGAGCTCGCGGGCGACCCCCTTCTGGTGCGCTCGGGTTCGGGCATGGTGCCCACGGTGGCCGGGCTGCGCATGGTCGAGCCGGCGGCGGATATCCTGCGCAGCGCCGAGGTGCTGTTCTCCGATGCGCGCAGCTTCGACCCGGCCACCGCGCGCCACCGCTTCAGCCTGGCGGCCAGCGACTACCTGGACCCGCTGTTCCTGCCGCAACTGGTCACCCGGGTCAAGAGCCTGGCGCCGCATTGCCCGATCGACATCCACCCGCTGTCGCGCGATGCGGACTACCGCGGCCAACTGGCGCTGGGCGAGGTGGACGTGGTGATCGGCAACTGGACGCAGCCGCCGCAGGACCTGTACCTGGGGCGCCTGTTCGGCGACGAGGTGGTGTGCCTGGTGTCCGAACAGCACCCGGCGGTGCGGCGCGGCTGGAGCACCGAGGCCTGGCTGGAGTCCGAGCACGTCGCGCCCATGCCCACGCATCCCGGTGGGCGCGGCTTCGTCGACGACCACCTGAGCAGCCTGGGCCTGGCGCGCAACGTGACCGCGCGCTGCCCGCATTTCGGGCTGATCCCGGCCATGGTGGCCGGCAGCCTGCTGGTGCTGACCACCGGGCGCCAGTACTGCGAGCGCTTCGCCGCCAGCCTGCCGGTGCGCATCCTGCCCGCGCCGGTGGCGTTCCCGCGCATGGTGTACTACCAGCTCTGGCACGAGCGCACCCATGGCTCCAGCGCGGCGCGCTGGCTGCGCGAGCAGATCAAGGGCGTGGCCGCTTCGCTCCGGCGGCCCGAGGCCGACGCGCCGGCCTGAACGCCTGCGCAGGCCCCACCACGAAACCACACGAACACCCACCCACCAGAAGGAGCGCCATGACACCTCCCCCCCGACTCCAGTTGAGCGGCATCACCAAGCGCTATCCGGGTGTGGTGGCCAACCAGGGCGTCTCGCTCACCGTGGCGCCCGGCGAGGTGCACGCGGTGCTGGGCGAGAACGGCGCCGGCAAGTCCACGCTGATGAAGATCATCTATGGCTCGGTCAAGCCCGACGAGGGCTCGGTGGCGTTCAACGGCCGTCCGGTGCACATCCGCAACCCGCAGGAGGCGCGCGCGCTGGGCATCAGCATGGTGTTCCAGCACTTCAGCCTGTTCGACACCCTCACGGTGGCCGAGAACGTGTGGCTGGGGCTGGACAAGTCGCTCAAGCTGCCGGCGGTGAGCGCGCGCATCGCCGCCAAGGCGGCCGAGTACGGGCTGGACATCGATCCTTCGCGCCCGGTGCACACGCTCTCGGTGGGCGAGATGCAGCGGGTCGAGATCATCCGCGCGCTGCTGACGAACCCGCAACTGCTGATCCTGGACGAGCCGACCTCGGTGCTCACGCCGCAGGCGGTCGAGAAGCTGTTCGTGGTGCTCAGGCAACTGGCCTCGGAGGGCTGCAGCATCCTCTACATCAGCCACAAGCTGCACGAGATCCGCGAGCTGTGCAGCGCCTGCACCGTGCTGCGCGGCGGGCGCGTCACCGGCGTATGCGATCCGCGCCAGGAGAGCAACGCCTCGCTCTCGCGCCTGATGATCGGCGCCGAACCGCCCGCGCTGGACGTGCGGCCGCCCCACGCCGGTGCACCGGTGCTGGAGGTGGGCGGCCTCACGCTGGCGAGCGACGACCCCTTCGGCACCGCGCTGGACGGCATCGCGCTCACCGTGCGCGCAGGCGAGGTGGTGGGGATCGCCGGCGTGTCCGGCAACGGCCAGAGCGAACTGTTGTACGCGCTCTCCGGCGAGGACCGCCGCGCGCCGGCCGGCAGCATCCGCCTCGGCGGGCAGGACGTCGCGCGCCTTGGGCCGGGGCGGCGGCGCGCGCTGGGCCAGCACTTCGTGCCCGAGGAGCGCCTGGGCCGCGGCGCGGTGCCCACGCTGTCGCTGGCGCACAACCTCCTGCTCTCGCGCCGCGACGCGCTGGGCGCGGGCGGGTGGATCCAGACCAAGGCGCTGAAGCAGCAGGCGGCCGGCGTGATCGCGCGCTACGGCGTCAAGGCCAACGGGCCGGACGCCGCGGCCAAGTCGCTCTCGGGCGGCAACCTGCAGAAGTTCATCGTCGGCCGCGAGATCGAGGCCCGGCCCCGGCTGCTGATCGTGAGCCAGCCCACCTGGGGGGTGGACGTGGGCGCCGCGGCGCAGATCCGCGGCGAGCTGCTGGCGCTGCGCGACGCCGGCTGCGCGGTGCTGGTGGTCAGCGAGGAGCTGGACGAGCTGTTCGAGATCTGCGACCGCCTGCACGTGATCGCCAAGGGGCGCCTCTCGCCCAGCCTGGACCGGGCCGAGGCGAGCATCGAGCGCATCGGCGAGTGGATGTCGGGCCTGTGGGACGACGCGGCGGCGAAGCGCGATGACCAAGCGAAGAAGGAGCCTGCCCATGCTGCGGCTTGAAGTCCGTCCCCAGCCGTCGGCGGGCTGGGGCTATGCCTCGCCCATCCTCGCGCTGCTGATCACGGTGGTGATCGGCGTGGCCCTGTTCGCCGCGCTCGGCAAGGACCCGGTGCGCGGCCTGCAGGTGTTCTTCTGGGAGCCGATCAGGAGCCCCTACGCGATCTCGGAACTGCTGGTCAAGGCCACGCCGCTGCTGATCATCGCGCTCGGGCTGGCGGTGTGTTTCCGCTCCAACGTGTGGAACATCGGCGCCGAGGGTCAGTACGTCATGGGCGCGATCTTCGCGGCCGGCGTGGCGCTCACCGCGGACAAGACCACCGGCCCGTGGATCGCGGCGGCGGTGATCGCGGCCGGCGTGCTCGGCGGCATGCTGTGGGCCGGCATCACCGCGCTGCTGCGCGACCGCTTCAACGCCAACGAGATCCTGGTCAGCCTGATGCTGGTCTACGTGGCGGTGCAGTTGCTCAACTTCCTGGTGTACGGGCCCTGGAAGGACCCGCAGGGCTACAACTTTCCGCAGAGCAAGACCTTCGAGGCGGCGGCGCAGATGCCGCGCCTGATGGCCGGCTCGCGGGTCAACATCGGGCTGCTGTTCGCGCTGGCCGGGGTGGCCGGGGTCTGGGTCTTCCTGTTCCGCACGTATGCCGGCTACGCCCAGATCGTCGGTGGCCTGGCGCCCGCGGCGGCGCGCTACGCGGGCTTCTCCTCGCGCAAGGCGCTGTGGATCGCGCTGCTGGGCTCGGGCGCGGCCGCCGGCCTGGCCGGCGCGCTGGAGGTGGCGGGCCCGATCGGCCAGCTCACGCCCTACGTGCCGGCCGGCTACGGCTTCGCGGCCATCATCGTCGCCTTCGTCGGGCGGCTGCACCCGGTGGGCATCGTGTTCTCGGCCATCCTGATGAGCATGTTCTACATCGGCGGCGAGCTCGCGCAGTCGCGCATGGGCCTGCCCAAGTCGATCACCGGCGTGTTCCAGGGGCTGCTGCTGTTCGCGCTGCTGGCCTGCGACACCCTCATTGCGTACCGCGTGAGGTTCACCGCTTTTTCCAGCACGCGGCAGGCGCCTCCCGGTGCCGCGGCCGCGGGCGCCAAGGAGGGCCTGTGATGGAATCCTACGCCTTGCTGCTGGCCGCCTCGCTCAACGCGGGCACCGTGCTGGCGATCGCCTCGCTGGGCCTGCTGATCAACGAGAAGGCCGGCATCGTCAACCTGGGGGCCGAGGGCATGATGCTGTGCGCCGCGCTGGCCGGCTTCGCCACCGTGGTGCACA